>NZ_JCADBK010000001.1:0-681111 GCF_059358955.1 Nonomuraea sp. CX421 | reverse complement strand
ACATCGCCGCACGCGGTGAGACGGGCTGGGCAGTGAGTCACGCTGCCTGACGCGGACCAAACCGTCGAAACCACCGACGGCCAGGAGCTGCAAGCTCAGTCCCTTCAGGGCTGAGAAGCTGACTGAGAAGTCTCTACGGTCGATGGTGACGATGTGCGTGATCGACAGTCGCTCGGCTATCGCGACCACGGAGACATCAGCAGGGTCGAGGCGGGCATCCTTGTAACCGCGAACGAGTTCGGCCATTCGCCGGACATCCTGCGGGACCAAGTCGACGAGTTCGAACTCGTCGGTCACAAGGTCGAGGAACTGAGCATGGACTGATGGCCCCATGTGCCGGTTGATGGTCCAGCCAGCCTCGATCAGGATCGTGGCTGGCAGGAGCAATGGCCCATCCAGGGTTTCCAGAAGTCGGACACAGGAAGCATGATGCTTGTCATCCCGATCGACTACCGCGATCAAGGGGCCGGTATCCAGCAGAACGGCGGTCACACTGACCGATTGAACCGCTCAGCCAGCAGATCTTCGACCCGTTCTGAGAGATCGCCCTCACCGGAGGCGCCGATGCCGGCGATGGACAGACGACGGCGGACCGGTTCGTCGTGTTGGTGTGAGACGTCGGCGAGTTCCGGGTCTGTCTTGACCAATCTCAGAAGGCGGCGCGCCTGATCGGACGACAGCTGATCCACCAGGTGGTGAAGCTCCTCATGCGCATGTCCGGCGCTCATGCCATCGAGTGTACGACGGCGGTCCAGCTCATGCCCAACACGCTGACGCACCTCATTCCGTCGGGATCTCTATCCGGCGGAGCCGGTCAGTAGTGCCAGGGGTACGGTGACCAGTCGGGCTCGCGCTTCTCCAGGAACGAGTCGCGCCCCTCGGCGGCCTCGTCGGTCATGTAGGCGAGCCGGGTCGCCTCGCCGGCGAGCACCTGCTGCCCCACCAGACCGTCGTCGATCAGGTTGAAGGAGAACTTCAGCATGCGCTGCGACGTGGGCGACTTGCCGTTGATCTTGCGGCCCCACTCCAGGGCCGTGGTCTCCAGGTCGGCGTGCGGCACGACGGCGTTGACCATGCCCATCCGGTGGGCGTCGGCGGCCGAGTAGGTGTCGCCCAGGAAGAAGATCTCCCTGGCGAACTTCTGGCCCACCTGCCGCGCCAGGTAGGCGGAGCCGAAGCCGCCGTCGAAGCTGGCCACGTCGGCGTCGGTCTGCTTGAAGCGGGCGTGCTCCTCGCTGGCCAGCGTCAGGTCGGCCACCACGTGCAGGCTGTGCCCGCCGCCCGCGGCCCAGCCGGGCACCACGCAGATCACGATCTTGGGCATGAACCGGATCAGCCGCTGCACCTCGAGGATGTGCAGCCGCCCGGTCGAGACCGTGCCGTCGGAGTACTGATAACCGTCCTTGCCCCTGATGCGCTGGTCGCCGCCGGAGCAGAAGGCCCAGCCGCCGTCCTTGGGCGAGGGGCCGTTGCCGGTGAGCAGCACGCACCCGACGTCGGTGGTCTGCCGGGCGTGGTCGAGCGCCCGGTAGAGCTCGTCGACCGTCCGCGGCCGGAAGGCGTTGCGCACCTCGGGACGGTCGAACGCGATGCGGACGGTGCCCTGGTCGACCGCGCGGTGGTAGGTGATGTCGGTGAAGTCGAATCCCTCGACAGCCTGCCACGCTTTGGGATCGAACAGTTCGGAGACCATGGGCGAGAGCCTACCGAATCTGCTCTTCGGCCCATGCGGCCCACTCCTGCTGCGCCCTGCTGATGCGCAGGCCGTACTCGAGGGCGATGCGGCCGTAGACGGACAGGTTGTCGGTGCCGCTCTCGACGAACCCGCGGAGGCCCTCCAGGCGCTCTGCCTCCTTGCCGGACAGCTCGGCCTGGCGGTGGAGGTAGCCGCGGGCCCGCTCGGGTGAGATCTGGGCGAGGAAGAAGACCCGCAGCAGCATGTCGCTGCGCGTCGCCCTGGCTGGCTCGACGTCGGTGATCCAGCGGCGCAGTTCGGTCAGCCCCTCGGGGGTGATCGCGTATTCCTTGCGGCCGCGCGGCCCCTCCGCCACCACGTCCACGAGGCCGGCGTCGGCCAGCTTGCCCAGCTCGGCGTAGAGCTGGCTCTGCGTGGCGGGCCACGTGTTGGAGAGCGAGACCTCGAACAGCTTCATCAGGTCGTATCCGCTCGCGGGTCCCTCGGACAAAAGCCCGAGTGCGGCGTGTCGAAGACTCATATTCCTATGCTGACATATCTCGACAGGAGGTTCTAGCTTCGACCTGTCTCTATAGGAATGTTGAAGGAGCTCCGTCCGCGCCGCCGGCCGGAGTCGGTCAGGGGACCTCGGCGCGCAGCTCCGCCAGCAGCTCGCCCTGATCGGCCAGCATGTCGGTGAGGATGCGCCGGGCCGCGCCGAGCAGGTCGGCCAGCTCGGGGGTGGCCAGGGTGTAGACGACGGTGCTGCCTTCGCGGATGGCGCTCACGATCCCGGCTCTGCGCAGGACCGCCAGCTGCTGGGAGAGGCTCGAAGCCTCGATGTCGATCTGAGTCAGAAGATCCCGGACGGGAAGCGGGCCTTCCTGGAGTAGCTCCAACACTCGGATGCGAGCGGGGTGGCCGAGAGTTCGGAAGAAATCAGCCTTGGCCTGATAGACCTCCACGTGCATACTGCCCACACTAATCCAGTTCAGTTGCATAATTCTTCAAGTCGTAAGGTTGTTGGCTAGGATGAGCGCGGGGACTAGGGAGTAGCCATGGGTCGAGGAAGAGCCAAGGCGAAGCAGACGAAGGTCGCTCGCCAGCTGAAGTACACCAATCACAACATCGACTACGATCGGCTCCGCGAGGAACTAGGCGCGGACACCGGGCGAGACGAGATGCACGCGAACGCGGGGTCCGAGCAGGAGTCCGAGCGCGCGCAATGACGCGGGCCAGCCTGGTCGGCGCGCGCAGGTGACGTGTCGGGCCGTCCGGCCTCCGGAGCCCGCTCGGGTCCCGAGGGCCGCGGACGGCTCCGCACCTCACGGCGGCGAGGCCGGCCGGCCCTCCACACCCATCGCTTCCGCGACCGTCACGCGGCGCAGGTGTCGTGGGTGGCGTCGAACCCGTCGAGCGCGTCGGTGTCACCCGTGCGCAGGGCCTTGAGCCCCTTCCAGTCGTCGCCGACGACCAGCACCAGGCGGCTGGTCCGCGCGCCGGGCACCGGCCTGGGCGTGGCGGTGATCAGATCCTTGGCCAGCGTGGGCACTCTCGTCTCGCCGTTCGGCGAGTAGAGAATCAAGGTCTTCGCCTGCGGCTTTCGCGCCGCGTCGGTGACCTTGGTGATGTGATAGCCCCGCTGCTCCAGCGCGGCGGCCACCTGCGAGCCGAGACCGCCCCGATAGGTGCCGTTGCGCAGCTCGATCTGGACCTTCGACCGGGAGACCTTCGTCTGGCCCCCCTTGACGCGCTCCGGCCCACTGTCCCTGGCGACGAGCCGGAAGAGCCGCGTCGCCTGCGGCTGGACCCACTCGACGCGGCCTGGCTGGCTCAGTGAGTAGTGCCACGGCGTGGTGATGAAGCGGATCTGCCCGGCGGTGAGGCCCTGGAGGCTGCCGGCCAGGTCCTTCATCACGCCGGGCGTGAGGCCGGGGTCGGTGGTGACGGCCTTGGTGCCGGCGTCGAGGAAGCCGAGGAGTCTGGCGGGGTTGGTCAGCGTCTCGCCGCTCATCACCTTCTGGACCATCGACGCGATGAACATCTGCTGGCGCTGGATGCGGCCGATGTCGGAGCCGTCGCCGAGGCTGTAGCGGGCTCGGACGTAGCCGAGCGCCTGCTCGCCGTCGAGCGTCTGCCGCCCGGCGGGCAGGTGGAGAAGCGCCTTGGTGTCGTCGACCCGCTCCGGCAGGCAGACCTCGACGCCGCCGACGGCGTCGACCATGCTCTTGAAGCCGGTGAAGTCGACCTTGACGAAGTGGTCGATGTGGATGCCGGTCAGCGCCTCGATCGTCTTCCAGGTGCAGGTGATGCCGCCGGAGTTGAACGACTCGTTGATCATGCCGAGGTGCGGCCGCTGGCCGGGCAGGGCGCCCTTCGCGCGGCAGAAGGGGAGCTGCACCAGCGAGTCGCGGGGGAAGCTGACCACGATCGCGGTGTCACGCCGGGACGAGACGTGCGCGAGCATGATCGTGTCGGTGCGCTCGCCCGGGGTCCGGCCGTACCTGGCGTTCTTGCCGTCACGCTGGTCGGAGCCGACGATCAGCACGTTCATCGCGGTGCCCGCCACCTTGGGCGGGCGGGTCGCGCCCAGGTCGTCCTGGGTGACCTCGATGTGCTTGACGTTGCCGGTCAGTTTGACGTAGATGACGGCCGTGGTGCCCACGACCAGCAGCACCAACGCCAGCGCGATCGCGATCGACCAGTGCAGCCAGCGCACGCCGGCGCGGCGCGACGTGCTCGGTGACGGGGAAGGCGGCGCATCGACAAGCCCGCGGCTCACGTGACTCCCAAACAGGACGGGGCCGAGCGCGCCGCCCGTGGCGAGAGCCTCTCCGTGCAGATGTCGGCCGGTTGAACCTCGCCGAGTCTACTCAGGCGGTGCGCGAGCCACATGGGGACGGCGAGATCTCCCGTTAGTCCGGCCCGTTCACCCGTAGGGAGACCCGCGGGCTCTGGGTAGCCGCAACGAGGCCACCGACGAGCTGTGGTGGATCAAGCAGAAGCTGGAGAGCGAGCACCTCTCCATGCCGTTGCCGCCGACGCTCGCCCTGCGCAAGGAGGCCGAGCAGGCCCTGGCCGACGCGTTGGGCGCCCGGACCGAGGCCGAGGCCAGGCGGATCGTGGAGGAGATCAACGCGAGGATCCGCGAGGCGATCAGGACAGGACTGTCCGGCCCGCCGCTCAACCTGATGCCCTTCGACGTCGAGCGCGTCGTGTCCGACTGGCGGCGCGCCCGGTAGCCCTCGGCGTCTGGACCGCCCGTGTGAGCGAGTTCACAATCGGTCCATGGGTGACGGGACACAGATAGGCACCAGGAAACCGCGCAGGGAGGACGCCCGGCTGCTCACCGGCCGGGCCGGATACGTCGGCAACGTACGGCTGCCGGGCATGGCCCACGCCGTCGTGGTCCGCAGCCCCATCGCCCACGGGCGGCTGGTCGGCTGCGACGCCAAGGCGGCCTGGACGGTCGAGGGCCTGCTCGACGTCATCACCCCGGCCGAGGCGGACGCCGTCCGCCTGCCCTGCGTCACCCTCGCGGCCGGCCAGCGTCACACGTCCTATCCGGTGCTGGACGAAGCGGTCCGCTACGCGGGCCAGCCGCTCGTGCTGGTGGTCGCCGAGACGCCGGAGGCCGCGGCTGACGCGGCCGGGCTGGTCGACCTGGAGTTCGACGAGCTGCCCGCGGTCATCGGGATCGAGCGGGCGCTGGATCCCGGGGCTCCGCTGCTCTATCCCGAATGGGGCACGAACCTGGTCACCGACTCCGTGCTCGGCGACCCCGACTGCGACGAGGCCATCGCGGGCGCGGAGCACGTCGTGGAGCTGACGTTCGGCTTCGGCCGGGCCACGCCCCACCCCATCGAGCCGCGCGGGATCGTCGCGTCCTTCGACGGCGATGAGCTCACCGTCCGCACGTCCACGCAGGCTCCGCACCACGTGCGCGAGCACGTCGCGGAAGCGCTCGGGCTGACGCAGGACCGGGTGCGCGTGGTCAGCCGCGAGGCCGGCGGCGGGTTCGGCGGGAAGGAGCACCTCTACCCGGACGAGGCGCTCGTCTGCCTGGCCGCGATGCGGCTGATCCGCCCGGTGAGCTGGACCGAGTCGCCCGGCGACCGGCTGGTCGCCACGCTGCCGGCGCGGCCCGCCGTGCACCGGGCCCGGCTGGCGCTCGACGCCGACGGGCGGTTCGTCGCCCTGCACGCCGACGTGGTCGGCGACCTCGGCGGTCACCCGTCCAACGTCGGCATCTCGCCGTTCGCGGTGACGGCCATCATGCTGCCCGGCCCCTACCGCTTCGACCGGGTCGCGGTACGGCTGCGCGGCGTCGTCACCACGACCACGCCGACCGGCTCCTACCGGGGCTTCGGCCAGCCCGAGGCCACCTGGACCCGCGAGCGGCTGGTCGACGAGGCGGCCCGGCGGCTCGGCGTTGACCCCGTGGAGCTGCGGCTGCGCAACCTTCTCGGGCCGGACGAACTGCCCTGCACCACCAGGACCCATCAGCCGTACGACTCCGGCGACTATCCGCGCGCCCTGCGGACGCTCCGCGACCTGGTCGAGCCGCCGGCGGGAGGCGACGGGCGCCGCCGTGGGATCGGGTTCTCCTGCCACGTGGAGGCCACCGGTCTGGGCCCGTCGATGGCCATGAAGGCGACCGGCATGCTGGCGGGCGGTTACGAGACCGCGGTGCTGCGGATGGAGCCGGACGCGTCGGTCGTGGTCTCGTCGGGCGTGGCGGCCATGGGGCAGGGCATCGAGACGGCGCTGGCCCAGATCGCCGCTGACCGGGTCGGGGTGCCGTTCGAGCGGGTGCGGGTGGTGCTCGGCGACACCGCCGTCACGCCGTACTCCTCGATCGGGTCCATCGCCAGCCGTTCGCTCGCGGTGGGCGGGGGCGCGCTCACGCAGGCCGCGGCGCGGCTCCGGGACAAGATCGTGGCCATCGCGGCCCACCGGCTGGAGGCGGCCCCGGAGGACCTGGAGTTCGCGGGCTCCGCCGTACAGGTGAAGGGGGACCCGCAGGCGGCCCTGACGTTCCGGGAGATCGCGACGTCGGCGTGGCGCGGCTGGGACCTGCCCGAGGGCATGTCGCCGGGGCTGGAGGAACGGGTCAGCTACGACCCCGTGGCCTACACCTTCGCCTACGGGGCGCACGCCGCGGCCGTCGCGGTCGATCCCGAGACGGGGGCCGTGGAGGTTGAGGGCTACTGGGCCGTCGGCGACTCGGGCGTGCAGGTGAACCCGGCCATCGTCGAGGGCCAGCTGCGCGGCGGCATCGCGCAGGGCATCGGCATGGCGCTGACCGAGGAGATCGTCTACACCGACGACGGGCAGCCCGTCAGCGAGTACCTCCTGCCGACGACGCGCGAGATCCCCGACATCCACGTCGTGATGCTGGAGACACCCTCGCCGATCACGCCCGGCGGCATGAAGGGCGCCGGTGAGGCCGGGACGATCGGGCCGCCCGCCGCCATCGGCAACGCGTTGGCCGCCGCCCTCCCGGAGATCGCCGACCGGGTCACCAGAACGCCGCTGACCCCGGAGGCCGTCTGGTCGCTGCTGACGCATGAACCCAGGGCGACCGGGTAGCCCGGGTCGGATGGGGCTCACGGACTGGTTCCTCACTGAGGAGGAACGCGACAATCCGTCCACCCGGCTGGCCGCCTGGTCGACGGGAAACCTGGTGCGCCCGCTCGCCCACGGCGCCACGTACTTCACCGAACTTCAGGAGCGGCTCGACGGGCTCGGCCGCGACGACCTGCTGCTGTTCGCCGACTGGCGCGGCGATCCCGACGAGCGGCTGAGCGACGGCGGCCCGCGGGTGGCGAGCGCGATGGCCCGCGCGGCGGGCAAGGGAGCGCTGGTCAGGGGGCTGATCTGGCGATCGCACCTCGACCTGCTGCGGTTCAGCGCCGCCGAGAACCGGCGCCTCGGCGCGGACATCGAGGAGGCCGGCGGGCAGGCCGTGCTCGACACGCGGGTACGGCCCGGCGGCTCGCACCACCAGAAGTTCGTCGTGCTGCGCCACTCGTCGAGTTCGGCGCGGGACGTGGCCTTCGTCGGCGGCATCGACCTGTGCCACAGCCGCCGCGACGACGCCCGGCACGGCGGTGACCCGCAGGCCGCGCCCATGCCCGACGTGTACGGCGAGCGCCCGCCCTGGCACGATCTCCAGGTGGCGATCCACGGGCCGGCCGTGGCCGAGGTGGAGAAGGTTTTCCGCGAACGCTGGGAGGACCCGGCCCCCGCGACCCGCCAGCCGCTCCGGCGATTACGCGACCACTTCCAGCGGATGGACGACGTGCCGCCGCTGCCCCCGCCCGGACCGCCGCCGGACCCGGCCGGGACCCATGCCGTGCAACTGCTGCGCACCTATCCCCACCGGCGCGGCGCCTACCCGTTCGCCCCGAGGGGGGAGCGGAGCGTGGCGCGCGCCTACCAGAAGGTGCTGCGCCGGGCGAGCACGCTCGTCTACCTGGAGGACCAGTACCTGTGGTCGACCGAGGTGATCGAGCCGTTCGCCGAGGCGCTGGAGCGCGAGCCGGAGCTTCGCATGGTCATCGTGGTGCCGCGCTACCCCGACCAGGACGGCTGGCTGGCCGGTCCCGCCAGCCTGATCGGCAGGAGCGAGGCGCTCGCCCGGCTCCGGCAGGCGGGCGGCGACCGGGTCGCGGTCTACGACCTGGAGAACCACGCGGGTACGCCGGTGTACGTGCACGCGAAGGCGTGCGTGGTCGACGACGTGTGGGCGAGCGTCGGGTCCGACAACGTCAACCTGCGGTCGTGGACGTACGACTCGGAGCTGAGCTGCGCGGTCGTGGACGAGGAGCGGGACCCGCGCCCGCCCGGCGGTGCCCGCGTGTTCGCCAGGCGGCTGCGGCTCGCGCTGGCCGCCGAGCACCTCGACCGCGACCCGGACGACGTGGACGAGCTGTGCGATCCGAAGGTCGCCTTCGAGGCGTTCGCCGAGTCGGCGCGGCGCCTGGAGTCCTGGCATCGCGGTGGTCGCCGGGGGGCGCGCCCGCCCGGGCGGCTGCGCCCGCACCCTCAGCCGGAGCTGGGGCGGCTGAGGCGGGCGCTGGCCATGCCGTTGTACCGGCTCGCGGTCGATCCCGACGGCCGTCCCCCGGACCTGCGCCGGTCGCGCCGGTTCTGACGGCCGGTCTGCTCACGGTCAGGCCGGCCGGTCTGCTCACGGTCAGCGGGTGGCCTGGAACAGGCCGTTGATGGCCAGGACGTAGCCGTACACGCCGAAGCCGACGACGATGCCGCGGGCGACCGGCGACAGGTAGGAGTGGTGCCGGAACGGCTCGCGCCGGTGCACGTTGGAGATGTGCACCTCGATCACGGGCAGCTCGACGCTCTCGACGGCGTCGTGCAGGGCGACCGAGGTGTGGGTGTAGGCCCCGGCGTTGAACACCGCGCCGATGGACCGGCCGGCCTTCACCTCGGCGCCCGCCTCCTGGATCCAGTCGATCAGCTGGCCCTCGTGGTTGGACTGACGGAAGTCGACGTCGAGCCCGAGCTTCCCGGCCTCCTGCCGGCACAGCTCCTCGACCTCGGCCAGCGTGGTCGAGCCGTAGACCTCGGGCCTGCGGGTGCCGAGCAGGTTGAGGTTGGGGCCGTTGAGTATCAGGACCGATGCCATGGGTGCCTCGATTCGGGTGGACTTCTCGGAGCTGCGCCCAATCCTCTCCGATCCGTTCCTCGTCTCCTGCCCAGCCGGGTCCGATCCGCTCCTTTTCCCTGCCCGGCCGTACGGCGAAGCTTCCCTGCCCGGCCGTACGGCGAAGCCGACCCGGGGCGGTCAGTGGGCGAAGGAGAACCCGGCGGCCCGGAGCTTGGCGGAGCTCAGCGGAACGGTCGGCGTCCTGATCTCGCCGCGGAAGGTCAGCGCCGGCCACCCCTCGGCGGCGCAGATCTCGCCGAACAGCTCTTGGTTCGTCCGAGGCGTGACCGCGTCGGGGACGGCGTTGTAGATGCCGGTCAGGCCCTCGCTCACCACGAAGTCGAGCGCCGCCGCCGCGTCGCGGTAGTCGATCCGGTAGAGCAGCGCGTCGGCGGAGAAGGGGACGCTGCCGCCGAGCATCTCGTGGGCGAGCTTGACCCGGGTGGGGTAGTCGAGGTCGCGGGGGTGGCCGTAGACGTCGGGGATGCGGACGACCGCGCCGCCGGCCGTGGCGAGCACGGCCTGCTCGGCGGCGACGAAGTTGCGCGGCGAGGCGTCGGGATCGGTGGTCGTCGGCGTCTCCTCGTCCACCACGGCTCCCGTGCCGGCGCCGTACACGGAGACCGAGCTGGTGAAGATCACCCGAGGGTGCGCCTCGGCGGCGGTCCGCGCGCTCGCGGTCAGCGTGTCCGCGTATTCGGCGACGCGCTGGCCGGCGTCGAAGGAGCGGGCGAGGCGCGGGCTGACGGTCAGTACGACGGCGTCGGCCCCGTGGGTCACCCGCTCCACGGCCGGCCGGTCGCTGCCCCGCAGGACCGCCACGTCGGAGCAGACCTCCCGCAGCTCCTCGATCCGTCCGGGTGTGGTGGTGGTGCCGGTCACCTGATGGCCCGCCCCGGTCCAGCGGCGGGCGAGCTCCATGCCCACGTTGCCGCAGCCGATGATCACATAACGCACGTCACGACCTCCTAGGGAAACGCTGTTTCACTTTGCCCCAAGAGGTGCCCTCGCCGCCACCATGGAGGGGTCGCTCCGTAGAGATCGCGTCAACTTCCTGTCGCTGCGCGTATGGAACCCGTCAAGAAGTGAAAAACCGCCCGATTCCGGGGCTTTGCTAGCCATGTCGCCACCTGTCCTGGTGGTCGACAGGCAACTCTGTCCCGAACCGAGGAGTGGGGATGACCGACGTCATCTTCGTCGCCCTGACGATCGCGGTCTTCGCGATCCTCGGGCTGGTCGTGAAGGCGGTGGAGCGCCTGTGAGCGCGATCAACGCCGCCGGTCTGGCCGTGGCCGTCGTCCTGGTGGTCTTCATGGTGGCCGCCCTGCTCTTCCCGGAGCGGTTCCAGTGAGCACGACCGTCGCCGGGATCATCTTCATCGTTTCGCTGATCGTCGTACTGGCCCTGGTGCACCGGCCGCTGGGCGACTACATGTACCGGGTCTACACCGGCACCCGGCACAACCGGGTCGAACGCGGCGTCTACCGCCTGCTCGGCGTCCGGCCCGAGGTCGAACAGACGTGGGGCGTCTACGCGCGCAGTCTCCTGGCGTTCTCGGTGGTCTCCGTCCTCGTCCTGTACGCCCTGCAGCGCCTGCAGGACAAGCTCTTCCTCAGCCTGGGTCTCGGCCCGGTGACCGACCACGTCGCGTGGAACACCGCGATCAGCTTCGTCACCAACACCAACTGGCAGGCGTACGCCGGCGAGTCCACGATGGGCCAGTTGACGCAGATGGCCGGGCTGGCGGTGCAGAACTTCGTGTCGGCCTCGGTCGGCATGGCCGTGGCGATCGCGCTCGTCCGCGGGTTCGCCCGGAACAGGACCGACCTGCTCGGCAACTTCTGGGTGGACCTGGTCCGCGGCTGCGTACGCGTCCTGCTGCCGATCGCCTTCGCGGGAGCGCTGGTGCTGGTGGCCGGCGGCGTGATCCAGAACCTCGCCGAGCCCCAGACCGTCACCACGCTGACCGGCGGCACCCAGGCGATCACCGGAGGGCCGGTGGCCAGCCAGGAGGCCATCAAGGAACTGGGCACCAACGGCGGCGGCTTCTACAACGTCAACTCGGCCCACCCGTTCGAGAACGCCACGAGCTGGACCAACTGGTTCGAGATCTTCCTCATCCTGCTGATCCCGTTCGCGCTGCCGCGCACCTTCGGCCGGATGGTCGGCCAGGTCCGGCAGGGGCACGCGATCCTCGCCGTGATGGCGACCATCGCGCTGGCCAGCGTGGTGCTGACGAACGTCTTCGAGCTGGCGGGCAACGCGACCGTGCCGCAGGCCGTGGGGGCGGCGATGGAGGGCAAGGAGGTCAGGTTCGGCGTCTCCAACTCCGCCACCTTCGCGGCGGCGACCACGCTCACGAGCACCGGCGCGGTCGACTCCTCGCACGACTCCTTCACGCCGCTCGGCGGCATGATGACCCTGACCAACATGATGCTCGGCGAGGTCGCGCCGGGCGGCGTGGGCGCCGGCCTGTACGGCATGCTGATCCTCGCCGTCATCACCGTCTTCGTGGCCGGCCTGATGGTCGGCCGTACCCCCGAATACCTGGGCAAGAAGATCGGCGCCCGGGAGATCAAGCTGGCCTCGCTGTACTTCCTGGTCACCCCGGCGCTGGTGCTGACCGGCACGGCGCTGGCCATGGGGTCGGCCGAGCTGCGCGCGAGCATGCTCAACTCGGGGCCGCACGGGTTCTCCGAGGTGCTCTACGCCTTCACCAGCGCCTCCAACAACAACGGCTCCGCCTTCGGCGGCCTCACGGTCAACACTCCCTGGTACGACGTGGCCCTCGGACTGTGCATGGCCTTCGGCCGGTTCCTGCCGATCATCCTGGTGCTCGCCCTGGCCGGTTCGCTGGCCCGGCAGGCGCCCGTCCCGGCGTCCGCCGGAACGCTGCCCACCCACCGGCCGCAGTTCGTCGGCATGGTCGTCGGCGTCACGGTCGTCCTCGTGGCCCTGACGTTCCTGCCCGCTCTGGCCCTCGGTCCCCTCGCAGAAGGGCTCGTCTGACATGTCATCCCCAGTGCTCCCGGCGCCGGGACCGGCCCGGGGGCCGAAGAGGAACGGCCGGATCGGCGGTGGCCTGCTCGACCCCAAGCAGGTGATGAGGTCGCTGCCGGACGCCGTGAAGAAGCTGAACCCGGCCACGCTGTGGCGTAAGCCGGTCATGTTGATCGTGGAGATCGGCGCGGTGTTCAGCACCGCGCTCGCGATCCTCGATCCGTCGGTGTTCGCCTGGGCCATCGTGGTCTGGCTGTGGCTGACCGTGCTCTTCGCCAACCTGGCCGAGGCCGTGGCCGAGGGGCGGGGCAAGGCGCAGGCCGCCACGCTGCGGGCGGCCAAGCGCGACACCATGGCACGCCGGCTCCGCCCCGGCGCCACCGCGGGCGACGGCTCCGCGAGGGACGGCTCCACGGGCGACGGCTCCACGGGCGACGGCTCCGCGAAGGACCGCTCCGTGGGTGAGGGTTCCGCGGGGGAAAGTTTCACGTGGGACGTCGTCGGCGCGGGTGAGCTGAGGCCGGGCGACCGCGTGATCGTCGAGGCCGGGGAGATCATCCCGGGCGATGGCGACGTCATCGACGGGATCGCGTCGGTGGACGAGTCGGCGATCACCGGCGAATCCGCCCCGGTGATCCGCGAGTCGGGCGGCGACCGGTCGGCCGTGACCGGCGGCACCAAGGTGCTGTCCGACCGGATCATCGTCGCGATCACCCAGAAGCCCGGCGAGAGCTTCATCGACCGCATGATCGCCCTGGTGGAGGGCGCGAACCGGCAGAAGACGCCGAACGAGATCGCGCTGGACATCCTGCTGGCCGCCCTGACGATCATTTTCCTGGTCGCCACCGTCACCATGCAGCCGCTGGCGATCTATGCCAAGTCCGTCAATCCCGGCATCGCGGACTCCGTGGCGCTCGGCGCCGACGGAGTCACCGGCATCGTGCTGGTCTCGCTGCTGGTCTGCCTGATCCCGACCACGATCGGGGCGCTGCTGTCGGCCATCGGCATCGCCGGGATGGACCGCCTGGTCCAGCGCAACGTGCTGGCGATGAGCGGGCGCGCGGTCGAGGCGGCGGGCGACGTGTCCACGCTGCTGCTGGACAAGACCGGCACCATCACCCTGGGCAACCGGCAGGCGTCGGAGTTCCAGGCCGCCTCCGGTGTCGCCCCGGCCGACCTGGCCGAGGCCGCGCAGCTGGCCAGCCTCGCGGACGCGACGCCCGAGGGCCGCTCGATCGTGGTCTACGCCAAGCAGGCGTACGGTCTGCGTGAGCGGCAGGCCGGCGAGCTGGCTCAGGCCGCGTGGGTGCCGTTCACCGCGCAGACCCGCATGTCGGGGGTGGACGTGGACGGACGTCAGGTGCGCAAGGGCGCCGCGACCGCCGTGATGAAGTGGATACGCGACAACGGCGGCCACCCCACCGACGAGGTCGGCCACCTCGTGGACGGCATCTCGGCGTCCGGTGGCACCCCGCTCGTGGTCGGCGAGGTCGCCGACGGCAAGGCGCGGGTGCTGGGCGTGATCCATCTCAAGGACGTGGTCAAGCAGGGCATGCGCGAACGGTTCGACGAGATGCGCCGCATGGGCATCCGGACCGTGATGATCACCGGTGACAACCCGCTGACCGCCAGGGCCATCGCCGGCGAGGCCGGGGTGGACGACTTCCTGGCCGAGGCCACGCCGGAGGACAAGCTGGCGCTGATCAGGAAGGAGCAGGAGGGCGGCCGGCTGGTCGCGATGACCGGCGACGGCACCAACGACGCGCCGGCGCTCGCGCAGGCCGACGTCGGGGTGGCGATGAACACCGGCACCTCGGCCGCCAAGGAGGCCGGCAACATGGTCGACCTCGACTCCAACCCGACCAAGCTGATCGAGATCGTCGAGATCGGCAAGCAACTGCTCATCACCCGCGGCGCGCTGACCACCTTCTCCATCGCCAACGACGTCGCCAAATACTTCGCGATCATCCCGGCGATCTTCGCGGCGGTCTATCCCGGCCTGGACGCGCTCAACGTCATGCGCCTGGCCAGCCCCCAGTCGGCGATCCTGTCGGCGGTCGTCTTCAACGCCCTCGTGATCATCGCGCTCATCCCGCTGGCGCTGCGCGGCGTGCGCTACCGCCCGTCCAGCGCCTCCAAACTGCTCAGCCGCAACCTGTACGTCTACGGCCTGGGCGGCATCGTCGCGCCGTTCATCGGCATCAAGATCATCGATCTGTTCGTTCGATTCCTTCCGGGGATGTCATAAATGGAACGTCTACCCAGCTGGCTGCGTCTGCATCTCGCCGCGATCCGGGCGGTCGCCGTCCTCACCGTGCTGCTCGGCCTGATCTACCCGCTGGTCACCACCGGCGTCGCCCAGGCGCTGTTCAACGACAACGCCAACGGCTCGATCGTCCAGGCCCGAGGCAAGGACGTGGGCAGCGCGCTCATCGGCCAGTCCTTCACCGACGCCGACGGCAACCCGGTCCGGAAGTACTTCCAGTCGCGTCCGTCGGCCGCCGGAGACGGCTACGACCCCCTCGCGACCAGCGCGAGCAACCTGGGACCCGAGGACGTTCTGGACGTCCTGCCGGTGCCAGGCGTCGAAGAGGGCAGGCAGTCGCTGCTCACCCAGGTCTGCGCCCGCTCCAAGGCGATCGGCGAGCTGGAGGGCGTCAGCGGCGCCCGGCCGTACTGCACGCCCAGCGGGGTGGGCGCGGTGCTGAAGGTCTTCCCCGACCGGGCGGTCAGCGTCAACCAGGCCTGTCCGGAGGCTCCCTTCGTCACCACCTACGATGGCCTCAAGGTGGAATGCGGCAAGCCGGGTGAGGACTATGCGGCAGGCAGGACCGTCTCCGTCAGGGGCGACACGAGGACACCCGTGGTGCCTCCCGACGCGGTGACGGCGAGCGGATCCGGGCTCGACCCGCACATCTCGGCCGCCTACGCCGAGCTGCAGGCGGCCAGGGTGGCCGCGGCGCGCGGCCGGTCCCTCGACGAGGTCAGGCGGCTCATCGAGGCCAACACCACCGGCCCGGCGCTCGGCTTCATGGGCCGGCCCGCCGTGAACGTGCTCCGGCTCAACCTGGCGCTCGACCGGTCATGACCAGGAGCCGCACGTGACCAGGGGGCGTCTGCGGGTCTACCTCGGGGCCGCTCCCGGGGTGGGCAAGACCTACGCCATGCTCAGCGAGGCCCGCCGGGCGCGCGAGCGCGGCAGGGACGTGGTCGTGGGGCTCGTCGAGACCCACGGCCGGCCCCGCACCGCCGAGCTGCTGGAGGGCCTGGAGATCGTCCCCCGCAGGAGCATGAGCCACCGGGGCGCCGTCTTCACCGAGCTCGACGTCGAGGCGGTCATCCGGCGGGCGCCCATGATCGCGCTGATCGACGAGCTGGCCCACACCAACGTGCCCGGCTCGCGCAACGTCAAGCGCTGGCAGGACATCGACGAGGTGCTGGACGCCGGGATCGACGTGATCTCCACGGTCAACATCCAGCACCTGGAGTCGGTCAACGACGTGGTGCAGGAGATCACCGGCGTCCCGCAGCGCGAGACGGTCCCCGACGAGGTGGTGCGGCGGGCCGACCAGGTGGAGCTGGTCGACATGTCGCCCGAGGCGCTGCGCCGCCGGATGTCCCACGGCAACGTCTACGCTCCCGAGAAGCTGGACGCCGCGCTCGCCAACTACTTCCGTGTCGGCAACCTCACCGCGCTGCGCGAGCTGGCCCTGCTCTGGGTGGCCGGCAAGGTCGACGACCAGCTCGACCGCTACCGCGCCGAGCACGGCATCGCCGGCACCTGGGAGACCCGCGAGCGCGTCGTGGTCGCCCTGACCGGCGGCCCCGAGGGCGACACGCTGGTACGGCGGGCCGCCCGCATCGCCGCCAGGAACAAGGGCGCCGACCTGATCGCCGTGCACGTCACCAGCGCCGACGGGCTGGCCGGAGGCGACCCGGCCCACCTGGCCCGCCAGCGCACCCTGGTCGAGAGCATGGGCGGCACCTACCACCAGGTCGTCGGCCACGACATCCCGCGCGCCCTGCTCGACTTCGCCCGAGGGGTGAACGCGACCCAGCTCGTGCTCGGCGCGTCGAGACGGGGCCGGCTGGCGCAGATCTTCTCGCGCGGGGTGGGCGTCACGACCACGGCGCTGTCCGGCTCGATCGACGTCCACATGATCACGCATGCCGAGGTGAGCAGGGCCGGCACCCGCCGGCCGCGTTCCCGGGCGGCGCTCACCCGCAGGCGGCGGCTGGCCGGGTGGATCATGGCGGTCGCCGGGATGCCCGCGCTGACCGCGGTGATGCTGCCGTTCGCCGGGATGCTGGCGCTGCCCAGCGAGATCCTGCTGTTCCTGCTCATGGTCGTCGGGGTGGCACTGGTGGGCGGCATGTGGCCGGCGCTGACCGCGGCCGTCGGCGGCTCGCTGCTGCTCAACTGGTTCTTCACGCCGCCGTCCGGCCAGTTCACCGTCTACGATCCGCAGAACTTCCTGGCACTGACCGTGTTCGTGCTGGTCGCCGCCGCGGTGAGCGTGATCGTGGACCTCGCGGCCCGGCGCACCCGCGAGGCCGCCCGCGCCGGCGCGGAGGCGGAGCTGCTGTCCACCCTGGCCGGGCATGTCCTGCGCGGCCAGGCCGCGGTGCCGTCGCTGCTCGCCCGGATGCGGGAGACGTTCGGGCTGGGCTCGGTGACGCTGCTGGAGCGGCTCGGCCGGCCGAGCCCGGAGGACCGCTCCGAGCCCGGGGCGTGGCGGATCGTGGCCACGTCGGGCGGCGCTCCGGCCACCTGCCCGGACACCGCCGACACCGACGTGGTGATCGACGACGACCTGGTCCTCGCGGCGCGCGGCCGGCTGACCGAGGCCGCCGACCGGCGGGCGCTGGAGGCGTTCGCCGCCGAGACCGCCGTGGCGCTGCGCCAGGAACGCCTCCAGGAGGAGCTCAACCGGGCCAAGCCGCTGGCCGTGGTGGACCGGATGCGCACAGCTCTGCTCGCGGCCGTCAGCCACGACCTGCGCACCCCGCTGGCCGCCGCCAAGGCGGCGGTCGAGAGCCTGGGCAACACCGACGTCGACTGGTCGGAGCGGGATCGCGTGGAGCTGCTGGCCACCGCCGAGGAGTCGCTGGAAAGGCTGGAGCGGCTCGTCGTCAACCTGCTCGACATGAGCCGCCTGCAGGCCGGGGTGCTGGGAGCCGACCTCCAGCCCGTGCTCGTCGAGGAGGTCCTGCCCCGGGCGATCGACGACCTCGGTCCGGTCCGCGACGAGGTCGAGGGCGACATTCCAGCCGGACTGCCCGAGGTCCTCGCCGATCCGGCGCTGCTGGAACGGGTGCTGGTCAACCTGATGGCCAACGCGGCCCGCTTCAGCCCGCCCGGCGAACACGTGCTGATCACCGCCAGCCAGTACGCCGGCCAGGTCGAGATCCGCGTCATCGACCGCGGCCCCGGCATCCCGCCCGAGGCGCACGACCGCGTCTTCCTGCCCTTCCAGCGCCTCGGCGACCGCGACAACCATTCGGGGGTCGGCCTCGGTCTCGCGCTGTCCCGAGGGCTGGCCGAGGCCATGGGCGGCACCCTCGTGCCGGACGAGACGCCGGGCGGTGGCCTCACCATGATCCTGACGCTGCCCGTCGCGACGGAAGCGGGACTCCCATGACCCGCGTGCCGGTCGTCACAGCGGAAGGGAACCTACCGTGACCCGTGTGCTGGTCGTCGACGACGAACCCCAGATCCTGCGGGCCCTCCGGATCAACCTGGCGGCCCGGCACTACGAGGTCGCGGTCGCCGCGGACGGCGGCACCGCCCTGCGCGAGGCCGCCGACTGGCATCCCGACCTGATCATCCTCGATCTCGGGCTGCCCGACCTCGACGGCGTGGACGTCATCCACGGCCTGCGCGGCTGGACCAGCGTCCCGATCATCGTGCTGTCCGGCCGGGCCGGCGGCCACGACAAGATCGAGGCACTCGACGCGGGGGCCGACGACTACGTCACCAAGCCGTTCGGGGTCGACGAGCTGCTCGCCCGGATCCGCGCCGTGACCCGCCGGACCAGCGCCCAGGAGCCGGAGCCCGCCCAGGTCCGGCTCGGCGAGCACGTGGTGGACCTGGCCGGCAAGACGATCTCCGGCGACGTACGGCTGACGCCCACGGAGTGGCACATCCTGGAGCTGCTGCTGCGCCACCCCGGCAAGCTGATCAGCCAGCGGCAGATCCTCACCGAGGTGTGGGGCGCGCAGTACGTCAAGGAGACCCACTACCTGCGCCAGTACCTGGCCCAGCTACGCCGCAAGCTGGAGCGCGACCCGGCGCGCCCGGTTCATCTGATCACCGAGCCGGGCATGGGCTACCGCTTCCAGCCCTGAGGGTGGTCGGTGTACGGAGGGGCCAGGTCAGCGCCGCCCGGCCGGCGGGGCCGCAGGTCGGCGGTCTGGATCACCCGGCTGATGTCGCTGGGCGTGATCAGCCCGACCAGGTGACCGGCGTCGTCGAGGACGACCGCCCGCCCGTCGGCGCTCCCGTCCATCCGCGTCAGCAGGTCGGTCAGCAGGTCGTCCGGCCGCGCCGTGGGCACGTCGCCCGGCGGGCAGGCGATGTCCCGCAGCAGGGTCGAGGCGCGCCGGTCGGCGGGCACCCGGCGGAGCCGGTTGAGCGTCACCAGGCCGGCGAAGACGCCGTGCTCGTCCACCAGCGGATAGGTGGAC
Source organism: Nonomuraea sp. CX421 (assembly GCF_059358955.1). Taxonomy (NCBI): domain Bacteria; kingdom Bacillati; phylum Actinomycetota; class Actinomycetes; order Streptosporangiales; family Streptosporangiaceae; genus Nonomuraea; species Nonomuraea sp. CX421. Next base: position 662,077 of record NZ_JCADBK010000001.1, on the reverse strand, counting down.
AGGTGCGAGACCATCACCACGTGGTCGATCAGGGTGGCCACGGTCTCGTCGGGGTGGGCCGTGACAGGGTGCGCCGACATCACCCGGCTCACCGGGAGGCCGTGCAGGGCGGGGGCGAGCACGGCCTGCTGCTCCTCGGCGCTGGCCGCGTTCACCAGGAACAGGCCGATCAGGGCCAGCCACAGCCCCTGGAAGCCGAGCCCGGTGACGAGCTGGGCGAAGCCCAGGGCGATGAGCACGTAACCGAAGATCCGGCCCGCGCGGGCGGCGGTGATCGAGGCCCTGGACTGGTCGCCGTGCCACTTCCACAGCACCGCGCGCAGCACCCGCCCGCCGTCCAGCGGCGCGGCCGGGATCAGGTTGAACACGGCCAGCAGCACGTTGATCGCGGCCAGGTAGGCGAACACGCCGACGATCAGGGACGTCGCGCCGGCCACGCCGGCCAGCCAGGCCGCCAGCCCGAACACCGCCCCGGCGACCACGCTGGTGAGCGGTCCGACGGCGGCGATCCAGAGGTCGGCGCCCGGCGTGCGGGCCTGGCCGCGCAGCCGGGCCACGCCGCCGAGCAGCCAGAGCGTGATGCCCGCCACCTCGATGCCGTGCCGCTTGGCGACCAGGGCGTGGGCCAGCTCGTGGGCGAGCAGCGAGGCCAGGAACAGCACCGCGGTCACGAGCGCGGCGATCACGTAGACCGCCACCGAGTGCCCTGGAAAGGCGACCGGGAACCGGCCGAAGGCCAGTCCGACCACCAGGATCACCACGATGACAAGCACACTGACGTTGAGACCGACCGGCACTCCACCGATCCGGCCCAGACTGATGGAGGAGCGCATCATCTCTCCCGTGCTAGTTCACGCGTCCCCTTCCCTCCACCGGCACATGCACACAGATCACGCCACAAAGCTCACTTGGCCATAATCGTTGCGTGACGGGGTACTCCAGGCGGTTATTTCTCCAGCTCGGCGGTGTCGCCGCGGCCGGAGCGGCGGTCTCGGCGCAGGACACGCGCTCCCGGGAGTTTGACCGGCTGCGTCAACGGTGGCGGGACGTGACGGCGGGGGCGGGGTTCGACGCGGCGGCGGAGCCGTACCGGACGCGGCTGGCCCGGCTGGGCTCGACGGCGGCGGCCTACCGCGACCTGATGGCGCCGGGCGGCGGGTCGCTCTGGCCCGACCTGCCCTTCCCCTCTTTCCACGACACCCCCGCCCGACTGCGGACCATGGCGCGCGCTTTCGCCCTGCCGGGGACCGGCCTGACCGGCGACGCGGAGCTGGGCCAGGCCGTGGCGGCCGGGATCGACCACTACCGGCGGCGGGTCTACGCGGCGGGCGCGAAGGCGGCCGGCAACTGGTGGAACTGGGAGATCGGTGTCCCCAAGCGGCTGCTCGACGCGGCCGTGCTCATCGGGCCGCACCTGGCGGAACGGCAGGGCGCGGCGCTGGCGGAGGCGGTGGACCACTTCGTCCCCGAACGCCGACTGAACGACTACCGCGGCAACAGCACCGGGGCCAACCGGGTGGACCTGTGCACGGTGCTGCTGCTGCGCGCCGTCCTCACCGCCGACCCCGGCAGAGCCGCGCGGGCCGCCGCGGGGCTCTCCCCGACCTTCCCGTACGTCTCGGAGGGCGACGGCCTCTACCGGGACGGCTCGTTCGTCCAGCACACGTTCGTCCCCTACCAGGGCACCTACGGGGCGGTGCTGCTGTCCGGGCTGGCGACGCTGTTCGCGGTGCTGCGCGGCTCGCCGTGGGAGATCACCGACCCGAACCGGCAGGTCGTGTACGACTCCGTCGAGAGGTCGTTCGCGCCCGTCGTCCACGACGGCGTGTGCATGGACCTCGTCAGCGGCCGGGCGATCGGCAGGCACCCGTACGGCGACCACCGGCGGGGACGCGCGATCGCCGCCGCGATCCTGCTCCTCGCCGAGACCGCGTCCGCCGCCGAGCGGTCCCGCTGGCGGGCCATGGTCAAGGGGTGGGCGGCGCGGAACACGCACCAGCCGATGCTCGGCGCGGCGGAGGCCACCGACCTGGGGTTCCACGCCCGGCTGGCTGCGGTCATGGACGACGGCCGGATCCCTCCGGCCGCCGAGCCCGTGGGGCACCGGCTGCTCGCGATGAGCGCCCGCGCGGTGCACCGCAGGCCGGGCTGGTGCGCGGGGCTCAGCATGGCCTCCGACCGGATCGGCCACTACGAGCACGGCAACGGCGAGAACCTGCGTGGCTGGCACACCGGCTCCGGGATGCTCTACTGGTGGACCGAGGGCCACGGCGACCAGTATTCCGACGGCTTCTGGGCCACGGTCGACCCCTACCGCCTGCCGGGCACGACGGTCTCCACCAGACGCCTGCCCGACGGCGCCGGCGCGAGCTGGGGCGACACCTGCCCGCCGGGCCGCTGGGTGGGCGGCGCCAGCGACGGCACGTACGCGACGGTCGGCCAGCACCTGAACGGCCTGGAGAGCACCGTGGAGGCGTTCAAGTCGTGGTTCTTCCTCGACGACGCCGTGGTCTGCCTGGGCGCGGGCATCAGCGGTGAGGACGGCGTGCCGGTCGAGACCATCGTGGACAACCGCCGGACCGACGCGTTCCTCACCGTGGACGCGGCCGGGCACTGGGCGCACCTGGAGGGACACGGCGGCTACGTCCTGCCCGACGGCGACCGTCCGCGCGCCTCGCGCGAGCAGCGCGGCTCCGGGCCGGCCCGCCGCACCTACGTGACCCTCTGGTTCGACCACGGCGTCGACCCCATCTCGGCGGGCTACGTCTACCTGCTGCTGCCGGGGGCGGACCAGGCCGAGACCAGGGCTCGGGCCGCCGACCCCGGGTGGGCGCGGGTGCTCGTCAACACCTCCCGGCGGCAGGGGGTGCACGTCCCGTCGCTCGGGATCACCGCGGTCAACTTCTGGGACGAGGGCGCGGCCGGCGGGCTGAGCGCCGGCGCGCCGTGCGCGGTGCTCGTCCGCGAACGCGGCGACGGCACGGCCACGCTGACCGTGTCGGACCCACGGCGGGACCTGAGCGAGCTGACCGTGACCTGGGACCGGCCGGTGGCGGAGGTGCTCCGGGGGCACCGGCTCCTGGCTCGCGCGACGACCGGAGCGAAGCTCACGCTCTGCTTCGGCCGGCTGTCCGGCCAGGGCGGCTCTATGACGGTGACCGTACGGCTCCGGTCTTGATGATTGAAATTTTCATGACCCCCTGTCAAATGACCCTCTATGCTCTCGATCATGTCATTTCAGGCCCCTCCGCTGAGCTCTCCAAACGCGGACAACTACGAACCGGCGCCGCCTGTGCCGGCCCAACCTCAGAAGGACGACGAGCCTCCCGAAGAGGAGAAAGCGGGCGTTCTTGACATTCTAGAGAAGGCCGGATCGGTACTCGTCCCGCTCGGCGTCACCCTCTACGCGCTGCTCTACATCGGCTACCAAGGGATCTACTCGTTCTTCGGCGTCACTCCTGAGCAGGCGGGCATTGACCAGGCCGTGCTACTGGGGCGGCTGCTGGGCACGATCGTGCCCCTGCTGGTCGCCGGCGGGCTCGTCGTCGGGTTCATCGTCAGCCTGGGCTGGCTGCTGAACGCGATCACCCGCGGCTGGCTGGGCCGAGTGGTCCAGCGAAGCAGACAGCGCCCGTGGATCATCGCGGTCATCGCCGCCGCGTGGGCCGGCCTGTCCTACCTGGGGTACATGTACTACCTGGCCGCGCTGGCCAGCAATCTCGACTCGAAGGAACTGGAACTCGAAGCCCTGGACCTGGTCATGGTCATCGGCGTCGGTGTGCTGGCCTATGTCGTGCCCTTCCGGCTGCTGCGCCGCAAACCGCTCGGCCGCGCGGGCCTGAAGGTGCTGGTCGGAGCGCTCACCGGTGTCGGCGTCGGGTTCGCTCTCATCATCCAGATGTTCATGGGCACGCTCCAGGTGCTGGAGAAGGGCGAGACGACCGCGCTGCTGGACGCCGTGGGATTCCAGACCCAGTGGGCCAAGCTCCAGGACAGCAGCGGCAAGCCGCTCTACGACAGCCGGTGGATGATGATCCTGGGTGAGCGTGAGGGCGGATACGCGATCTACGACTGCGACAAGGCGATAACGTTCCGCAAGTTCTCCGAGAGCACGATCCTGAACGAGCTGCAGACGTATTCGCCTGACCGCGAAGCCGACTTCACCTGCGGAAGTCTCGCGGAATAGGGCCACTGCCCGCAGGAACCGCGCCGGGTGATTACTCCCGCCAGACGGGGGCAGCAATCCTGTCGTGGCAGGTAGGGGCATGTTCTCCCGGTGGTCGCTGATCAGGCAGCTACTGGGCGAGGACGGCAGGAGAGACGCGGCGCGGTCGGCGCGCACCGACGCGTTGCGCCCGCGCACCGAGCGGGCCGACACGGTCGCCCGCTCCGTCTGCCCCTACTGCGCGGTCGGCTGCGGACAGCTCGTCTACGTCAAGGACGGCCGGGTCAGCCAGATCGAGGGCGACCCCGACTCACCCATCTCGCGCGGCCGGCTGTGCCCCAAGGGCTCGGCCAGCAAGCAACTCGTCACCCATCCGGGTCGCCAGACCCACGTGCTGTACCGGCGGCCCCACGGCACCGAGTGGGAGCCGCTCGACCTCGACACCGCGATGGAGATGATCACGGATCGGGTGTTGCGGACCCGGCGCGAGACGTGGCAGCAGACCGACGAGGGCAAGGTCGTGCGTCGCACCATGGGCATCGCCGGCATGGGCGGGGCGACGCTCGACAACGAAGAGAACTACCTGATGAAGAAGCTCTACACCGCCCTCGGCGCGATCCAGGTGGAGAACCAGGCGCGCATTTGACACTCCTCCACCGTCCCCGGTCTGGGGACCAGCTTCGGGCGGGGTGGTGCCACCGGCTTCCAGCAGGACCTGGCGGAGGCCGACTGCATCGTCATCCAGGGCTCCAACATGGCCGAATGCCACCCGGTCGGCTTCCAGTGGGTGATGGAGGCCAAGGCGCGCGGGGCGAAGGTGTTTCACGTGGATCCACGCTTCACCCGCACCAGCGCGATGGCCGACGCCTACCTGCCGATCCGCGCGGGGAGCGACATCGTGCTGCTCGGCGCGCTGATCAATCACGTGCTGGGCAACGGGCTGGACTTCCGTGAGTACGTGCTGGCCTACACCAACGCCGCCACCATCGTGTCCGAGAACTTCCAGGACACCGAGGAGCTCGACGGGCTGTTCTCCGGCTTCGATCCGGAGACGCGTACGTACGACCCCGCGAGCTGGTCGTACGACGAGGATGGCGGGCCGGAGCCGGACGAGCGGCGGGAGGGCGGGCGGCGTCACGCGGAGGCCGCCGGAGCCGACCGCTACGGCTCGGGCGGAGCCGCCGCGCCCTCCAGGCCGCGGACCGACCCGACGCTGAGCGATCCGCGCTGCGTCTACCAGATCCTCAAGCGGCACTTCGCCCGCTACACCCCCGAGCTGGTGGAACGGATGTGCGGCATCCAGGAGGCCGACTTCGCCGAGCTGGCCGAGGCCATCACCGCCAACTCCGGCCGGGAGCGGACCACCGCCTGGGTGTATTCGGTGGGCTGGACCCAGCACACGGTCGGCGCGCAGTACATCCGCACCGCCTCGATCCTGCAACTGCTGCTCGGCAACATGGGCCGGCCCGGCGGCGGCATCATGGCGCTGCGCGGCCACGCCAGCATCCAGGGCTCGACCGACATCCCGACCCTGTTCAACATCCTGCCCGGCTACCTGTCCATGCCGCACGCCCACCGGCACGAGGGCCTGGACGACTACCTGGAGCACGAGGGCGGCGAGACCGGCTTCTGGGGCAACCGGCGCGCCTACCTGGTGAGCCTGCTCAAGGCGTGGTGGGGCGAAGCGGCCACCGAGGCGAACGACTTCTGCTTCGACTACCTGCCGCGCATGACCGGCGACCACGGCCACTACACGACCGTGATGAACCAGATCGACGGCACGGTGAAGGGCTACTTCGTGGTGGGGGAGAACCCTGCGGTCGGCTCCTCCGGCGGCCGGGCGCAGCGGTTCGGCCTGGCCAACCTCGACTGGCTGGTGGTGCGCGACCTGACGCTGGTGGAGACGGCGACGTTCTGGCGGGACGGCCCGGAGCTGGAGACCGGCGAGCTGCGCACCGAGGACATCGCCACCGAGGTGTTCTTCCTGCCGGCGGCGAGCCACGTCGAGAAGGAGGGCACGTTCACCAACACGCAGCGGCTGCTGCAGTGGCGCGAGAAGGCTCTCGACCCGCCCGGCGACTGCCGGAGCGACCTGTGGTTCTACTACCACCTCGGCAAGCGGATCAGGCAGCGGCTGACCGAGGACGAGATCGACCGGCCGCTGCGCGAGCTGACCTGGGACTACCCGGAGGAGGGCGAGCGCGCCGAGCCCTTGGCGACGGCCGTGCTGCGCGAGATCGGCGGCGTCGGCCCCGACGGGCGGGCGCTGTCGGCCTACACCCAGCTCAGGCCCGACGGCTCCACCCGGTGCGGCTGCTGGATCTACTGCGGGGTCTACGCCGACGAGGTCAACCAGGCCGCCCGCCGACGGCCGGGCCGTGAGCAGACCCCCGTGGCGCCCGAATGGGGCTGGGCCTGGCCGGCCAACCGGCGGATCCTCTACAACCGGGCCTCCGCCGACCCCGAGGGCCGCCCGTGGAGCGAGCGCAAGGCGTTCGTCTGGTGGGACGAGGACCGGCGTGAGTGGACCGGGCTCGACGTGCCCGACTTCGAGACGGGCAAGCCGCCCGACTACCTGCCGCCCGAGGGCGCCAAGGCACAGGACGCGCTGGCCGGGACCGACCCGTTCATCATGCAGTCGGACGGCAAGGGCTGGCTGTACGCGCCGCTGGGCCTGGCCGACGGGCCGATGCCGGCGCACTACGAGCCGCACGAGTCGCCGGTGCGCAACCCGCTCTACCGCCAGCAGGCCAACCCGGCGCGCCGGATCTACCGCCGTCCGGACAGCCCCTACAACCCGCCGGAGTCACCCCGGTTCCCGTACGTGCTGACCACGTACCGGCTCACCGAGCACCACACGGCGGGCGCCATGAGCCGGCCGCTGGCCTACCTCGCCGAGCTGCAGCCGGAGCTGTTCTGCGAGGTGTCACCCCAGCTCGCGGCCGAGGTCGGGCTGGTCAACGGCGGCTGGGCGACGATCGTGACCAGCCGCTCGTTGATCGAGGCCAGGGTGCTGGTCACGGGCAGGGTCCGGCCGCTGCGCGTCCAGGACAGGGTGATCCACCAGGTGGGCCTGCCGTACCACTGGGGGTGGGGCAGTGGCGGTCTGGTGACCGGCGACGTCGCCAACGACCTGCTGCCGATCGTGCTCGACCCCAACGTCTACATCCAGGAGAGCAAGGCGATGACCTGTCATGTCCGGCCGGGGCGGCGGCCGAGGGGGCAGGCGCTGCTCGACCTGATGGAGGAGTACCGGTATGGCTGAGCGGATGGGCTTCTTCACCGACACCAGCGTGTGCATCGGGTGCAAGGCGTGCGAGGTGGCCTGCAAGGAGTGGAACGAGCTGCCCGACGACGGGTTCGTCTTCGAGGCGACCTCCTACGACAACACCGGGGCGCTCGGCGCGAGCACCTGGCGGCATGTGGCCTTCATCGAGCAGACGCGCGCGGTGCGGGTGGACGGCCGCGAGGAGGACGTGGACCGCTGGCTGATGTCGTCGGACGTGTGCAAGCACTGCACGCACGCCGCCTGCGTGGACGTCTGCCCGACCGGCGCGCTGTTCCACACCGAGTTCGACACGGTGTTGGTGCAGCCGGACGTCTGCAATGGCTGCGGCTACTGCGTGCCGGCCTGCCCGTACGGCGTGATCCAGCGCAGGCAGGACGACGGGCGGGCCTGGAAGTGCACGATGTGCTACGACCGGCAGCTCGGCGGGCTGGAGCCGGCCTGCGCGAAGGCGTGCCCGACCGACTCGATCCAGTTCGGCCCGCTCGACGAGCTCCGCCAGCGGGCCGCCGACCGGCTGGCCGGTCTGCACGCCGACGGTCACACCGAGGCCCGGCTGTACGGCGAGAGCCCCGACGACGGGGTGGGCGGCACGGGCGCGTTCTTCCTGCTGCTGGACGAACCGGAGGTGTACGGCCTGCCGCCGGATCCCGTGGTCACCACCCGCGACCTGCCGTCCATGTGGCGCTGGGCCGGGGCGGCGGCGGTCTCCATGGCCGGCGTCGTGGCGGTCGCCTTCCTGGAGGGCAGGGTTTCGGGGAACAGGGTTCCGACGGGCAGGAGTCTGGTGGGCAGGGTTCTGGGACGTGGGGTTCTGGGCGGCAGGGTTCTGGGAGGTAGGAGGCGTTGGTGAGGCGGGAGCGGGCGATGGTGCCGGAGGCGGAGTTCCGGTCCTACTACGGGCGGCCGGTGATCAAGGCCCCGATCTGGCACGAACCCCACATGCCGACATATCTATACCTGGGTGGAATGTCGGGGGCGTCGTCCCTGCTGGCCGTCATGGCCAGGTACACCGGCCGCCCGAGGCTGGGCCGCACCGCCCGGATCGCGGCGGCGGCCGGCTCGGCCACCGGAGCCGTTCTGCTCGCCGCCGAGCTGGGCAGGCCCGAACGGTTCCTCAACATGCTGCGCGTGTTCAAGGTCACCTCGCCGATGAGCGTGGGCTCCTGGATCCTGGCCGCGCAGGGTGGGCTCTCGGCGGTCGCCGCCACCTCCGAGCTGACCGGGATCCTCCCGGTGGTCGGCGACGCGGCCGTGCTGGCCACCGGCCTGACCGGCCCGCTCACCGCCACCTACACGGCGGTGCTGGTCGCCGACACCGCCGTGCCCGCCTGGCACGAGGCCTACCGGGAGCTGCCGTTCCTGTTCGCCGGGAGCGCGCTGGCCAGCGCGGGAGCCGTCGGGCTGCTGGCCGTGCCCCGCGCCGAGGCGGCGCCGGCCCGCCTGGTGGCCGTCGCCGGGGCCGCCCTGGAGACCGCCGCCGGCGTGGTGATGGAACGCCGGCTGGGGCTGCTCGGCGAGCCGTACCGGCTGGGGCGGGCGGGCCGGCTGATGCGCGCGGCACGGGTGCTCACGGTCGGCGGCGGGGCCCTCGCCGCGATCAGTGGGCGCGGCCGGACGCTCGCCGTGCTGTCCGGCCTGGCCCTCACCGCCGGCGCCCTGTGCACCCGGTTCGGGATCCTGGAGGCGGGCCGCGCCTCCGCCGCCGACCCGAAGTACACCGTCATCCCCCAGCGGCAACGCCTCGACGCCCGCGCCGAACCGAGCGCGGCTCCACCCGACGAGCGTGAGCCCGCGAACCTGGCGTGACCCCCGGCAACCCGTCGAGGACGATGCGGCGGCCACGTTCATCCGTGGGAAACGCTTCACGGGGGGTCAGCGCAGTCGCAGGGCCGCTCCGTCGAAGGGGATGAGCTCTCCGATGACGGGGGCGCCGGGGATCTCGGCGGCCACCAGCAGGCCGCCGGAGGTCTGGGCGTCGGCCAGGAGCAGGACGTCCTCCTCGGCGGCGTCGCCGGCGTCGAGGTGCGGCCGCACCCAGGCCAGGTTGCGCCGGGTGCCGCCGCTGACGAAACCGTCGCGCACCGCCTCGCGGGCCCCCTCCAGGTAGGGGACGGCGGCCACGTCGACCACCGCCGTCACACCGCTCGCCCGGGCCAGCTTGTAGAGATGACCGAGCAGGCCGAACCCGGTCACGTCCGTGGCGCACCGCGCGCCGGCCGCCAGCGCGGCCCGGGAGGCGTCGCGGTTGAGCGTGGTCATCGAGGTCACCGCCTGCGCGAACACCTCGCCGGTCGCCTTGTGCCGGGAGTTGAGCACGCCGACGCCGAGCGGCTTGCTGAGGGAGAGCGGCAGCCCCGCCCGGCCGCCGTCGATGCGCAGCAGCCGGTCGGGGTCGGCCAGACCGGTGACGGCCATGCCGTACTTGGGCTCCGGATCGTCGATGCTGTGACCGCCCGCGACGTGGCACGAGGCGGCCCGCGCCACGTCCAGTCCGCCGCGCAGCACCTCCTTGGCCAGTTCCAGCGGCAGCCGCGTCATCGGCCAGCCGAGCAGGTTGACCGCCACCAGCGGCTGCCCGCCCACCGCGTAGACGTCCGAAAGGGCATTGGCCGCCGCGATGCGCCCCCAGTCGTACGGGTCGTCCACCACGGGCGTGAAGAAGTCGGCCGTGGCCACGATCGCCCGGCCGTCCTCCACACGTACCACGGCGGCGTCATCACCGTCGTCGAGCCCGATGAGCAGATCGCTCCCAGGGGAGGATCCACCGAGCAGGCCCGCCACGACGGCCTCCAACTCGCCGGGCGGGATCTTGCAGGCACAACCGCCCCCGTGGGCATACTGCGTCATCCGGACAGACCCGCCCCGAGGCGCGGTCTCCGTCGCCCCCGCATCCTGCCCGGCCTGAGCCGCGGTCTCCGTCGCCCCTGCTCGGGCCGAGTCCCGGCCAGCTTGCGGCGTCGTGTCTGCTCGCACCGCTGTCGGCGCGCTCGTTCCGTCGTGTCCGTCCATGCCGCCTCACCGAAGATCGATCGTGGGAACGCCGCCGGTCGGCGTGCCACCCTCAGCCGTACCCGCCTGCGAGCGAATTGTCCCGCGATCTTCGGCAGGGCGAGTTCTGTTCCGGTACGCGGCCGTTCTATGTTCGAACAGTGGACCCTCGAAGGCATGTGCCGCGCACGGATGCCGTGCTCGCCGATCCACGCCTCGCCTCGGCGGCGGAGCGGCTCGGCAGGTCGGTCGTCAAGGACGCGGTCACCCGCGCCCAGCAGCGGGCCCGTGAGGGGGAGATCCGCCCCGAGGAGGTCGCCGACGAGGCGGTGGCGGCGCTCCCGCCGCACGCCGCGAGCCTGCGGACGGTGATCAACGCGACGGGCGTGCTGATCCACACCAACCTCGGCCGGGCGTCCCTCTCGCCCGCCGCGATCGCGGCGACGGCGGCCGCCGCCGGGCCCGCGGACGTGGAGTTCGATCTGGTGACCGGCGCTCGGGCGCGGCGCGGGCGCGGGGCGCTCGACGCGCTCGCCGCGGCCGTTCCCGACGCCGAGGGCGTGCACGTGGTCAACAACAACGCGGCGGCGCTCGTCCTCGCGGCGACCGTGCTCGCGGCCGGACGGGAGATCGTGATCAGCCGGGGCGAGCTGGTCGAGATCGGCGACGGGTTCCGCATCCCCGACCTGCTCGTCTCCACCGGGGCGCGGTTGCGCGAGGTCGGCACCACCAATCGCACCTCCTACGACGACTACGCGGCGGCCGTGGGCCCGGAGACCGGCTGCGTGCTCAAGGTGCACCCGTCGAACTTCCGGATCGACGGCTTCACCGGCTCCGTGGAGGTGCCGGAGCTCACCGGGCTCGGGGTGCCCGTCGTCGTCGACATCGGCTCCGGGCTGCTCACCCGCGAGCCGCTGCTGCCCGACGAGCCCGACGCGGCGACCGTGCTCAGGCAGGGGGCGCACCTGGTGACGGCCAGCGGCGACAAGCTCCTCGGCGGACCCCAGGCGGGGCTGCTGCTGGGCCGCCGCGACCTGGTCGAGCGGTGCCGGCGTCACCCGCTCGCCCGCGCGCTGCGGGTCGACAAGCTGACCCTCGCGGCCCTGGAGGCCACGCTGCGCGGTCCCACTCCGCCGGTGCGGCAGGCACTGCACGCGGATCCGGCCGTGCTCGGCGACCGCGCCGCCGTGCTCGCCGGCAAGCTGGCCGCCGCCGGGGTCGACGCGCGGGCGGTGCCGAGCGAGGCCACGGTGGGCGGCGGCGGGGCGCCGGGCGTGACGCTGCCGAGCGCCGCCGTGAGCCTGCCCGAGCGGCTCGCGATGCCGCTCAGAACGGGCGAGCCGCCCGTCGTCGGCCGGGTCGAGGGCGGCCGGCTGCTGCTCGACCTGCGCGCGGTCCCCGCCGACCGCGACGACGACGTGATGCGCGCGATCCTCCAGGTGAGCCGCTGATGCACGTCGTCGCCACCGCCGGCCATGTCGACCACGGCAAGTCCACGCTGGTACGGGCGCTCACCGGCATGGAGCCCGACCGTCTGGAGGAGGAACGGCGGCGCGGGCTGACGATCGAGCTCGGCTACGCCTGGGCGACGCTGCCCTCGGGCCGGGTGCTCGCCTTCGTGGACGTTCCGGGCCATGAGCGCTTTCTCGGCACGATGCTGGCGGGGGTCGGCCCGGTGCCGGCCGTGATGTTCGTGGTGGCCGCCGACGAGGGCTGGATGCCGCAGTCAGAGGAGCATCTGGTGGCGCTGGAGGCCCTCGGCGTACGGCGTGGCCTGCTCGTGGTGACCCGCTGCGATCTGCGTGACCCGGCGGCGGCGATGGAGCAGGCGCGCGCTCGCCTGGCCGGCGCCGGTCTGGCCGGGGTGGAGGCGCTCGCGGTGAGCGGGCGCACCGGGCAGGGGGTCGCGGAGCTGAGCGACGCCCTGGACCGGCTGGTCGCCGCGCTGCCCCGGCCCGATCCGGCCGCTCCGGTACGCCTGTGGGTCGATCGGGCGTTCACGGTGCCGGGCAGCGGCACGGTGGTGACCGGCACCCTGCCCGAGGGCACGATCTCGGTGGGAGACCGGCTGGAGTTGGACGGTGAGACCGTCGGCGTCAGGTCGCTGGAGTCCCTGAAGGAGTCACTGACCTCGGTGGGCGGGGTGACCAGGGTGGCGGTCAACCTGCGCGGCCGGGGGCTGCCGGAGCGTGGACAGGCGCTGGTCACTCCTGGCCGATGGACCTACACCGACCTGGTCGACGTCCGGATCCACCCGGCCGGAGGCGCGGAGGGCGACCTGCCGGTCAAGCTGACCGCGCACCTCGGGTCGGCCGCGGTGGTGTGCGAGTCACGGCCGCTCGGTCCGCGCGTCGTGCGGCTGCGGCTGGCCCGGCCGCTGCCGCTGCACCTCGGCGACGTGCTGCTGCTGCGCGACCCCGGCCGCGACCGGGGCGAGGTGCGGGTGCTGGCCGGCGCGAGCGTGCTCGACGTGCGCCCCCCGGCGCTGCGCCGCCGGGGTGCGGCGCGGGCCCGCGCGGCCCTGCTGGAGTCGGCCGCCCAGGACGCCGCCTCCGCCCTGCGCTCCCACCGGCTGCTGCGCACCAGCGATCTGCTCGCGATGGGCGCCATCCCCGGCGGAGGCTCGGGCCCCGTTTCCGGCGGAGGCTCGGGTGCCGCCCAGGGCGGAGGCTCGGGTGCGGTCCAGGGCGACGGCGTGGGGGCCGTGGCGGGGAGTGCGCCGGTGTGCGGCGACTGGCATGCCGATCCGGATTACTGGGCCGAGCTGGCGGACCGGCTGGCGGAGGTGGTGGGGCGGCACGCCGCGGAGCATCCCCTGGAGCCCGGCATGCCGGTCGAGGCGGCCCGGCACGCGCTGGGCCTGCCCGACCGGCGGCTGGTCGTAGCCCTGGTCCGCGCGCCGTTCGCGGTCGTCGAGGGCCGGATCCTGAGCCGCCCGCCGGGACTGCCCACACCTGTGGCGCGGGCGGTCGAGCGGCTCGGCCTGGAGCTGGCCGCGAGTCCCTTCCAGGCGCCGGAGGCCGGGCGGCTGGCGGAGCTGGGGCTGGGCATCCGGGAGCTGGCGGCGGCCGTACGAGCCGGGCGGCTGCTGCGGGTGGGCGAGGGAGTCGTGCTGCTGCCCGGTGCCGACGCCCAGGCGGCGGAGTTGCTGCGGGACCTGCCCCAGCCGTTCACGGTCAGCCAGGCCAGGCAGGCCCTCGGCACCAGCCGCCGGGTCGCGGTCCCGCTGCTCGAACACCTCGACCGCACCGGGCTCACCGAGCGGGTGGACGACGTCCACCGCCGCTGCCGGATGCCGTCGTCCGCTCACTGAATGGCTCCAAGAGAGCTGGGTAGGGTCGAAACCAAGGCACAAAACCATCGTTATCGGGAGGTTGCGATGGTTGGAGACCTGCTGCGGCGTCTCGTCGCGGAAGCCATCGGGACGATGTTGCTCGTGCTCTTCGGCGCCGGCTCGATCGTGGCGGCGCTGGTGCTCGGCGACGGCAAGCTGGACTACGCCGGACTCGGGGTGATCTCGCTGTCGTTCGCCGTGGTCGTCGCGATCGTCATCTACGCGTTCGGCAGCACGTCGGGCGCGCACATCAATCCCGCCGTCACCATCGCTCTCGCGGTGAGCCGCCGGTTCCCGTGGGCCGAGGCGCCGTTCTACATCGTCGCCCAGCTCGTCGGGGCGTTCGTCGGAGGGCTGCTCATCGTGGCCGGGTTCGGGCAGCGGGCGGTCGACCTGGCCGGGGTCGGGCTGACCAAGCTCGGCGCGGGCGTCAGCTACGGGCAGGGCATCCTGCTGGAGGCGCTCGGGACGTTCCTGCTGCTGCTCACGATCATGGCACTGGCCGTCGACCGCCGGGCGCCGTCCGGCTGGGCCGGCCTGGTCATCGGCCTGGCCGTGGCCTGCGAGATCTTCCTGATCGGCCCGTTCACCAACGGCTCGGTCAATCCCGCCCGCACCTTCGGGCCGTACCTGACGAACAGCCTGTTCGGCGGCGACACGCCCTGGGCGCAGTTCGGCGTCTACATCGCGGGGCCGGTCATCGGCGCGGTGCTCGGCGTGCTCGTCTACGACCTGGTCGCCCGCCCGGTGCGCGAGCTGCCCGAGACGGCCGAGCAGGGCACCGCCGGGGAGATCGTCGGCGAGCGAGAGCCACTCGACGGCAGCCCGGGAGGCACCGTGTGCGAGATCCCGGAGGCCCGCCTCCCGCAAGAGGACCGCATCCGCGACCGCGAGGCCCACGGGGTCCGCCGTCGATGGCGTCCGGGCCACGGGAGGTGATGCCGTTTCGGTGAGACGACCGGTCAACCATCACGTCGTACGAGGGAAGGAACGTCATGCCTCGCAACAGAGCCGTCATCTACGAAGGCCCGGGCAAGGTCGAGGTAGAAGAGGTCAGCTATCCCGAGTTCGAGCTGAAGGACGGCCCAGGGGTCAACCCGGCCAATGTGGGGCGCAAGCTGCCGCACGCCGCGATCCTCAAGGCCGTCGCGACGAACATATGCGGCAGCGACCAGCACATGGTCCGCGGCCGCACCACGGCCCCGCATGGGCTCGCCCTGGGACACGAGATCACCGGCGAGGTCGTCGAGACCGGGCCGGACGTGGAGTTCATCAAGGTCGGCGACCTCGTGTCCGTCCCGTTCAACATCTCCTGCGGCCGCTGCCGCAACTGCAAGGAGGGCAAGACCGGCATCTGCGAGAACGTCAACCCCGACCGGCCGGGCTCGGCGTACGGCTACGTCGACATGGGCGGCTGGGTCGGCGGGCAGGCCGACTACGTCCTGGTCCCGTACGCCGACTGGAACCTGCTCAAGTTCCCGGACAAGGACCGGGCCATGGAGAAGATCCTCGACCTGGCCATGCTGTCCGACATCTTCCCGACCGGCTACCACGGCTGCGTGAGCGCGGGTGTGGGGCCGGGCTCGACCGTCTACATCGCGGGCGCGGGCCCGGTGGGACTCGCCGCCGCGGCCTCCGCGTACCTGCTCGGGGCCGCCGTGGTCATCGTCGGCGACCTGAACAAGGAGCGGCTGGACCAGGCCCACAGCTTCGGCTGCGAGACCGTCAACGTGGCCGCGGGGGAGCCGAAGGACCAGATCGAGCAGATCCTCGGCGTGCCGGAGGTCGACTGCGCCGTCGACGCGGTGGGCTTCGAGGCCCGTGGGCACGGGCGCGAGTCGGAGGAGGAGCACCCGGCCACCGTGCTCAACACGCTCATGGGCGTCACCCGGGCGGGTGGTGCGCTGGGCATTCCCGGCCTGTACGTGACCGGGGACCCGGGAGCGCGTGAGGAGGCGGCCAAGCACGGGTCGCTGTCGATCCAGCTGGGTCTCGGCTGGGCCAAGTCGCTCAGCTTCGTCACCGGCCAGTGCCCCGTCATGAGGTACAACCGGCAGCTCATGATGGCGATCCTGTACGACCGGGTGCAGATCGCGAAGGCGGTCAACGCCACGCCGATCCCGCTCGACGACGCGCCGCGCGGCTATCACGAGTTCGACGAGGGAGCCGCCCGCAAGTACGTGCTCGACCCGCACGGCATGCTCGCCTCGGCGTCCTGACGAAGCGGTCCAGACGACGCCCGCGAGCGACGCGCCCGCGCCGCTCGCGGCGGGTGTCCGGACCGGTTACGGGCCGAGCGTGACGGTGCCGGCGGCGCCGTCGATGGTCACCCGATCACCGGTGCGGATCTCCCGCGTGGCGTCGCGCACGCAGATCACGGCGGGAATGCCGTACTCGCGGGCCACCGTGGGCCCGTGGGCCATCGGCGAGCCGGTCTCGGTCACCAGCCCGGCGGCCGTCAGGAACAGGGGCGTCCAACCGGGGTCGGTGGTGGGCGCCACCAGGATCTCGCCAGGCTCCACGCGCGCCCCGGCGGGGTCGAGGATCACCCGAGCCGGGCCGCTGGCGGTGCCCGGCGCCGCCGCCAGGCCGACGAGCGTGCCCTCGGCGGGCGGCGTGTCCGGCGCGAGAGCCTCCAGGTCGGTGCCGTCGGAGAGCAGCAGCACCGGGACGCCGCGACGGCGCGACTCCCGCTCGTGCACGGCCCGGCGGGAGGCGACCAGCTCGCGGTGATCAGTGCCCTCGGCCGCCGCGGCCGCCTCCCGGAGGTCGAGGAACATGATGTCGTCGGCCCGGTCGAGCAGGCCGCGCCCGGCCAGCTCGGCCCCGGCCAGCAGGAGCTGGCGGCGCGTCTCGGCCAGTGGATACAGCCAGGCGAACTTGCCGAGCTCCCGCAGGCCGCTCAGCGCGCGGGCCCGGAGCAGGAAGAACCTGGCCAGCCGGGCCCGGACCGGTCGCCGCCGGGCACGCCGTACCAGCTCGTCGATCTTCTGCTCCGCCTCGCGGGCCGCTCGGGCGAAGCGCCGGTCCGGCGCCTGGCCGGGGTCGGTGAGACGGAGGTAGTTGGCGATCGCGGAGAAGAGCGGCGCCGGGTCCTCGGCCCACCGGGGCACGCCGACGTCGGCCTCGGCGGCGCCCCGCATGCCGTACTCGGCGAGGAACGCCTCCAGGCCGATGCCGGGCAGCCCGCCCTCCCGGTAGCGTCGCGCGAGCTCGGTCGCGGGCGTGTCGAGCAGCAGGTCGCGATGCTCGCCGATGTTCGCCGCGAGCCGCCACAGGGTCAGGTCCATCTCGGTGGTGACGTTGTACGGCATGCCGCGCTGCACGGTCTCGATCTCGCCCTCGGCGGTGACGCCCTTGAGCAGCCAGGCGCCCAGCTGGACGGAGAGCATGCCCGCGTACAGCGCCGACATCGACCGCATCATGCTCCCGGTCACGAAGGAACGCTGGAGGCCGGCGGCGAGGCGCACCCGCTCGGCCGCCGTGGCCCCGTTCGCGAAGCCGGGGGGCGGCGCGGCCAGCCGCCGGGCCTCCTCCGCCACCCGGAAGGCCCTCTCGCGGGCCGGAGCCGGGCGGACCAGGGCCCGCACGACTCCGGCCGTGATCAGCGGGGCGAACCGCAGCGTCATCCTGACCACGGTGCTCAGCCGGTACGGCCGGCCGGGCAGCGGCGCGAACCGGGGATCCCCTGACAACCGCTCCATCGCCACGGCGGCCCGGGGCCCGTAGATCCGCAGCACCTCGGGCAGTCGCTCGCGGCTCGCCCGGTGCCGGACGAGATCCGTCAGGTCGACGTAGAGGCGCCCGCCCACGGAGACGACCGACCTGGGCCCGTCGATCGGATCGACCCTGACCCCGCAGACGGCGGCCAGGCCGGCGATGACCACCTTGAACGCCGACATCCCCATGGGGGTGAACGGTCGCAGCATCCCCTCCATGTGGCCGAACTCGAAGTAGACGCGGGGCCCGGGCCGGTCGCTCTCCGGCGGGAGGGGGAAGAGCGTGGTGATGGGCCGGGACTGCAGCAGCCAGAGGGCTCCGTCGCGATCGAAGGCCCACTCGACGTCCTGAGGCGCTCCGAAGTGCTCCTGAAGCCGCTGCCCGGCGTCGTACAGCGCGGTCAGGTGTCGCGGGCCAAGGCAGCCGTGCGCGCCGGTCGGCTCGCGGCCGTCCAGCAGGTAGTGGTCGGTGTCGGCCGACCCGTCGACCACGGCGGTGCCGAGACCGGGGGCGGCGTCGACGACCATCTGGGTGCGGGCGCCGGTGATCGGGTTGGCGGTGAAGAGCACTCCGGCGACCTCGGGGTCGACCATGCGCTGCACCACGACCGCCATGGAGACCGAGTCCTCGTCGATCCCGTTGGCCTTCCGGTAGGCGATCGCGCGCTCGGACCACAGCGAGGCCCAGCAGGCGCGGACGGCGTCGACCAGGTCGGCGGCTCCGCTCACCCCGAGGAAGGTGTCCTGCTGCCCGGCGAAGCTGGCGTCCGGCAGGTCCTCCGCGGTGGCGCTGGACCGGACGGCCACCGGGCCGCCGCCCAGCCTGGTGTAGGCCTCGACGAGCTCGCTCTCGGGGATGACGCCCGCGGCGTGCGCCTCGGTGGTCAGGCAGAAGCCCGCGGGCACCGCCTCACCTGCCCCGATCAGCTCGCCGAGCCCGGCGGCCTTGCCGCCCACCAACTCGACCATCCTCGCGTTCACCCGGGCGAGTTCGATCACGTTCATGGGGGGCCTCCTTGTGGCGGAGCGGGGCTCCGCGAGGTGAGGTCAAGGGCCTGCTCCATGGCGGCCCGGTATTCGGCGGCCTCGCGCGGGGTGAGCATGGGGTGGGACTGGATGTCGAGCAGGGCACGGTAGAACAGCCGCTCGCCCTCCGGGGAGAAGACGTCGGCGCCGAGGCCGCGTGACACGTGCTGGTGCAGGATCCCGATGGCCAGCCCCATCGCGGTGGCCACCGTCGCGCGGGCCTTCCGGTCGACGTCTGACGGGTCGGGCCGTTGCTGGTCGAGCTCGGCGAACCACTCCTCGCTCATCTCGACCATCTCGTCGAACAACTGGGTGGCGCCGCCCTCGGTGAGGGAGCGCGCGAGATAGCGCTGGTAGGGCCCGATCACTCTGATAGGGCTCAGGTTTCCGGGGGTGGGCCCGGCGTGGGCCTGGGCGTTGAGCCGACGGACGATCTTCGCCAGGTGGTCGTCGCAGGCCTCGCGGAGCGCCTGCTTGGAGCCGAAGTGGTGGCGTACCAGCCCCGGTGACACGCCGGCCGTCTCGGCGATGGCGCGGATGGTGGCCCGTTCGAAGCCCAGCTCGCCGAAGTGCTGCACCGCCGCGTCCCTGATGCGGGCGCGAGCGGTGAGGTCTTCGGGGTCAGGTCGGGTCATCTTCATCCTATTCGCCGGTATCGCTAACTGTTCGTCCACATAGCACGCTATACAGCTGTATAGCGGTAAGTCCAGCCCTGGCTTGACGGTTACCGCCACGCCGTACCTATGGTCTTCATGTGAAGGCTTCTTCAACTAACGAGGTGTCCGACATCGAAAGCTGCAGCGCCCGGGTGGTGGACGCGGAGCGCGTGGCCCTGGTGTCCTCGCGGATGCCCGCCGACGGTGACCTGGCCGACACGGCCGACGTCTTCGGCCTGCTCTCCGATCCGGGCAGGCTCCGCCTCCTCCTCGCGTTGCTCGAAGGAGAGCTCTGCGTCTGCGACCTGGCCGTGGTCAGCGGGTTGAGCGAGTCCGCCACCTCGCACGCGCTGCGTCTGCTCCGGGCGCACCGCGTGGTCTCGGTACGGCGGGCCGGCCGGATGGCCTACTACCGGCTCGACGACGCGCACGTGCGGATGCTGCTCGACCTGGCCGTCGCCCACACCGAGCACACCCAGGCGGTGCATCCCGAGCGCGACTGAGCGCCCGGTGGACGGCGCATTGACAGAACCGGATTCGATCGTGCACCCTCACATATGAGCAATCATTCATGCGTTTGAGTGATGTCGTGCCCGCAGGGCAGAAGAGCAGAGAGCCTGGCCTGCGGTGACGCGCGGCTGCCCATAGGAGAGGACGCGACCATGACCGGTCATGGCCACAACGAGCACAACGGTCACGGGCACGGGCATGGTCACGCCGTCACCATCGACGCGGACCGCCGCTACCTCGGCGGCGCCCTGGCGCTGATCGTCGGGTTCATGGCGATCGAGGTCGTCGTCGGTCTGGCGGCCCAGTCGCTGGCCCTGATCTCCGACGCCGGCCACATGCTGACCGACGCGGTGGCGATCATCCTGGCCCTGGTCGCGATGCGGATCGCGGCCAGGCCCCCGCGCGGCGGCTTCACCTACGGGCTGAAGCGGGCCGAGATCATCTCGGCCCAGGTCAACGGCATCACGTTGCTGCTGCTGAGCGCCTACTTCATCTACGAGGGCGTGCGCCGGGTGATCGAGCCGCCGCACGTGGAAGGTCTCTACGTGGTGGTGACCGGCCTGGCCGGCATCGTCGTCAACCTGGCCGCCACCTGGCTGCTGTCGCGGGCCAACCGGTCCAGCCTGAACGTCGAGGGCGCCTACCAGCACATCCTCAACGACCTGTTCGCGTTCACGGCGACCACGGTGGCGGGCACGGTCGTGTGGCTGACCGGCTGGGCCCAGGCCGACGCCCTCGCCGCCCTGGTCGTGGCGGCGCTGATGCTGAAGGCCGGCTGGGGGCTGGTGCGAGACTCGGGCCGGGTGTTCATGGAGGCCGCCCCGGTCGGCATGAACCCCGCCGAGATCGGGCAGCGGGCCGCCGCGCTGGAGCACGTGGTCGAGGTGCACGACCTGCACGTCTGGGAGGTGACCTCCGGCTACGCCGCGCTGTCCGCGCACATCCTGGTCACGCCGGGCGTCGACTGCCATGCCGTACGGCTGGCCGCCGAGCGGCTGCTGCACGACACGTACGGGATCGAGCACACCACGCTGCAGGTGGACCACGCCCCGGACCGGCCACTGCCACCCGGCGAGGTGGACGTCCACTGTGCCGACCCGCACGGTCCCGCGCACCGGGGCAGCTCGGCGGTGTGAGCCCGGTCAGGCGTGCGCGGAGACCAGGCGGTAACCGACCCCTCGCACGGTCTGGATCACGGCCGGCCGCCTCGCCCGACGCGGTGGCCTGGAGCAGCGGCAGCAGCTCGTGCACGCGGTACGGCCTGGCGACGCAGGCCGTCGCGCCGGCGGCGAGCGCCCGCACCGCCAGCTCGGCGTGGCCCTCGCCCACGCCCAGCAGCACGGGGGTGAGCCGGCTGAGGCGGACCGCGCGGACGAAGTCGACGGCGCCGATGAGCGGCAGTGTGGCGCTGACCAGCACGGTGTCCGGCCGCAGCGCTCCGGCCTGGATGAGCGCCTGGGCGCCGTCAGGCACGCCGGTGACGTCGATGCCCTCTCGCCCCAGCGCCTCCGCGAGCTCCCGGACCCCGGCCGTGTCGGGGTCGGCCACCAGCAGCAGGGGCACCCCCGGTTGGCCTCGGGTCCGGCACTCGCCGTTCCGTGCCTCCTCGCCCGGTGTCGCCGGCGGCTGGTTCACCCGGGTTCTCCTCTGCAGAGTGGGTCACCCGAAGCGCCCGGTGATGTAGTCCTCGGTGCGCTTGTCGGTGGGATTGGTGAAGATGCGGCTGGTCTCGTCGAACTCCACGAGGCGCCCGTGCCGCTCGCCGCGCTCGTCGACGTCGGCGGTGAAGAACGCGGTGCGGTTGGAGACGCGGGCCGCCTGCTGCATGTTGTGCGTGACGATCACGATCGTGTAGTCGCGCGACAGCTCCTGCATCAGGTCTTCGATCTTGGTGGTGGCGATCGGGTCGAGGGCCGAGCACGGCTCGTCCATCAGGATCACCTCGGGCTTGACCGCGATGGCCCGCGCGATGCAGAGGCGCTGCTGCTGGCCGCCCGACAGCGACAGGGCGTTCTGCTTGAGCTTGTCCTTGACCTCGTCCCACAGGGCGGCCTGGGTGAGCGCCTCCTCGACGAGGTCGTCCGTCTTGCCCTTCATACCGTTGACCCGCGGGCCGTAGGCGATGTTGTCGTAGATGGACTTGGGGAAGGGGTTCGGCTTCTGGAAGACCATGCCGATGCGCCGCCGTACCTCGATCGGGTCGACGTGCGCGCCGTAGAGGTCCTCGCCGTGGTACATGATCTTGCCGGCCGCGCGGGCGCCGGGGATGAGGTCGTTCATCCGGTTGAAGCAGCGCAGCACCGTGCTCTTGCCGCAGCCGGACGGGCCGATCATCGCGGTGATCTCGCGGTTGCCGATGGTCAGATCGACCTCGCGCACGGCCTCGTACTCGCCGTAGAAGACGCTCAGGCCGGTGACGGTGAAGACCGGGTCGAGGGCTTCGGCGGTGCGGGGGGCCACCGGGCCGCGGACCGTGACGTTCGGCATGGAGGTTCCTATCTCAGTCATCTTTCCCTCACCAGCGCTTCTGGTAGCGGTTACGGAGCCAGATGGCGGCGGAGTTCATCAGCAGCAGGATCACCAGCAGGATCACGATCGCCGCCGAGGCCAGGATGTGGAACCCCTCACGCGACTGGGAGATCCAGTTGAAGATCTGGATCGGCAGCACGGTGTAGCTGGCGAAGATCCCGTCCGGGTTGAACCTGATGAACGACACGGCGCCCAGCATGAGCAGCGGGGCGGCCTCGCCGATCGCCCGCGACAGGGCCAGGATCGAGCCGGTCGCGATGCCCGGGATCGAGGCGGGCAGCACCTGCCGGGAGATCGTCTGCCACTGCGTCGCGCCCAGGGCCAGCGAGCCCTCGCGGATGGACGGCGGGACCGCGCGGATCGCCTCACGCGAGGCGATGATCACGATGGGCAGCACCAGCAGCCCGAGGGTGATCGACGCGGTGATCACGCTGAATCCGAGCCCGAAAGTCCGGGCGATGATGCCGAGGCCCAGGATGCCGTAGACGATCGACGGGATCGCCGCCAGGTTCTGGATGTTGAGCTCGATGACCCGGTTCCACCAGCGGTCCCTGTCCGCGTACTCCTCCAGGTAGATCGCCGCGGCGATGCCGGTGGGCAGGGTGAGGAGCGCGGTGATCGAGATGACCCACAGGGTGCCGGTGATGGCCGACTGGGCTCCGGCGATGTCCGGGTTGCGGACCGACGGCATGTTCTCCCACAGGCGGGAGTCGAGCCGCGGCCAGCCCTCGATGAGGACGTAGGAGAGCAGGGCGAGCAGGAAGACGAACGCGATCGCCAGGCTGGCGATCAGGGCGATGCGGAACAGGTGCTCCCTGAGCGGCTGCCCCTTGCTCGCCAGCTGGACGGCCGAGCGCGGCGTCGAGAGAACGGCCATCACTCGTACACCTCACGGTACTTCCGCACCAGACGGGCGCTGACGTAGTTCATCGCGAACGTCATCACGAAGAGCAGTGAGCCGACCGCGAAGATGGTGTTGTAGTCGACGGTGCCGATGGGCACGTCGCCCGAGCCCGCCTGGGCGATGAACGCGGCCATGGTCTGCATCGCCTTGCCGAGGTCGAGGGTGAAGTTGGGCTGGCCGCCGCCGGCGATGTAGACGATCATCGTCTCGCCCGCGCCCCGCGAGATCGCCAGGATGACGGCCGCGACGATGCCGGAGAAGGCCGCCGGGAGCACCACGCGGAGTGAGGTGATCATCCTGGAGGCGCCCAGCGCGTACGAACCCTCCCGCAGCCCGCTCGGCACCGCCGTCATCGCGTCCTCGGAGAGCGAGGCGACGATCGGGATGATCATGAAGCCGACGACCAGGCCGGCGCACAGCGCGTTGAAGATCTCGATCTCGAACGGCAGGATGCCGCGCAGCAGCGGCGTGACGAAGCTCAGCGCGAAGAAGCCGAAGACCACGGTCGGGATGCCCGCCAGCACTTCGAGGACCGGCTTGCAGATCTTCCTGACCCGCGGCCTGGCGTACTCCGACAGGTAGACGGCGGCGCCCAGGCCGAGCGGCACGGCCACCACGATCGCGATGCCGGTCGTGATGAAGGTCGCGCTGACCAGCGGCAGCACGCCGTAGTGCGGAGGCTCGAACAGCGGCCCCCACTGGGTGGAGGTGAAGAACTCCACCGCGCTGATCTGGCCGAAGAACCTGATCGTGGGTTCCAGCAGCGACACCACGATACCGATGGTCGTGGCGACGGAGACCAGGGCGGCCACCAGCAGGATCGCCTTGATGACCTGCTCGCCGTGACGCGGGCGCGACCGCGCCAGGGACATGGGTGTCCCCGGCGCGGTCGCCGACTGGCGGGGAGCCATTCAGCCCGCCTGCGTCTTGAGCGCGGCGAAGTCGGTCTTGAGCTTGGCCTCCTGCTCGGCGTTCAGCGGGACGAATCGGGCGTCCGTCGCGATCTTGTTGATGTTGGCGACGAAGAAGTCGAGGAAGGCGGCGACCTCGGGTCGCTTCGCCGCCGTGGCCGACGGGTAGACGAACAGCGCCCGGGACAGCGGGGCGTAGGTGCCGTTCTGCGCGGTCTCGACGCTCGGGGCGACGCAGCCCTCGCCGGAGTCGATCTCCACGGCCTTCAGCTTGTCGGCGTTCTCCTCGAAGTAGGTGAAGCCGAAGTAGCCCAGGCCGCCCTTGGAGCCCGTCACCCCCTGGACGGTGATGTTGTCGTCCTCGCTGGGGCTGTAGTCCTTGCGGCTCGCGCCCTCCTCACCGTTGATCTCGTCGGTGAAGTAGTCGAAGGTGCCCGAGTCGGTGCCCGGACCGAACAGCTTCAGCGGCTCGTCGGGGAACTTGGCGTCGATCTGCTTCCAGGTGGTCACCTTGCCCTCGGCCGCCGGCTCCCACATCTTCTTGAGCTGGTCGGTGGTGAGGCAGGTCGCCCAGGTGTTCTCCTTGTTCACCACCACGGTGAGCGCGTCGGTCGCGACGGACAGCTGGCTGTGCTTGATGCCCTTGGCGTCGCACGCGGCCTTCTCCTCGTCCTTGATCGGACGGGAGGCGTCGGCGACGTCGGTCTCGCCGTTGCAGAACTTCTCGAAACCGCCGCCGGTGCCGGAGGTGCCCACCGTGACGTTGATCTTGGGCTGCTCCTCGGCGAAGAACTCCGCGGCGGCGCTGGTCAGGGGCGCGACGGTGCTGGAGCCGTCGATCTTGACCTGCCCGGTCAGCTCGGCGCCCGCGGCCTGGGTGGCGGCAGTGGTGCCCTCCCCGGCGGGCGGCGTGGTGTTGGTGCCGCCGCATGCGGCGGAAAGGGCCACAACGACGGCGGCCGTCGCCACCGCGCTGAGGCGGCGCTGTCCACTGGTCACGGTATGCGTTCCTTCTCCGTAGTGAGCTCTGGTTGCGGTGCAACTAGATACAAACGGGAGAAAGTGAACAGACGGCGAACAGGTCATGACCGCATCTGGAAGGGGTGTGCCAAGGCGCGTGAATCTCCGCTCCACGCGCCCGGAGATTCAGCAGGATCTGGCGTGGAACCCCGGGCGTTTACACCCGGGAGGAAACGACAGCGCGGGAGGGCCCTCAGGCCCGAGCGGTGCCGTGACGGCTGGCTTCGCGTGAGCGGCTCAGCCTGGTCGCTTCTGATTCTCGATGTACTCCTTGATGATCGACAGGGGTGCGCCTCCGCAGGAGGCGGCGAAGTAGCTGGGCGACCAGAAGTGGCCGCCCCAGAGATAGCGGCGGACATGAGCGCCGTACTCCTTCCGCAGCAGCCGGGCCGAGACGCCTTTGAGAGAGTTGACCAAGGTGGAGAGCGCGACCTTGGGCGGGTAGTGAACCAGCAAGTGGACATGGTCGTGCTCGCCGTTGAACTCGACCAGTTCGGCGCCGAAGCTGTCGCATACCTCGATCATGATTTCTTCACAGCGGCGCAGAAGTTCGTCGGTGAACACTCCACGCCGATATTTGGGTGTGAAGACCAAATGGGCATGCAGGGCGTAGACGACGGTGCGCCCACGCCGGATATCGGGATTGGGTTCCCATCGCGGTGACATAGGCCAAATGTTAGTGTGTTCGATGTGAAGGTGGTGGTGCAGGTGCGACTCCTGCCGACGCCCGAGCAGGCGGCGGCGCTGGAGGCGACCCTGCGCGCTGTCAACGCAGCCGCCTGCCAGGTCTCTACGCTGGCCTACGATCAGCGGGTCTTCCGCAACTACGACCTGCGCAAGCACGCCTACACGAGCATCAAAGACCACTACAGGCTGGCCGCCCAGGCCGCTCAGCACGTCATCAAAAAGGTCGCCGACGCCTACGCCGTCCTGCACGCCAACCTGCGGGCCGGGAACCTGGGCAAGCCGGGCTCAGTGCGACGCCTCAAAGTCGAATCCAAGCCGATCGCCTTTCGGCCCGACGCCGCTCAGCCCTTCGATGACCGATGTTTGTCCTGGCAGATCGACGCGCGGACGGTGTCGATCTGGACGGTTGCCGGGAGGCTGAAAGACCTGACGTTCACTGCCTCCGCCGAGCAGCTCAAGACCCTGTCGGCCTACCGGAAGGGCGAGTCCGACCTGGTCTGCCGGGACGGCGTGTGGTTCCTGATCGCGACCTGCGACCTTCCCGACCGGCCGGTGAGTCTGCCGGACGGCTTCCTGGGCGTGGACCTGGGCATCGCCAACATCGCCACTACCAGCACCGGCACCCGGCATTGCGGCAAGAGACTGAACGCGGTCCGCCACCGGCGGCGCGAGCTGCGACGCCGGTTGCAGGCCAAGGGCACCAAATCGGCCAAGCGGCTGCTGAAAAAGCGGCGCCGGGCCGAGGCGCGGTTCGCCGCCAACACCAATCATGTCATCGCCAAGCAGATCGTGACCGAGGCAGAACGCACCGGACAAGGGATCGCCTTGGAAGACCTCCAAGGCATCCGCGACCGGGTACGGCTTCGCAAGCCCCAGCGGGTCACGCTGCATGCGTGGAGCTTCCACCAACTCGGGAGCTTCATCTCCTACAAGGCGGCCCGGGCCGGGGTCGCCGTCATCCACGTCGACCCGTCCTACACCAGCCAGCAGTGCTCGGCCTGCGGGCACGTGGCCAAGAACAACCGGCCCGACCAGGAAACCTTCGCCTGTACGTCGTGCGGCTTCGCTGAGCATGCCGACGTCAACGCAGCCCGGAACATCGCCTCACGCGGTGAGACGGGCTGGGCAGTGAGTCACGCTGCCTGACGCGGACCAGACCGTCGAAGCCATCGACGGCGAGGAACTGCAAGCTCGGTCGTTCACGGCCGAGAAGCTGACAACTCCTCGTGGTAGGCGTCGCGGATGCGGCTCAGGTGGGCCCGCATGGCGTCGCCGGCGCCCTCGGCGTCGCCGGCCTCGACGTGGCCGATGATGACCTCGTGCTCCTGGTCGACCCTCGCCCAGAACTCGGGCGGGGCGTCGGTGTTGAGGAAACGGGTCTGGAGCACCCGGAACACCGGCTCGGTCATCATCGCGAGCAGGCCGTTGCCGCTCGCCTCGATGATGATGCCGTGGAAGTGCCGGTGCTCGCGGAACTTCACGCTGCGGCCACGGCTGTGCTTCTCGCGCTCGACGGCGTCGCGCAGCGCGTCGAGGTGCCGCTGCTCACGCCGGCGCGCGGCCAGGGCGGTGGCAGGGACCTCCAGCAGTTCGCGGCCTTCGAGGATGTCGGCCAGCCGCAGCGCGGCCGAGCCGGACATCAGGCCGATGCCGGTCTCCAGGTAGTCGCTGATCTGGGCCGGCTCGATCCGCGAGACGAAGGTGCCCCCGGCGGTGCCCCGGACGGTCTTCACGAACCCCTGCGAGGCGAGCACGCGCAGTGCCTCGCGGACCGTGCTCCGGCTCACCCCGAAGTTTCCGCAAAGGTCGGTCTCCGACGGAAGGCGATCTCCCGAGGAGAGCCGGCCGTCGAGGATCAGCTCCTCGATCTGGTCGGCGACCTGCTGGTAAGCCGGACGCAGCCGGTTGACCGGCAGTTTCGGCTTCGCGGGACCACCGCCGTTCCCTTGCGAACTGGCCATGTCCGTCCCATTCTCAGAGTCCTGTGCTCGCTACAGGCCGAAGGTGCTGCCGGGCTTCCACAGGCCGAGGAACGCCGCGAGGGCGACGCAGATCCAGATCGTGTACGCGTAGGGCCGGGCGCCGCGCAGCGTCTTGCCGAGCTGCCGCTCGACCTCCGGAGACGAGCCCGACTCGGCGAGCTTGGTGAAGGCCTGGCCGAACGGGAGCAACACCCGTTCCATCCCGACGGCGCTGCCGACCGCGATCGCGTACAGCAGGACCTTGGCGCCGAGCCACGTCGGATTGCTCGTGGCGCCGAACGGTGCCGGCGCCACCATGACGTAGATCGCGATGGCCGCGATGGCCAGCGCGACGACGGCCTTGCCGATGAAGTCGGCGCGTTCGAGGAAGTGCCCGAGCCGGTCGGGGCTCGTCGGCGGCCGGCCGCTGCGGCGGAACAGGTAGATCGTGACACCCGCCCACAGCAGGCACAGGAGCAGGATCGTGACGAGCGGCCAGCCGCGGAAGGGCTCACCGAGCGGGTTGAGCGCCATCAGGCTCACGCCGCTCGCGAGGAAGAGCGTCATGCTGACACGGGGGAAGAAGTCGATCACCCGCATGATCCCGGCCGCGGTGAAGCGGGCCTCGGTGGACAGCTTGCGGTTGATGATCTGCAGATGGGCGAGATAGACGCCCATGTCCGCGCCCAGCCAGAGGACGAAGAGCACGATGTGCACCCAGAGCAGCGACGACTGCAGCAGGGAGTAGTGGACGAACTCACTGGCCTCCATGGGCGGGCCCCCGATCCGGACGTGCCTGGCGGGCCGGACGTGCCTGGCAGGGCGCCGTCAACGTGCGCGGTTGCGCCCGTGAGCGTGAGGGCGGGGGTGCGGGGGTGTGAAAGCGGTTCATACTTCTCCGTCGGTGTGCCGCTGCCGCCGCGTGCGGCAGGCAGGGGTCCAGGACCGAGCCGGGCCAGGCCGGATTGCCGGTAGATGAGATCCGACCTGGCCAGGCGGTCAGTAGACGGGCTTCGGGCCCGGGGTCGGGATGCGCAGGATCTGCGTGATGTAGGTGCCGCAGCGCGGGCAGAGGCCCTCGGCTCCGGCGCTCCCGTCCTTGGACTCGATGACCTCGCCGTTGAAGCCGCTGTGCTCTTCGCACTGCGGGCAGAAGCTGTAGTACTCGTACTCTTCACTGGTCGTCATGGATGTGACCTCGCTTTCCGTGTCCTGGGGGCCGGGTTCGGCGCCCATGTGAGGCGCCCTGCTAGCGGCCCGCGCCGTCCCAGGGGCCGATCGAACGGGAGCGCACCGGCAGGCCCGCGATCTCGGGACGCTGCGCCGGGTTGTCGGGGTCGTAGTTCTTCGGCACTCCGTGCACCTTGACCTCGGGGTGCTCCGTGACCCAGTTGACCAGGTCGCCGTCGAGGCGGAAGAACCACATGGTGCCCTTGTCCGGGCCCGCGTGGAACGCGCCGTGCTTGACCTTGGCCGGACGGAAGAAGTAGGTGCCGGGCGTGATGTGACCGTAGTTGTAGTCCATGTCGCCGTAGATCGTGTACGCCTCCTCGAAGACCGGGTGGTGCGCCACCTTGTGGTCGGTCCAGTTCGGCGGGGCGTACGAGATCAGCGACACGAAGCCCTTGGTGTGGTCGTCCTCGGGCGAGGGGTCGCGGTAGAGGAACTTGACGTGCAGGAACCGCTGGCTGTCGCCCTCGTATATGTTGCGCTGCCAGGCGATGTCCTTCTCCTGCACGCAGGTGAGGAAGCCGGGCTTGTCGGTGGCGGTGTTGCCGCCCTGCGGGACGTACTTCGTGCGGTTCTTCTCCGAGCGGGAGAAGCCGAAGTCACCGTACTCACGGAAGATGAGCGCCTCGGTGCCGGCCTTGGCGGCCATGCGGGGCACCGCGAGGCCGGCCGGCGCGCGGAAGTAACCGCCCTTGCGGAGCACCTGGTCGCCCACCAGGACCTCGCCCTCGAGGACGTACCACTCGGTGTCGGCGTGGTGGTAGCCGGCCGGACGCTCCCAGGCCTCCTCGAAGATGACGCGGGTGGAGGCGGCGCCGTTCTCCTCGTCGTAGGAAAGGTTGCGCTGGAGGACCTTGCCGAGCTGGCTCTCACTGTGGGGCAACTCCACGGGGTGCCAGATCAGATCGGCGCTGTCGATCAACTCCACGTGCGGTCTCATACATGAACTCCTGCCGGCGGTCGTGATGGTGGAAGGGCTGTCCCGTGATTCGACGGGCCCGGCCGGCCATCGGAGATCGACGCTGACGACCTTGCGCCCGGCTCGTTCGGGGATCCCGTGAGATCGAGTGAAGGTTCCTCAGTGAGGAACAGTCTGATGTATTTAGTACAGCATCGTGTGAGCGAACGCGTCAAGGGTCGGAGCGACCTTGGGGGTCGGCATCGGAGGATTCGCGCCCGAGCTCCGGACGGCGCCTGTCCGGAGCTCGTACGGCATAGATCTGATGCTTGCCTCAATCTCGCCGCACCAGCGCCCGAAGCACCGCGAAGACCGACGTCAAACGGCAGATGGCCAGCATCATCGCTGCTCCAGCCGATATGTCTGCTGTATCTACAGGATCGTTGACACCGTCGCAGGTGGCCGACTAGCCTCAGCGCCTAGAGGATTCTCCCGCCGAGGCGCGTCCAGCCTCGCCCAGCGCAGCCCATGGTGCGCCGCGCTGCTCGTCTGAGCAATACATCAGTGTTATTAAGCGGAGGTTTGGATGGAGATCGGTGCGGCATCGGGCCGGCCTGAGTCCAAGAGGGCTCGGTTCAGAAGGCTGCTGGCGCAGGACGCCGTGACCGTGGCTCCAGGGGTGTTCGACGGGATCTCCACCCGGCTGGTCGAGCAGGCCGGATTCGACGTGGGCTACGCGACCGGCGCCGGCGCGGCCGCGTCGATGCTGGGCCTTCCCGACCTGGGGATGATGGGCCTCGCGGACATCGCCGACCACGTCGGCCGGCTGGCCGCCTCCACCTCGATGCCGCTCTTCTGCGACGCCGACACCGGCTACGGCAGCATCGGTTCGGTCATGCGCACGGTCGAGCTCTACGAGGCTGCCGGCGTCGCCGGCCTGCATCTGGAGGACCAGAGCTTCCCCAAGCGCTGCGGCCACTTTCCCGGCAAGCGGGTGGTGCCGGCGGAGGAGTTCGAGCGCCTGCTGAAGGCCGCCCTCTCCGCCCGGTCCGACCCCGACTTCGTGATCGCCGCCCGCACCGACGCCCGCGGCCCGCTCGGGCTGGACGAGGCGATCTCCCGGGCCAACAGATACGCCGACGCCGGGGCCGACCTGCTCTTCGTCGAGGCCCCGTTGAGCGTCGAGGACTTCGAGGCCATCGGCACCAGGGTCCAGGCGCCCAAGGTGGCGAACATGATCTCCAACAGCGTCACCCCGGTGCTGACCCACCAGGAGCTGACCGAGCTCGGATTCGCCCTGGCCATCTACCCCATCGCCGCCCTCGGGCCGGCGGCCGTGGCCATGCAGGAGGCCCTCCGGCACCTGGCCGAGGACGGGCACGACCGGGCCTCCCAGCACGGTTGGAGCTCCATCGACCTCGGCACCACCATGGGCCTGGCGGAGTGGTCCGAGAGAATCGCCGAGTTCGAGGCGCGATGACCACCGCCGAGGGTGGGGTCGGTGCGCCGGCGCGGGGCGTCACGACGTGAGCTCGCCCCGCGGTCCGCGCACTCTCCTCGACAAGATCTGGGACGAGCACGTGGTGGTGCCGGGGGACTCACCGGACGCGCCCGACCTGCTCTACATCGACCTGCACCTCGTCCAGGAGGTGTCCAGCCCCCAGGCCTTCGACGAACTGCGCGCGGCGGGGCGCGCGGTCAGGCGCCCCGACCTGACGATCGCCACCCAGGACCACAGCGTCCCGACGAGAGGCCGCCGGTTCGGCGTCAAGGACGTCGTCGCGCGGACACAGATCGAGCGGCTCGCCCGGAACTGCGAGGAGTTCGGGGTGCCGCTGCTCCCGCTCGGCTCGGCGTACCAGGGCATCGTGCACGTCATCGGGCCGGAGCTCGGGCTGAGCCAACCGGGCATGGTGATCGTGTGCGGCGACAGCCACACCTCGACCCACGGCGCGTTCGGCGCGCTGGCCTTCGGCATCGGGACGAGCGAGGTGGCCCACGTCCTGGCCACGCAGTGCCTGCCGCAGCGCAAGCCCAGGACGATGCTGATCGAGGTCGGCGGCCGGCTGCCTGTGGGCACCACGGCCAAGGACCTGGCGCTGACCGTCATCCGGCGGCTCGGCACCGGCGGTGGCGCCGGCCACGTCATCGAGTACCGAGGTGCGGCCGTCGCGGCGCTGTCCATGGAAGCCCGGATGACGTTGTGCAACATGAGCATCGAGGCCGGCGCCAGGGCGGCGCTCATCCCGCCCGACCAGGTCACCCTCGCCTATCTGCGGGGACGCCGCCGGGCGCCTGGCGGACAGGCGTGGGACCTGGCCGCGGCCCACTGGTCGCGGCTGCGCGGCGACCCGGGCGCCCGCTATGACGCGTCCCTGAGCATGGACGCCGGCGACGTGGTGCCCACGGTGACATGGGGGACGAACCCGGCGATGAGCGCGCCCGTGACCGGGCACGTGCCGCACCCGCGTGACACCGACGATCCCGAGGCCACCGCCCGCGCCCTTGAGTATCAGGGCATCAGCCCCGGCACCCCCATCGAGGAGATCGCCGTCGACCGGGTGTTCATCGGATCGTGCACGAACGCGCGGATCGAGGACCTGCGGTCGGCCGCCGCCGTGCTGCGTGGCCGGACCCTGGCCGCGCACGTCCGGGCCATGGTGGTGCCCGGGTCCACCCAGGTCAAGGCCCAGGCCGAGCGCGAGGGGCTGGACGGGGTCTTCCGCGCCGCCGGGTTCGAGTGGCGTGACGCCGGCTGCTCGATGTGCCTGTCGATGAGCGAGGACGTGGTCGCTCCCGGAGAGCGGTGCGCCTCGACCTCCAACCGCAACTTCGAGGGCCGCCAGGGCCCGAAGAGCCGTACCCACCTCGTCTCCCCGGCGATGGCGGCCGCCGCCGCCGTCGCGGGCCACTTCACCGACGTCCGTCGTCTCAACGCTCAGGAGACGTCTGAACCAGAAAGCGAAGGAACTCTATGAGCATGCGAATCGGAATAGACGTCGGTGGCACCTTCACCGACATCTACCTGCAGGATTCGGATACGGGCCGATTCTGGCTGGGCAAGACTCCTTCGACCGTCGAGCAGTCCGAAGGCGTGGCCACCGGGATCCGTCAGGTGTGCGAGCTGGCCGGGATCCAGCCGCAGGAGCTCGACGCCGTGCTGCACGGCACCACCGTCGCGACCAACGCCGTGCTGGAGGGCAAGGGCGCGCGGGTCGGGCTGCTGGTGACGGCGGGCTGGCGCAACATCCTCCACCTGGGCAACTCGTGGACCCCCGGACCGCTGTTCGGCTTCTTCGACTACCAGCCTCCTGAGCCGATGGTGCCGTTCGAGCGGATCCAGGAGGTCACCGAGCGGATCAGCCCGTCCGGTGAGGTCATCATCGCCCTCGACCCGGAGTCGGCGCGCCGCGCCGTCGACGCGATCCTGGACGAGGACGTCGAGGCGATCACGATCTGCCTGCTCAACGCGCACGGCGACCCCACCCACGAGCTCGCGGTCCGCGAGATCGCCCTGGAGCGCTGCCGGGCACGCGGCGCCGACCTCCCCATCTCGGTCTCCTCCGAGGTCAGCGCCGAGTTCCGCGAGTACGAGCGCACGGTCACCACCGTGATGAACTCCTACCTCGGCCCCGCCATGCGCCGCTACCTGTCCCGGCTCGAGGAGCGGCTGGCGAGCGCCGGCGTCTCCGCCCCCCTCCAGGTCGTACGCTCCGACGCCGGTCTCATGTCCGGCCGGGCCGCCCAGGAGTATCCGGTCCACACCGTGCTGTCCGGCCCGTCCGGTGGCGTCAACGGCGCCGCCCACATCGGTGGCCGAGCCGGGTTCGACCGGGTCCTGACCCTCGACATGGGCGGCACCTCGACCGACGTGGCCGTCTGCATGAACGGCGCGGCCGCGGTCTCCCGCGAGAGCAAGGTGGGCAGCTTCCCGATCCGGGTCCCCTCGGTGGACGTTGAGACGATCGGCGCGGGCGGCGGCAGCATCGCGAACGTCTCGGAGATCACCGGCGGCCTGCGCGTCGGCCCGGAGAGCGCCGGCGCGCAGCCCGGCCCGGCCTGCTACTCGCGCGGCGGCACGCTGCCCACGGTGTCCGACGCCAACGTCGTGCTCGGCCACCTGCCGGCCGAGCTGCTCGGCGGCGCGATGAAGCTGGACGTCGAGGCGGCCCACGCCGCCGTCCAGACCGTCGCGACCGAGCTGGGCGTCGGCGTGCACGAGGCGGCGCAGGCCATCGTGGACATCGTCAACGGCAACATGCTCGGCGCGCTGCGCGTCGTCACGGTGCAGAAGGGCCTCGACCCGGCGGACTTCGCGCTCATGTCCTTCGGCGGGGCCGGCGGGCTGCACGCCAACGCGATCGCCGCGGAGCTCGGCAGCTTCCCGGTCATCGTGCCGCCCGAGCCGGGCGTGCTGTCGGCCCTCGGCTTCATCGTCGCCGACGTCCGCAACGAGTTCGTCCAGTCCTTCCACCACAAGCTGGGCGACGAGGCGGTCAGCGGCCTGGCGGAGGTCACCCGCTCGCAGGCGGCGCGCGGTCGCGAGTGGCTGCGGTCGGAGGGCGTGGACGAGTCCGACGTGCGGCTGATCCACCTGTTCGACATGCGCTACCTGCGCCAGGGCTACGAGATCTCGGTGGAGTTCACCGAGGAGGAGGCCCGGACGCTCACGCTCGACCGGCTGACCGAGAGGTTCACCGACGAGCACCGGCGGCTCTACGGCTTCGAGCTGCCGACGCAGATCGAGCTGGTCAACGTCGGCACCCGGGCCATCGGCGTGACCAGCAAGCACGCCGTCGAGGCGCGGGAGGGCGGCGACCGTGACGCGAGCGCGGCCATCACCGGCACGTCGAACAGCTGGCACGACGGCGAGGAGATCGAGATCCCGATCTACGATCGCGCGAAGCTGGAGCCGGGCATGGTGATCTCCGGCAAGGCGCTCGTGCAGCAGTTCGACTCGACCACCGTCATTCTTCCGGGCTACCTCGCCGAGGTGGACGCCTGGCGCAACCTGCTCATCAGGGAGGCCTGACCATGATCGGCACGATTGATCCAGTGACCCTGGAACTGATCGAGAACGCGCTCAAGAACGTGCGCGCCGAGATGGACGAGGTCCTCCGGCGCTCGGCGATGTCGTCGTCGATCCGCGAGCAGCACGACGAGTTCCCGATGATCGCCGACAGCGAGGGCCGGATGATCGTCGGCCAGTTCGGCTCGTACATCCCCGAGGTGATCGGGCGGTTCGGCGGCGACGTGCACCCGGGCGACGTGATCATCCTGAACGACCCCTACCTGTGCAAGGGGTCGATCAGCCACACCAACGACATCCTGGTGATCGTCCCGATCTTCTTCGACGGCGCCCTGGTCGGCTACTCCAGCCAGTTCGGTCACGTCCTGGACATCGGCGGCCGGACGGCCGGCACCCAGTCGGCCGATGCCGAGTCGATCTGGGACGAGGGCCTGCGCATCCCGCCGGTCAAGATCCACGACCGCGGCCAGATGAACGACCAGCTGTTCAACCTGATCCTGAACAACACCCGCACCCCGGACGTCGTCCGGGCGGACATCCTCGGGCTCATCGCGGGCTGCAAGCGCGCCGAGCACCGAGTGATCGAGATCTGCGAGAGGTACGGCCGCGACACCTACCTCGCGGCCTGCGACGCGCTCCTGGAGCGCACCAAGCAGGCGATGATCAAGCTGATCCGCAGGTACATCCCCGAGGAGCGGACCACCTTCTGGGACTGGGTCGACGACGACGGGCTCGGCAACGGCCCGTTCAAGCTGCAGCTGACGGTGTGGCGCGAAGGCGACAAGGCGTTCTTCGACTGGACCGGCACCGACCCGCAGGCGCCCGGCTCGATCAACTTCCACATCCATGAGAGCCTCTGCAAGATGTTCTTCGGCGTCTACCTGATCATGGCGTTCGACAAGACCATCCTGTTCAACGAGGGCTACAACGACGTCTTCGAGACGACGCTGCCGCCCGGCTCCCTGCTCAACCCCGATTTCCCGTCGCCGCTGTCCAACCGGCTCAACGTGCACACGCGGTTCTTCGACTGCCAGTCGGGCGCGCTGGGGCAGAACGCCCCCGAGCTGTCGATGGCGGCCGGCTACGGCACCAGCCCCTACTTCGTCTTCTCGGGCCACACCGCCGACGGCGAGTACTTCCAGATGACCGAGTTGCTGTTCGGCGGCCTGCCGGGCCGGCCGGTGGGAGACGGTCTCGACGGGCACTCCTGGTGGCCGGAGTTCAAGAGCACGCCGGCCGAATACCTGGAGACCAACTACCCGCTGACCATCCTGCGCTACGAGCCGGTCATCGACTCGGGCGGCCCCGGCCTGCACCGGGGCGGCACGGGCATCGAGAAGGAGTACCTGTTCCACGCGCACGGCAAGGTGACCGTCAACGACGACCGGGCCACGCACCAGCCGTGGGGCATCGGCGGCGGCCGGGCGGGCGGCGTCTCGGAGAAGTCGGTGATCCGGGCCGGCGGCGAGGTCGAACACCTGCCCTCCAAGGTCGACAACGTGCCGGTGAGCCCGGGTGACCGGCTGGTGTTCCGCACGGCGGGCTCCGGCGGCTGGGGCGACGCCCTCGACCGGCCCGAGGCCGCCGTCACGACCGACGTGCGGCGACGGCTCGTCTCGGCGGAGTCGGCCGAGCGTGACTACGGCGTCGTCGTGGGCGACCCGGAGGCGACGGCCGCGCTGCGCGAGAAGCTGCGGGCCGAGCGCGCCACGGACGGCCGCTTCGACTTCGGCGCGCTCCCCGAGGGGCTGACGGCGCCATGACCGCGGCCTACGAGGATCTGGGCGAGGACTACACGGCGCACGGCTTCGCGCAGCGGCTGGGTTTCGGCTCGCGCCCCGCGCTGGTCGTGGTGGACTTCGTCAACGCGTACGTCACTCCGGGCTGCGACCTGTACGCCGGGGTGGAGAGCGCCGTCGAAGCGGGCGCCCAGGTGCTGGCCGCCGCGCGGAAGGCCGGCATCCCGATCATCTTCACCCGGGTGGTCTACCAGCCGGGCGGCGCCGACGGCGGGCTGTTCTACAAGAAGGCGCGAGCGCTCAAGCAGTTCGAGGGCCACTCCCACCTGGGGGCCATCGTCCCGCAGCTCACGCCGCGCGAGGGTGAGCTGGTCATCGACAAGCAGTTCGCCAGCGCGTTCTTCGGCACGTCGCTGTCGTCGATCCTGGCCGCGTCGGGGCGTGACAGCGTGATCGTCATCGGGCTGTCGACGAGCGGGTGCGTGCGGGCGACGTCGCTCGACGCGTGCCAGCACGGCTACATTCCCATCGTGGTGCGCGAGGCGGTCGGCGACCGTGACGCGCGGCCGCACGAGCAGGCGCTCTTCGACCTCGACGCGAAGTACGCCGATGTGGTCGGCCTCGACGAAGTGGTGGCCCACCTCGGTGGGTTGTGAGTTTCCAGAGCGGTGATGTCACCGCGGCCGGCCGGGAAGTCCCGGCCGGCCGCGGCGGGCGTTTCCGCGACCGTGATCCAGAAAGTACATCAGACACGAGCGAGCTGATTCGAGCCGGCCGCCTTGCGCATTCCTCGTACGAATGTGGAGGAAGTGCCTGGCTGAACACTCGCGGCCCTGAGATCGGACGGGTAAAATCGCCCGGATCGGTTATGGGGGCACATCTCGCGGGGGCGAGCACATGGTACGCACAGGCCAGGAAAGCGGGTCGTCAATGACATCGGATTCGCCCAATTTCACCGCTGACGGCCCCGATTCCGAAAATGTCGGATCTAAACCTCCGATACTTCCGGTCAGCAAGCTCAGGCCGGCCTACCAGCAGGTCGCCGACCAGCTCCGGACACTGATCCTCGACGGCTCACTGGCACCCGGAAACCGGCTGCCCAACGAGGTCAACCTCGCCACCAATTTCGGCACCAGCCGCACCACCGTGCGTGAGGCGCTCCGGGCGCTCACCTCGCAGGGCCTCATCTACACGCTGCGCGGCACCACCGGTGGCACGTTCGTGTCCCGCGTCCAGATCGACCAGGTGAGCGACTATCTCGAAACGAGCATCGGGCTGATGTCCGACGAGGACGGCGTCACCGCCCACGCGCTCTTCGAGGCGCGGCAGGCGCTCGAAGTGCCGTCGGCCGCGCTCACGGCGGAGCGGCGCACCGACGCGCATCTCAAGGCGCTCGGCGAGGTCATCACGATGGGCTCGCGCAAGGTGTCACAGGCGCGCGGCACCCCGGAGCACCGCACGTTCCACGAGATCGTCGTCGACGCCACGGACAACACCGTGCTGCGGCTCTTGACCGAGCCGATCTTCCGCGTGCTCCGCACCCGCATGCCCCGCGTCATGCCGGCCGAGTTCTACGTCGGCGTCGACGAGGACCACGAGGAGATCTTCGCCCTGGTCGAGGCGCGCGACGTCGAGGGAGCGTCCGACGCCATGCGCCGTCACCTCGAACACCTGCGCCGGGCTTACATGTGAACGACCGGCCCGCGCCAGGCGGGCCGGTCGTTCCGGGCTCGGCCCGCCTCGCGCGGGCCCGGGGGGCGGGGGTCAGGGGCCCCCGGCGGGCATTCCCAGCGAGCCCGGGTTCACGAGGCCGCGCGGGTCCAGGATCGACTTCACCTGGCCCAGCAGGGCGGCCACCTCCGGGGAGAGGCCCTCCTGATACTCGTAGCGCTTGCCGATCTGCAGGTGGGCGGCGCCCAGCTCACGCAGCCGGGCGCGCAGCGCGGTGCTCGCTTCGAGCACGACCGCCGTGGCCGCGGAGTCGGGCGTGTTGCCGTCGGCGAACTTGGCGTGCGTGCCCGGGTCGAGCATGAGGCTGTGCCACGGCGTCAGGCCGTCCATCCAGTAGAAGACGAACTCGATGATGAAGCCCGTCCCCGCCGAGGTGGCCAGGGCGCCGATCTCGATGCCGTGCTTCTCGAAGGACTCCCGCCACGGGGCCAGCGCCTTGTCCATCTCGGCCCAGGCCGTATCGGCCTCGCTGAACGGGAAGATGCCGTGCTGCGGCAGCATCAGCTCGCCGGCCCGGCTGACCGTGCCCGTGATGTCGACGAACGGATTGCCGTACATGACGCTCGGGACGGAGTTGGTGACCTCGGTCCCACCGGCGGCGCAGATCTTCCTGATCTGCGCGACCGAGGCGTCGGCCTCGGCGTCGGAGCGCGCCTCGACGATGCCGTGCAGGGCGTAGTGGTGCTCCCGGGCGACCCTGCGGCCGGCCAGCGCGACCTTCGCCGCCTGCCTGATGCCGCGGACCAGGTTGCCCTGCGAGCCGATGACGCCGGTCATGGCGCGGGCGCCGTCGGCGATGCTGGCGTCTCGCACCTCCCGGCCCTGCAGCACCGGATCCATGCCGAACAGCGTCTCGGCCAGGCCGCTGCGGGCCACGCCGGTGGCCGCGCGCAGGTAGTCCGACCTGTTCGCGTACTGGAAGGACACGAAACGTACGGCCGCCGGGGCGGGGACGAGACGCAGGGCGACCTCCACCTTGACGCCGAAGGCGCCGGTGTCGCCGAGGAAGAGCCCGGTGAGGTCGGGCCCGTGGGAGCGGAAGAACGGCCTGCCGGCGGCGGCTCCCCAGGTGCCGGTGCGGATGACCGCCCCGTCGGCGAGCACCACGGTGACCCCGAGGGTGCTCTCGGCGGACGTGCCGTTGGCCGTCGAGCCCCACATCACGGTGTTCTGCGACAGGCTGCCGCCCACGGTCGCGTAGCGGCCGGACATCGGGCCCCAGAACGGGGTGCGCAGCCCGCGCTCGGCGAGCGCGCTCCGGAGCGCGGCCCAGGTGCAGCCGGCCTGGACGACGACGTACATGTCGGCCTCGTTGATCTCCAGGATCCGGTCGAGGCCCGACAGGTCGAACAGGACGCTTCGCTCGCTGGTGGGCGTGTAGCCGGCGGTGTAGGACATGCCGCCGCCGCGCGGCACCACGGCGAACCCGGCGTCCGTCGTCAGGCGGACCGCCCGGCTGACGTGGTCGAGGCTGCGCGGGCGCACCACGAGCGCGGTGGTCGCGCCCGCCTGACCGCCGTCGTGCGAGTGCTGCTCCCGGACGATCGGGTCGTCGAGGACGTCGGCGGCGCCGAGCACCTCGGCGAGCCGGTCCCTCAGCTCCTCAGCGGTGGCCTCGGCGGTGGTCTCGGCGGTGGCCTCAGCGGTGGTCTCGGACGAGGCGCTCATGACGCGGCCGCCAGGCGCCCGTCGGGCAGGCTCAGGAACTCGTCGACGACGCGGGCGAGCTCGTCGGGGCGCTCGTCGGCCACGAAGACGCCGGCGTCCGGGATCTCGTGGAACCGGATCCACTCGGACAGCTCGGCGCTGCGCTCCGTCTCCTCGCGGAGCATCTCCCGCGAGCCGGCCAGCGCCAGCGTGGGAACGCGCAGGCGGTCGATGTAGGGCCGGTGATCGGTACGGCCGACCGCGTTGTGCCCGTACGGCCGCTTGTCACCCGACAGCATCAGGTCGCCGAGACAGCGAGGCGCGACGGTGGGAGCCAGGTCGGGGCCGGACAACGTCCAGAAGGCCTTCCACCACGTCAGGATGTCCGTGGCCTGCTCGTCGAAGACGGGGGGCTCCTCCTCGGCCAGCGCCCTGGCCGTCTCCTCGTCCAGCAGGGCGACGCCGTAGGCGACGATGCGGCGGACCCGGTCGGGCCGCTCCAGGGAGGCGGCCATGAGCACGGAGGCGCCGGTGTGGTGGCCCACTCCGTCGAACCGCTCGATCCCCATGCGGGACAGCGCGTCGAGCACGCGGCGGGCGTAGTACTCGACCGTGGGCGGGGAGGGAGGCGCGTCGGACATCCCGTAGCCGGGGAGGTCGAGGGCGATGACCCGCCGGCCGGTGCCGACGAGGTGGGGGATGAAGGCGGACCACATCATCAGGCTGGACGGCGCCTGATGGAGCAGGATCACCGGATCGCCGGTGCCCTCGTCCCAGTAGTGGATCTGTCCTTCTGGCGTGTCGACGTAGCCCTTCGGCACGAGGCCCCTCCCATGGTCCTGCTGACGCGGCCGGAGGCGTAGGGGCACCTGAGGTGTCCATCCCCTCATCCGCCCGTGAATTTCGACCGAGCCTACGCAGGGCGGAATCCCACTGTCAATATGTCTTATGTTTCCATGAAGGTGCTCGGGAGTGGATCTAGGGGCGGTGGCTTAGACAATTGGGCTGGATCCGCGAGGGCGAGCCCTCCACCAGTCGTAACACTGAACCTTCTTGCCTTTTGCGCTCGTGTTAACGGGTCTTGCGGGCCCAAATCAATGCTTGACGGTGATGCATCAGACGTTTATTGTCAGCGTCACCAAGACGAGCTCGGGCTGCTCGGAGTCCTAGTGCCGGACCTACGCCCTTGCAGACAGATCTGCCTCGCGCCGACATGTCCGCCTTGAGCTGACTCATCCGCCTAGTGCCGACACATCCCGTGTGGGATCTTCTTTCAATCTGAGATGGTGACCATGAGCAAAGTGGACTCGCGGAGGCGTCGGGGCGGGCTGCGACTCGCCTGCGTCGCGCTCGGTTTGACGGTGACGATCACGGCGTGCGGGGGCGGCGGCACGTCCGGCACCGGTGACGCGGCCGACAGCGGCAAGCCGGCGAAGACGTCGATGTCCGTCGCGGCCGGCGCGATCGCCGAGAACATCGACCCGGACGCGCCCTCAGCGGTCGTGGTCGCCAACTACCAGACGGTCAAGAACGTCTACGAGCCGCTGGTCAGGTTCGGATACCAGCCCAACGACGCCGACCTGGGCGGCGGGCTCAAGCTCGACACCCAGAAGGTCGAGCCCGCTCTGGCCACCTCCTGGGAGTACTCCGACAACGCCTGGACCTTCAAGCTGCGCGAAGGCGTGAAGAGCCACGCCGGCAACGAGTTCACCTCCGCCGACGTGGTGTGGACCTACGAGCGCAGCAAGGCGCTCGCCGCCACCGGCGCGCTGCTGTGGACGAAGTTCATGGGCGTCAGCGCCGTCGACGCGGTGGACAAGTACACCGTCAAGTTCACCACCGACGGTGCCAGCCCCATGCTGCTCGCCACCATGGCGGTCGCGTCCTACGTGCGGCCGATCGACTCCACCGAGGCGAAGAAGCACGTGACGGCCGACGACAAGTGGGCCGCCAAGTGGCTGGGCGAGAACGCCGCCGGCTTCGGCGCCTACGCGATCTCCGACTGGCAGCGGCCGAGGAGCATCACCCTCCAGCCTCGCCCGGACTACTGGGACGCGGCCAACAGCGGCAACCTGGCGGTGACCACCCAGGCCGTGACCAACCCGGCCCAGCGCCTCAACGCGCTGACCAAGGGTGACGTGGACATCGCCCTGGGGCTGACGCCGCAGCAGGTGAGCACGGCGAGCCAGAACGACTCGCTCACGGTGGTGAAGTTCAACGCCAACACGCGCGCCTTCGTCTATCCCAACCTCGACGACCCGAACATCGCCGACGTGAAGGTCCGCCAGGCGATGTGGACCGCGGTGCCGACGAAGGACATCATCGAGCGCGTCTACAACGGTGACGCCTTCGAGCTGAAGTCGCCCGTGTCGCCGTACATCGCGGGCTACACCGACGAGTTCTTCCGCTACGACCACAGCATGGACAAGGCCAAGGCGCTGATGGCGGAGTCGAGCAAGCCGAACGGCTTCAAGTCGGAGCTGTACTACTCGTCGGAGGAGCCGATCCTCCAGCAGGTCGCCGAGATCCTCAAGTCGTCCTGGGCGCAGATCGGCATCGACATCCAGCTCAAGGCCGAGCCCAACGCCCAGCTCCAGACGCGTAACTTCAACAACCACGACATCCCGCTCTACATGGAGGACCTGGGCGCCACCGAGGTGCCGGACGCCT
This sequence comes from Nonomuraea sp. CX421, assembly GCF_059358955.1. Classification (NCBI taxonomy): domain Bacteria; kingdom Bacillati; phylum Actinomycetota; class Actinomycetes; order Streptosporangiales; family Streptosporangiaceae; genus Nonomuraea; species Nonomuraea sp. CX421. The sequence continues at coordinate 619,434 of NZ_JCADBK010000001.1, read as the reverse complement.
GCTCGATCGGCGCGCTGTGGGCCAAGGGCGGCATCGCGAACTCGAACAACTACCACGACGAGACGTTCAACAAGGCCTTCGAGGACTGCCTGGACAAGGTGGAGTTCGCCGACCGTGAGCCGGCCATGAAGGCGCTGCAGAAGGCCGCCATCGACAACCCGATGGTCATCCCGGTCGCCGGCCTCTACTCCACCACCGTCATCCGGAGCAACGTGCAGAACCTGGCCTTCGACCCCAGCGGCGCCACCCCGTACCGAACGGTGACGGTCAAGTAGCGAGCCGCGAGATAGGGGAAGTGCCGCCATGGTCCGGTATGCCACAGTACGGCTGATAACGATTGTCCCAGTGACGCTCGCGTTGATGATCCTCACCTTCATCGTGACGCAGCTGCTTCCGACAAACCCGGCTGTTGTGGCTGCCGGACCTCTGGCCACCCCGGAACAGGTGGCCCAGATGGAGGCGAGGCTCGGGCTCGACAAGTCGATCCCCGAGCAACTGGTCGCCTTCCTGGGCCGCCTGTTCACCGGAGACCTCGGTCAGTCGATCGGCACCGGCAACGCGGTGATCGAGGACCTCGTCCGCCGGTTGCCCTCCACGATGGTGCTGACGACGAGCGGGGTCCTGGTCGGGTTCGTGCTGGCCATCGGCCTGGCCGTCCTCACCGCCAACCGCGAGCGCGGGGTGCTGGCCTCGGTCGGCAAGACCTTCGGCGGGCTCGGCAGCTCCGTGCCCGACTTCGTCGTCGGCCCCATCCTGATCCTGCTCTTCTACGTCGCCATCCCGGTGTTCCCGGTGCCGATCGGCCAGGGCGGGTCGGGGTCGGACGTGCCGGCGGTGACCGGGGCGGCCCTGCTCGACGCCGTCATCGCCGGTAACGGCGGCGCGGTCGTCGACGCGCTCACCCACCTCGCGCTGCCCTCCCTGACGCTCGCCCTGTGCTACGCGGCGCCGATCTACCGCGTGGCGGTCTCCTCCATCGAGGAGATCTCGCGGCGCAGGTTCGTCGACTACGTGATCCTCAACGGCGGGTCGAACAAGCTGCGCTGGAGATACGTGCTGGAGAACGCGTTCCCGCCCATCCTCACCATGAGCGGGCTCGTCTACGGCCTGCTCATCGGCGGCGCGGTGGTCGTCGAGGCGATCTTCAGCTGGGGCGGCATCGGTGAGTACGCGGTCGAGTCCATCACCGGCAACGACTTCTTCGCCATCCAGGGCTTCGTGATGGTCACCGCTGTGCTCTCCATGCTGATCTACCTCAGCGTCGACCTGATCCACGCCTGGCTCGACCCCCGGACGATCAAGCGGAGCGCATCGTGAGCGGCGTACAGCAGATTCCCCAGGTCCCTCAGAACCCTCAGAACCCTCAGGCCGAGACCTCCCGCGCTCGCGGGCCGCTGCTCTCGTCACGCAACATCGGCCTCGCGATCCTGGCGCTGATCGTCATCGGTGCGGTGGTCATCCCCTGGATCTTCGCCGACCGGCTGGAGACCCGGCTCGGCGACGCCCTGCTGGGCCCCTCGCTGTCGCACCCCTTCGGCACCGACCCCGTCGGCCGCGACCTGTTCGCCCGCGTGGCCGAGGCCGCGAGGACCGACGTGACCGTCGCGGTCGTCGGCGTCCTGATCTCCGCGGTGATCGGCGGAATGATCGGCGTCGTCGTCGGCTACTCGCGCGGGAGATGGTCCGGCCTGCTGATGCGCGGCCTCGACGCCTTCCAGGCCTTCCCGCTGCTGGTCTTCGCGCTGCTGCTGCTCGCGTTCGTCGGCGGCGGCGTGTCGACGCTGATCATCGCGGTCGGCTTCGTCAACATCCCGATCTTCATCCGTCTGGTCCGCGCCGAGACCCTGGCCGCGTCGCGGCTCCCGTACGTGGACGCCGCGACCTGCGTGGGGTGCTCCACCCCGCGCATCCTGTGGCGGCACATCCTGCCCAACGTCCTGACCGGAGCGCTGACGCAGACGACCACGGCCGCCGGCTACGCGATCATCCTGGTCGGCGCGCTCGGCTTCCTCGGCGTCGGCACCGACCCCGGCGCGGCGGAGTGGGGCGTGATGATCCAAGAAGGAGTGCAGTACATGACCTCCGGCCAGTGGTGGCTCATCGCCTTCCCGGGGGTCGCGATCGTCGTCACCGTCGTCGCGCTGCAGATGGTCGGCGAGTCCGTCGTCAAAGCCAGGAGGGTCCGTTGAGCTCTCGCACGAACCTGCTCGAAGTCGAGGGCCTGGACATCGCGTTCGGTGCGCGGCCGGTGGTCCGGGACGTGTCGTTCGAGGTCGGGGAACAGGAGTTCCTGGGCATCGTCGGCGGCTCCGGCTCCGGCAAGTCGACCACGCTGCGCGCGGTGCTGGGCCACCTGCCACGCGGCGCGCGCATGACGGGGGGCGCCGTCAGGTTCCTCGGCGCCGACCTCGTCCGCGACGGCGTCCCGGTGAGAGCCGGCAAGGGCGGCCCTGACCAGCGCCGCCTCGGCATGAGCGTCATCGTCCAGGACCCGGTGGGCGCCCTGAACCCGCTCCGGACGGTGGGCAACCAGATCCAGACGCTGATGAAGAGCAGTGGCCGCCAGGTGACCGAGGACCGGATCGCCGACACGCTGTCCGACCTGTTCATCAACAACCCGCGGCGGGTGCTGAAGGCGTACCCGCACGAGCTCTCCGGCGGCATGGCGCAGCGGGTGCTCGTCGCCGTCGCGCTGCTGATGGAGCCGAAGCTGCTGCTGGCCGACGAGCCCACCAGCGCGCTCGACGTGACCGCCCAGGCGCAGATCGTCGAGCTGCTGCGACGGCTGGTCAGCGAGCAGGGGCTGTCCGTCGTCATGGTGACGCACGACCTCGCGCTGGTGAGCGAGACGTGCGACCGCGTCGTCGTCATGCGCGAGGGCGAGGTCGTCGACGTCGGCACCCCGAAGGCCGCCTTCTACGACGACCCGCGGCCGTACACCCGGGCGCTCGTGGACGCCACCTCGTTCACCAGGCAGGAGACAGCCGGATGACCACCGATCCGATCATTCGCGTCGACCACGTCAGCAAGGCGTTCCGGACGCGGAGCGGCGACGTCCAGGCGCTCGACGACGTCACCCTCACCGTGCGGCGCGGCACCACCCTGGCGGTCGTGGGCGAGAGCGGCTCGGGCAAGACCACGCTCGGCAGGTGCCTGCTCGGCCTCAGCTCCTGGGACTCGGGGACCATCGCCATCGGCGAGCACGACGTGGCGAAGCTGTCGAAGGCGTCCCGGGGCGACTTCCGGCGCAAGGTGCAGATGGTCTTCCAGGATCCCTTCGCCTCGCTCAACCCCCGGATGCGGGTCGGGCAGGTGCTGGAGGAGCCGCTGCTGCTGCGCGGCAGGGAACGCGGGGCCCGGCGCGAGGAGGTGCTCCGCTGCCTGGAGCACGTCCAGCTCGACCCCTCCTACGTCTCGCGCTACCCCGGCGAGCTGTCCGGCGGCCAGGCGCAGCGCATCGGCATCGCCCGGGCGATCATCGGTGAGCCCGAGGTCGTGGTGCTCGACGAGCCGACGGCCGCGCTGGACGCCGAGGTGCGCCGCGGCATCTACCAGCTCCTCCAGCGGCTGCAGGTCGAGCTTGGACTCACGTACGTGCTGATCTCGCACGACCTGGCGAGCGTCGCGGCGACGAGCGACGCGATCGCCGTCATGCACCGAGGGCGCATCGTCGAGTACGGCAGCACCGAAGACGTCTTCGAACGGCCGAGGCACCCCTACTCGGTGGCGCTGATCTCGGCGTCGCCCCGGCTCGGCGTCGAGTTCGTGGGCCGCGAGCGGGTCGCCGTGCTGCGCGGTGAGGACGTCCTGGCCCGAGCCGACCAGTGCCACCTGAGCAGCCGCTGCCCGGTGGCACTGGAGGTCTGCCGGTCGGGGCGTCCCGCCTTCGAGGCGGTGGACGGCGCGCACGCCTGCGCCTGCTGGCGGGTCGCGGAGATGCCAGGGGCGCTCGACGCCGCGATCTCGGAGCGCTCCCTCGACGCCGGGCAGCCCGCGTGACGGCTCAACCCTCGGCGAAGACGACGAAGAAGACGACGAAGAAGAAGAGGCGACCGTGAGTTTCGTGTCCACCGGCTTCACCCGCCCGTTCTCGCCCGACGGAACGGCCTCGGTGCTGCCCACGCCCCCCTACGACTTCGCGATCCAGGCCACCATGGTGCACTTCCGCACCGATCCCGAGGCGCTGGCCCAGCTCGTGCCGCCGCCGCTCAAGCCGCTTCAGGCCCGCGCCGGCGAGGCGTTCTGGCTGGTCATCGACCACATGATGAGCCCGGTGAACGTCTCGGGAGCCGACTGGCACCCGGAGCGGCGCCGGATGCTCGAAGCCACGATCGGCATCCCCGTCGATCTCGACGGCGCGCCCGGCGTCTACTACAGCCACTCCTGGACGGACCGCGAGTGGAGCTTCCTCATGGAGGCGCTGACCGGCATCAACGGCAAGCTCGCGCGCATCGCGATCACCGAGGGGCAGCGCATGCACCCGACCTGGTCCGGCCCGCGCGCGGGCGCGGTCTTCGACTCGGCGGTCGAACGGCTGGGCGCCCGCGTGGCCGGCAGCAGGGTGACCCTGGAGGAGAGGATCAGGCCGGAGGAGTCTCCCACCGCCGAGCTGTTCAACATCTTCATGCTGCGGCACGTGCCGAACTTCGAGATCGCCGCCGCCGGCCGTCCACTCGCCTACGACCTGGTCACCGAACGGGACGAGAACGTCGTGTTCGGGGACGTCTGGCGGGGCACCGGCGAGCTCACCTTCCACGACGTCGAGAACGAGTGGCTGACGCCCATCGCGCCGGTCGAGACGATCGCCGGCTACCACCTGGAGGTCTCCTTCCGCCTCCTGGGCATCGAGGTGGTCAAGGACCTCCTCCCAGCCTGGGACGCGGCACAGGCATCCCAGGTGCAGCAGGCATCCCAGGCACAGCAGGCACGGCCATGACGGACGGCGCCCACGACGCCACCACGGCGACCACGGCGACCACGGCGACGAAGGAGACGGCACGGTGAGCGCGAGCTCCAATCGGCTTTCCACGATCAGCGTGCGCGACCTCGAGACGTCGCTGCGCTTCTACCGCGACGTCATCGGGCTCCAGGTCGACGCCGCGACGGTGTGGAGGGGGCCTGAGTTCGAGGACTACTACGCGCTGCCGGCGGGCGCCTCCGGTCACCTGGCCGTGCTCTCGTCCGGGGGACGGCCCACGGGCCGCGTCATGCTGGTGGAGTTCCGCGACGCGGGCGAACGGGCCGGCGGCGACCACCCCGACTGGTTCCTCGGCTACACCAACGCCAACTTCTACACCCCCGACATGGCGGCGGCCCGTCGCCGGCTCGCCGGCCTCGGCTACGAGTTCTGGACCGACCCGCTCCAGTACGACATCGGCGGCCACGAGGGCGCCCCGACCGAGGTGTTCTTCGACGGGCCCGACGGCCTGGCCGTCAACCTGATCGAGCCCCAGGGCGACCCGTCGACCGTGGTCGGGAGCGTCGCGCGTACGTACGAGGAGCTGGGGCCGACCCCGACCGGCTTCAGCGAGCTGGCGACCGCGGCGCACAACGTGCCGTCGATCGACGACGCGCTGCGCTTCTACGTCGACGTCGTCGGGCTGCGCGTGCTGATGGACTTCGAGGTGGCGGGCGACGACCGCAACGACTTCCTCCGGCTGGAGCGGGGCTCGGTCTCCCGCAACCTGTTCCTCCACGGCGACGACCTCATGGGCAAGATCGCGCTGTGCGCGCCGCTGAACTACGTTCTGCCGGACATCCCGGAGGCCGCCAAGGCGCCGCCGGCGGTCGGGCACCTCGTGATGGCGGTGGTGGTCGACGACCTCGGCGCGACCTTGGACAGGGCGGCTGAGCACGGAGTCGAGGTCTTCGCCCCGCCCCGGCCGATCGACCACCCGGGCTTCGGCGACTGCGTCGCGGCCCTGGTCCGCGTCCCCGGCAGCGGGGCCCTGATGGAACTCGTCGCCCTCACCTGAGCGGGCGGCACCACTGACCACTGTTGTGTCGGCCGCCGGCACGCCACGGCCGACAGGGAGGACATTCCGCATGGCAAAGCTGAGCATCTCGGCGATCGCATCCGATGGCGCCGAATGGATCGCCTTCTGCAAGGAGGGCGAGAAGACCGGCCTTGAAGCCGCCTGGGCCGCCGACACCTTCGGCCGTGACTGTTTCGTGGACGCCGGTCTGGCGCTCAGCCACACCGAGACGTTGAAGGTCGGCGTGGCGATCGCGCTGCCGACCCGCACCCCGCTGCAGGCCGCGAGGGCCATCCAGTCGCTCGGCGAGTGGGACCACCGCTTCACCCTCGGCCTTGGTCCGGGGCACACCGCCCGGGAGGGCGCGGTCAGCGAGCGGTTCCACCGCCTGGTCGGCGCCGGCGACATGGAGAACGCCCACGGCATCCCCTTCTTCCCGCCCGCCACGCGGATGAAGGAGTACCTGGAGTGCATCACCACGCTGCTCTACACGCCGCTCGACGAGCCGGTGGACATCGTCCGCGAGCACTACCGAGCCAGCGGCAAGGGCTTCGGCTACCAGCGGGCCGACATTCCCACGATGTTCGGCGCCTTCGGTGACCGGATGGTGCGCATGTCCGGCGAGGTCGCCGACGGCGTGATCCTCCACCACATCGCCCCCCGCGCGGAGCTGCGGCGCAAGTCGGCCATGGCCCGCGAGGCCCACGAACGGTCCGGCAGCACGGCCCCGTTCAAGGTCAGCTTCGGCACGATCACCGCCGTGCACGAGGACGAGGGCGAGGCGCTGCGGCTCGCCCGCGCCGACCTGGTGGGCGCGTTCTCCGTGCCGCTCTACCTCGACCGGCTGGCCGTCGCGCACCCCGACGTGGTCTCCACCCTGAAGCCGCTCCTCGCCGCCGAGAAGTACACCGAGGCGGCGGCCGCCCTCTCCGAGGACGTCGTGCGCGAGCTGATCGTCGTCTCCACCCCCGAACGGCTCCGCGACGACATCGAGAGCTTCGGCGACGGCGTCGACGAGTGCATCCTGCTCCCGTCCGGAGTCTTCAGCTTCATGGTCGCCACCGAACTCGACGTCTGGCCGCCCGCCCTGGTCGAAGCCCGTGACGCGATGCTGCGCGGAATCTTCGGCGGCATCCCGACGGCGTCGAAGAAGGCGGTCTGAGCCATGGGCGACCCAGGATGGTCGGTCGAACCGCTGGGCGGCGACTCGTACGAGTTCGTCTGGCCCACCGGCTACTACCGGACGGTCTTCTCGGTGTCGGACGAGGGCGTGATCGCGCTCGACCCGATCAGCCGCGACGCCGCAGCCGCCTACCGTGACGCCATCGCGTCGGTCACCGACCAGCCGGTGACGTACATCGTCTACAGCCACGAGCATCTCGACCACATCGTCGGCGCCGAGGTGCTGGCCCCGCGGGCGCGGATCGTCGGGCACAAGGACCTCGGCGCCAACCTCACCTCGCGCGGCATCACCGACGTGCCGCTCCCGACCGTCCTGGTCGAGGGCCACCGCCGGCTCCGGGTCGGCCGGGTCACCTGGGAGCTGTACGACCTCGGGCCCAACCACAGCCGGACCAACCTGGCCGTGGTCAACCGCGCCGACCGGTGGGCCGCGCTCATCGACGTGATCGCCGGCGGCCTCGTCCCGTACCGCAACCTGCCCGTCACCGACTTCGTCGGCACGATGAGGTCACTGGAGACCCTGGACGCCTTCGACGACGTCGACGTCACCCTCGACGGCCACTGCCCGCCGGCGCCCCGGGAGTGGATCGACAACTACCGCCGCTACTACCGGGACCTGCTCGACGCCGCGGCCGCCGCCCGGGCCGAGGTGAACGAGGTGAGCATCCTCAACGACGGCGACTACCGGCCCGAGGAACTGGCCGACGGCGTGGCCATGACCGACCGGATGTTCGACGAGACGGCGGCTCTGGCCGTCGAACGGCTGCGGCCCGCGTACGGCGCGTGGGGCGGTTTCGAGCGGTGGGCGCCGATGAACGTCGACCGCGCCCTCATCTATCTGATCACCGGGGAGTGACTTCTTGTGAACGAGACCGAATTCGACGTCCTCGTCGTGGGAGCCGGCACCGCCGGCATGCCGTGCGCGATCGGGGCGGCCGAAAGGGGCCTGCGGGTCTGCGTGGTGGAGAAGCTGGACCGGGTCGGTGGAACGCTCCACGTGACCGGCGGCGACCTCAGCGCGGCCGGCACGCGGCGGCAGGCGGCGCGCGGGATCGTCGACTCTCCCCAGGCGCACTTCGAGGACATCGACCGGATCAGCCGGGGCACCGTCGACGAGGTGGTGACGCGCCTCGCGGTCGAGGAGGCCGCACGGACCGTCGACTGGCTGGAGGACAACGGCTACACCTTCGCCGACGCGGCCCCGGCCGTGCTGTTCGGGCATGAGCCGTACGACGTGCCGCGCACCCACTTCGCTCCCCGGCGCGGGCTGGAGATCCTCGACGCGATGCTGCCGGACTGGGACCGGCTGGTCGCGTCGGGCGCGATCGTCCTGCTCACCGGCAGCACGCTGCGCGAGCTGGTCACCGAGGACGGCGGCCGGGTGGCCGGGGTCGTCGTCGACCGGGCCGACGGGCCCCGCGAGATCCGCGCCGCGAACGTGGTGCTGGCCACGGGCGGCTACGCGGCCAACCCGGAGATGTTCGCCGAGGTGACCCCTCGGGCGCACCGGCTGGTCAGCTGCGCGCCGGAGACGTCGCAGGGCGACGGCATCGTCGCCGCCCGCAAGGTGGGAGCGGCCTTCGTCGGCGCGGACAAGCACCTGCCCACCGCCGACGGCATCGAGACGGCCGCGGGATCGGGCCGCGCCGAGCTCCTCGGCGCCTGGCCGGTCCTGCACGACCCGCTGCGGCTGCCGAGGGAGATCTACGTCGACCCGAGCGGCCGCCGGTTCATGAACGAGGAGGAGCTGAGCCCCGACACGCGCGAGCGCAACATCAGGCAGCTCGACGACACCGCCTGGTTCGTCGTCTTCGACGACGCCTCCATCGACGTGGGGCTTCCCCTGGTCCCGTTCTGGGGCCCCGACGGGCTGCGGGAGAAGGCCCGCGAGGGCGACGTCGCCTGGGTCGGTGACACGCCGGCCGAGCTGGCCCGCAAGGCCGGTATCGACCCGGAGGGGCTGGAGGCCACGATCGCGGAGTTCAACGCGAGCGTGCCGCACGGGCGCGACCTGTTCGGCCGGCGCAGGGCCAGCCACACCCTCACCCAGGGCCCGTTCTACGCGCTGCGCAACGTCGCCACGGTGTTCATCACCTTCGGCGGGCTCGCCGTGGACGGCGACCTGCGGGTGCTCACCGAGGCGGGCGAGCCGATCGAGGGCCTGTACGCGGCGGGCGAGGTGATCGGCGCGGCCGCGACGACGGGCAACGCCTTCTGCTCCGGGATGCTGGTCACGCCGGCCCTCTCCTTCGGCCGCGTCCTCGGCCGGACCCTGACCGGACGGGGAGCCTGAACGATGACGACTGACACGGCCACCCGCGAGGTGCGCGGCTACGTCGCCACCCGGGCCGGGCGCATCCACTACCGCGAGATGGGCGAGGGCCCGGCCCTGCTCCTGCTCCACCAGACCCCTAGCAACGGCAGCCAGTTCGCGCCGAGCCTCCCGCTGCTGGCCCGCGGTCGCCGGGTGATCGCCGTCGACACCCCGGGCTTCGGGATGTCCGACGCCCCGTCCGAGCGGCCTGGCGACGCCGCCTACTACGCCGAGACGTTCGTCGAGGTCGCCGACGCGCTGGGGCTGGCCGAGTTCGACGTCCTCGGGCACCACACCGGCGCCACGTTCGCCCTCGAAGTGGCCGCCACCCATCCCGAGCGGGTGCGCGCGAGCGTCTTCTTCGGGCTGCTGGCCCTCAGGGACGAGGACCGCGACTTCTGGACGAACGCGCTGCTCAAGCCGTACGAGCTGGATCGGGCGATGGACTTCGTCGACACCTTCGTCAAGCCCAAGGTGGCCGACATCGTGCCCGGCGCCGACGGGCCGCAGCTCCAGCGCGAGCTGATCGCGGCCCTGCAGGCCGGCCCCGCCTACTGGTGGGCGTACGACGCGGTCTGCCGGCACGACTCCTACGACCGGCTGGCGCGCCTGCGTGGCCCGGTGCTGTTCCTCAACGCGACGGAGGACGACCCGTCGCTGGTCACCGCCATGCGGGCGGCCGCTCCGACCGTGCCCGGCCACGTCTGGACCGACGTCGAGGGGCATCCCGCGTTCCACTTCCGCGAGCCGCGCGCCTACACGGCCGCCGTCGACGCGTTCCTCGGCGGCCTCCGATGAGCCTCGGATCGGTGCTCGAAGCGGTGGTCGCCAGCCGCGACCCGGCGGCGGCCGCCCGGTTCCTGAGCGAGGCGTTCGGCTGGGAGGTCCTCGGCAGCGGCCAGGACTGGACGCTCACCGGGCTGCCGGACTCCCCGACCGGCCGCGTCCGGCTGGTCGCCGCCCCGGAGGACGTACGGCTGCCGGAGCCGGTGTTCTGGGAGCCGGGGCCGCGCCTGCTGGGCATCTACTCGACCGACCTCGACCGCACCGAGGAGCAGGTCACGCGCGCCGGCGGCCGGGTCGGCCCGATCGCCACCTTCGACGCCGGGCTCTCCACGCCGCTGCGCGAGCGGCTCGCGTGGGGACCGGACGACCTGCTGTGGACGATCCCCGACTACGAGCCGCGGCTGCCCACTCCCGCCATCGAGCGCGACCCGGGCCGGGTCCACGGCGAGCTGCACTCGGCGGTCATCGTGGTCGAGCGGATGGACCCCGCCCTGGAGTTCTTCGTGACCGCGGGCGGCCTGGACGTCGTCTTCGACGGCGAGGTCGGCGGGCCGGAGATCGAGGCCCAGCTCGGGCTCGCGCCAGGCGTCACGTTGCGCAACGCCGTGCTCGGCGGCGACGGCCTGGCCCCGGCGCGGCTCGAACTCGTCCAGGTCTTCGGCGCCGAGCCGCCGCCCCCGGCTCGCCGTAGCATCGGCCTGCGCGAGCTGGTCTTCGGCTGCGACGACCCCGCCACGACCATGGACGCCCTCCTGCGGGCGGGCGGGACCCGGCGCGGCCCTGCCCGGCTCGGCGGTCCGGGAGGCGTCGACCTGACCTTCCGCGCGCTCTGACGCCCGGGGCGGCCGGCGTCGCCGGCCGCCCCGGCGTGCTCAGAGACTCGCCGGAGCCCAGGGCAGCGGCGCGCCGGCGTACTTGTGGGCCCGCACGTCTCCCGACCGCGCGTGCCCCTCGAAGAACTCCACGCGCGCCGCCCGCCCGCACAGCTCGCCGAGCGCGGCGCTGGAGGCCCGGTCGACGACCTCCTGGTACGTCACGGTCTTGAGGTACTTGCCGACCCACAGGCCACCGGTGTAGTTGGCCGCGCCCCGCGTCGGCAGCGTGTGGTTGGTGCCGATGACCTTGTCGCCGTACGAGACGCAGGTCCCCTCGCCCAGGAAGAGCGCGCCGTAGTTGCGCATCCTGTCGAGCGCCTCACGCGGCGACTCGGTGAGGATCTGCACGTGCTCCGAGGCGTACCGGTCGGCCAGCGCGTACGCCTCGTCGAGGTCGGCCACCACGACGACCTCGCCGTGGTCGCGCCAGGCCGGCCCGGCGAAGTCCGCCGTCGGCATGTCGACCAGGAGCTCCTCGACCAGCTCGATCACCTGGCGGCCGAGCGCCTCGGAGGTGGTGATCAGCACCGCGGGGGAGTCGGGGCCGTGCTCGGCCTGGCTGAGGAGGTCGACGGCGACCACGAACGGGTCGGCGTGCTCGTCGGCGACGATCAGGATCTCGGTGGGGCCGGCGAACAGGTCGATGCCGACCTCGCCGAACAACTGCCGCTTGGCCTCGGCGACGTAGGCGTTGCCCGGCCCGGCCAGCAGGTCGACCTTGCCGATCGTCTCGGTGCCGATGGCCATCGCGGCCACGGCCTGGGTGCCGCCCAGCAGCAGGATCTCGTCGGCACCCGCCAGGTGCAGGGCGGTGACGGTGGCGGCGGGGATCTCGCCGTGGATCGGCGGGGTGCAGGCGATCACCCGGTCCACACCCGCGACCTTGGCGGTCACGACCGTCATGTGCGCGGAGGCGACGAGCGGGTAGCGCCCGCCGGGCACGTAGGCGCCGGCCGTGGCCACGGGGATGTTCTTCTGGCCGAGGAACACGCCGGGCTCGGTCTCGACCTCGAAGTCACGCAGCGAGTCCTTCTGGTGCTGCGCGAACGCGCGCACCCTCGCCTGCACGGCGTGGATGTCGGCGATCACCTGGTCGGGGACGGAGGCGACGATCTTCTTGATCTGGTCGGCGTCGAGGCGGAACCGCTCCGGTGACCAGTTGTCGAACTTCTCGGAGTATTCGCGCACGGCCGCGTCGCCGCGCCGTCGGACGTCGTCGATGACACCGGTCACGGTCGTGCGGACGGCCTCGAGCCGCGCCGCATCCTGATTTGCGCCGATGGCGGACTTGAGGTGCTGGGACATGACTGCCTCTCGTATGGGGGCGGGGGATTCACGGTACTTTGCATACGTATACTTGTCCAAGGTCGGCCCAGAAACCGGCCCTCAGCCAGGCCTGGGGGCCGGCGCCAGGCAGGGCCGCGTTCAGGAGCGAAAGGGGCGTAGGCGAGTGCCGAAGAAGGTGACCAGTTTCGACGTCGCCCAGTTGGCCGGCGTCTCCCAGCCGACCGTGTCCCGGGCCCTGCGCGACGTCCCCGGCATCTCGCCCGAGACCCGCGAACGGGTCATGCGCGCCGCCCGCGAGCTGGCGTACATCCCGAGCGAGGCCGGCCGCACGCTGTCGATGCGCACCACCAGGCGCATCGCGGTGGTCACCGAGGAGCTGACCAATCCCTACTACCCGGAGCTGGTCGAGCCGCTGCGCCGCCACCTGGCCCGGCACGACTTCCGCACCGTGGTCGTGACCGACAACGTCGAGGGCCCCATCGGGCTGGAGGCGCTGGCCGACGGCTCCTACGACGGCGTCATCCTCACCACGACGCGACGCCGTTCCACGCTGCCCCGCGACCTCACCGAACGCGGCATCCCGCACGTCCTGGCCAACCGGCTGCTCGACCGGGCCGAGTCCGACAGCTGCGGGTTCGACAACCAGGGCGGCGCGACGGCCATCGGCGACCTGCTGGTCGAGCTGGGGCACGAGCGCGTCGGCGCCGTCCAGGGCCCCGCGGCCACGTCCACCGGTCAGGAACGCGCCGACGGTCTCGACCGCGCGCTGCGCCGCCACGGCGTGCACCCGCGCCACGAGCTCACCAGGCGGGTCGACTTCACCCACGACGCGGGGCGAGCCGCGGCCCTTGACCTGCTCTCCCGCGCCGACCGTCCCACGGCGATCGTCTGCGGCAACGACGTGGTCGCGTTCGGCGTGCTGTCGGCGGCGCGCGAGCTGGGCCTCACCGTCCCGCCGGACCTGACCGTGATCGGCTTCGACGACATCCCGATGGCCGCGTGGCCGCTGATCGGCCTGACGACGGTGCACTGCGACCTCGACCTGCTCGCCCGGATGGCGGTCGACCTGCTGCTCCGGCACGATCGCTCGCCGGACGAGCGGCCGGTGGAGCGCCGCGTCCCCACCCGGCTGGTGCTCCGGTCCACGCACGGCCCGCCGTGACGCCGGGTCGCCGGCGACCCACGACCGGCCGGCATGGATCGTTCCAGGCGATGCGAAGGGATGCGAGAAGGATGGAAAGCGCGGTTCAGGGGCCGAGGCGAGGGGTCGGGATCGCCCTGGGGCAGCCCAGCGTGAGCGCGGCCGAAGCGGTTCGCCTCGGGATCGCCGCCGACCGGGCCGGCGCCACCATGATCGGGGTGGGCGACGGCTTCACCGACGCGGTCGCCATGCTGGGCGCGCTGAGCACGGTGACGGACCAGGCCACGCTCATGGCCACCGTGGCGACCTGGACCCGCACCCCGGTCGCCACGGCCGTGGCCGTGTCGGCCCTGCAGGGGCTGTCCGGCGGGCGCGCGGCGGTGGCGTTCGGGGCGATGCCCAAGGCCTGGAGCGAGGACTGGCACGGCGTCGACCACAGCAGGCCGGTCGCCCGCATGCGCGACTTCATCGGCGCGGTCCGCCAGGCCTACGAGGCTCCGGACGGCGTGCCGCGCGATCACGACGGGCCGTTCTACCGGTTCGCCGGCTACCGCCGCCTGGCGCCGCCGACCGGCCATCCGCTGCGGGTGTGGATCGCCGCCACCGGCGCCAAGATGACCGAGCTGGGCGGCGAGGTGGCCGACGGACTGCTGATGAACGTCATGTGCTCCCCGGAATGGGTCCGGGAGACGTCGCTTCCCGCCATCGCCAGGGGCGCCGCCTCGGCACGACGCGACTCGCCGGTCGGCCGGGCCGCCATGGTCTACACCACGATCGGCGACGACGAGCGGGAGGCCATCGACCGGGCGCGGCCGGGCATCGCCTTCTACTTCCGGACCCCGTACTTCCACGACGTCCTGCGGTGGCACGGGTTCGAACGCGAGCTCGCCGCGGGCCTCGACGCGATGGCGCGCGGCGACGAGGACGCCCTGGTGGCGTCGGTCAGCGACGAGATGGTCACCACCTTCAGCCTGGCCGGTTCGCGGCGATCCGTGCTGGACCGGCTGCGCGTACACGCCGAGATCTACGACTGGATCGAGCTCGCGCCACCGGTCGGCCTCGACGGGCCGACGACGGTCGGGCTGCTGGAGCAGATCGTCGCCGCCATCCCCGACATGAACAACGTGTTCCGCCACTGAAAGCTTCTCCACCGGAAGCTCCTCCACCGAAAGGCCCTGTCATGACCGAGACCACCCCCGCCGAGCGCCAGGAACTCGCCCGGCTCCGGCAGCTGATCACCACCCTGTTCGAGAACTTCGGCAACGGAGACATCGACGCCATGGAGACGTTGCTGGCCGACGACTGCACGCTGTGGGACCTGTTCGTCCCCGACCTGGTCGTGGGCCGGCAGCAGCGGCTCGACTTCCACGAGACCGACCGGGCCCAGTCGAAGGCTCGGGGCGAGTTCGCGTGGAACATCAACTTCGTCCGCGAGGAGATATGGGGCGACGTCGCCCTCCTCTGCTACTACTTCGACTTCACCTACGGCGAGCCGAACGCCATGTCGGCGTCCGTGCGCATCACCGACCTGCTCCGCCGGCGCGACGGCGAATGGAAGATCGTCCACCACCACGAGGGCCGCACTCCGGAACCTCCGTCCTTCCCGCACTGAGCGCCGGAACGCCCACCGCCGGCTCGGACTGTCGACCGATCACAGCACGTATCCGGCGCCCGGCACGGTCTGGATGCACGGCGGTTCGCCCAGCTTGACGCGCAGGCGGCTGATGATGACGCGCACCACGGTGGTGAACGGGTCGGCGTGCTCGTCCCAGGCCGACTCCAGCAGCCTCTCCGCGCTCACGATGGCGCCGTTCGCCCGCATCAGCACCTCCAGTACCGCGTACTCCTTGAGCGACAGCCGCAGGAACCGGCCGTCACGGAACGCCTGGAGGCGGTGAGTGTCCAGTACGATCCCGTGCCGATGCAGCATCGGCGGCAGTGGCGATTGGCTGCGTCGCCCGAGGGCCTGCACGCGGGCGAGCAGTTCGGTGTAGTCGAAGGGCTTGGGCAGGTAGTCGTCGGCCCCCAGGGCCAGGCCGGCGACCCGCTCCGGCACTGATGCCGCGGCGGTCAACATCAGGATGCGCGTACGCGCCCCGGCTCGCACCAGGTCCTGGCAGACCACATCCCCGTGCACCTCGGGCAGGTCCCGATCCAGCACCACCACGTCGTAGTCGTTGACGGCCAGCCGTTCGGCCGCCGCCGCGCCGTCGTAGGCCACGTCGACCGCCATGGCATGCCGGCGTAGTCCCACGGCCACCAGATCGGCCAGACCGCGTTCGTCCTCCGCGACCAGTACACGCATGGCATCTCACTACCGCACCAGCCGTAACAGGGCGTTAACGCTCACGTTCACATCGAAGCAACCCCGGCATCGGCAGCCTTGCGCGACATGACCGACAATTCGACTGCACTGCTCCCCGCGAAGCCCAGGCGCACGGGGAAGAGCCGGCGCGTGCTCGCCGCCGGTGTGACCGCGGTGATCGCATCCAGCCTGCTGGCCTACGGCAGCCCCGTCGCAGCCGACGCGACCACGGCCCAGGCGCTGGCCGCGTGCGTCAACCCGCCCAACGGGCCGGAGCCGGCGACAGGATCACCCACCACGATCACGACCTTGGAGCAGGCGTACCACTGCGTCTTGGCGCACGCCTACAACGGTCCCATCATGGACAACCGCGCGCTGCTGAAGTCCGCCTTCTCGGCGTTCACGCAGGAACTGCAGCGCCGCGACCTCGACCGGCCGACGGCCGTCCTGCACAAGCTCACCGGCGATCGCGAAGCGGACTGGGACACCTTCGCCAAGACGTACGAGACCGTGCTGGCCGACCTGCCGGACCAGGCCGAGCTACGGCAGGCGCTGGCCTCCGCCACCATGCGGGGAATCATCACCAGCCTGCACGACAACCACAACACCTGGTTGCCCAGCCAGACACCGTCCACCACCCAGCAACTGGGTTTCGGCGTCGCGCTCGCATCGGAAGGCCGGGCACCGATCGACATGCGCGACGCGACCGGCCCGATATACCTCAAGGCGGTGGCGGCGGGATCACCGGCCGCGAAGGCCGGACTACGGCCGGGTGACGTCATCGAAAAGATCAACGGCCTGCCCCTCTTCGTCAACGGCATGCTGTCGCCGGGGCTGCTGGAGGACTTCCGCGCCAAGTCGGCGCAGGACTCGGTACGCCTGGCGATCCGACGCCCGGCCACCGGTAAGACGATCACCGTCAAGCTGCGGCCGGCGGCAATGCCCAGGCCCGAAGCTCCGGCCGTGACCGCCGAGCGACTGAGCGGCGACATCGCCCACGTCGTCATGCCCATGTTCGCGCCGGAGGCCGCGAACACCGTGCTCAAGAAGATCGCTGAGCTTCGCGAGGACAAGGAGCTGCGTGGTGTGATCCTCGACCTGCGCGGGAACGGCGGCGGGCGCGATGAGGAGGTCTCCAAGCTGCTCAGCGCCCTCGTGCACGACAAGGTCTACAGCTGGGAGTGCGATGTGAAGGGAGACTGCGAGGAGCATCGCACCGACACCACCACACCCCTGCTGAAGCTGCCCATCGCCGTGCTCACCGACAGCGCCTGCGCCTCCGCCTGCGACGCCTTCAGCAGCGCGGTCAAGAGCCTCGGGCTGGGCAAGCTGGTAGGCGCCCGAACGGCCGGCGGGGTCGCCGGTCTCCCGCAGGCGTACCAGTTGGAGGACAAGAGTGTGCTGCTCCTGACCCCGCGCCACCACGCCTCCGCGAACGGAGAGATCGTCGACGGCATGGGCGTGCCCGTCGACTACCAGGCGCCCATGACCGCCAAGGACTACTCGGCCGGCACTGACCCCGGCGTGGCGAAGGCACTGAAGGTGCTCGGGTCGTAGCCGACTCCACGCCCTCCGAGACGGGTGAGCGCGCCTCCGGACCAGACGTTCGCGCTGTCCGGTCTCCCGGGCCCGGCGTCCTCGGACAGATCGGTCACCGCCGGACAAGTGGTCTATCCCAGGACGCGGGCGGGGCGTAAGATCAACGCCGATGTCAGGCGCGACGCCAGGTCGTCCGCGTCCCCGGCTCCCGCCCGCGCGGACCGGCGAGAAAGGCCCGTGCCTGCGACTCGTCACCCCCCAGGAGTAGCCATGCGGAAGGCAGTCGTCACCGGCAGCACCAAGGGAATCGGCTTCGCGCTCGCCCGAGAGCTGCTCCGGCGCGGGCACTCCGTGGTCGTCTCGGGCCGCACCCAGGCGGCCGTGGACGACGCCGTCGAGCGGCTGCGGCCGGAGGCGACCGGAGAGGCCACGGTCCACGGGTTCGCCGTGGACGTCACCGACGCCGAGCAGGTCGAGAAGCTGTGGACGGCGGCCGTCGACGCGCTCGGCGGGGTCGACCTGTGGATCAACAATGCCGGCGTCGCCCACACCACCCGTACCATCGTCGAGACCACGCCCGACGACGTCCGCGCGATGGTCACCACGAACATGCTCGGCACCGTGTACGGCTCCCAGGTCGCCGTCCGGGGCATGCGAGCCCACGGCGGCGGCCAGATCTTCAACATCCTCGGCGGCGGCAGCGACGGCCGGATCCGCCCGGGCATGGGCGTCTACTCGGCCACCAAGCGCGGCCTCGACTCGTTCACCCGGGCGCTGGCCAAGGAGGTCGCCGGGACCGGCGTACGGATCGGGCAGGTCAGGCCCGGCATCCTCATCACCGAGGGCTGGCTGCGGGAGGCCGCCGTCGCCCCGGAACTGGTGGCCAAGCAGCGAAAGGCGCTCAACATCCTGTGCGACCACGTCGATGACGTCGCGCCCTACCTCGTCGACAGGATGCTGGCCAGCACCAGGAACGGCGACGCCGTCGCATGGCTCACCACCGGCCGGATGACCAGGAAGTTCCTCGCGCCGCGCAGGCGAGACGTGCTCAGCCGCTACGGCCTGTGACGCCCGGAGTCGAAGGCGGGGGCCACCGGCTTCGACGGCAGATACCCCCTACCCGTATCATGGGGAGCCGACCACCAAGGAGGCTCCACGTGTCTCACGACAGCCACCACCCCCCTTCCCGGTCAGCCGGGTCTCATGACCATGACGCCGCCGGCCCCGGCGCGTCCTGGGCGATGGCGGCGCAGGCGACCCTGCACTGTCTGACCGGGTGCGCCATCGGCGAGGTGCTCGGCATGGTCATCGGCACCTCGGCCGGCCTGAGCAACCTCGCGACCGTCGTGCTGTCGGTGGCGCTGGCGTTCGTCTTCGGCTACGCGCTCACCATGCGCGGCGTGCTGCGCGCCGGTGTGGGGCTGCGCACCGCGCTGAAGGTCGCGCTGGCCGCCGACACCATCTCCATCGCCGTCATGGAGGTGCTCGACAACGCGGTGATGCTCGTCGTGCCCGGGGCGATGGACGCCGGCGTCACCAGCATGCTCTTCTGGGGCGCGCTGGCCGGCTCCCTGCTCGTGGCGTTCCTGCTCACCACCCCGGTGAACAAGTGGCTGATCTCACGAGGCAAGGGGCACGCCGTGACGCACCAGTACCATCACGGCCACTGACGACCGGTCGCCTCCGGGCCGTGCTCAGCCCACACGGATCGGGAGGGTGCGCGGGCCGCGCACCTGACCCGTGGCCCAGGTCACCGGCGCCGAGTCGGAGAGCCCGAAGACCGGAAACCTCTCCAGCCAGACCTCAAGGGCGACCCGCAACTCCATGCGGGCCAGGTGCGACCCGACGCAGCGGTGGATGCCGAGGCCGAACGCGGCGTGCCGGTTGACCTCACGGTCGATGACGACGTCGGCCGCCCGGTCGAACTGCGCCGGATCCCGGTTGGCGGCCGGGAACGACAGCAGGACCCAGTCCTCGGCCTTCATGTCGACGCCGCCCCAGTGCATGTCCTCCTTGACCAGCCGGGCCATCGTGACCGGGGCGTAGGCGCGCAGCAGCTCCTCCATCGCGGTCGGCAGCAGCTCCGGCTCGGCCACCAGCCGCTCGCGGTCGGCGGGAGTCTTCGCCAGATGCCAGAGAGAGGCGCCGATGGCGCTCCACGTCGTGTCGATGCCGGCGATGAGCAGCAGCGCCATCGTGCCGGCCACGTGCGACTGCTCCAGCTTCCGGCCGTGCAGCTCCACGTTGACGAGGTAGGTCGTGAGGTCGTCGCGCGGGTGGTCGACGTGGTCGCGGATCTGCGTGAGCAGGTAGTCGAACAGCTTCTCCATCCGGGGGATGCGCACCTCGGGCGGAGCGTTGACGCCTTCGAGCGCGTTCTCGACGAACTCGCGGAACTGCGGCCCGTCCTCGGGCGGGAAGCCGAGCATGTCGGCGATGACGCGCATCGGGATGTGCTGGGCGTAATCACGGGCGGCGTCGACGACCTCCTGCCCCTCCAGCGCATCGATGAGCGAGTGGCAGAACGCCCGGGTCTCCGCCTCTCGCCGGGCCACCGCGGTCTTGGTGAACGCCGGCAGCAGGAGCCTGCGCGCGTGGTGGTGGAAGGGCGGGTCGGAGGAGATCGGCGGCACGCTGCCCACCGGCGCCAGTTCGAGAGGCGGCCGGACGTTGCTCACGATGATCGCGCGCGAGGAGAAGCGCTCGGTGTCGTAGGCGATGGCCGCGACGTCCTCGTAGCGGGTCGGCAACCAGGCGCCGCCGAACCGCTCGGTGCGCGCGATCGGGCAGCGCTGCCGCAGGTCGTCCTGGATGGGGTACGGGTCGGCCGCCCATTCGGGCTCGGCGTGGGAGAAGTCGGTCGCCCAGTCGGAGACCGGGCCGGTGATGATCTCGTTGCGGATGCCGAGGGGCCGTTCCTCCAGCGCCTCCCGATAGTCCTGGCCGAAGCGATCGTCGACGGTCATGGCGGCTCCTAGAGGATCTCGATCGCTCGTTCGGGACAGTTGGACACCGCCAGGCGCGCGGGCCGCTCCTCGCCGGGCGGCACGGCGCCATCGCCGATGACCTGCCCGTAGCCCTCGTCGTCCTCGCCGAACAGGTCGGGGGCGAGGTCGTAGCAGCGGCCGTGTCCCTGGCATCGCCCGGCGTCGATCCGTACCTTCACTGCGGTGCTCCCGTCGGTGCTGTGGTGTCGGTCGGAGCGAGGGCGCCGACGATCCGGGTGAGCAACGAGGTCCACTCCTCGTCGTTCACGGCGTGCAGGTCCGGTGTGATCAGCGCGCTGCCCATCGCCAGCAGCAGGCAGAGGTGGGCGAGCGCGTCCGGCGACAGCGTGGTGTCGAGCTCGCCCGCCGCCTGGCCGACGTGGACCAGCCCGGCGAGCCAGTCGGCGCGTTCGCCGATGTAGTCGCGCATCGGCCGGGCGACGTCCTGGTCGCGCCGGGCCGCGACCAGCGCCTCGACGATGAGATAGCCGGCGGCCTCGCGGCGGTGGGGCAGCCGTCGGCCGACGTCGACGAGCAGGTCGGCGATCGGCCGGTCGGGTTCGGCGGCGAACAGCGTGGCCAGCAGGCGCGGCCCGTGCGCGCGCAGCGCGGCCACCAGCAACTCGGCTTTCGAGCCGAAGTGCGCGTACAGCGCGCCGTTGCTCACTCCGGCGGCGGCGGCGATGTCGGCCACGCGGGTGCCGTCGTAGCCGCGCTCCGCGAACCCGTCGGCGGCCGCCTGCAGCAGCCGTTCACGGGTCTCGGCGGCGGTAACCCCTGCGATACGCGCCATATGCGAATTAAAAGAGCGTTCATTTCCTCCGTCAAGAGCGCGACGAATACTCGATGAATGTCTGACGGCCTTGCAGATGTCTGGCCCCGGCGGCCAGGACGCCACCTTCCACAGCGCGATCATCAACGGGCCCGGACACTGCGGCAAACGTCCCTGCTCAAGTTGATCGGCAAGGAATGCGAGCTGGACTGGTGGCGCCGCCACCCCGACCTGGTCCCCAGCCCAGGAGTGTCACCGGCCGACTTTCGTGGAGACTTTCTCGGCGACCGGGTGCCGGTGATCTATGTCAGCGCCAGCACCGGCGCGACCGCGGGCATGCTGTCGCAGGCCATCGGCAAGTTCCTGCACGTCCCGAACCCCGGCCGCACCGCGACGAAGTGGACCCTCACCGATCCCGTGCTGGACGCGATCGAGGCATGTGGCACCGAACTGCTGCTCCTGGACGACCTGCACATGCTGGACAAGATCCGCGATGGCGGCCAGGAGACCTGGCCCTGGTGCCGCCGCCCGCGGACGGGGAGGCCTTCCACTCCTGGTTCTTCCGCCTGGTCGAGGCGCAGCACAGCCACCGCGACACCGTCGCGTCCCTGCTCGGCCTGCCGCCCTACACCCCGCAGCGCTACACCCTGGGCGAGGACATTCTCACCATCTTCGACGGCAAGTACGTCTTCGAGAACCTGCGCGACGCCACCGGCCTGCGCGCCCGCGCCATGATGCGCATGGCGCTGTTCGGTCAGGGCGGCCAGTTCATCACCTACAGCTGGACCGGCACCACCAGCACCCGGCCCTGGCCCTGGCGCGCCGACACCGCGGCCATCTGCCCCCGCTGCCTAGCCGGACCCGACCCAATCTGGCGCATCGCCTGGCACCTGCTGCCCTGCGTGATCTGCCCCCAGCACCGCGTCTATCTGACCGGCTGCTGCCCGAGCTGCCACACCCGGATCAGCGTCGGCGACACCCTCCGCTACCGCCGCGAATGCAACGGACCGTTCGGCCCGCAGGGACGCATCGTCGGCGCCCGCAACTGCCGCCAGCAACTCGCCCACCTCCCCAGCCAGCCCGTCGAAAACGAGCGATTGCTGCGCATCCAACAGGACCTCCTGGCCCGGCTACGCCGCCTACGCGATGGCCCCATCGAACCCACCAAGACGTTCTGGGATCTCTATGAACTGCTGTTCCGCCTGGCGATCTATTTCGGCACCCCGGAGATGCTCCCCGCCGACACCGACGTCCACCTGTGGTGGACCTTCCACGAGTTCTGCCACCTGCGCGACCAACTCGCCCTCACCGCCGGACCCACCGCCCGCGAACGCTGCGGCGACCTGCTCGCCTACCAGCCCGGACCGCTGCTCAGCGTCGCGGCGATGCTCATCATCGACGAACTCAGCTTCACCGGCAGCCTGCTGGACGCGCTGCGCTACTTCATGGACCAACGCCGCTACGACCCCTGGGCCGGCACCCTCTGGCACGAATACTGCGACGACTACCACCCCACCGTGGTCGCCAACCGGATCCTGAACCACCTCAAGATCAGAACCGTCGATCCGGCGCTGCTCAAACCGCTCGCACTCTGGGAACCCGGCGCGCCCCACCACCTGCACTCAGCCGAAACCGCCGAAGACCTCGACCTGCCCGAGGCCGCGCTACTCCTGGCCGGCGAAGGCATTCGACCCTGGCAACCACCGCAGCAGTCCGGGCATCCCTGAAGCAAGTACGGGCATAACAGTTGATCTTCGGCTCCGTACTCTCAACTTCGATGCCACAACTGTCATCTTCGCTGCGTCCAGACAGCGGCGGTTGTCCATCTGAGGCGCTTGCAGCGTGTTCCGCAGGCTGGGGGCCTGGTCGTCAGTGGGCGCGGGGTGGGTCGAGGACTTCGGCGATTCCCGCCCGTTCGTACTCGTGACCGCTCGGTATGGGACTCGCGTCGCCGGCGAGTAGCGTCTCGGCGACGGCCGTACGGGCATAGAGCACATATCTCCCCGTGCGGTGCGCGCTGGCCAATCCGGCCCTGCGGAGAGCGGTGAGGTGCTGGTTCGCGCCTGGTTCCGACAGGTCGAGGCGGGCGGCCAGTTCCCTGGTTGAGGCGGGCTGGTCGAGTTCGGCCAGCAGTCGGGTGCGGGTCCGGCCGAGCACGGCGGCCAGCGCCTGTGGCGGGTCGCTCTCGCGGTGCTCCCAGAGCGTCGCGACGCCGCGCGGGGGGTAGCGGATCGTGGGCTGCCAGGGCGGGGTCGTGATGGAGAAGACGCGCGGCCAGGTGAACACCGATGGCACAAGCAACAGTCCCAGGCCGCCTAGCGGGCGCACACCTTCGCAGACCGTCTTGGGCAGGCGCAGTGTCTCTCCCCCCCACGTCACGGCGGGGTCAAGGTCGCTGAGCATGCGCCGCAGGCCGCCCTCGGCCAGCAACCTGGCGCGGTAGAGCACATCGCCTTCGAGCAGGGCCCGTACGCGCGGCCAGTAGGGCGCGATGGCCGCCTCCCAGTAGCTGCGGATCTCCTCGGCCAGCCGTTCGAGGCCGCCCACGGGGTCGGCGTAGAGCTCTTGGAGTGCTCGGGTGCGCGGACCGTCCCAGACGTCGAGACCCTCCTGAACCAGGGGTGCCATCGCCGCCATCCCGGCCAGCTCGACCTCCAGGTCGGGTACGGAGGTTGAGGGCGGCGGGCAGACGAAGCCGACGATCGAGATCGTCGGCACCGGCACCAGGTCGGACAGCAACCGCCAGTCGACATCGGCGAGCCGCCGCCGCACCCGTTCGGCCCAGGGCTTCAGTACGGCATGCGCGGCCGGATTCTTCACCACCCGCACGCTGGCGACGACCTCCCACAGAGGAGAAGCCGCGAAACGGACATTGGCCGCATCCTGTGCGGTGAACGTCAGCTCAAGGCCCATCCGATTCGTCCTCTGCTTAATCAATAGCGCTCGGACTGACGATTCCATCATCTAGGTGGTATGACAACTGTTGCCGAGCCTCCGCTCCTGCATGACCCCTCCTTCAGAAATTTCTACCTGGCGTCGGCGGTCAGCCAGTTCGGCACCCAGGTCGGCTACGTGGCGATGCCCCTGCTCGCGGTGATCGCCCTCAATGCGGGGCCCGGTGAAGTGGGACTGCTCAGCGCCCTCACCACCATCACCGTGCTCGTCCTCGGCTTGCCCGCCGGAGCATGGGTGGACCGGGTCAGGCGCCGCCCGGTGATGATCGCGACGGACCTGGTTCGCGCCGTGCTTCTGGTGTCGGTAACGGTCACGTGGTGGCTGGACGCTCTCACGATGACCCAGCTGTACGGCGTCGCCATCGCGACGGGAATCGGCACGCTCTTCTTCGACGTCGCCTCGCAGAGCACGGTCCCGCACCTGGTCGGCCGCGACCGGCTCACCGCCGCGAACTCAGTGCTCGTCGGCACGAACGCGGCGATGGATGTGGGCGGCAGAAGCTCCGCCGGAGTGTTGGTGGCTCTCGCGGGCGCGCCGGTGGCGATCCTGCTCGACGCGCTCACCTACCTGTGGTCGGCCGTGTGGCTACGCCGGATCAGTAAGCCCGAACCCGCGCCCGCCCCCGTACCCGGCGAGCGACTCGGACGGCAGATCGGCGAGGGGGTGCGATTCCTCTTCGGCAACCGGGTCCTCATCGCCATCGCGACACAAGGCGGCATGACGAACCTCGCCTTCCCGCTCTGCTCGACGCTGCTGCCCGTGCTACTCGTCAACGAGCTCGGGCATCCCGCCTGGGTGCTCGGGGCTTACCTTGCCATCGGCGGGCTCGGTGGGCTGGCCGGTTCCTCGACGGCTCACCTGATCGGCCGGCGGTTCGGCCGCGGGCGTGCCGTGTGGATCGTCGGCATGACCACTGCGCCGTTCGCGCTTCTGGTGCCGTTCGTCGGCTGGAGCGTCTGGATCTCGGCGGCCGCATGGAGCATTTTGTGCTTCCGGACAGGGGTGAACAACGTGCTGCTCGTCAGCTTCAGGCAGAAGGTTACACCCGACCCGATGCTCGGCCGGATGAACGCCACCATGCGCCTGATCCTTATCGGTGCGGTCGGCGTCGGTGGTCTGCTGGCGGGCCTTCTTGGCGAGGTCTGGGGCATCGGGACGGCAATGTGGACAGGCGCAGCGATCATGGCGCTTAGCTGGATACCGATCTGGTTCAGCCCACTCCGCCACGAGGTCTGATGCAGGCCGCCATCGCCCGTCTCCAACCACAGGAGGAGTAGCGAATGCGCCGACTTCCGGCCTGTCGGCCGGTGTCGCAGGACCAGGCCGACCAGCCAGCCGGGCTGCCCGGCGCAAGGCGGGCTCAGCGGGGCCATGATCTCGGGCCAGGCTTGGCCGCGCGGGCCGGTCTCGGCAGTGGGAACTGATCACCTTGACCACCTTTCGTGATCTATGAGTGCCGGCCTGATCATCACGATGCCTCTCCGCCAGTGGGGACTCATCGACGCATCCATGGACAACGACGCCAGCGTCGAGACGGTGAACGGCAATCGCCAACGGGCCGGTCTTGTGCGCAGCATCCGCAGGGCTGGCTGGGATCAGATCGCCCACTGGACACCCGGCGTTCCAGCCCGCCCAAGCCATGACACTTGATCTTCGGCCGGATACTGCCAACTTCGATGACGCGAGCACTGGTAATTCGACACCCATCGAAGTGACAGTGCCCAGGTCGGAAGCAGGTCCTACTGTCATCTTCGCTGCGTCCAGACAATGAACTGCGTGCCGCCGGTCCTCCGCCCGTCTGTCGTCGTGTCAACGCCTATGTCCGGATACGGGTGGGCTCGTGTGTCCGGTTACGGGTGGGCTCGTGCAGTCTCACATCCGGGATCTCAGCACGTCGACCTCGCAGCCTGGCAAGAACGGGTCGAACCCGTGCTCGACCAGCCAGCGGATCGCCAGCAGGCTTCGCGACGACCACCATCCGCGAATCACGTCGAGGTCGACATCGGTGCCATAGCCGGCGACGACGTCGCCAAGACGCTCCTCGTGTCCGAACGTCAGAATGGCCAGGTCATGCAGGGCGTCGCCCTGGCTCGCCTCAGACCAGTCGATCACGCCGGTGATCTCGTCACCGTCGACGAACACGTGGCTGACCTGCAGATCGCCGTGCGTGAACACCGGTGTCCACGGCCGGAGCGCGGCCTCGGCAACCTGACGGTTACGCGTGACCAGGTCGGCGGGAAGGACGCCGTTCGTGATGAGCCGCTCGGATTCGCCGTCGAGGCGCGACGCGACCTTCTCCAGATTCGGGCCAGGCCAGGGCGGCAGTGGCGCCTCGTGCAACTTCCGCACGGCGGCACCCGCCGCGGCCCACGCCGACGATGAGGCGGTCGATGGCTCGCCGAGGCGGCCGAGTGCCGTGCCGGGGAGGGCGGCGAGCGCGAGCACGGGGGGCGTGCGCCACAAGACGTCCGGAGTCGGGATCGGCGCCATCGTCATCGCCTCGACCTCGACGTCGGTACGCCGCTGGTTGGTGTCGATCTTCAGAAACACGTCGCCGACGCGCAGGGTCGCGCGCTCGCGATGGGCGACGACGACCTTGATCTCCTCCACGTCGGCCATTATCACGGCGTCACGCTGACGAACGCGACGGGCTCGGCGCCGTTGGCGGCGAAGGGGTGGACGTTGTCGCCGTCGAGCGCATCGGTCAGCCGTTCGGCCTGGTTGGGGGCGTGTTTACCAGCATGGTCATGCCCTGTACGACGTACGCCGCACCAAGCCGTTTTCCAGGACGTACTTCCTTCCTCGTCGGCTGGCATACTTCTCCGATGGGTACGCCGAGGGCTTTCTGGTCCAACACGACGCATGACTGGGGGAGCGGCGTCGACATCGACCACCTCACGCACATCCGCCAGAGGCCGGCCACGTTCGCTCCCGGCGGCGTCCCGCACCTGATCCTGGAAGTCGTCGCCTACGCCGCCGACGAGGCCGAGTGCGGCGACGGCGGGCGCTGCGTCATCACGCTTCAGGCCGACGGCTCGGTCTCGGTGGCGGACGACGGGCGAGGCACGGACACCCGCCTCGATGATCAGGACCAGCTGGTGAAGAAGCCGATCATGGCGTCGAAGGACCTTCGGTTCTTCGATCACCCTGAGACCCAGACGCTTCCCGATGGCCACCCTCGTCGCGGCATGTCCGTCGTCGCGGCGCTCAGCGAGTGGCTCGTCCACACCAACCGCCGGCGGGACGGAGCTTGGCACCAGCGTTACGAGCACGGTGTTCCGGTGACGGATCTGGAACCGATCGCCGGCGACGGAGCGACAGGGACGGTCGTCCACTTCCGGCCGGATCGGTCTCTGCCCATGCTCGGCGCCTTGCCGACCGACGAACTGCTACGGCTTGCCCTGTCCTGGCCGGCCCTGACGGTCGAGGTCGAGGATCGGCGAGCCACCTAGGCGACCGGCGCGACGACGTGGTGGCCCGCTACGAGCGGACCGCGGGCGTCCAGGTCCAGGACCTGGACTTCTACCTCACCTACGCGGCGCCGCGGTACGGGACGGTGATGGCCCGGATCCACCGCCGCCGCATGCACTTCGGCGAGCTGGCGGCTCCCGAGGACCCGAACGAGTACGTCCTGCACCACCAGATGCGGCGGCGACTCATCGACGGCACCTACAGCTGGAAGTGAGCCCGGCGAGCATGACCGAGCCCGAAGGGGCAGATATGACCCACCACCACGACAGGGAGCCCCGATGAAGCCCGTGCCACTCGACGAACTGCCGGTCCACCAGGCACCGCTGTCCATGGCGCGGGTCGCCAGCAGCGACAAGAACTTCTATGACCGCTACTACTTCAACGCCCACGACCGCACCGGCGAACGGTTCCTGGTCATGGGCCTGGGCATCTACCCCAATCTCGGGGTGATCGACGCGTTCGCCACCGTGCGCTCCGGCGACCGGCAGTGGGCGGTGCGCTTCTCCGACGCCTATGAGGCGGGCGAGTTGCGCACCGAGGTCGGCGGCTTCCGGATCGAAGTGATCGAGCCCCTGCAGAAGCTGCGCGTGGTCTGCGAGCACGAGAGCCTCTCCTTCGACCTCGTATGGGAGGGATCGTTCCCGGCGACCCTGGAGGAGCGTCACATCCTCGACGCGGGGCCGCGCTCGATCCTCGACGCCACCCGGTTCGCGCAGGTGGGCAGCTGGTCCGGGACCCTGGCGTTCGACGGCGGCGAGCTGGTCGTGGATCCCGGCACCTGGATGGGCAGCCGGGACCGCTCATGGGGCATCCGCCCGGTCGGCGACGCCGATCCCGCCGGCCGGCTCGGCGACGAGCCGACCGGCGGGCACTGGTGGACCTACGCCCCGCTGCGGTTCGACGACTACTCGCTGCTCGTCATCGTCCAGGAGAGCCCGGACGGCCACCGCACGCTCAACCACGCGACCCGCGCCTTCGCCGACGGCCGCGTCGAGCAGCTGGGCTGGCCGCGCGTCGAGATCACCTACCGCAGCGGCACCCGCTATCCGGAGTCCGCTCGGCTGCACCTCACCACGCCTGATGGCGCTCCGCTGGTGGTGGACGTCCAGACACTCGGCTCCGTGTCGCTCACGGTCGGCGCGGGGTACGGCGGTGACCCGGAATGGCAGCACGGGCAGTGGAAGGGCCGTGACTGGACGTCTGCCACCGAGTACGACCTCACCGACCCCGGGATCGTCGGCCGGCTGCCGTACTCCACCGTCGACCACATCGCCCGGGTCACCTGTGAGGGGAGCGTCGGCCATGGCCTGTTCGAGCACGCCGTGATGGGCCGCCATGACCCGTCGGGGTTCGAGGGCTGGCTCGACCTGGCTCCCTGACGGCCCGGCCTGGCTCGGACGACGGGGAAGGCCGTAGGCTGATCCGAGCGCGGACGTCGCGCGATCGTGAGGATCCTCCAGAGACATCGCCCCATGGGCTGAGGGTCGGGCCGGAGAACCGGTCGTGTCTCCCGAGCAGGGGAGGTGCGGCCGCATGGCCGAACGAAGGATCATCGCGGTGGTGTTGCTGGCCGGTGTCACGGCCGCTATGACGCTCGGGGCGTTGACCCCGTTCCTGGCACAGCTGAGCGACGAGTTCGCTCTCCCTTTCGCGATGACGGGCTGGTTGGCGTCCGGGGTCACCTTGGTGGCCGGGCTCACCTGTATGCCGGTGGGCCAGTGGGCGGACACGCGTCGATTGCGCGGGCCGTTCATCGCAGGACTCCTGATACTCGCGGCGGCGAGCATGGCGTCGGCGAGCATGAGCCACTCCGAAGCGCTGATCGTGCTCCGCGTGGGCCAGGGGGTCGGATACGCGGCCGTGGTGGTTCTGGGCCCCGCCCTGCTCGCCCGGCTGCTCCGAGCCGAGCGGGCACGGCTCGCGCTGGCGTTGTGGGGGATGTGCGTTCCGGTCGGCTTGGCTCTGGCCTCGGTGATGGGCGGGTTGCTGAGCGCTTCAGGATGGCGGGCGTCGGCGACCGCGATAGGAGGGCTGGCGCTCGTCACGGCCGGCGTGGCACGCCTGGCCCTGCCGGACATCGCGGGTCGCCCCCGGCAGGCGGTGCGCGGGCGTGGCCGCGGGGTCTGGCCGCTGGCCGTGGCGTTCGCCCTGATCGCCCTGGTCGGGGTGGCCGTGGTGACCCTGTTGTCGACGTTCCTCTCCACCGTGCATGGACTGGCCGTGAGCGACGCGGGTCTGGTGACCGGGGTGGTGGCCGCGTCGAGCGCGCTCGGCAGCATGTCGGCCGGTGCGCTGCTGAACGCGGGGGTGGCGCCACAGCGGCTCCTGGCCGCGGTCATGCCCATGGCGGCGGTGTCCGCAGGTGTTCTGCTCGCCGGATCGACTGTCGTGGCAGCCCTGTCGGCGGCGGCCCTGATGGCGATGAACGGGCTGGCCGTGTCGGCGCTGTTCGCGATGGTGCCCGTGGTCGCGGGCGACCGTACGGCCTGGGCCGCCGGCGCCCTGACCCAGCTCGGCAGCCTGGGCACGCTGCTGGGGCCGCCCCTGTACGCCGCTGTCATGGAACGAAGTGGCTGGGCGGCGCTGGTCCCGGTGACGATCCTGGTCGCGGCGGTCGGACTCGGCTGTGCCGTGGCGGCCCTGCGGCAGCGACCCGGTAGACCTCGACCGTCTCCTTCGCGGCCCTGGCCCAGCTCAGCCGCTCCCGGACGAACCGTTCCCCGTTCTCCGCGAGAGCACGGCGTGCGGCCGGATCGTTCATGAGGTCGATCACGGCGTCGGCGATGGAGCCGGGGTCGGCGCTCCGGGCGTACCGCACGGCGGGGGCGGCCGGGTCGCCGAGGAAGATCTGGGATGCGCCGGACCGTGGGCGCCGGACTGCGGCGAAATGCATGACTTACGGCTTTTGTGGCGTCTGGATTTCATGCAATGTCCAGTCATACTCCGAAAGCGAACTCTATTCGTTCTCTATATAGATGGGGAGTTTTTGGTGGATCTTCCTATTGTGGCTGGCGGGATTCCCGGGTTTTCGCGTTGGCGCCGGTCCGAGCGCCGCGCAGGGGCGTGTGCCCGCCAACCGTGACGAGACCTTCGGCTCGTCGAGCGCGCCGCCTCATGGGCCGACGCGCGTCAGTCCCACCCGCCGGAGGAGCCGCTGTCCCCACCGCTGTCCCCACCGCTGTCCCCGCTGCTGGACGATCCACCGCTGGAGTACCCGCCACTGGAGCCCCCGCGGCTGGACGATCCACCGCCCGAGTAGCCACCGCCTGAGGACCCGCTCGTTGAAGCCTCGCCGGCGGAATCGGCGTGCGGCGAGATGTCGGCGAGCCAGTCCAGGTCGCCGGCTTCCGGCTCGAACCAGCCCCTGGCGCCCTCGTCCAGGTTGCCGGCATCCGACTTGGGCCAGTCGCCGCCGCCCTCGGGGAAGTCTCGCGCCATGGACCCGGAGATCTGGTTCACCCACTGCTTCCACACCTCGGCGGCCGCCTCACCGTAGTGCCGCCGCGTCTCCGCGACGGCGGCGGGATCCCACTTGACGCGCCTGACCCGACCACGGCGCAGGGCGCGAAGTCCTGCCGTGAGCTCAAACCCGCTCACCGGCCGCGAAGCGCGGGCGGCCGCGCTGGACGGCGGCATGCTCGGGTCCGGAGTCACGTCATCCCGATAGGCGACCGCGGTGTAGGGAGAGTGGTCCGCCACTCCGTACCGCCATACCTGCTGGGCGGACACCGTCCTGAAGACCTCCTCCTGCCTGCGCCTCTCCGCCGCCAGCCTGAGCCTGATCTCCTCCTGGACGGGCTGGTACGCCTCGACCGCCCGCCGGACTCGTGCGTCATGGCGTGAAGAGATCCGACGGGTCCGCCAGCGTAGCTCCCAGGCCTTCGCCTTGTGGAGCTCATCCCTCGCCGCCGCGATCTCCCCGCGGCACTCCTGTAAGGCCGCCAGCCACGCCAGCCGCTCGTCCTCGGTCCCTGGCACCCACTGCGTCAGATCGTCATCCTCGCCGGGCCCGCCGTCCCTGCCCTGGAAGCCGCAGAAGAGAACCAGGTCCCCCGTTCCTTTCAGCCCCGTCGGTTCCACCACCGTCTCGACTTTGACCCATTCGGTCACGAGGACCGTCCCTTCCCCCGGTGAAACCCCCCCACCATGATCCCTTGGCCGTTGCCGCTATTCAATGCAAATAGCCACAAATCAAGCAGCCAGTTACAGGGTGACGACGATCCTGCCCCGGGCCGTCCCCTCGGTCAGGTAGCGGAGCGCCGCCGGTGCCTCGGCCAGGGGGAACGCGCGGTCGATGACCGGGCTGAGCTCGCCCGTCCTCAGCAGGTCCGCGAGCACGGCCATCGAGTCCTTCGTGGGAGGCGTGGCTCTGGTGGGTCTCGGCAACTGCCGCTGGAACACGGACCGGGCCATCAGACCGACGAAGCGCGGCAGACTGCCCAGCACCTTGCGGCCCGCGTCGCCGTAGCGGTCGTGGCCGATGAGGACGTACGTGCCGTCGGGGGTCAGCGCGCGGCGGCAGTCCGCGAACGAGTGATTGCCGGGGATGTCCACGATGAGGTCGTAGCGTACGCCGCGCCGGGTGAAGTCCTCCACGGTGTAGTCGATCACGTGGTCCGCGCCGAGCGCGCTCACCAGGTCGAGCTTGGAGGTGTGCTCGACGCCCGTCACCGTCGCGCCGCGCGCCTTGGCGATCTGTACGGCGCACCCGCCCACGCCCCCGGCGGCGCCGTTGACCAGGACGTTTCCCAGCGGGCCCGGCGGGAGGTTCAGCAGGGTGATGAGCCCGGCGGTGGGCACGCATGCGGCCTGTTCGAAGCTGACGCCGCCGGGTTTCGGCGCCAGGTTGTCCGCTGGCACGGAGACGTATTCGGCGTAGGCGCCGCCGTTCTTCCACTGCTGGCCGCGGATGGTCTCGCCGAACACCTCGTCGCCGGGCCGGAACCGGGTCGCGTTCGCCCCTGCCGACTCCACCACGCCGGCCATGTCCGTGCCCGGGACGCGGTTCTTCGGCCGTCGCAACCCGGACCCCATGACGCGCAGCACGTACGGCCGGCCGCTCACGACGTGCCACACGTCGGGGTGCACGGAGGCGGCGTGCACGCGTACGAGCACCTCGTCGTCCTTGACCGCTGGAATGTCGATGTCTCGTAATTGAAGGACATTTGGTGACCCGTACGCTTCCTGGACGATTGCCCTCATGCCGTCATTCTGCGTCGGCAGCGGGCCCGGCGCTGCGCCGCGCTGGCGTACCAGCCGGTGTCCGCTACAAGTCGCCTCCAAGTGAGCCACAAACGCCAGGTGGTGGGCTTCGACCGCGAGCCGACGACGCCTGCGCACGTCTCCAAGGACGACGCCCGCGCACGTCGCCAAGGGGGCTCGCGACTCACTGAAAGGGAGGGAAGACCAGTGGACAAGAAGATCGTTCGATTGGACGACCTGAGCGACGAGCTGACCGCGATCGACGAGGTCGATCTCGGCCTCGTCACCGGTGGCCGGCCGATGGAGCGCTGCTACCACACGGCCGGCACCGAGGGCAGGCCGTCCGACGGCTGGGTTTCGGACTACTAAACCCAGGGGTCGACATGGCGCCGCGTGGGAGGGAAACGCGTCCCTCCCACGCGGCTGAGGGGGAGAGTTGCTGCTGATCCTGAGTGAACCCGGCGACGCGACGGTTCACATGGTCCTGCCCAAGCTGAAAGCCCGAGGGGTGGACGTTCTGTGGTGGGATCCCGGCGAGTATCCGGCCGACGCCCGGCTGACCGCCCGATTCGACGCGGACGGGACCCGGCTCATCCTGGCCAGAGACGGGGAGGTCGCCGACCTCTCCACGGCGACGGCCGTGTGGTTCCGACGCCCCGGGGCTCCGCGCGCCGCCGAGCAGGTCACGGCGGCCGACCTGCGGGATCGCGTCGGGGAGCTCTCGGAGTGGTTTCTCGAAGGACTCTGGGATCTGCTGGACGCGCGCTGGTTGCCCGGCAGGGAGCCGGTGCTGCGCCGGGCGCACAACAAGCTGGTCCACCTGGCCCTGGCCCGGAAACTGGGCTTCGCCGTACCACCGACCACGATCACCAACGATCCGTCCGAGCTGGCGCCCGCCTATGAGCGGGCGGGCGGACGGCTGATCGCGAAACCGATGGAGCACACCCCGTTCCAGATCGACGGCGAGGCGCACACCGTGTTCACCACCGTGGTCGAACGGAGGGATCTCGTGGGCCGGAGCCGGATCGCCCATGAGCCGACCATCCTGCAGCCGTACGTCCAGAAGGCGGTGGAGCTGCGGGTCACGGTGGTCGGCGACCAGGTCTTCACTGCCGAGATCGCCTCGCAGGACTCGCCGCGCACGCGGGACGACTGGCGGCACTATGACTTCGACCGCGCCCGGCACAGCGTGCACCACCTGCCTGATGACGTGGCTCGCCGCTGCGTCGATCTGGTCGCGGCGCTCGGCGTGTCGTTCGGGGCGATCGACCTCATCCTGACCCCCGAAGGGGAGTACGTGTTTCTGGAGATCAACCCCAACGGTCAATGGGGCTGGATCGAAGATCTGACCGGCCTGCCCATCAGCACCGCCATCGCTGACTGGCTCACGGCCGGAGAAACGGACCCGCGATGACTCAGTCCTCTCTCGGCCCTGCCCTGGAAAGCGGCGTCAACCTGCTCCGCGGGCTGACCCGGCGGCGTTCCGCGGTGGCGGAGGCACACTGCACCGCCGATGAGTGGGCCACGGCGCATCCTTCGCTCGCCGCCCAGCTCGTGGCCAGCCCACGTCCCGGGTCATCGCTCGTCGATTACGATCTGCTGATCGAGGATCCGTCGGGCGGCACCATCATGCTCGGCGTTCAGGCGGACGACGGGGCGTCCTGGCTCGTCGACCACGCGACGCACTGGGCCGCCAGCCGGCTGCTGACCGTCGACGGCACCCCCGTCTCGGTCTCCGAGGCGATGCTCATGCTCCGTTCGCTCACCCGCCCCGGGCTATCGCCGCAGGACGAGTTGGTGCGGTTCTGCCTCCTGCGCGACGCCGCCGCCAAGGAGCAGGTCAGCCTGTACGACATCCAGGCGGCCGCGGACGGCTTCCGCAAGCGGCGCGGCCTGACCAGCCGGGACACGATGCGGGAGTGGCTGGACCGGATGGGGCTGAGCGCCGAGGCGTTCCACGACCACATGGCTGCCAGCGCGAGGGATCACCGGTTCCGGGCCCGGATGCGTGAGGAGCTCGGCCCTGGGCATCTGGCCCGTCATCCCGAGCGGTTCGCGCGGGTATGGGCGACCTGGGTGCTGTCGGAGGAGCCGATCGACGTCGCCGAACTTGACGGCTCACTCGGTGACCGCTGGGACCTGCGACTGACCAGGGCCCGGACCTGGTCCGGCGATCTGCCCGCCCCTCTGCGCGAGACGCCGGCCGGTGGCGGTGTCGGACCGGTCTCCCACGACGGGCGTTTCCTGACCGGCTTGATCACCGAACGGCAGGAGGCCGTGGCGGACGCGGAAACACTGGAGGCCGCGGGACAGGCCGCCTTCGATCAGTGGCTGGCCGACGCCGCCAAGCGAGCCCAGATCACCTGGCACTGGCTCTGAGTGGCTCTGAGCCTCTTCTTTGTGACGGTGGCTCGCCGCGGACGTGCATGGCCCGCAGCGCGGCGGTGCCGGCCAGAACCAGGGTCGCCTCGGGGGTGAGGGGGTGGAATGGGCCGCCACGGACGTCCCGATATGCCCGTTCCAACGGGGAGGTTCGGAAGAAGGCGGCACCTCCCACGACGTCGAGAGCGAGATCGACGATGGCCTTCGCCTCGCACACGGCGTGCCGCTTGGCCACCATCAGCGTGATCAAGGTCGGCTCGTCCGCCGGGGGGTCGTCGCCGACTTCGTCGACGGCGGCGAGCAGCGCCCACCAGGCCACCCGCAGGCGGGTGGCCATCTCTCCCAGCTGACGTACCGTCGCCGGAGCCGGCTCTCCCGTACGCGAGCCGAGCACGCGGAGCGCCTCCTCGTACGCCCCCCGCGCGATGCCCAGATAGACCGCGCTCACGACGGGCGCGAAGTGAATGGCGGCGACCAGCAGCGGCCCCGCCAGCTTCCCGTACGGCCGGCGCCCGAGGATCTTGTCGGCCGGGACGAACACATCCTCGAACACCAGGTCATGGCTCGCGGTGCCACGCATGCCGAGCGTGTCCCAGGTCTCGACCATCGAAACGCCGGGGCTGGACAGCGGTACCCCCGCGTGCAGCACTTCGGCGTCAGGGCCGGGTTCCCCGAGCACCGCGGAGGTGGAGATGACGGTGGCGACCGGCGCCTGCGAGCAGAACGTCTTCCGTCCGGTGAACCGGAACCCGCCGTCGACCTCGACGGCCGTGGTCGTCGGGCACACCCAGTCCGATCCGCCGCTGGTGGCCATGATCAGCCCGTCCGCGGCGACCCGGCGCAGCACGCCCTGGGCATCCGGCGCGCCTCGACGGTGCCGCCAGCACTGGACGAGGGTCAGGTAGAGGTGCATGGCCGCGGACAGGGCGGCCGATCCGGCATGGCGGGCGAGCTCGCCCTCGGCCAGCACGACCTGACGCAGTGCGGCGCCCAGGCCGCCGAACTCCGTGGGCACGGCCAACCGGAGGTAGCCGTGATCCCGCATTACCTGGTAGCCCTCGGTGACGAAGGTCGCGTCCAGGTCGTGTTCCGCCTCGCTCGGCGCGCACCGCAGGCCGACTTCGGCAGCCAGCGCGACCGATGTGGCGGTGCACACCCGCGACTGGTGGCTGGTCATCACCCGCGGCGACGCCGACGTGTGCGACGACGATCCCGGCCATCCGCCGACGGTGAAGGTGACCGTGGGGCTGCGGCGGATGACCGAGATCTGGCGCGGCGATCTCACCTGGCCGGACGCCCTCCGCTCCGGCGCTGTCGAGGTGCACGGCCCGGAGGCGCTACGTCGCGAAATGCCCCGGTGGTTCAGGCTGTCCAGCTTCGCCCAGGTCCCCCGGCCGCACCGGGAGAGCTGACCGCACTCGAAGCCGTTCGCACGTCAGGGCCGGTTGTTCTTCCCATCCAGCCACAGCATGTTCGACTCATCCCGATGACTCCCGGAGCTACCGACATGCTTCGAATCGAGCTCCGGACCCTTTTTGATCACGTGGACCAGTGCCATCGCATGCCCGCGGCCGAGACCATAGTCCTGCTTGAGCCATTCCACGATCACGCCCGCCTTGACCGACGCGTCATCGAACCCGCGTTCCTTCGCGAGATCGATGAACTCACGGGGCGTCAGCCCGGTCCTGTCCTCGATGTTGTCCAAGTACGCCTGAAAAGACATGTGATTCTCCTTGCCGGTCGTAGAGCCACGAGCATGTGCATGTACGTCCATACTGCGTGAAGTGGTGCAGCGCGGTCCCTGAGCACCGCGCCCGTTGCCAGGGACGGTCCGTCAGATCTGAGCGGCCTGCTTCAGCCTGAACATGGTCACCGTGATCCAGGTCCAGGCCGCGATGACGCCGACGAACATGGCGAGCGGCCCCCCTGCCGCGCCGCTCATCGCCCAGCTCAGGCCCACTGCCAGCATCACGCCGCCGGTGCGGCCGGCAACGGCCCACGACGTGCCGCTGAACCGCCGGCCCAGGACGAAACAGAACGCGATCATCGCGATGAACGACATGCTCGCCGCGGCCATGTGCGCGACCCCGGCGGAACTCATCACTCCTGGGACATCGGGCGTTCCAGGAGGAAACGCGAAGCCTGGATCGGCCGGGAAGACGCCGGCCAGGATCAAACCGGCTCCCTGGAGGCCGAGAAGGCGAGGCCCCCAGGCGCCACCCGTACCGGCGTGCCGTAGCCCTGCCGCGCCGCACAGGGTCAGAACCCCGGTTACCACGAAACTGGAGATCTGGATCCAGCCGAGGTCCCCCAAGGAGAGCATGCTGACCGGATGCCGGGTCAGGTCGAAGCCCGTGCGAGTGGCCGCCTGGGCCACGGCGAGCAGAATCCAGAGCGGGGCTGCCAGCAT
Source organism: Nonomuraea sp. CX421 (assembly GCF_059358955.1). Lineage (NCBI taxonomy): Bacteria > Bacillati > Actinomycetota > Actinomycetes > Streptosporangiales > Streptosporangiaceae > Nonomuraea > Nonomuraea sp. CX421. Next base: position 581,851 of record NZ_JCADBK010000001.1, on the reverse strand, counting down.
GCCGGCAGTGAGCAGGAGCGGCCCGCTCCGCGTTCTCGCTTCAACGATTGTCATATCGGCATCTTCAGAACGGCGTCGCCGAGGCACCAGAGCAAACTGAGTTCCCGGCATGCCGTCACCAGCGATAGCGTTACCGGCAACGCCATTTCCTGCTTGATGCGGCGAGGGGGAAGACGCTGAACGAGAGCCGCGAACTCCTTGGCCAGTTCCTGCGCGAACGCCGTGCCAGGATCACTCTCGGCCAGGCGGGGCTCCCCGCACGACGATCCCGCCGCGGAAGCACCCTTACGCAGGAGGACCTGGCGTACATCACGGGGTATTCCATCCGTACGATCAGCGCGCTGGAACAGGGCGCCGAACATCGCCCCACCCCCGAACTCCTCGAGGCCATCGCCTCAGCACTCCAGCTCAGCCAGGACGAGCGCAGCGTCCTGTGGTATCTCGCGAACGGCACCCCGCCGCCCGAGCCCCACGGCACCGCCGAGCCCGACCCGGCCCTGCACCGACTGGTCAACGCCCTGGAACCGCATCCCGCCTACGTGACCGACGGCTTGTGGAACTTCCAGGGGCAGAATGCCGAGTTCGCCCGCTGGATCTGCGACTTCACCGCCATGCCCGCCGACGAGCGCACGATCCTGCACTGGTTCTTCCTGCACGAGCACTCCAAGCACGTCATGGTCGAATGGGAGTACGAGGCGACGGCGCTGATGTCGCTGGTCCGCGGCTGGGCGATGCGGTCACGGCGCGGCCACGAGCTCACGGCCGTGGTGAACGACATCTGCGACCGGAGCCCCGACGCCAAACGCATCTGGGCCGGCGGCACCGATCTGCTCGTCCAAGGCCCCTCCCGGCCGATGCTCTTTCGCGAGCCCGGCTACACCGACCCCCGCCAAGCGGACGACCGGCACCATCACGTCCGGTTGACCATCACCACACTCACTCCGGTGCGGGCAGGAGAGAGTCATCGCGTGCTGGCCTTCCTCCTGCCCGAGGACTACACCGCGCCCACCGCGTCGAGCGACGCCTGCTTCGCCTGTCACGCGGCTCCCACATAGGCGCGACGTCCTACGCCGGCGGGCGGATGACCCCAGGAATGCCGTGCCCGGAGACTGGTCGTCAGGGCGTCTGACCCGGCTGGTCCACGAGCCCGGCCCCCAGGACCGACATGGCCCACTCCTCACCATCCCGCACGCTCTTGGTGCCCAGGTAGTGATAGTCGGCCGGGTCGAGAATCGTGTAGCCCTTGCCCGCCTCGCCCAGGTCCAGCACGACGCCGAGCCCGGTGCGGCCGTCGGCCGTGGACACGTTCTCCTCGATCTTGACGTTCGGGATGCGGGCCATGGCGCGGTACATGGTGGCGGCCTTGTCCGGCGGGATGATCGGGCCGAACTTCATGTACCACTGCAGGGTGCCGAACGCCTTGACGTCGTCCTCGGTGCCCGCCGGGCACTCGGGGTGGCAGATCGACAGCGCGGTCCGCTCGTCCATGCCTCGCAGGTGGGCGAGGAGCGCGTCCGGGTCGGTGGGGAACGCCTCCACTTCCTGCTGCGTCTTGAGCGGGTAGGTGCGGCCCTTCTCGGTGCCGACCTTCACCTCGCCACCGTCGCCCTCGCGGACGGCGGACCGCTCGCCGTCCATCCGCGACCAGGTCTCGAAGACCGGCATCCTGTCGAGGAACTGCCGCTCCTTGAGGTAGAACCACTGGTCCGGGCGAGGAGCGGGAACATCGGTGCGCTCGGCGACGAGCGCGGCGTTCTCCAGCACCTTCGCCGCGGTCAGACCGGTCCCCAGGTTGGGCGCGGGGCCGGAGTCGAGCCGGGGCACCACCAGCACGGCGGCCGCCATGGTGGCCCCGGCCAGCGTCAATCCCCAGCTCAGCCGCCCCACACGCTTGGGGCGGCGAGCCTGGTGCGGCGTCGCGATGGCCGCGTGCAGCCGGGCCTCCTCGGCGCGCAGGTCCTGCCGCGGCGGGACCTCGGCGCGCAGCCGGTCGAGCAGCTCCAGTTCGTTCATTGGCCGTACTCCTCGTATGAAGTGGTCGGATCGATGTCGCGCAGGGAGCGGCGCAGCTTCGCCCTGGCCCTGTTCACCCGTGAGCGGATCGTGCCCACGGCCACCCCCAATGACCTGGCGGCTTCCTCGTAGCTCAGCTCACCCCAGGTGACCAGCAGCAGCGCGTCGCGGTGCCCGCCGGGCAGCTTCGCCAGGGCGCCCGCGAGCGCGGCCCGCGCCCCCGACGCGGCCACCCGTGAGTCCACCCCGTCGGTGAACGGTTCCGTGACGGGGTCGACGCCGGTGCGGGCGAGCGCCCGGTACAGCGCGATCTCACCGCGGCGGTGCCGGCCGATGAGGTTGGTCGCGATGCCGTACAGCCAGGGCCGCGCGTCGGCGCGCGTCAGGTCGTAGCGGGCGCGCTGCCGGAACGCCGCCACGAACGTCTCCGCCACGACGTCCTCGGCCGCCTCGGCGCCCAGCCTGCGCACGACGTACCGCTTGAGCGTGGGGGCGTGCCGGGTGAACAGGGCGGCGAAGCGCTCGGGATCATCCCTGGAGCGGGCGATGATTTCCGCGTCAGCCAGCGTCTCCTGGTTCATCGGCGGACTCTGTGGTCGCATCTGCTGCCTCTCCGGTATCGGCGGTTACGCAGGTACTTGCCGCCGCGGCGAGGGCCGGTTCCCACTATCGGGCGATTTTTCAGGACTTCGGGGACGTCATGGGGGTGGCGCGCGGATGAGCCGGTTTACTCACCGTCGGAGCGGAGCACGTTCTGGCCATGAATCAGGCGACAACCGGACATGGCCACACCAGGTGCACGCCCGCACGGCTGTTCGAGATCACCGTCCTGGACACCACGGGTACGGAGGCGCGGTGGCACACCGTCGGCTGGGGCATCGGCCGCCAGGACGCCGACGCCCTCGCTCGGTCTTACGTGACCCGCCCCCTGTGCCCGTACGAGCGTGCCCGGGTCACCCACAACGGCCGCCTCCTCGCCGAGCACCGCCGCCCCGCGCTCTGACCCCCGGCTTCGCGAGAAGGGAAGTGGCCGCAGAGGGGACCCCCCCGACGCCGACCTCTACGGCGATGCCGGCGATGGGGCGACGCTGCAGGCGGCGGCGCTCCGCTCCTCGGCGAACCGCCGCCGCAGTGAGCCGCGCGCCTGCTCCGGCTGCGTGCGCGGTGGGACACTTCCACGTTTCTAACGGTATCTCCGGGTTGACGACGTTAGGACAGCTCTGTCATATTCCTAACGCCCAGAAGGGAAGGTAGGCGTTAGATATCGAAGGTGTTCGTCACATCCACTCCGGAGATTCCGCATGAGCCCCTTCTCGGCCGCGACGGCACCCTGCTGGTCGCGCTGTGGCAGCAAAGCACCGGCACCCATGGACCGAGAGAGGTAGTAGACATGCTTCCCCCTGCGATCGCCCGCACCGCCCACCGTCACCTCGACGTCGGCGGGGTCCGGGTCTTCTACCGGGAGTCCCTGCCCGAGCGGCCCGACGCGCCGGTGCTGCTGCTCCTGCACGGCTTCCCCTCCGGCTCTCACCAGTTCCGTCGCCTCATCGACGTCCTCGGCTCGCGTTACCGGCTCATCGCACCCGACTACCCCGGCTTCGGCCACACCGCGGCCCCGGACGACTTCACCTACTCCTTCGACCGGCTCGCCGACGTCACCGAGGGCCTCGTGCGCGGGCTCGGTCTGACGCGGTTCGTGATGTACGTGTTCGACTTCGGCGCGCCGATCGGCTTCCGGCTCGCCGATCGGCACCCCGAGTGGATCGCGGGCCTGATCGTGCAGAACGGCAACGCCTACGAAGAGGGCCTGTCGGACGGTGCCCGGGACTTCATCTCGCTACGCCCGGATACGCCCGGCGCGGAGGAGACGATCCGCGATCTGCTGACCCTTGCCGGTACGCGCATGCAGTACGAGACCGGCGTACGCGACCTGGCGGTGCTGGCCCCGGACGGTTGGCTGCTCGACCAGCACTTCCTTGACCTGCCCGGCCGCAAGGAGGCGCAGGTAGCGCTGGCCTTCGACTATCACTCGAACGTCGAGCGCTATGGCCGCTGGCAGACCTGGCTCCGCACGCACACCCCGCCCACGCTCATCACCTGGGGCGTCCGCGACCCGTTCTTCCCCGAACCCGGCGCCCGTGCCTACCTGCGGGACCTTTCCGACGCCGAACTGCACGTGTTCGACACCGGCCACTTCGCCCTGGAAACCCACCTGCCCGAGATCGCACCGCTGATCGCCGACTTCCTCGATCGCACCTGGAAATAGGGGTGCGAGCCAGGAGGAGATCGCCATGCGCCCCGTCGCCCGCCACCCGCTCCTGAGCGCCCGCCAGGCTGGCCATGCTCGGCGGTGACGCAGGGGATCCGAACCGCCGGCAGGGGTTCGCGGCGCGGTAACCGCCGCGCACGGACTGCCGGCCGAACCGGGCGCCATCTGTGCCCGCCACTCAGCCTGCCGCGCTTGCTCGGCAAGACATTTTGTTAATCTCTTCCGAGCTGGGTTGCGCTTCAAGAAAATCCTGCGTTAGAGGCAGGCGTTCGCTGAAGTGTTTCTGCCAGTCCTTGCTGCTGACGTATTTTTGCAAGGCGATTCGGAGGCGTTCGCAAGTCTCATGATTGCCCTTGGCTATCGCGAATCCCGTGGATTCCCGATCGCCGAAGCTGATCCCCTCGATAAGTTTAGTACCTTGTTGCTCCGCTAACTGCATGCCGGCGAGTGTCAACCGGTCTCCGACGATCGCGTCCGCGTTACGCTGATATAGCCTGGTGAGGCAGCCGCCAAGTCCCTCTTCCATGACGATCTGCGCCCCCTTTTCGACCCTCTCCAAAGAGACGGCTGTTGTCGAACTCGCAATCGTGCATACATACCGCCCGGAAAGGTCGGAAATTTTCTCGATACCTTTTTCTTGGCGGCGAACCAATACGCCCAGTCGCGAGGACGCGAGCGGACCGACAAAGTCGACTTCTCTTTCTCTGGATGGGGTTATGCCCAGCGTGCCGGCGATGTGAACCTCGCGCGTCATCAGCGTTCTTATCGCATGTTCTCGCGCAACCTTCTTGAATGTGATATCTCCTTCGAAGTCAGCAAAATCAAGCAATCCAGTGATTACGTCTTCGTTATAGCTCGAATCTGCTTCGTTATTGCGATTTCCTTCGTCGTCTTTCCAGACTCCCGCCACTATGCGCGTGGCATCGAGGAATGGGTCTGGCGCCTGGGGTACGTAGGTGCTGCCCTGAAGCAAAGCGAGCGGCAACATCGCGAGCAGGGCACGGCCCGTCTTCGCCATAGCGCTCGGCGGCTTCTTGCGGGAGCGGGAAGTGGCCGGACGGGGTCCTTGTTGAGAGGACAGTCGGGGGACAGCAGGTGGGGGCGGGGGTTTGATCGGCCCCCGTGTCACGGTGAGGTTTCCGGCGGTGCCGACGGAGCGGCGTTGCGGGCGGGGGAGACCTCGGCCAACCAGTTCTTGGTCGATGTGGCGGTGGATCTGATCCAGGGTAAGCGGGCCGGGTACGCGTAGTGCGTTCAGCAACGCTCCGGTGAAGGCGGTGTTCCGGGCACCGAGTGGGGCGTGGGAGAGGGAGGTGGCAGGCGTGGATGTCAAGGTATAGGTGCCCGTCAGGTCAAGCTGCCCCAGGGCGAGGCTCCTCCGGCTGCTCATGACTGTGACGGCTTGGCCGGAGAAGCAGCAGTCCAGTAGGAGCACGCGGGCTTTGGCGCGAGCGCTACCGACCATGCGTTTGACAAGGTCGACGTGGATGGCGGAAAAGCCGACGTGCTCGGCATTCGTGCCGGTCAGAGCGAAGTGCAGCACTCCGGTGTCGTCGAGGACCCCGTGCCCGCAGTAATAGACCAGCAGCAGATCCTCCGCCTCGCGGACAGCGGCGGTCAGGGCCACGCCGACAGCGGCCTGGTCTGCGGGATCGGCCAATACCTGGCAATGATCGGCTGTGAGGAGGCCATGTACGGGATGCGTCAGCACTTGGCGCAGGTCTTCCAGATTCGTGTGCACAGCCGGGATGTCAGGCAACTCCGGGTCGCGGAAGGTGCCTGCCCCGATGAGCACCGCCCGACTGCTCCTACCATCCAGGAGCGGCTTACGACTCACTATGCCGCTCGACAGCCGCCGGGAACTGTTTCGCCACCTCGCGCAGCACCGCCGTCGGGTCCGCAGCACGATGGATGTCCACCTCGATACGCCGCCCGTCGGCAGCGCTGATGGTGACCTTGACGTCGGCACGGCGGGAGGTAAGCCAGGTGCACACCGATTGGATCAGCACCACCACCGCGCCACCGGAGCCCACCGCCACAGTCAGTAACTCCACCGACGCGCCCATCTCTCCCGGCTTGGGTGCTCGCCGCTGAGGCCGTACCCGCCCTCGCAGTTCGTCCTCCAGACCAAGCCAGTTGAACAACCCCACAGTGTGGGGCGCGGCCTCTGCACCCTTGACAACTACCTGCAGGTCTACTGGATCGGACATCTCAGACACGAGGTAACGTCCTTTAATAGCGGCTATTTGGTATCCATCATGCTAGCGGCCTGGATGTGCCCCAGACTTTCATGTCGCTAACCGGACGGCCCGCAGCAGCCTCAAGCGATCGGCGCCAGACCAGACTGACGGCGGCCACGGCATACTTCAGGCATTCCGCAGCGTGTACGGCTTGTCTCCGCGCCAGTTCCGCCAGCAGTGCGCGCTGACTGAAGAGATGGTCGCGCACGCGAAAGACGCGCCGAGCCGCGGTCCGCATCCTTGTGGGAGTACCGACACGGAAGTGGCCAACAGCGATTCATCGGCACGCATCCCGCGTGTCGCGTCGTTGGGCCCCAGACAGGAGACAGGTGAGAACCATCTCGAAATTACTGTTCCGTCTTATCGCCATCGGCGCCCTGGCCTTTTCCGCCATCGCGTTCGGCAGCCCGAATGCCCAGGCTGCGATTCGCGCCTTTCCCGCCGACGGAGGCACCTGCGTCGGCAGCCAAGTCCTACGGTGCCTGGAGCTGCGCTTCGGCGACGCAAGCGAGAACATGGTGGCAAGGGCAGAGATCACTGACCCGGCCGGCGGCTCCTCGGTGGATGTCAAAGTCAAGCAAGTGTGTATACACAACGTCGGTTGTTCCGGCCCGACCGCCAGAGAGGGGTACAAGGCCAGCCTGTCGTCTCCCACGGATTGGTGCGTACAGGGCGAGATCATGAAGGTCGACTTCTCCGCCAGCTTCGAGTGGTGGGACGTCGGCACCGGCTTCCACGGTCAGGAACTGCGTACCGGCGAGGCCCGCTTCACCTGCACCTAAGCGCACCCGGTGACGCCCGGCTCTCAGGGCGGCGACGACGCCCCACCCTCTCGTCTGAGGGTGGGGCGTCGTCGAGCGTTGGCTGGGACCGGTATTCGAAACCCGTCGGCAGCGCCCACCCCCAGGGCACCGCTTCCCGCCGGAGCCCTGGGGGTGGGCAGCCGCTGATCGTCCGCAGCAGTACTCTGCGCGGCCGCAGTCCGCCGAACTGCCGGCAGCTCTGGTGAACGGGCGTCCCGGATATCGGTGCCGTCACGGCTACACCAGCGCCAGATCTCGCGAGGCGTCCGGCCCGAAGTTTCTGTATATGCGTGAGGGTCGGCTGCTGGCAGAGCTATTAGCGCATGTCGGCGGCAGAGGACAGGAGGGGCCGGCAGAGATCGTCTCTGCATTACGAGCCAATGGCCTGGTCATCGTCTGCCACGCGGCGACCCGTGTCGTAACTGAGCTCAACACAGAAGAGCCCGCCCTTCGGGGCGAGCTCTTCATGGGGTAATCCTGTGTCCGAGGGGGGACTTGAACCCCCATGCCCCGCAAAGGGCACTAGCACCTCAAGCTAGCGCGTCTGCCTATTCCGCCACCCGGACGTGGTGCCTGCACGTGGGACCGTCATCCCGCGTCGGCTCCGTAAGGTTAGCAAACTCTGAGGGGTGCGTCATACCAGTACTCCACCGGGCCGATCGGGGCGCGGTCCGTACCCACACAAAGAAGCGCCGATTCCAGGGGGCGACGGGTCGTGCCGGGCAGGCCGCTGCCTGTTCCTGGGCTTCTCTGGGACGTCCCATGGGGCGGACCAGCGGGAGCAGGGCGATTCGCTGCGGTTCGGGGTGCCGGTGCATGACCGATTCCTGGATCTCTGCTGAAAACTCCTTGTGGCAACCGTGGGTGCTGCTACGGTTACGGACCGTTGAGGGGTGAGTCCATGGACCGGCCTCACATTGTGAGGTCGGTTCTGGAGTTCCGGGAGGTCACGTGGCACGCACGCCGAGGCGGCAGCTGAGGGCGCAGCCCTCTGCCGTGCGGCGCGCGTCCATGTCCCTCCGGGCGGAGGATGTGATGACCGAGCGGGCCGACCGGATGGCGCGGTTCGCGGCCGGCGTCCGTCAGGTCATCGCACGAGCGGTCGCGGTCGGCTTCCTGCTGGCCGCTGGTTGGCTGCTCGCCGTCCTGTTCGGGATGACCTTCGCCGCTCCCGCCGCTGCGGACTCCACCGCGGCGCCAGGAGCCGGCGCGCCTCTCACCGTCACCGGGTCCGTCATCGACGGGTTTGCCGCGGTCGACGGCAAGGCCACGGCGTTGGACGACGCCGAGGCGATGGCAGGGCTGACGGTCGACGGGCTCACCAGCCAGTCCGATCCCGGCCTGCCTGCACCTTCCACCGCGAGCAAGATGCTGGACACCGACGGTCTGGTGCCCAACGGCGGTGGCAGCGGCCCGTTCGGGCCGGGCCTGGGGGACATCGCGAGGTCTGTTGACGGCCCGCGTCCCGAAGCTGTGCGCGCCCCCCTGGCGCGCGTGCTTCCCCCCGTCGTCCGCACAGCGGCGGACGACCCTTCTTTCTCACCTGACTGATCCTCGCCACAGGTTCCGGCCCTTCATGTGCCGGCGGCGGAGCGCGGCATCGATCCCCTCCGCCAGCGGGAGACACGTCAGTCATCCCTGGTTCGCCGAATCCGAGGTCCCGCTGTGCGCGGCGCCCTGCGACCTCGCACGGCCTCGGCTGTCCGCGAACTGTCAGGCAATCCCCCTAGAACCACACAGGAGCATCCATTATGCGTACGTGGGCCAAGGCTTCCACTCCCGCCGCCCTGCTGGCGGTCGCGGTCATGTCATTCAGCGGCACCGCGCTCGCTGACACGTCCGGCGACAACTCCATCGGCGGCGGCAACCAGGTCAACCTGCCGATCTCGCTGCCGATCGACATCAGCGGCAACGCCGTCGGCGTGGCCGGCGAGTCCAACGCGTCCTCCGAGGGCGGCGCGACGGTGACCAACACCGGCAAGGGCGGCATCCCCAACAAGACCTCCGGTGACCACAGCATCCTCGGCGGCAACCAGGTCAACGCGCCGATCAGCGCTCCGGTCAACGCCTGCGGCAACGCGGTGGCGATCTTCGGCAGCTCCGACGCGGGCTGCAAGGGCGGCGCCTCGGTCACCAACTCCGGCAAGGGCGGCGCGGGAGGCAACCGGACCTCCGGTGACCACAGCATCCTCGGCGGCAACCAGGTCACCGCACCCATCAGCGCTCCGATCAACGCCTGCGGCAACGCGGTGGCGATCTTCGGCGAGGCGACCGCCGGCTGCAAGGGCGGCGCCTCGGTGAAGAACACCGGTGTCGGCGCCGGGGGCAACACCACCTCCGGCCGCAGCTCCGTGCTCGGCGGCAACCAGGTCATCGCGCCGATCAGCGCTCCGATCAACGTCTGCGGCAACTCGGTCGCGGCGTTCGGCGAGGCGTTCTCCGGCTGCAAGGGCGGCTCGTCCGTCACCAACGGCGGCCGCAAGCCCGGCCACGGCTACCACGGTGGCCACGGCCGCCCCGGCTCCCGCGGCAACGACACCGACGGGCGGTTCGGCGCAGGCAGCGGCAACCAGGTCGTCGCCCCGATCAGCCTGCCCATCACCGCCTGTGGCAACTCCGTGGGCAACGCCGAAGCCGGCTGCAAGGGCGGCACGTCCGTCGACAACCGCGGCGGCGGCTCTGGCGCCGGTGGCAACACCACCTCGGGCCGGTCGGGTGTGCTGGCGGGCAACCAGGTCGTCGCGCCGATCACCGCGCCGATCAACGTCTGCGGCAACGCCGTGGCCGCGTTCGGAGAGGCGTTCGCCGGATGCCGGGGCGGCGCTTCCGTGCAGAACGGCGGCCGGGGCGCCGGTGGCAACACCACGTCGGGCCGGTCGGGCGTGCTGGCGGGCAACCAGGTCGTGGCCCCGATCACCGCGCCGATCAACGCCTGCGGCAACGCGGTCGCCGCGCTCGGCCTGGCCGAGGCCCACTGCAAGGGCGGGGCCAGCGTCTCGCCCCAGCAGGGCTCGGGCGCCGGTGGCAACACCACGTCGGGCCGGTCGGGTGTGCTGGCGGGCAACCAGGTGGTCGCGCCGATCACCGCGCCGATCAACGTCTGCGGCAACGCCGTGGCGGTCCTCGGTGACGCCGCCGCCGGATGCCTCGGCGGGGCCCGCGTCGGCCGGCCGGTCGACCACGGGCACGACCGTTTCGACCGCTACACCCAGATGAGCGGCAAGGTCGCCCAGACCAAGGGCGGCATGTCCGCGCTGCCGGTCGTCCCGGCCCTGAGCGGTCTGCAGGACGCGGGCAACGTCACGCAGTCGATGCGCGGTGGCCTGCCGGCCCTGCCGGTCGTCGGTGACGTGTCCCAGTCGTTCGGGCTCCCCGCCCTGCCCGGTCTCCCCGGCCTGCCGGCCCAGCCCACAACGCCGAGCCAGCCCGCCACTCCGGGTAAGCCGGCCAAGCGCGCCACGGCCGCCGCGTCCAGCGTCGCGGGCCCGTCCGGGCCGCTGTCCGCGGTCAGCCCGGCGACCTCGCTGGTCTCCTCGACCCCGGTGGGGGGCGCGGTGACGTCGGCCGCGGGGGCCCTGCCCATCGGGCTGATGAGCGCCGCCCAGCCCATCGGCGTCACCGGCATGAACAACGGTTCGCTGTTGGCGCTGGTCCTGGGCGGGATGTTCGCCGCCTCGGCCACGCTGTTCGCGGCGACCCGCCGGTTCCGTCTCGGCCGGAAGTAGGGTCCCCGGCCGGCACCCTGTGAGCTGCCGGCCCACGTGACGCTTTGCCCGTTCCGGGGGGCGCGGCCCCGGGACGGGCAAAGCCATGTCCATACTTGGTGGGCAAAGCATGGCGATGGTCAGAGGGTGCGCCGCACCCGCATGATCTTGCGGCGGAGCCGCACATGACGACTTCCGTCCGGATGCAGCCGCACCCGCGCGAGCTCCCAGTGGCCGTACTCCGCGTGTTCGGTCAGCAGTTGACGTGCGGCTTCACGGGACAGGTCGCGCGGAATGTAGATATCCATGTAGGAGTAGTCGAGCACAGCGATTAGTCTCCAGGGTGAGTCAGGGCGCGATGCCGCTCAGTGAGCCTTATTCTGCGTGCTGGTGGGTGGACCCGGAAGCTAGTGGGTAGCCCCGGGGGAAGGAAAAATCCGCGAGACGGGTTACCTTTCAGATCTGTGCCGGGTCCCGGCAGGGGGAATTGTTAGCGAACAGCGAGGTAGGAAGCAGCGTGCCAGCCAACAACGGCAGCGTCGGCGGAACCCGCCTGGTGATAGTCGAGTCGCCGGCCAAGGCGAAGACGATCGAGCAGTACCTCGGTAGCGGCTACGTCGTCGAATCGAGCATCGGCCACATCCGTGACTTGCCGGAGAAGGCCGACGACATCCCCGAGAAGTACAAGGGGGAGGCGTGGGCACGTCTGGGCGTCAATGTCGATCATGAATTTGAGCCGCTGTATGTCGTCAACCCTGACAAGAGGGCGCAGGTCAGCAAGCTGAAGCAGCTGCTGAAGGATGCGGACGAACTCTACCTGGCCACTGACGAGGACCGCGAGGGCGAGGCCATCGCGTGGCACCTGCGCGAGGTGCTCAAGCCCAAGGTGCCGGTGCACCGCATGGTGTTCCACGAGATCACCCCGCAGGCGATCCGCGACGCGGTCGCCAACCCCCGCGACCTCAACCTGCGCCTCGTCGACGCCCAGGAGACCAGGCGCATCCTCGACCGGCTCTACGGCTACGAGGTCAGCCCGGTCCTGTGGAAGAAGGTCAAGCCCCGCCTGTCCGCAGGCCGGGTCCAGTCGGTGGCGACGCGCCTGGTCGTGGAGCGCGAGCGCGAGCGCCTGGCGTTCACGTCGGCCCACTACTGGGACCTGCAGGCGCTGTTCGACACGGGCAAGGCCGAGGAACGGCCACGCGACTTCAGCGCGACGCTGACCAACGTCGATGGCAGGCGCGTGGCGCAGGGCCGCGACTTCGCCAGCACCGGGCAGCTCAAGACCAATGACGTCCTGCACCTGTCGGAGGCCGCCGCCGGTGAGCTGGCCGGCCGGCTCCAGGGCTCGTCGTTCGCGGTCAAGTCCGTCGAGCGCAAGCCGTACACCCGCAAGCCCTACGCCCCGTTCCGGACGACCACTCTGCAGCAGGAGGCCAGCCGCAAGCTGGGCTTCTCCGCCAAGTACACGATGCAGGTCGCGCAGCGCCTCTATGAGGAAGGCTTCATCACCTACATGCGCACCGACAGCATCACGCTGTCGGAGACCGCGATCGCGGCCGCGCGCTCCCAGGCGATCAAGCTGTACGGCCAGGCGTACGTTCCGGACAAGCCGCGCGTCTACACCAGCAAGGTGAAGAGCGCGCAGGAGGCGCACGAGGCGATCCGGCCGTCCGGCGAGGAGTTCCGCACGCCGGGCGAGACCAGGCTGAGCGGTGACAAATTCCGGCTGTACGAGCTGATCTGGCAGCGCACCGTGTCGTCCCAGATGAAGGACGCGGTCGGCGAGTCGGTCACGGTCAAGGTGGGTGGCCGGTCCTCCTCGGGCGAGGAGGTCGAGTTCAGCGCCTCGGGCCGGACGATCACGTTCTACGGCTTCCTGAAGGCCTACGTCGAAGGCGCGGACGACCCGTCGACCGATCGCGACGACTCCGAGAAGCGGCTGCCCAACCTGGCCGAGGGCGACGCGCTCAGCGTCACGCGGCTCGACGTGGCCGGCCACTCGACCAAGCCGCCGGCCCGCTACACCGAGGCGTCGCTGGTCAAGGAGCTGGAGGATCGCGAGATCGGGCGTCCCTCGACGTACGCCTCGATCATCGGCACGATCCTCGACCGGGGTTACGTGTTCAAGAAGGGCACCGCGCTGGTGCCGTCCTTCCTGGCGTTCGCCGTGGTCAACCTGCTGGAGCGGCATTTCGGCAACCTGGTCGACTACGACTTCACCGCCGAGATGGAGAAGGTGCTCGACGACATCGCCAACGACCGGGCCGAGCGGGTGCCCGAGCTGCAGCGCTTCTACTACGGCGAAGACGGCGACGAGGGCCTGAAGGAGATGGTCACCGACCTCGGTGACATCGACGCCAAGGAGATCAGTTCCTTCCCGATCAGGGGCACCGACATCGTCATCCGGGTCGGGCGCTACGGCCCCTACCTTGACCGCGACGGCACCCGGGTCAACGTGCCCGAGGACATGACGCCCGACGAGCTGACCGCCGAGAAGGCGGAGGAGCTGTTCTCGCGGCCGACGGGCGACCGTGAGCTGGGCAAGGACCCGGTGACCGGCAACACGATCGTGGCCAAGGACGGGCGGTTCGGGCCGTACGTCACGGAGATCCTTCCCGTGCAGGAGGAGGAGACCCCGAAGAAGCGGACCAAGAAGGCCGACGTGGCCAAGCCGCGTACGAGCTCGCTGTTCAAGACCATGTCGCTCGACACGGTGACGCTCGACGACGCGCTCAAGCTGCTGGAGATCCCGAGGGTCGTGGGCGAGCTCGACGGCGAGCAGGTCGTCGCGCACAACGGCAAGTTCGGGCCCTACCTGAAGAAGGGCACCGACTCCCGGTCGCTGGCGTCGGAGGAAGACCTGTTCACGGTCACGCTCGATCAGGCCAAGGAGCTGTTCGCGCAGCCCAAGCAGCGGGGCAGGGGCCGGGCCGCGGCCGCCGCGCCGCTGCGCGAGCTGGGCGACGACCCCAACTCCAAGAAGCCCGTCGTGGTGAAGGAAGGCCGATTCGGCCCCTACGTCACCGACGGCGAGACCAACGCCTCGCTCCGCAAGGGCGATTCGGTCGAGGAGATCACCATCGAGCGGGCGGCCGAGCTGCTGGCCGAGCGACGTGACCGGGCGCCCGCGCCCAAGAAGGCGGCGGCTCGGAAGGCTCCGGCGAAGAAGGCGCCCGCCAAGAAGAAGCCCGCGGCCAAGTCCTGAGAGCCCTCTCAGGCGTGAGCGCCCGCCGGTGTGGCTCTGCTCGTAGCATGACGACGTGATTGTCGGCTTCGTAGGCATGGTCATCACGGTGGTCATCGCCGTGCACGTATACCTGTGGCATCGGCTGGTGCGCTCCACCACCCGGCGCGGGAGGGCGCGCAGGGCGTTGACCTGGGGGCTCGTGGGTTTGGGGGCGCTGGTGCCCGTGACCTTCGCGGGCACGCGCTCCGAGTGGGGGCACTGGCTGGCCTGGCCGGGCTACCTCTGGCTGGCGATCATGTTCTACCTGCTGGTCTACCTCGTCGTGCTGGAGATCCCGCGGGCTGTGGCGTGGCTGTTCATTCGCCGGTCCCCGCGTGCGAAGGCGTCCGAGCCGCCGGTCGCGGTCCCTGTCGCCGCACGTTCGACTGTCCCGGGTCCGCCTGTGGTGTCCGGTTCCGCTGGGGAGGTCGCACGCGACGGCTCTCCGGTGGCGTCGGACGGTCAGGACGCCCCCGTCGGAGGGGCGTCGGACGGTCAGGGCGTCCCTGCCGGAGGAGGGCCGGTCGGTGAGGCGATGAGCAGGCGGTTGTTTCTCGGCCGGACCACCGCCGCCATCGCGGGCGTCAGCGCGCTCGGCACGGTCGGCTACGGCATCCGCACCGCGCTCGGCGACCCGGTGATCGAGCCGGTCAAGGTCGTGCTGCCCAACCTCGATCCCAGGCTCGGCGGCCTGCGGTTCGCCGTGGTCAGCGACATTCACCTGGGTCCGTTGACGGGCAGGGCGCACGCCGAACGCATCGTCCGGATGATCAATTCTCTGCGGCCCGACGTGGTGACGATCGTCGGCGACCTGGTCGACGGAACGGTGGCCGAGCTGGGAGCTCTGGCCAGGCCGTTCGCCGACCTGGAGGCGAGTTACGGGTCCTATTTCGTCACGGGCAATCACGAGTACTACACGGCCAACGGTCCGACGGAGTGGATCGACGAGCTTCAGTCGCTGGGGGTGCGGTCACTCCGCAACGAACGCGTGGAGATCCGTCACCAGGGCGGAGTGCTCGACCTGGCCGGGGTCAACGACGTCACGGGCGCGACCATGGACGACGGGCCCGACTTCGACCGGGCGCTCGGCGGTCGCGACACCACGCGGTCCACGGTCCTGTTGGCGCACCAGCCGATCCAGGTCGAGGAGGCCGCCCGGCACAAGGTCGATCTGCAACTGTCGGGTCACACACACGGCGGGCAGATGGTGCCGTTCAATCTGGTGGTGCCATTGCAGCAGCCGGCCGTGTCAGGGCTGTCCACGGTCGACGGGGTGCAGGTCTATGTCACGCGTGGTGCCGGGTTCTGGGGACCGCCGGTCCGGGTGGGCGCGCCGCCGGAGATCACGCTGGTCGAGCTGCGGTGACATTCCGTGCGCGACCTCACGCGCGGTGACAGGTTGGTCGATTACTTTACGTGATCTGCCCGTCACGCCGGCCCTGCGCGGGTGGTAGTATCCAACTGGATACGCTGTCCGGAGGTGGTGATGATGATCTCTTCGCCGGTCCCCGATGTCACGTTCTGGGCGGAGCGAGGCGGGCTGCTGCTGAAGCAGGCCCGTCATGCGGCGAGCATGAAGCAGTCGGCCCTGGCCAGTGTCAGTGGCACGTCGAGGACGACGCTGTCGGCCTACGAGCACGGCAGAAAGTCGCCCACCTTGGAGACGGCGGGGCGCATCCTCGACGCGGCCGGGTTCCGGCTGGTGCTGGAGCCGAAGATCAAGTTCACCGCCGGCGTCGCCGACGGCCGCCGGTTCTTCGTGCCCAGCAGGCTCCCGCGGTTAGCGGCGGCCCAGGCGCTGGGCGACGTGTGGCTGCACGGCACCGCCTACGACCTGGCCGACCGTGACCAGCGTCGCGAGGCCTACACGGTGCTGCTCAGGGAAGGTGACCCAGAGCAGTTGCTCGACCATGTCGACGGGGTGTTGCTCGTCGAGCTCTGGGACGATCTGGTCCTGCCCGCCGCCGTCCGATCGGGCTGGCTGCCGCTGGTCGAGGAGGCCCGCGGAGCCCGCACTTGTGGGTAGGGAGCATCAAGGAGGCCCGCGGAGTCCGCGCTCGTGTGCGAAAGAGCGTCGGGCAGGCCCGCGGAGCCCGTGCGACGAGTGTGGAGAGCTACGAGCGGGACGGGAGGTTTCATCCATGGTCTTTTCGGGGGCCTATTCAGGGTGGGTCACCTGCGCGACCGCCTGCCGACGTAATACTCTCAGCGGCGAACAGCCGGGGCATTTCCGGCTTTTCGCTAGTCTTCCAAGTTCCGGCGAGCACCTGGATACGCTGACATCATGACCGCCCCTGGCCGACGCCGAACCATCCATGTGCTGGCCAACGCTCCGTTCCGCCGGTTGTGGACGGCTATGTCGGTGTGCAGCCTGGGTGACTGGCTCAACATCCTCGCTCTGACCGCCCTCGCCGGAAACCTGACGAAGGGCGACTACCGCACCCAGTCGCTGGCCATCGGCGGCGTGTTCATCGCCAAGATGCTGCCGGCCGTCCTGCTCGGCCCGCTCGCGGGCGCGTTCGCCGACCGGTTCGACCGGCGGGTGACCATGGTCGCCGCCGACCTGTCGCGTTTCGCGGTCGTGCTGTCGATCCCGCTGGTCGGCAGCTACCAGTGGATCATCATCGCGACGGTCCTCGTCGAGTGCGTCAACCTGTTCTGGGTCCCGGCGAAGGACGCCACGGTGCCCAACCTGGTGCCCAAGGATCAGCTCGAGTCGGCCAACCAGCTCAACCTGCTGGTCACCTATGGCAGCGCGCCGATCGCGGCCCTGTTGTTCGCGGTGCTGTCCGTGGCGGCCGACCTGATGCGCAACCTCGTGCCGTTCCTGTCGGGCATGGACCCGACCGCGCCGGCGCTGATCCTCAACGCCGTCGCCTACCTGGTGTCGGCGGCGCTCATCTTCACCCTGCGCGACATCCCGCGGCGCGACGGAGCGATCTCCACCCCGTCGGTGCTCAGGCAGATCGTGGACGGGTGGCGGTTCGTCGGCGGCAACCGCCTGGTGCGCGGGCTGATCATCGGCATGCTGGGCGCGTTCGCGGCGGGCGGCGCGGTCGTGGGCGTCGCCAAGATCTACGTGGAGGCGCTCGGCGGCGGCGACGCGGCCTACGGTGTCGTGTTCGGCGCGGTCTTCGTCGGCATGGCGCTCGGCATGTTCTTCGGGCTCCGGTTCCTGCGGGAGCTGTCGCGGCGGCGGCTGTTCGGGCTCGCCATCACCCTGGCCGGTCTGGTCCTGGCCGCGATCGCCGTGGTGCACAACCTGGCGATCGTGGTCATGCTGACCGTGCTGCTGGGGGCGTGCGCGGGCATCGCCTGGATCATCGGTTACACGCTGATCGGCCTTGAGGTCGAAGACGCGATGCGCGGGCGCACGTTCTCCTTCCTCCAGTCCACGGCGCGGGTGACGCTGCTGCTCGTGGTCGCCGCCGCCAACCCGCTGGCCGCGCTCGTCGGCGCCCACGTTTTCA
Organism: Nonomuraea sp. CX421; assembly: GCF_059358955.1. NCBI lineage: Bacteria > Bacillati > Actinomycetota > Actinomycetes > Streptosporangiales > Streptosporangiaceae > Nonomuraea > Nonomuraea sp. CX421. The sequence goes on along the minus strand of NZ_JCADBK010000001.1, from coordinate 564,126 downwards.
CGCTGGGCGACCTGACGTACCAGTTCGACGGCTCCAACCTGGTGCTGCTGGTAGGTGGGGTGCTGGCGGTGGCCGTGGGCATCCTGGCGCTCCGCCACATGGACGACCGCAAGGGCGTCTCACTCTCCGAGGACCTGCTCGCGGCGGTGCGGGGTGAGCGGTTCCAGCCTGAGTCGGCCGAGCGGATGCCCGGGTTGTTCGTCGCGTTCGAGGGTGGTGAGGGGTCGGGCAAGACGACCCAGTCACGGCTGCTCGCGATCTGGCTGCGAGACCAGGGTTACGACGTGGTGCAGACCCGTGAGCCCGGCTCGACCAAGGTCGGCATGCGGCTGCGGGCCATCCTGCTCGACGCGGCCGAGAAGGGGCTGTCGGCGCGCTCGGAGGCGCTGCTGTACGCCGCTGACCGGGCCGAGCACGTCGAGAAGGTCATCCGGCCGGCCCTCCAGCGGGGCGCGATCGTGGTCACCGACCGCTACGTCGACTCCTCGCTGGCCTACCAGGGGGCCGGGCGGGAGCTCGATCCCGAAGACGTGTCCAAGGTCAACGCCTGGGCCACCGGCGGGCTGGTGCCGCACCTGACCGTACTGATCGACACCCCGCCGGAGATCGGGCTGACCCGGCTGGGCGGGGCCGCCGACCGGATCGAGGCCGAGCCGCTGGCGTTCCACGAGCGGGTGCGCAAGGAGTTCCGCGCGCTGGCGGCGGCCGCCCCCGACCGCTACGTGGTCGTCGACGGCACCCTGCCGTCCGACCAGCTCAGCCGCGCCATCCAGGACCGGGTGCGGGAGATTCTGCCCGACCCGGTGCCCTACGAGTCCGAAGACGCCACGGGCACGATGCCGGCCATCCGCGACTAGCCTGTGTCCGTGACGGTTTTCGATGACCTCGTCGGGCAGGACCAGGCCGTAGCCGCGCTGTCGCGGGCCGCGGCGGCGGCGGACGAGGTCATCGGCGGCGGCCGTGGGGCCGGCATGACGCACGCGTGGCTGTTCACCGGCCCGCCCGGTTCGGGGCGTGAGGAGGCGGCTCGCGCCTTCGCGGCGGCCCTGATGTGTCCCGACCGCGGCTGCGGCCACTGCGACCAGTGCCACCAGGTGCTGATCGGCTCACATCCCGACCTTGAGACCGTACGTCCCGCCGGCCTGTCCTACAGCGTCAAGCAGACCCGCGAGCTCATCCTCAGGGCGGCCGGCGCGCCGACGCAGGGCCGCTGGCGCGTCATCCTGTTCGAGGCGGCCGACCGGGCCACCGAGTCCGCCGCCAACGCCCTGCTCAAGGCCATCGAGGAGCCGCCTCCGCGCACGGTCTGGCTGTTGTGCGCCCCGGCCCCCGACGACCTGATGATCACCATCCGGTCCCGCAGCCGCCTGGTCACCCTGGCCACACCGACGACCGAGGCGGTCGCCCACGTGCTGGCCACCCGCGACAGCGTGCCCTGGGAGACCGCCCGCTTCGCCGCCCGTGCCGCTCAGGGCCACATCAGCCGAGCCAGGGCGCTGGCCCTCGACGAGGACGTCCGCCGTCGGCGCGAGGCCGTCCTGAGCATCCCCAGGTCGCTGACCGGGGTGGGCGAGTGCGTGTCGGCCGCCGAACGCCTGGTCAAGACGGCCGAGGAGGAGGCCGCCGCGGCGACGGCCGCGCTCAACGAGTCCGAGACGTCCGACCTGCGCAAGCTCTACGGCGAGGGCTCCACGGGCAAGGGGCTCAACCGCGGCCTGGTTCGCGGTGGCGCGGGGGCGCTCAAGGAGCTCGAGGACCGGCAGAAGTCCCGCGCCACCCGGATCAAGCGCGACTCGCTCGACGCGGCGCTGCTGGAGCTGGTGTCGTTCTACCGCGACGTGGTGGTGATGCAGCTCGGCGCCCAGGTGGAGCTGGCCAACGACGACCTGCGGTTCGAGCTCGACCAGTTGGCCAAGGGGTCCACCCCTGAGGAGACGCTGCGGCGCATCGACGCCATCATGCTGTGCCGCGAACGCCTCGACGCCAACGTCAATCCCCAGATCGCCGTCGAGGCGATGATGCTGTCCCTGCGCAGTCCCTGACGCCGTCCACGCACCGCTCGCGTCAACCGGTGCCGCACAGGGCGTGGTCCACCAGGGTGGCCATCGCCCGGTCGGCGCGCTGCTCGGCCTCGAAGTCGGTGAGCGAGCGGGAGGTGACCGAGACCACGACCCACGGCGGCCGTCCGGCGTGACGCCCAACCGCCTTGGGCCTTGATTCGACAGCCAGCTAATTTGACACGCTTCTAAGCAGAGGTCATGATGATGGCTACTTAGACAAGCTTCTATTCAAGAGGGTCTGCCGATCACGGCACGCCACCTTCGATGAGGGGTGTGGCGACCGCCGTGCCCTACCTCTGACCGCCAAGACCTCACCGATCCAGGAGACGCCATCATGAGCGACGGATGCTGCGGCACCACCACCTCCCTTGAGCTTGACCAGCTGGTGAGCACAGGTGACACCAGCGCGCTGCCGGTCGTCGTGATCGGCGCCGGGCCGGTCGGCCTGGCCGCCGCCGCGCACCTGACCGAACGCGGCCTCGACTTCCTCCTGCTGGAAGCCGGGCACCAGGTCGGCGCGTCGGTGGCGCAGTGGGGGCATGTGCGGGTGTTCAGTCCGTGGAAGTACAACATCGACACCGCCGCCCGCCGCCTGCTGGAGGCCGACGGCTGGACGGCGCCCGACGCCGACTGGTTGCCCACCGGCGCCGAGCTCATCGATTACTACCTCGCCCCGCTGGCCAAACTCTTCGGAGACAAGGTACGGCTCGGCAGTAAGGTCGCCGCGATCAGCCGTCTCGGCTACGACCGCGTTCGCACCAACGGTCGCGAGGACGCGCCCTTCCTGATCCGCCTGGACTCGGGCGAGGAGCTTCACGCCAGAGCGATCGTGGACGCCTCCGGCACCTACACCACGCCCAACGTCCTGGGGGCCAGCGGCCTGCCCGCCCACGGGGAGCCCGGGGTCGACGTCGACCATGCTCTGCCCGACGTGCTCGGCGCCGACCGCGACCGGTACGCGGGCAGGCGCACCCTGGTGGTCGGCGCAGGTCACTCCGCGGCCACCACGCTGCTGGCCCTGGCCCAGCTGGAGGACACGCGGATCACCTGGGCGATCCGGGCGGGCAGCGCCGGCCGTACCTATGGTGGCGGCGACGCCGACGCCCTGCCGGCCCGCGGCGCGCTCGGCACCCGGCTGCGCGCGCACGTCGAGTCCGGTCGCATCCGGCTGCTGACCGGCTTCTTCACCCACACCGTTCGGCGGAACGGCGACGGCGTCGAGGTGATCAGCCGCGATGCGTCCGGACACGAGCAGACGGTCACCGTCGACCAGATCGTGTCGGCGACCGGCTACCGGCCCGACCACTCCATGGCGAGCGAGCTGCGACTGGACCTGGACCCGGTCCTCGGCTCCACCCGAGCGCTGGCGCCCCTGATCGACCCGAACCAGCACTCCTGCGGCACCGTGCCCGCTCACGGAGTCGACGAGCTTGCCCACCCCGAGCCGGGCTACTACGCCGTCGGCGTCAAGAGCTACGGCCGTGCCCCCACGTTCCTCATGGCCACCGGCTACGAGCAGGTGCGCTCGGTCGTCGCCGCCATCGCCGGAGACTGGGAGGCCGCTCGCGACGTTCGGCTCGACCTGCCCGAGACCGGCGTCTGCTCCTCCAACCTCGCCGAAGCCCAGGAACAGCGCATCGGCCTGGCCACCGGGATCAGCGGCGGCCTGCTGGCGACCCCGCTCCCCCTGGCCACCGTCTCCGCCTCCGACGGCGGCGGCTGCTGCGGCTGAGCTGAGGAAGGACTCCGAGGGCGAGGGCCGGGCGCTGGTCGACCGCCCTTGGAGCGTTGGCTCTGCTCGCCTGCCATCGCCTATAATTTCGACAATTGTCGAAGTAGGGGGTTGTCGTCATGACCACCGTCACGATCCAGTGCTGCGCGCCGATCGCCCGCGAGCCCCTCGCCGAGCATGAGGCGGCCGAGCTCGCGGTGCTGCTCAAGGCGGTCGCTGACCCCGTACGGCTGCGCCTGCTGTCGATGATCGGCTCCCATGCGGGCGGCGAGGCCTGCGTCTGCGATCTGACCGGCGCCTTCGACCTGACCGCCCCCACGATCTCCCACCACCTGAAGATCCTGCGCACGGCGGGCCTGATCGACGGCGAGCGGCGCGGCACCTGGGTCTACTACCGGATCGTCCCGGAGACGGTGAACCGGCTCGGCGCGCTGTTCGCTCCGCTGGCCGATCCAGCTCCTGCCTCAGGTGCGCCGGTCGAGGTGGAGTTCGTCAACACCTGAACGGCGGGGGGCGGCGCGGGCAGCGGGGGCGCTTCGGCGCTCCAGCAGCACCACGTCCCGCCAGCGGCCGTGATGGCGGCCGAGGCGTTCGCGGGTGCCGACCACCCGGAAGCCGAGCGTCTGGTGCAGGGTCAGGCTGGCGGTGTTCTCGGGGAAGATCCCGGCCTGGACGGTCCAGACGCCGGCGTCCTCGGCTGCGGCGATGAACGCGCCGAGCAGGGAGCGGCCGATGCCGTGGGCCTGGCAGCCGGGGTGGACGTAGACGCTGTGCTCCACCACGCCGGCGTAGACCGGGCGCGAGGAGACCGCTGAGGCGGCGACCCAGCCGAGAACCTCACCGCTGTCGGTGTCGACGGCGACATAGCGCAGGTGCGGTAGCTTGCCCGAGGTGAAGCCTTCCCAGTCGGGTGCGGTGGTCTCGAAACTGGCCTGGCCGCTGTCCAGGCCCGCCTGATAGATCTCCAGCACCTGCGCCGCGTCCGCGTCACGCATCGGCCGGATCTCCAGCCCCGGCCCGATGGCGGGCTTGCTCGCCCGCACGATGGCCGAGTGGACGCCGTCGCCGTGAGCGGCCGTCAGCCGTACGGTGATGCCGACGAAGCCCGCCCGCCGCAGCAGCGCCCGGTATTCCTCGGCCTCCAGCGAACCTGCAACGCAGCCGACCCGCTGCTCTGCGGCAGTCCGTCGTGCCGGATCGGCCGAACCGTCGGTGACGATGTCGCTGACCCCGAACAGGCCGCCCGGCCGCAGCACCCGGAACGCCTCGGCCAGCACGGCGGCCTTGTCGTCGGACAGGTTGATCACGCAGTTGGAGATCACGGCGTCCACCGCGTGATCGGGCAGCGGAATCGCCTCGATGTCGCCGTGCAGGAACTCCACGTTGGCCGCCCCGGCCTCGGCGGCGTGGGCACGAGCCAGAGCGATCATGTCCGCGCTGGCGTCCAGGCCGTAGACCTTGCCGTGCGGGCCGACCCGGCGCGCCGACAGCAGCACGTCGAGGCCACCGCCGCTGCCCAGGTCCAGCACCGTCTGGCCGTCGCGCAACCCGGCGACCGCCACCGGATCGCCGCAGCCCAGACTCGCCTTCAGCGCCCCGGCGGGCAGACCACTGGTGTCGTCGTAGCCGGCCGTACCGAGACAACCCCGCTCGAACTCCGCCGCGCCGCCGTCGGCGATCACCCGGCCGAGCAGTGCCGCCCGGGCCAGGCCCGAATAGCGCTCGACCACGTCGTCATCAGCCATCAGAGATCTCTCCTCATTCGCACACCGGGGTTGCCGGCACGGGGTTGCCCATCACGACATCGGCCGCTGTGGGGAAGCAGCTCACGCAGTTCTCGTTGATCCGGTAGAGGCTGGAGGTGCCGTGACGCGTGACCAGCACGAACCGCACCTCCGCAAGGATCTTCAGATGGTGGGAGACCGTGGACTGCCCCACTCCGGAGGCCGCGACGATCTCACCCACGCTCATCGGCTCTCGCCGCCTGGCCAGCAGGGAGACGATCTGGATGCGGGTGGCGTCGGCGAGCGCCTTGAACCAGCTCGCGTACTCTTCCGCCTCGGCACGTGCCAGAGGTCTATCGCCCTCATTCATCGTTAATCGACGATAATCGTTTAAACGGGTAAGGGGAAGGTCTCCGTGCGACGTCATCGACAAGCCGGGCCGTATGGACGGAGTAGACAGCAGGTGTGAGGAGTTCCGGGTCGACGCTCAGCTTCGATACGGCATCCCGGCGCCGTCGCGGAAAATGTGTGGCACGAGATCGTCATGGGGCACTCACGCGACGCGCGTCCGCAGACGTACTGTGGCAACCGAAGGCCGTAAGAACCCCCGAGGCCGTCAGGAGGCGAGCACGAGCCCATGGGAATGATCATGGCCGTGAGCTTCACCCGTTATGGAAGGCTTTACTACCTCGACCCGGGCGGGCACAGCCCCAAGGTCGGCGACAAGGTGCTGGTGCCGACGGACTCCGGGCCAGAGGTGGCCGAGTGCGTGTGGGCGCCGCAATATACGAGCGAGGACATCGACGGGCTGCCGGTCTGCGAGGGCATCGCGGCCGACGAACATCTCTCGCGCGACGAGACCAACAAACGCCGCCGAGCCGAGGCCCGGAGCGTGTCAAAACGCCTGATCAAGCGGCACACACTGCCCATGAAGGTGGTGGGCGTCGACTATCTCGACAGTGACAACGTCTACACGGTCTACTTCTCGGCCCCGCATCGCGTCGACTTCCGCGCCCTCGTACGTGATCTGGCCCGCAATCTCCGGGCCAGGGTCGAGCTGCGGCAGATCGGCCCGCGCGACGAGGCGCGGCTCCAGGGCGGCATCGGGCCGTGCGGCCGTGACCTGTGCTGCGCGACGTTCCTCAAGGATTTCGAGCCCGTCTCGGTCCGCATGGCCAAGGACCAGGACCTTCCGGTCAACCCACTGCGCATCGCGGGCGCCTGCGGGCGGCTCATGTGCTGCCTGAAGTACGAGCATCCGCTCTATGTCGAGACGCGCAACAGGATGCCTCGCACGGGAAGCCGCGTGAGCACGCCTCAAGGAGATGGAAGCGTGGTCGGGCACAACGTGCCCGCCGACACGGTCACCGTCCGTCTGGACGACGGGGGACGGCGCTGCGCCTGTCCTTCGGCCTCTGTCTGCTCACCACGGCAACAGCACGACAAGGTGTACGGCGCCGACGGCGGCGCCTCGCCCCGGGAGGAGCAGCGGTAGGGCAGGCGGTACGGACCTGACATTGTGCCCCTCTGGGAGCCCCCGACCAGACCGAAAACAGTCAGCGTAAGTTGTTGCTACATGCCACTTTCCGGAGCAGGCATGGCTGTTTATCGGGGGGTAACAGTGAACTTTGCGATGAGCGTCGTCTTCCGCGCCATCCCATTGGTGATGGGCGTGATCTGCGTCGCCTTCGGTTGGTACATCCTCACGGGCGGCTCGGACTCCAACCATTTCGTGGCCGGTCACGTGGTCGTGTCCCTGGCCGCCATCTGCTACGCGCTCTTCACCACCGCGGCCACGATCATCCGTCAGCTGATCTACCGCTACAACCTGGCCTGGCGCGTCATCCTGCCCCTGACCGGCTACCTGGCCGCCCTCGTCGCCATCATCTACGGCATCGTCCTCATCACCCGAGGCGACGAAGCCCAGTACGTGGTGGCCGGCCACGTGGTCGTCGGTGTCGGCCTGATCAGCACCTGTGTCAGCACCGTGGCCACCTCCTCGACCTGCTTCGCCCTCATTCCGGTCAACGCCGCCCGTATGCCGGAGGACGATCCGCCCCCGAACGCCTATTCGTCAGCCGTGGGCAGGATCCTGATAGGGATCCCCGTCGTCTGCGCCCTTGTCGGGTTCGTCTACGCCTTCATCCTCATGGCCCAGGGCGGCAGCGCCTACTACACCGCCGGTCGTGTCGTCTTCGGCCTCGCCGCCGTCTGTGCCAGCCTCATCGCCCTCGTCGCCAGCATCGTCCGCCAGGTACGCAACGCCTTCGACGAGCCTGAGCGCTACCGCTGGGGCTGGCTCGTCATCGCTATGGGCACCATGAACCTTCTCTTCGGCGCCTACGTCCTGGCCGCCTCTGACGAGCCCTACCGCATCGCCCCCGGCTGCATCCTCATCGGGCTCGGTCTGGTCTGTTACAGCATCCTCTCCAAGGCCCTGCTCCTGGCCCTGGTCTGGCGCCGGACCTTCCCTCTCGCCAACCGCATTCCCATGATCCCGGTGATCACGGCACTGGCCTGCCTGTTCTTCGGGGCCTTCCTCTTCGAAGCCGCGGACACGGCCGCTTCCTTCTTCATCCCGGCCCGGGTCATGGTCGGCCTCGGGGCCGTCTGCTTCACGCTCTTCTCCATCGTCTCCATCCTTGAGGCGGGGACGTCGAAATGACCGCGGGACGGCGCGATCTGTCCCAGGTTCAGTTGGTCGTCGGGAGCGAAGAGCCCCGCGGCTCCTGTAGACTCTTCCAAGCCGTACGGCACGCCGCCTTAGCTCAGTCGGCCAGAGCACTTCACTCGTAATGAAGGGGTCTCGGGTTCGAATCCCGAAGGCGGCTCCAAGTCAGAAGCCCCTCAAGATCTCTTGAGGGGCTTCTGAGTGTCTAAGCGACAGATCAGCCTCTACCGGGGCCGGCGTCCGAGTCGGAGAGGTTCGCGAGCGGGCGGAGCGGTCCGACAGCCGGGCGCGGCGGTGTCCCTTAGGACTGGGATGGGACGAGGGCTCGCAGGGCGACGTTGACGGAAGCCTGCAGGTCTTCACGACTGGTGCCGGACGCGGCGTGGACGGCGAATCCCTCGCTGAGCGCCATCACGAATCGTGCCAGTGCCCGGTGATCCACGCCGGGCGGAAGGTCTCCTTCTCTCGCCGCGCGAGACAGCCGCTCTTCGATGGCGGCTTCGTTGGCGGCCCGGCCGGCGGCCAGGACCTCGGAGATGCGGGCGTTCTCGGGCGAGCAGGCCAGGCCTCCCTGGATGGAGAGGCAACCCAGGGGATGATCGCCGGCGGTGAGGCCGTCGGCGCTGGAGCGCAGGAACGCTTCGATGGCTGCGTACGCGGTGGGTTGGTCGAGTGCGGCGCGGACGTTGGCCAACTGGGTCTCGCGGTAGCGCGCGAAGGCGCGCTCGAACAGTTGCTCCTTGCTGCCGAACGTGGCGTACAGGCTCGGTCGGTTGATGCCCATCGCGCTGGTGAGGGCGGTCATTGACGCACCCTCGTAGCCGTGTCGCCAGAAGACCTCGGCGGCCCGGTCGAGGGGCGCACCCGAAGGAGGTGCAGCAGCGGCCAGGCGAGCACGATCGCCGCCCAGTTCCCCACCGTCCACGCGCCGGCCAGCTGGCCGACGCAGCCGAAGTGGCCGCAGCGCGAGTCATCGGACAAGGCGGCTACAAGCAGCAACCAGCCGAACTGGACGAAGGGCAGGATGATGCCGGCGAGCCCGGCGGCGACCACCCGCTCGGCAAGCCGCCCCTCGGCGGCGGGTGAGACACTCGCGTTGCGCGTATCCACACCCTAAGCATCTGATTCGACCGTCTCGCGATGCACACGTATTGATCACGGTTCATGTGGGGCGCAACAGGTAATACGTCACGCCGCGGACCATGCTACGGATCAGTTGTCGGCGTCCTGCCATGTGCTCAGCGCCGTACAGCAGACCCGTCGGGGCCGTGGCCGTCCAGCCCGAGGTCCCCCTGGTGGGCTGTCTGACGCTTTGATCGCACGGGGAAGGCCCTTCGACGCGAGGGGCCTTCGGCGTCCATTGAGGAACGGACTGTGCCGCGTCGGCTTCTACCTTGCCGTCCATGACGTACGAAACCGTTCACCGATCTCCTCGGCCCGCTGTCGGAGACCTTCCACGTGATCGCCCCCTCGCTGCCAGGGTTGGGGTTCTCCCCGTTCTCCGAGCCCGTGAACGAGCGGCCGTGGAGCATCGAGCGGGTGGCGCGCACGTGGGCGGAGTTGATGGACAGGCTGGGGTACAAGCGCTACGGCGTACACGGCAACGACGCGGGCGCGCTGGTCTCACCGCAGCTCGCCGTTCTGGTCCCGGAGCACGTGGTCGGGGTGCACATCACCGGCGGCCTCGGCCTGCCCTCCGGCCCCGCCGACCTCGAAGGGCTGTCGGAGGAGGACCGGGCCGGCGTGGAATGGGTGGCCGACATGCTGAGCGGTGCCGGCGGCAGCGGGTACGCGTCCTACCTGGCCGCGCGGCCGCAGACGCTCGGCTACGGCTGGGCGGACTCGCCGGTAGCCCAACTGGCCTACCTGGTGGAGCGGTTCAAGGAGTTCGACGGCTGGCCCGAGGGCGTGGCGCCGCACGAGCCGATCGACCGCGACCTCATCCTCGCCAACGCGAGCCTCTACTGGCTGACGAACACCGGCGGATCGTCGTCGTGGACCTACTACGAGGACGCGGCAGGCATGCCGATCGACCAGGATGTGGTGCCCACCGGCGTCTCCCACGGCGGCCCCGCGGCCTTCCGCCGGATCGCCGAGCGGAGGAACACCATCGTGCACTGGGAAGACCACGAGCACCCCAGTCACATGCTCGCGATGGCGGCCCCCGGTCCGCTGGCGGAAGACATCCGGACCTTCTTCAGCGGAAGATGAGCGGCCGGGCCGGCCCGTGCGGGCCGGCACGGCCGTCGCGATCAGGCCAGGTTGAACCGGTCGAGGTTCATGACTTTGTCCCACGCCGCGACGAAGTCCGTCACGAACTCCGGAGTCGAGGCGTCACGGCCAGTACGGGGCGAGGAGGTCGAACTTGTTGGGCAGGCCCAGCCGGTAACGGACGTCGTCCAGGTCGTAGAGGGACTGGAACTCGTTCGGCAGATACAGGTCGTACAGCTGGGCCTTGGTCGCGGAGGAGCCGGCGGCGTCGAGGATGGCGTTGGCCGTCGTGCGGCCCGCCTCGTTGCCGCCTTCCATGGTCGCCAGGTTGATGTTGTTGCGGACGTAGTCGGCGGCCAGGTAGAAGTTCGGGATCCGGGTGACTGAGTCGGGGCGGTTCGCCCACGAGCTCGGGGAGTTGATGAGCAGGGGCTCGTCGTTGGCTACCGCGGGGGTGCCCTCGCCGGTGATGGCGGGGTCGACGAACCAGCTGTGGACGAGCGAGTCCGGCAGCAACTGGGCGCCGTTGGGGGTGACGGCGCGGATCTGGGCCAGGACCTCCTGGACGATCTGCTGGCGGGTGCACTGCTTGGCGGTCTTGCCGAACAGGATGCCCGGCGTGTTCCAGTCGGACAGGTCGAGCGACAGGCAGTCGCGGGCCTGGCCGTTGCCGTAGGTGGCGGGGAAGTCGGTGGTCCAGAACTGCGCCTGGCTGATCGAGGTGAGCGCCCACGGGGTGCCGGCGTAGACCATATGGCCCTTGACGATCGGCCTGGGCTCCTTCAGGTAGATCATGACGCCGTTCATCCAGTCCGTCTCCAGGTTGCTCAGCCTGGCCAGCTGGGGGTCGGCGGACTTCATCGCGGTCGACAGGATGGGCGTGAGACGCTCGATGGGCATCGCGGCCACGTAGTGGTCGGCGGTGATGGTGCCGGCGGCGCCGGTGGGGTCGGTCACCCTGGCGCCGGTGATTCGCCCGCCGCTGTAGTCGAACCCGGTGGCGGTCCAGCCGACCTTGAACTGGACGCCGAGCCCGGTCAGGTAGTTGATCCAGGGGTCGATCCACACGTCGTTGGAGGGGCCGTTGAGCACCTGGTCGGGCGGGCCGTACGGGCCGAGCCCGAGGCCGCTGTAGAGGAGCGCCTCGAACATCATCGCGATCGTGCGGGTGTTGGCCCGATCGGGCTGGGCGGCCACCAGGGAGGCGGTGAACATCCTGGTCAGCAGCTCGCGGTACTCGACCGACATGATGTCGGACTTGGTGAAGTCGGAGAAGCTCATGTTCTCCCACTGGCCGAGCTTCCGGCGAGGACCACTGGTGATGAACGTGATCATCTTCGACAGGAAGAAGTTGACCTGTGTGAGCGGGATGGTGGTGCCCGCGATGAGCGCGCTCCGTAAGAAGTCCTGGATGACTTCCGGGGTGAGCCCGCCGCTCAGCTCGCTGGGGATGGGGACGCGTAGCATCTTCTGCCGGTAGGCGATGGCCGTGAGGCTGGCGGCGACCAGGTTGTCGCGGACGGTGCCGGAGCCGAACGGGATGCGGCTCATGGTGTCCGGCAGGTTCTGGTAGAAGCCGGGGAAGAACCGGAAGCCGTGCTCGCCGGGCAGATCCTTGCGCCCTCCGGTGGCGGTGCCGGGCACCGGGATGCTCCTGGACTTGCCGCCGAGGATCTTGCGCTCGTACACGGTGACCTGGAAGCCGCGTTCGGCCAGCTCGTGGGCGGTGCTCAGGCCGCCCATGCCGGCCCCGAAGACCGCCACCTTGCGGCCGGCGCTGCTGCTGATGAGTGCGGGGGCGGCCGCTCTGGCGCCCTCCGCGCCCCATAACGGCCCGGTGGCCGCTCCCGCCGCGGCGGCCATCGCGCCGGTGACGAACCTGCGCCGGTTGATCCCGCCCTGACCGTTGTCTTGGATCCCCTGCTCTGCCATGGACCGGCCTCCGCTCACCGATAGCTAACCGACAGGGCTGTTGGTTCAGCTAGGCGAGACGATGAACGCGCGGATCACTTCTGTCAAGACATGGATGTGCGTCCTGGTGTCTGGGAGAGACCGTTCCACAGCACGAGCATGCCTGCCTCGACGAGTTGCCCGCGCGGCATCGACGGGTTTCTGGCCCACCACTGGGCGAGGCCGTCGGTGCCGGAGATGAGCAACTCGACGACGGCGTGCGCGGTGTCGCTGTCGGGTTCGAGGCCGAGGTTGCGCAGGTCGCGCCCGAGCATGACGGCGACCGAGCGGGTGCGGGTCTCGCGGATGCCCCAGCGGACGGCCTTGATCTCCGGGTCGTCCTCGTCGGTGTGGTCGAACAGCAGGCGCCGCGCGTCGGGCCAGTCCTCGGAGAAGCTGAAGTAGGCGTCGAGCGTGGCGCGCAGACGCCGGCCGGGCGAGCCGGAGCCGGTGATGCGGGCGCCGATGTGTTCGACCAGTCGCGCGTTCTGCTCCTGCAGAACCGTGATGAGCAGGACCCGCTTGGACGGGAAATGGTCGTAGAGCACCGAGCGGGTGACTCCGGCCGCGGCCGCGATCTCCTCCATGGCGGTGGCGTGGTAGCCGCGGGCGGCGAAGACCTCCAGGGCCGCCTCGGTGATGCGGGCCCGACGGGCCGAACCCCGCATGCGTTTCTTCGGCTCCTGGATCGCCATGTCCGGCAGCCTACCCGCGACCCGTTGACGCCGCGCCTGTCTGGGGCATAAAACCGACACTAGAGTCGGTTAGCGCGCCAGGAGGCCACATGCCAGAGCACGCGGACGTCGTCATCGCGGGAGCACGTTGCGCGGGCTCCGCCGCCGCGGCCGCTCTGGCACGGCGCGGATGCAAGGTGATCGCGGTTGACCCGGCGCGGTTTCCGTCGACCACGGTCTCCACCCATTTGCTGTTCGCCTCGGGCGTCGCCGAACTGGCCAGGGCCGGCGCCCTGGAACGCGTCGAGAAGATCGGCGCGCCGAAGCTCTCCCGCGCCTTCGTCGGCGGCCCTGGCCACGCCGCCTCCGGCCGCTACACCCCGATCGACGGCATCGATTACGGCATGTGCGTGCGCCGGACCGCGCTGGACGAGGCTCTCGTCGACACGGCTCGCGCGGCGGGCGCCGAGGTCAGGGAGGGCCACCGCGTCGTCGACCTCCTGTGGGAGGGGGGCCGGGCCGTCGGTGTGAAGGTCAGCGAGCGCGGCGGCCGGGAGTACGAGGTGCGCGCCAACCTGGTCATCGGCGCGGACGGGCGCCGCTCGACCGTCGCCCGCCTGGTCGGCGCCGAGCAGCCGCGGATCTCCCACGCCAACGGCCGGGCCTGCTATTACGCGTACTACGAGGATCCGCGTGAGGAGTGGCGCACGACGGCGGCGATGTGGTTGACCGGGCAGGAGCTGGGCAACGCCTTCCCCTGCGACGGCGGGCTGTCGATGGTGCTGCTGATGCCGCCGGCCGCGCGGGCCGCGGACTTCCGGGGCGACCTGGAGACGGAGTTCCACCGTACCGTCGGCCTGGTGCCGGGGCTGGCGAAGCGCCTGGAGGGGTGCACCAGGGCGACGAAGATCGTCAGCTCGGCCGTGCACCCCTCGTTCTTCCGCACGTCGGCGGGCCCCGGCTGGGCACTCGTCGGCGACGCCGGGCACTTCAAGGACCCGGTCACGGCGCAGGGCATCCGCGACGCCGTCAGGTTCGGGCGGCTGCTCGGCGAGCGCGTCGCCGATGTGGTGGACGACCCCGCGGCGCTCGACCAGGCGACGCGGGCCTGGGAACGGTCACGCGACGCGCAGTGCCTGATCATGTATCACTGGACGAACCTGCTCGGGCGCGGCGACGGGCTCGCGTACGTGCAGATCGAGCTGCTGCGCGGGCTGACCGACGGGCCCGACGGGGTCCGCCGGATCCTGGAGGTCTACTCCAGGATCCGCGACCCGCGTGAGACGCTGGCGATGAGCGGCATGGTCAAGGCCGTCGCCCGAGCCCTGCGCGACAACCCGGGCGCCCGCCTGTCGGTGCTGAAGGCGACGGGCGAGACGCTGCGCGAGATGGCCGGCCACCACGACGAGGCCAAACGGCTGCTCCGCCCCGCCATGTCCGCCTCGGCCTGACTCCGGTCACCTTTGCGCGGTCGCGGGCGAACGCCGTACGTTGGCCGCCATGGAGATCATCAAGGGTGCCGGGGAATGGGCGCCGCCGGCTGCCGGGGCCGCCAACGACTGGGTTGAGCACTTCAAGGTGTCAGACCTGTCCGTGGGGACGTACTGCATCCCGGCGGGTGGGGTCGACAACCAGAGCCCGCACACCGAGGACGAGATCTACGTGGTGACCTCAGGACGGGCCCGGATCGTGACACCGAGCGGTGAGGCCGAGGTCGGCCCCGGTGCGGTGATCTTCGTCCCGGCGGGCGAGGAACACCGCTTCGTGGACATCACCGAGGATCTGGCGCTGCTGGTCGTGTTCGGCCCTGCCTACGGCTCCCGGGCCTGAGTCCCGGTCATCGCCAGGCGCGTACGATGACCACGCCGTGGACCAGGGGATGGGAGCCGTCATGGGGCACGTGCTGGTGACCGGGGCCACCGGTGGGATCGGGGTGGCGCTGGTCGACGCGCTGGTGGAGGCCGGGCATCGGGTGACTGCCGTGGGGCGCGACGTCGGGCGGCTGACTGTGCCCGGGATCGAGGTGGATCTCGCCGAGCCTGGGACGCTTGCCGTCACGATCGGCGCGGCGGAGGACGCGGGGGAGTTGGGGGAGGTGCACGCGCTGGTGCACTGCGCGGGGATCTCCCCTGTCGCGGCCGTTGCCGACACCGACCCCGAGACGTGGCGACGGACGCTGGCGGTGAACGTGGCCTCCGCCGCCGAACTCGTACGGCTGACGCTGCCCGCGCTACGGCGTTCACGTGGTCACGTGGTCTTCGTGAACGCGGCGCCCGGAATGACCGGAGTCGCCCGCTGGTCGTCGTTCGTCGCCGGTAAGGCGGCGCTGCGCGAGCTGGCCGATTCGCTCCGCGAAGAGGAGGCGGCCCGCGGAGTACGCGTGACCACCGTCTATCCCGGCCCGACGGCGACCGCCCTCCTCGGCGAGGTCAGGAACGCCTTCGGCCGGCCGTACGATCCCGAGCTGTGCATCCGGCCTGAGACGGTCGCTGCGATGATCGTGTGGGTGCTGAGCGCACCCGCCGACGCCTACGCCTGCGATCTGTCCGTACTGCCGTCGCCGCGCTGACCGGTACGCGACAAGGTGTCGGCTGGAGACAGGTGGGTGAAGTGCCTGGGAGTGTCCGAAGAAGGCTGACGCGCGCGGTCACTCGTCCCTGGGCATGAGGGTCAGCACCTTGCCCTTGATGTCGGCGGCCAGGTAGGCGCCGCCGTACTCGTCGGAGAGGTAGGCGAGCAGCACGGGCTGGTCATCCGCGAACGTCCAGGAGCCGTGCACGATCAGGTAGCGGCTGGTCGCCTTGGGGATGCCGAGTCTGTTGTCGGCGGTGCGCCACAGGGCGGGGAGCGCGTCCCAGTTGAAGGAGCTCAGCTTGACCTTGGCGTCGTCGGGGCTGAGGGTTCCTCCGGTGTCCCGGGTGACCTGCCCGTTGCGGTAGGTGTAGGTGTCGTAGAGGTTCTTCCTGCCGCGGACCGGGGCCTGGGCGATCGCGTACTCCTTGTACACGGTGAGGCCGGTGAACTCGGTGCCACCTGAAGCCTTCTCCAGGAGGGGGATCACGGCTTTGATCCCCGCCGGGGTCAGCAGCGACCCGGTCGGGGTGTCCTGCGGCGACGGTTCGTCGGTGGCGGTGGCCACGGGAGCGTTGGTGGCGGTCGTCTCGGGGGCGTCGCTGGCGGTCACTTGGGGAGTGCCGGTGGCGGACGGCGAGTTCGTGGACGTCGTCGGGCTCGCGAGGCCGTTCAGGGTCCGGGGGAGCAGCACCACGACCGTGGCGAGGATGCCGCCGAGCGCGGCGACTCCGGCGATGGTCACCGCGCGCAGCCGGCGGGGGCGACGGTTGGGCATCGTCGAGTAGCCGGGCATGGGCGGGCTTCCCGGCGACGCCGGCTGGTAGCCGGGCATGGGCTGGCCGGCGGCCTGGGCCAGCATCCAGTCGAGCCGCGCGGCGTCGGGCCGGGCGGCGGGGTCGGGGGTCAGCAGTGCCGTCAGCACCGGAGTCAGCGGACCGGCCTGGAGGGGCGGCGGGACGTGGCCGTTCAGCACGGCCGCGAGCGTGGCGATGGGGGTGTCGCGGCGCATGGGGTGGCGGGCCTCGACCGCGACGTACAGCAGCATGCCCAGCGACCACAGGTCGGAGGCGGGGTTGCCCTCCTGGCCGCGCAGGCGTTCGGGCGCGATGTACTCGGGGGAGCCGACCACCTCGCCGCTGACCGTCAGCCCGGGTGCGTCGTGCAGGGCGGCGATGCCGAAGTCGGTGAGCACCGGGCTGCCGTCGGGACGCAGCAGGACGTTCGCGGGTTTGACGTCGCGGTGGCAGATGCCGGCCGCGTGGGCGGTCCGCAGCGCGGCGAGGATGCCGCGCCCCACGTGCGCCGCCTCCGCCGGGGTCAGCGGTCCGTGCGCCAGGCGCTCCTGCAGCGAACGGCCGCGTACGAGCTCCATGACGATCCACGGGTGCGGCGTCATCGAGGAGTCCACGATGTGGTGGATGGCGACCACGTTGGGATGGTGCAGCCGGGCCAGCGCGCGGGCCTCGCGCAGCACCCGTTCGCGGAGCATCCCGGCCCTGTCCGAGTCCAGCTGCTCGGAGCCGGACGGGCGCACCTCCTTCAGCGCCACCTCCCGCTGGAGGGCGAGATCGTGGGCGCGCCACACCGTGCCCATGCCGCCGCTTCCCAACTGTTCCAGCAGCTCGAAACGGCCGTCGATGACCATCCGCCCAGGATTCACAGCGCACAGCCTAGAGCCATAAAAAGCCGCGAAACGGGTCGGATGCCCAAAGAAACGACCAGAGGGTGTGCGCCTTCAATATCGGCCGTCTGAGGGGGCCCTTGCGGGGTGGGACGAAATGCCCAACCATTAGGAAGGTTTCTTACCAAATGCCCAGGGAGCGCCGGTGCGCGAGAGCTCGATCCGGGAACGCGGCGGAGTGGCGCACTGGCTCGTCGTCCTGGGGTTGCTGCTGGTGGCCGCCTGCGGGGTGGCCGAGCCTGCGAGTGATCCGGTCGACGCCGACGACGTGATGTTCGTGCAGATGATGGTGCAGCATCACCGGCAGGGCATCGAGCTCGCCAGACTGGGCGCGGCCAGGGCGCGGACGCCGGAGCTGAAGACGCTGGCCGCCGCCGTCGAGACGACGCAGCAGGCCGAGGTCGAGATGATGCTGCGCTGGCTGCACGCCTGGGACCAGCCGCTGACGGCCGCGTCGGGGTCGCACGACGATCACGGCGGCCTGCCGGAGACCGACCGTCAGCGGATCGCGGCGCTGCGGAGCTCGCGTGGTTCGAAGAGGTTCGAGCGCGACTTCCTCCACCTGATGATCGCGCACCAGGGCGTCGCCGCGCGGATGGCCGGCGAGCACCTCACGGCCGGGGTCAATCCGGAGGTCAGGCGGTGGGCGGGGCAGGTGGAGGCGTCGCGTACGGAGCAGGTGCGGCTGATGCGGGCCATGCTCCCGGCGTGACTTCGCGAGCGAACGGGACGAGCGGGCCGTCATCCGCCTGATGACGAGAAAAATACTCTCGTCATAGACGGCTGTGACGAAAAGTGATTAGATCACTTGATATGTCCGAGGTAACACGGCCGACACTTTCCGACGCGCTGACCGAACGCATGCTGGAGCTCATCCGCACCGGCGGGCATCGGCCGGGCGACAGGTTGCCCTCGACCAGGGTGCTGTCGGAGCGGTTCGCCGTCACCACCCCGACATTGCGTGAGGCACTGCGCAGACTTGAGGCCACGGGGGCCATCGAGATGCGCCACGGCTCCGGCATCTATGTCGGCGCCGACATCGAGCGCCTCGTGCTGCCCAACCCCAACATGCGCGAGATGCACGCCGCCCAGCTGCTGGAGCTGCTCGGCGCGCGCATCGTCATCGAGCCGCCGCTGGCCGCGATGGCCGCCGAGCGGGCGAGTGGCGCCGAGCTCGCGGCGCTGGAACAGGTGCTCGACGCCGCCGCCAGGCATCTCGACGGCAAGGACGCCGAGCTCCACGACACGAACATGACCTTCCACCGGGCGACCGCGCGGCTGGCCGGCAACAGCGTGCTGCACGAGGTCGTCGACTCGCTGCTCACCGTCCACGGACCCGAGCAGAGGGAGATCCTGCAGATCTTCGACGACCGCCGCCGCGACCACGACGAGCACCTGTCGATCCTGGAGGCCATCGTGGCGCGCGACGCCGCGGCGGCCGAGGAGCGGATGCGGGCTCATCTGGTGGACGTCAAGACGGTCATCGAGCAGAGGTTGCACCACCCCCCCAAGTGAAGCAAGGAGGCCGGGAATGATCCGGTCACGCATGGCCGTGCTCGGCGTGGCGGCCGTTGTCCTCGCCGCCTGTGGCGGCAACGGCGCCGAGGCGCCCGCGAAGAAGAAGACCGAGCTGACGCTCTACAACGACAAGGGCGCGTGGAGCAAGTTCTTCGACGAGATGGGCGTCCTGTCGAAGGAGAAGATCGGCTTGGGCATGAAGCCGACGGGCTACACCGACTCGGCCCAGTACCAGGCCTTCATCAAGGCGTCGTTCCGTACGAACGTCAAGCCTGACCTGTTCACCTGGCAGACCGGGGGGATGCTGGAGGAGATCGTCAAGCAGAAGCAGGTGGCCGACACGACGGCCGTCTGGCAGCAGGCGATCAAGGCGGGCGACCTGTCGCAGGACCTGGCGCCCTACTACACGATCGACGGCAAGCAGTACTGCGTGCCGATGAACGTCGCCTACTGGGGGATGTTCTACAACAAGAAGATCTTCGACCAGCACGACCTGCGGCCGCCCACGACGTGGGACGAGCTGATCACGGTCGCGGAGACGCTGAAGAAGAACGACGTCAAGGCGTTCTACCACACCAGCGTGCTGTTCTCCTTCGTCTGGTTCGAGCAGCTCATGGCCGGGATGGACCCCGACCTGTACGACCGGCTGTCCACGGGCGAGGCGAAGTACACCGATCCGGGCGTGGTCCAGGTGATGGAGAAGTGGAAGGAACTCATCGACGCCGGATATTTCATTAATCCTGGCGACAAGACCGACCCGGGCGACGTGCTGAAGAACGGCAAGGCCGCCATGGTCTCCTTCGGCACCTGGTTCAACACCAGCATGACCCAGCGCGACATGAAGGCCGGCGCCGACTACGGCTTCTTCACGATCCCCAACGTCAACGCCTCGCTGCCCAAGACGTCGATGATCTTCGAGAGCGGCCCGCTCTGCTCGCTGGCCAAGGCCGACGACCCCGAGGCAAGCCTGAAGTACCTCACCTGGTGGACCACCGCCGAGGCCCAGGAGAAGTGGGCCACGACCCGCGGCGACGTGAGCGCCAACCCCAAGGTGGAGATCAAGGACGAGGCGCTCGGCCAGGTCACCAAGGACGCGGGCAGCGGAAAGTATCGCCTGGTCAACCGCTACTTCGAGGCCACGCCGCCGCCCATCCTGACGGCCGCGCTCGACGGGTTCGGCAAGTTCGTGACCGAGCCCGGCAGCTACAGGGAGGTTCTGGAGACCATCCAGAAGGAGGCGGACGAGTACTGGAGCACGCACCAGTGAGCCTCGTGAAGCCATGAGCACGCGCATCCCCATGCTCGGCCGCTTCCGGCTCGGGTACGTGGCCCCCGCGGCCTTACTGGTCGCGGGGCTGCTCTACACGCCTTTCCTGTGGACCGCGTACCTGAGCCTCACCCGCTACGACGGCCTGGCGCCGCCCGAGTGGACCGGCCCGCACAACTTCGTCAAGCTGCTCGACGACCCGGCGCTGCTGACCTCGATCCGCAACACGCTGCTCTGGGTGATCGGCACCATGGTGCTGCCGGTGGGCCTCGGTCTGCTGGTGGCGGTGCTGTCCTACGACCTCAAGGGCGGCGCCTGGTATCGGGTGCCGTTCATGCTGCCGTACGCGCTGAGCGGGGCCGGGCTCGGGCTGGTGTGGAGCCCGATCCTGTCGCACGACGGCATCGCCAACCAGCTGCTCGGCGTCGACACGGCCTTCTTACAGGACGCGCCGCAGAACACCCTCGCCATGCTGCTGGTGTGGACGTGGCAGCAGCTCGGCGTCAACACGCTGCTGTTCGTGGTCGGGCTGCAGTCGATCCCCAAGGAGCCGATCGAGGCCGCGCGGATCGACGGCGCCTCGGGCTGGCGACTGTTCCGGTACGTGATCTGGCCGCTGATGAGGCCGCTGACCGCCGTCGTGGTGGGCCTGGCGCTGGTGGCGAGCCTGAAGACGTTCGACATCGTCTGGGTAATGACGCAAGGGGGGCCGGGGCGCAACTCCGAGACGCTCGCCGTGACGATGTACAAGGAGACGTTCGTGGCCAGCGACTACGGCTACGGCTCCGCGGTGGCCGTGCTGCTCACCGTGGTGACCGGGCTGGCGTCCTACCTCTATCTCAGGAGGCAGGTGCGATGATCCGCCGTGCCGTGCTGATCGTGCTCGGCCTCGTCTGGCTGGGCCCGACCTATCTGCTGCTGGTCAACGCCTCGCGGCCGGCCGCGTCCTACGACCCCTCGTCGGCGTGGCTGCCGTCGGGCGACTTCGAGCTGCTCGCCAACTTCGGCAGGGCGCTGGCGAGCGCCGACCTGGGCCAGAGCCTGGCCAGCACCGCCCTCTACAGCGTCGTGTCGCCTCTGCTCGGCGTCGTCATCGGGGCCCTGGCCGGCTACACGATCGTGGTGCTGCGGCTGCGCCACGGGTTCTGGTGGTTCCTGCTGATCTTCGGCGGCACCGTCTTCCCGTCGCAGATGCTACTCGTGCCGCTCTTCGTCGGTTACAGCGACGCCGGTCTGTACGACACCAGGCTCGGCATGATCCTCATCTACACGGCGATCAACGTGCCGCTGGCCGCGTTCGTGCTGCGCAACTTCTACTCCGGCGTCGCGTTCTCGATCTTCGAGGCGGCCCGGATGGACGGCGCGTCCACCTGGCGCGTCTTCTGGCGCATCTACCTGCCGATCTCGACCAGCGCGCTGGCCGCCGTGTTCATCCTCGAGTTCACCTTCATCTGGAACGACCTCATCTTCGGCCTGACCCTGAGCACGACCGCGGACGTCCGGCCGGTGATGACCGCGCTCGCCGGGCTGATGACCGACGTCTACGCCGGCACCCCGGTGCCCGTCGGGCTGGCCGCCGGGCTCGTCTGCTCGCTGCCGACGGTCCTGCTGTTCCTCGCCACCCAGCGCCTCTTCGCCCGAGGCCTGTCCCTAGGGAGTGTCTGAATTGACCAGCCGGTTGCTCCAGCGGAGTCTCGGCTCCCCCGACTACGACGGGATCCGGCAGGCGCTGCGCGACGGCACCTCCACGCCCGTCATCAGCGTGCGCGGGCTGGAGGTGCGGGTCGCGGTGCTGCCGCTGTTCACCCACGACGGCCGCCAGGCGGTCCGGGTGTCGAGCACCCAGCCACTGACCCACGTGCTGGTCGGCGTCGACAGCGCCACCGGCACCGACGTGACGCTGCTGGTGCCCGAGGTGAACACCCCCCGCGTGCTCACCCTGGAGTCGCGCGACGACGCCGGGCTCGTCGGGTCCGCGCAGGTCACGATCAGCCCGCAGCGCAAGTGGAGCGTGTTCGTCGTCCACCACTCCCACCTCGACATCGGCTACACCGACCCGCAGGGCACGGTGCTGCGCCACCACCTCGACTACCTCGACGCCGCGCTCCGGCTGGCCGAGGAGACCGCCTCCTGGCCCGACGACGCGAAGTTCCGCTGGACCGTCGAGTCGTCCATGCCCGCGCTGAAGTGGCTCGCCGCCCGGCCCGCCGAGCAGGTCGACGCGTTCGCCGCGCTGGCCCGCGAAGGCGTCATCGAGGTCACCGCGCTGCCGTTCCAGCTGCACACCGAGGCCTGCTCGACCGAGGAGCTCTACCGCCAGCTCCGCTTCACCTCCCAGCTCCAGCGCAGGTACGGCTTCGCCACCCGGTCGGCCATGCACACCGACGTGCCCGGCGCGGTCGTCGGCCTGGTCGACGCGCTGGGCGCCGCCGGGGTGCGCTACCTGGCCGCGGCCCACAACTGGGCCGGGCGGTCCGTGCCCTACCTGCACGGCGGCGACAAGCTGGCCCGGCCGTTCCGGTGGCGGGCGCCGAGCGGCAACGAGGTGCTGGTCTGGTTCACCGACACGCCGCACGGCATGGCATACATGGAGGGCAACACGGTCGGGCTGACCGACTCCTACGAGCTGGCCGATGACCTGCTGCCGCGTTACCTGTCGGCGCTGGCCTCGCGCGGTTACCCGTACGGGCCGGGGACGTTCGGCTGGCAGGGGCCCGACGCGCCGCGCGAGCCGTACGAGCTGGACGTGCTGCACCTGCGGGTGCAGGGGGCGCACGCCGACAACGCCGGCCCGTCGATCGTGCCCGCGTCGATCGCCCGCAGGTGGAACGAGCAGTGGGCCTTCCCTCGGCTGCGCTCGGCCGTCAACAGCGACTTCTTCGAGCACGTCGAGGAGCGCTATCTCGATCGGCTGGCCGTGCACGAGGGCGACTGGACCGACTGGTGGGCCGACGGGCTCGGCTCGGGCGCGCGCCCGCTCGGCTACGTGCGGCGGGCGCAGTCGGCGCTGCGGGTCGCCGAGACGCTGCACACGCTGGCCGGCGCCGACGCCACCGAGCTGATCGACGAGGCGTACGACAAGGTGGCGCTGTTCAACGAGCACACCTGGGGCGCCGCGAACCCGTGGGAGGACGCCGAGGAGGCGGGCGACTCGGGCGGGCTGCAGTGGACGCGCAAGTCGTCGGGCGCCTACGACGCCCAGGACGACGCGGCCGACCTGCTGCACGCGGCCACCCGCCGGTTCGCCGCCGCGCTCTCGGGCGAGAGTCCGGGCCCGCTGGCTTCGTTCGCGGTGTTCAATCCCGGCACGCGAGCCAGGACCGACGTGGTCAGGGCGTTTCTGCCGCGCGACGTGGTGCCGGTCGACGTGCCGATCGCGCTGGTCGACGCGCGCACCGGGGAGCGGGTCGCGCACCACGAGGAGTACGTCGACCCGGTGGACTGGCCGACCAGGCCGATCGGGCGGCACCTGCGGGCGGTCGTGCCGGACATTCCGGGCTACGGCTATGCCCGGATCGACGTCGTCCCGGGCGAGAGCCAGGCTCCCGAGCCGGTCGAGCTCGACCTCGGCGGGGTGATCGAGAACGAGTTCTACCGGGTCGCCTACGACGTCCGCGAAGGCTACATCAGCTCGATCTTCGACAAGACCGCGGGCCGCGAGCTGGTCAACGGCGACGCGGCGGCCGGGTTCGGCCAGTACGTCTACGACCGCTACGCCACCGCCCCGCACTTCAACCACCTGTCGGGGCATGTCGGGGCGCACGACCGGACCCTGCTCGGCGACCGGGCCATCGGCCGCAACGCGACGATCGTCAAGGCGCAGCGCACCGCCGTGGGGGAGAAGCTCGTCGTCGAGCTGCAGGGCAAGGGCGTCGACTGGCTGCGCACCACGGTCGAGCTGCACTACGGCGTCGCCCGGCTCGACCTGACCTACCAGCTCGCCAAGCAGGGCACCCCGGCCAAGGAGGCGGTCTTCCTCGCCTTCCCGTTCGCCTCCGGGCCGGCGACCGCGTGGGAGCTGACCGGCGGCGTCGGCGGCCCCGACGTGCCCCAGGTGCCGGGGTCGGCCGCGTACATGCTGCCGATCAGGCACTGGATCGCCTTCGACGACCCCGAGCTGACCATCGCCTGGGCCACGCTGGAGGCGCCGCTGGTGCAGCTCGGCACCATCCACATGCCGTACGCGCCGTTCCCGCCGACCCTGGACCGGGAGGACGGCACGGTCTATTCGTGGGCGCTCAACAACATCTGGGACACGAACTTCCCGGCGCAGCAGCAGGGCGAGACGACGTTCCGTTACGCGGTCATGTCGGCGGCGGGCGTCGAGGGCAGGCGCCTCGGCGCGCTGGCGGCCTCCGGGCTGACCGAGCCGTTCGTCGGCGCGCTGCTGGAGGGCCCGGCCGAGGCCGCCGCCCGCGCCTACGTCTCCGTCGACCATCCCGACGTGCTGGTCACCTCGATCGGCCGGGCGGGCGCGGAGCGGGTGGTCCGACTGCAGTCACTGGCCGCCGAGCCGGTCGAGGTCACCGTCGGTCTGCCCGGCCTGCTCCGCGCGCGGGTGAGCGCCGGGCTGGCGCACGAGCTGGAGCCCGCCGAGGTCACCGGCGAATCGGTCAACGTACGGCTGCCCGCCTGCGGGGTGGCCGCCGTCTGGGGGACATGCGAGTGAAGATCGTTGACATCCGGGCCACGACGGTCACCGTCCCGCTGGAGGCGCCGCTGCGGCACAGCAACGGCGCCCACTGGGGGCGGTTCGTCCGGACCATCGTGGAGGTCGAGGCCGACAACGGGCTGATCGGCCTGGGTGAGATGGGCGGGGGCGGGGAGAGCGCCGAGGCGGCGTTCCGCGCGCTCCTGCCGTACCTGAAGGGGCACGATCCGTTCCAGCTGGAGGCCCTGCGGTTCAAGATCGCTAACCCGACCGCCTCGCTCTACAACAACCGCACCCAGCTGCTCGCGGCCATCGAGTTCGGCTGCCTCGACCTGGTCGGGCAGCAGCTCGGGGTGTCCGTCGCCGAGCTGCTGGGCGGCCGGATCCGCGACGAGGTGCCGTTCGCCTCCTATCTGTTCTTCCGCTACGCGGCCGAGGGCCACGCCGAGATCCGCACCCCCGAGCAGCTGGTCGAGCACGCGCGGTCGCTGCGGGCGGCGCACGGGTTCGGCGTGCACAAGCTGAAGGGCGGCGTGTTCCCGCCCGGCCACGAGCTGGAGTGCTACCGGGCGCTGGCCGACGAGTTTCCCGAGGACCGGCTCAGGTACGACCCCAACGCCGTGCTGTCGCTGGCCGAGGCGCTGAGGTTCGGCAAGGCCATCGAGGGGCTCAACAACGACTACCTGGAGGATCCCGTCTGGGGGCTCGAAGGGCTCAGGAGCGTGCGCGAGCAGGTCCGGGTGCCGCTGGCGACCAACACCGTCGTCGTCAACTTCGAGCAGCTCGCCTCCAACGTGCTGCGCCGCGCCGCGGACGTGGTGCTGCTCGACACCACGTTCTGGGGCGGCGTCCGGCCGTGCCTGAAGGCGGCCGGGGTGTGTGAGACGTTCCAGCTCGGGGTGGCCGTGCACTCGTCGGGCGAGCTGGGCATCCAGCTGGCGACCATGCTGCACCTCGGCGCGGTGCTGCCAAACCTCACGTACGCGGCCGATGCCCACTACCACCAGCTCCGTGACGACGTGATCGAGGGGGGCAAACTGCCCTACTCCGGCGGCGCGATCGCGGTGCCGACCGGGCCGGGGCTGGGGGTGCGGCTGGATCGCGAGCGGGTCGCTCGCTACGCCGAGCTCTACCGCGAGCTGGGCGGCTATCCGTACGACCGCGATCCCGGGCGGCCGGGCTGGTACGCCCAGGTGCCGAACGAACGCTTCGCAGACCCCACTGTTTCCGGAAATATCACTCTCTGACTGGTAGGTACCCCTGGGCCCGGCCACGCCGGTCGAGCGGATGGGCGGCGAGCGCGCGGAACCCTTACCTGACCTGGCATGTCATAACGAGGCGCGTTCTCGTCGGCACGCTAGGTTACCGGTCGAAAGGCTCCGCCGATCAAGGAGACAGCCATGAAGCCGATCATCCGGGCCGCCGCCGTCGTGGGCGCGGCCGTGTCGCTCGCCCTGGTCCTCCCCGCCGCCGCCTTCGCCGGCCCCAGGGGCACCTGCTCCTCCGGCCGGGTGTGCCTGTACAAGGCGCCCGACTTCAACAACGGCTTCAGCGACCTGTGGGCCGACTTCGGCGGAGACGACACAGACCTGCGCAACAACCGGTGGCGCTTCGGCGACCACGCCATCGCCTTCTGGTCGCGGGTGGACAACGAGACCAGCTCGCTCAAGAACGACAGCGCCTGCCGCGTCACCCTGTGGCAGGACCGCTTCTTCACCGGCGCGCACAGCACGTTCGAGCCCGGCGCTGCGGACGGCTACCTGCCGAACAACGCCGTCGGCGACAACAGCGCCAGCTCCATCGACATCTCTTGCGAATGAGGTCCGGTGCCGGGGCCCGGCCGGCGGGGAGGGGGCGGCGGCTCGCGCCGGTCCTGGTCGTCCTGGCCGGGCTGCCGTCCTGCTCCGCCGCTCCCGTCCCGAAGGCGGCCGAGCCCGTGGTCCGGGTCACCGGCATGACCGACCTGGTGCTGCCGTTCGACGCCTACAAGCCGACGGCCGGGCAGCGCGCCGTGCTCGCCGACGCCCACGCCGGCCTGCTCGCCCAGTGCATGCGCCGCCACGGGTTCACCGTGTCACCGCCCCCGGCCGATGCGTTCAAGATCGCGCGGACCGATCCCGGCAACAGCCGTCGCTACGGGGTCGCCGACCCCGAGCATGCCCGGCGCTACGGCTACCACCTCGCCCCGTCCGACCCGGCCGGTCCGGCGTGGCACGACAAGCTGTCCCGGGCCGCCCGCCACCGCCTCTACGGCTCGTCCGGACGTCCGGGCTGCATGAGCGAGGCCTCGGCGATGATCGCAGGGGGAGCGCCCAAGGCCGACTGGCGCTGGCTGGCGCTGCAGGACTCACGCAGCCTCGATGAGGCGGCCGCCCAGCCCGCCGTCACCGAGGCCGTCGAGCGCTGGAAGGCGTGCATGGAGCGCGCCGGCCTGCGCTACCCGACGCCGGAGGCGGCCATCGCCGACCGCCGCTGGAACCTGGAGCGGGCCGCGATCACGGCCACGGAGAAACGCATCGCGTCGGCGGACACCGCCTGCAAGTGGTCGTCCGGCCTGGTGGCGGCCTGGTTCGCCGCCGACGCCGCACTCCAGCGGGCCGTCATCGCCGCCGAGCCCGACCGGTTCGCCATGCTGCGCGCCAATCTCCGGCACCGCCTCTCACGCGCCTCCGCCGTGACCGACCGCTGAGGTCGGCGTCGGCCGTTGAGGTCCGGCGCCGGATGTCGACCGGTCGTCGACTGCTGGCTTCGGCGCGGACCGGCCGCTGGGCCCCGCGTCGCTCACTCGGGCAGCGCCGCCGGGTTGCGCGCCAGCAGCCCGCCGTCCACCCGGTGCTCCGTGCCGGTGATGAACGACGAGCGGGGCCCCGCGAGGAACGCCACCAGCTCCGCCACCTCCTCCGGCCTGGCCACCCGGCCCAGCGGATGAGCGCGGCCCCACTGCGCCACCTGCTCGTCCTGCGACAGATCGCCCCGCCACAGGTCGGCCGCCCAGCGCAGCATCGGTGTGTCCACCGAGCCCGGGCAGACCACGTTCACCCGGATCCCGTCGGGCGCGTGGTCGAGCGCCATCGCCCTGGTCAGCCCGTTGAGCGCGGCCTTGCTCGCGGTGTAGGCCGCCACCCGCGTCTGCGAGGAGAACGCCTGCACCGACGACATCAGCACGATCGACCCGCCGCCGCGCGCCCTCAGCTGGGGGATGGCCGCCTGGCAGGTGAGGTAGACGCCCTTGAGGTTGATGTCGAGGACCTCGTCCCAGACGTCCTCGGGGGTGTCGACGACCGTGCCGTAGCGCTGCACGCCCGCGCACGTCACGACGACGTCCAGCCCGCCGTAGCGGGTCACGGCCAGGTCGACCAGGTCGCGCATGTCGCCGGCCCGCCGGACGTCCGCGACCACACCGGTCACCTGCTCGCCGTCGAACTCCGCGTCCTTGTCGGCGCCGCAGAACACCACCGACGCCCCGCCGTCGGCCAGCCGGTCGACCACCGCCCGCCCGATGCCCATCGAACCGCCCGTGACCAGCGCCACCTTCCCGCCGAACTCGCTCATGCCAGAACCTCCGCCCGCAACCTCGACACCTTGCTCTCATAGGGGGCCAGGGTGAGCGCCGTGCCGTTGGCCACGGCCGTGGCCAGCCCGTCGGTCGGCATGCTGGAGAACGGCTCCAGCCCCAATGTGTACGCCAGCCCCCACCAGGGATAGCCGGTCGTCGCGCCGAACTCCTGCCACATCCACAGATGGGGCAGCAGCGCCGCGTCCCACTCCACCCGCAGGCCGACGCCGGCCGAGATCTCGTACCAGCCCTCGGTGAACCCGGTCAGGTAGACGATGTCGCTCGGCGCCCCCGGCGCCCCGACCACGCTCAGGTCGATCTCGCCGCCACCCTCGGCGGGCACCACCGGCCACGTCCACGGCCCGCCGGCCCGGACCAGCCGCCCGGCCGGGCTGATCGCGCTCTCGTGCGGCACCACGATGACGCCGGCCGGCAGCCGGATCCGGGCGCCCGGCCGCAGGAACGGCCGGCCGTACACGATGTGCTGGCCCCACATCGCGTGCACCTCGACGCCCGACTCGTTGGTGGCCCGCCCCTCGATCTCCAGCGCGGCGGTGCCGGACCGCACCCGCAACGTCCTCTCCACCAGGTACGGCAGCCGCCTGGTCCGCACGCTGAGCCGGACCGCGACCTCCTGCTCGGAGTCGGCCACGACCTCGGCCTCCCACGGCAGCCCCGCGACCTCGCCGTGCTGGGCCAGCCGCGCGCCCCGGTATTCGCTCGGGGCGCCGCCGTTGGGGAAGACCTCCTGCCAGCCGCCCTCGTAGTGGTCGACGAACTGGGCGACGTCGTCGGACGCGCCCTGGAGATGGCCGGCCGGGTCACGCAGGCCCTGCGGGGAGAGCCAGACGAAGTCGGTGTCGCTGGGCTTGTACAGGAACTCCACCACGTCGCCGCCCTTGCCCGGCACGACGGTCACGCGGAGCTGCTCGTTCTCGAGCACGACCGCCCGCAGCCCGTCGATCACGACGCGCCGCAGGCGGGCGCCCCAGTTGCGTCTCACTCGAAGGTCACGTCGATGAACCGGGGCCGGTAGATCGACACGTCGCGGTAGTGGTCGGTGTTGACGAAGCTGTTGACGTTGTAGGACACGACCAGGCCATGACCCGCCGCGTGGGGATGCGCGTGGGCGTTGTACGTGAAGATGTTCCCGCCCGTCTCAGGGGTGGTGTAGACGTGCTGCTTGCCGGTGAACGGCCCGAACGGCGAGCAGGAGGAGTAGGCCACGATGTCGGGGCTGAGCACCTCGGTCGTGTCATGGGTGATCAGCACGTATCCGTCGCCGACGCGGCTCACGCTGTATTCGTTGGCCACGCCGCTCATCACGCGGGCGGAGTCGGCCTCGTTCGGCGACCAGGTGCCGTCGGCCCTGAGAAACTCCCACCGGCCGAGCAGGCTC
Organism: Nonomuraea sp. CX421; assembly: GCF_059358955.1. NCBI lineage: Bacteria > Bacillati > Actinomycetota > Actinomycetes > Streptosporangiales > Streptosporangiaceae > Nonomuraea > Nonomuraea sp. CX421. The sequence continues at coordinate 534,458 of NZ_JCADBK010000001.1, read as the reverse complement.
TGCCCCTTGACCCGGGCGATGTGCATGTACTTCGGCGACCCGTGGTCCTCCACTCCGTAGACGTAGGTGTGACCGCCGGTCTTGAGGATCCCGGAGGCCCAGGCCACGCCGTGCCCCGAGGGCAGGTCGTGCACGCTGATCGGCTGGTTGAGGCGCCCCGGCGCGAACCTGGCGACCACGTTCCGGTGCCAGCGCCAGTCCCAGGCGCCGGCGCCGAAGCGCTCGTACTCCTGGTAGGTCACCTCGACGATGCCCCCGGCCAGGGTGGCGTCGCCGGCCCAGTACCAGTGGTTCTGGTCGCGCGGCGGCATCACCGCGGTCGGCCGATCGGCGGTGCCGTCGTGGATGGTCGACAGCCGGCCGTCGCGCTCGACGGCGAAGGAGTTGTTCAGGAAGACGGTGGTGCCGCCCTCCTCGACCACCGGCGGCCGGGAGCCGTCGGCGTTGACCTGGCCGAGGAACGTGTCGGAGAACACCCACAGCTCACGTCCGTTCGGCAGCCGGAGCGAGTAGGTGCCGTCGGCGCCGGTCCAGTCGTCCAGGCGGCTGTTGTCGTCGCCGTAGGTGGTGAACAGGCTGGTCAGCCTGGGGTCGATGGTCGCGCCGCGCACCGTGGGGGCGCACGAGGACGCCTCCGTGGCCTGCTGGGCGACGGCCACGGAGGGCACCGGCTTGGGCGGGGCGGCGAACGCCTGCTGCGGCACCGAGGTCAGGCCGAGCAGCGTCGCGGCGGCTAACGGGATGAGGGCTGACCGGAATCGCGTCATCACACGTCCGTCCTTGGGGGGAGGATGGCTGCCTACAGTTCTAGTCATTAGATCACTTACTGTCCAGCCCTCCTGTGAGCCCTCCCGGGTAACCGTTCGGATGGCTCTGAAGTGTGAACAGCTTGTTCCACGGCGTCGGCGTTCCACGGCGTCGGCGAGATCCGGTCGATGTCCACCTCGCGGCCGAGGGCGCGCCCGCTCGACGTGGTGCCGCACCAGCGGAAATGAGGTGCCCGTCGGCGAAAGCGGCGAGTACGCTGCGCGAGGACCTTTGGAGAGGAATCGTCGTGGGACACGTCGAAGTAGGACACCTGACCTACGTGCTGCCTGACGGGCGGCCGTTGCTCAACGACGTGTCGTTCCGGGTCGGTGAGGGGGTCAAGGCCGCGCTGGTCGGGCCCAACGGCGCGGGCAAGACGACGCTGATGCGGCTCATCGCGGGAGACCTGCAGCCGGTCGAGGGGAGTGTGGCCAGCTCCGGCGGGCTCGGCGTGATGCGTCAGTTCATCGGCAGCGTGCGCGATGGCAGCACGGTGCACGACCTGCTGCTCGGGGTCGCCCCTCCGTCCGTGCGGCAGGCGGCCGAGCGGCTGGAGCAGGCCGAGCTGGTGATGATGGAGCGCGACGACGAGAAGGCGCAGCTGCGCTACGCGCAGGCGATCACCGACTACACCGACGCCGGTGGCTACGACATCGAGGTGCTCTGGGACACGTGCACGGTGGCCGCCCTCGGCGTGCCGTACGACAACGTGAAATATCGGGAAGTGTCCACGTTGTCGGGCGGTGAGCAGAAGAGGCTGGTCCTGGAGGCGCTGCTGCGCGGCCCCGACCAGACGCTGCTGCTCGACGAGCCCGACAACTACCTCGACGTGCCGGGCAAGGAGTGGCTGGAGCGGCAGCTCCGCGAGACGCCCAAGACCGTCCTGCTGGTCAGCCACGACCGTCAGCTCCTCGCCAACGCCGCCGACCGCATCGTCACCGTCGAGTCGGGCAACATCTGGATCCACGGCGACGGCTTCGCCACCTACGCCGAGGCCCGCCGGGCCCGCAACGAGCGCCTCGACGAGCTGCGCAGGCGGTGGGACGAGGAGCACGCCAAGATCAAGGCCCTGGTCAACATGCTCAAGAACAAGGCCCGCTACAACGACGGCATGGCCGCCCCCTACCACGCGGCCCAGACGCGGCTGCGCAGGTTCGAGGAGGCGGGCCCGCCCGAGGTGGCCCCCAGCGACCAGAACATCAGCATGCGCCTCAAGGGCGGACGCACCGGCAAGCGCGCGGTCATCTGCGAGCAGCTGGAGCTCACCGGTCTCATGCGGCCGTTCGACCTGGAGATCTGGTACGGCGAGCGGGTCGCGGTGCTCGGCTCCAACGGCTCGGGCAAGTCCCACTTCCTGCGGCTGCTCGCGGGTGAGCCGGTCGGCCACTCCGGCGTGGCCAGGCTGGGCGCCCGCGTGGTGGCCGGCCACTTCGCGCAGACGCACGCCCGGCCCGACCTGCTGCGCCGCACGCCGGTCGAGATCGTGATGTCCGAGCACGCCAAGGACAAGAGCCAGGCCATGAAGGCGCTGGCCCGTTACGAGCTGGCGGGGCTGATCGCCGACCAGCGGTTCGACACCCTCTCCGGCGGACAGCAGGCGCGGCTGCAGATCCTGCTGCTGGAGCTGTCGGGCGCCACGCTGCTGCTGCTCGACGAGCCGACCGACAACCTCGACCTGGCCAGCGCCGAGGCGCTCCAGATGGGGCTCGACGCCTTCGACGGCACGGTGGTGGCGGTCACCCACGACCGCTGGTTCGCCGCCGACTTCGACCGTTTCCTGGTGTTCGGCTCCGACGGCACGGTCTACGAGGCGCCACAACCGGTCTGGGACGAGGCCAGGGTCGTCCGTCCGCGTTAAAGAGTTGGTACGGCTGGCGCGTGTCCTCTGCCAGCCGCACCCATGGAGGGGCTATCACGGCAAAGTGATCCCGCGTAGCCGAACCGTCAGCCTCCTCGCACTCGGGGCGATTTGTCTCGCCGCGTGCTCGACGGAGAAACCGCCAGAGCCCCAGCTCAAGCCGCTCACGCTCAAGGAGCAGGTGTCGAACGTCGTCAAATCACCTGACGGCTACACCGTGAACTGGGCCGGAGTCCTCGCCAACGCCAACCCATGGCACTTCGGCGAGCATGTCGTGGCCACGGTCGTCGGGCGTGACGCCGCCGGCGCCGAGGTCGTCAAGATGGAGCAACCGCTGGACGCGGTGCCGCCGGGCGGCTCGCTGGCCTTCACCGGCCAGACGTCCGCCACGAAGAAACCGGTCAAGGTGACGATCGGCTACCGCCCCGCCCAGTGGCGGCCCGCGGCCCGCATCGTCTCGGCGTTCAAGCAGTTTCCCGTCACGCGGGTGCAGACCCTGCCGCAGAAGAACGGGTCGTACCTCATTACCGGATACATCGCGAACCCGTACCAACTGCCCGCGAGCACGCTGGTGGTGAGCGCGCTGCTGCGTGACAAGGCGGGCAAGTTGCTCGGGGGAGGCAGCACGTTCGCCGACGACGTGAAGGCGGGCCGCCCACCGCGCTTCATCCTGACCATCGAGGGGCTGCCCAAGGGGGTCGAGGTGGCCAGGACCGAGGTGACGGCCCGCACCTGGGGCTCGACCGCGCGGCCGTACGAGGATCTCGCGCTGGGCGGCGCGGTCCCGTTGCACACGATCAAGCCCACGACCCCGCCGTTCGCCGTGGACCGTGGCAGCCAGATCGTGACCGGCAAGCAGTGAGAGCCGCGCCTGTTCCCGGGCGCGGCTCGCCCTATTTCCCGCTATCTCCTCCTATGGTAAATCTCAATCGAATAAGGCAATAAATCGGGCAGGCAGTGAAATTCCGCACCGCGCGGTAGGTGAAAGAGTTGTTTTTTATCGGCCGTCCCGATAGTGATCGCAGCTATTCATGGTGAAAGGGTAGAACTACTAGTTACCAATCCATTACCTTCGGTCACATGAATGACCGCGTCCTGGTCGAGGCACTCCGCGCCGACGACCCGGGTGCCCTCGCGGCGCTCTACGATGCGCACGCCGAGGGCATCTACAGATACTGCTGGTCCCTTCTCCGCAACTCCGACGGCGCCCAGGTGGCACTCCGCGACACGTTGATCGCGGCTGAGGCGCACGCCGATTCCCTGGCCGATCCCAACCGTCTCCGGCCGTGGCTCTACGCGCTGGCCCGGAGCGAATGCCTGCGCCGCCGCCGGGCCGCGGGCCCCGGCGAAAGCCCGCCCGGCGGTGCCCAGGCGCCGCCCGTCGAGCCCGCCGACGCCGACCTGCGGGTCATGGCGTGGAACGCGACCCAGAGCCTGGGTCCGGCCCACCGCGAGGTGCTGGAGCTGTCGGCCAGGCACGAGATGCCGACCGCCGACCTCGCGGCGATCCTCGGGGTGGCGCCGCGCCAGGTCGAGGATCGCCGGCATGAGGCCCGCGAGCGGCTCCGTGACGCGATCACCGCCGAGATTCTGGCCCGCAAGAGCCCCTACGAGTGCCCGGCCCGGGCGGGCATCCTGGCCGGGTTCGCCGGCGAGCTGACCCCGGAGCTGCGCGACCGGTTGGTCCGCCACGTGCCGCTGTGCGTCGCCTGCTCGCCCCACCGCGCCCGTCAGGTGTCCGAGGCGAAGGTCTTCGAGCTGCTGCCGGTGGTCACGCTGCCCGAGTCGCTCAGGGTCAGGGTGATGAGCTGCTTCGCCGACCCCGGCCTGGTGCCCTACCGGCGCTACGTGGCCAGGCGGTCCGGAGCGCTGGACGGCGCCGGATTTCCCGTCCCCGGTGGCAGGCCGGCTCGACGGTGGCCTCAGGCGGTGGCGGGCGCGATGGCGGCGGTCGCGACCGTGGTGGCGATAGCGATGCTCCTCAACGACTTCGGCAGGCAGGAGCGTGCCGGGTCCGGCATCGGCGCGGTCGCGTTGCCGGTGATCGGCGACTCGCCCGGCATCAGGCTCCCGTGGCTGGCCGCCCCCCAGGACTCCCCGGTCAACGTTCAGCCCATCCTCGACATGCGCGACACCGTCCCGGTGGGGGCGACGGGCTCGGCCTCGCCGAACGGCCCGGTCGTCACGCCCGGCGCGCGTCTGACGACGGCCCCTCCGGGCGCCTCGCCCCGCGCCACCCCTCCGACCCACCCGACCCATCGGCCCGACGGCACGCCGAAGCCGCAACCCACCGGCCACCCGGTCATCTCGGCCGACCCGACCGGCCCGACCGGCCCGACCGGTCCCAAGGAGCCGCCGCGCCGGCAGCCCCGTGACCACCAGAGCCACCCGCCCACGCCCTGCCCCGCCACCCCGAAACCCGGGCCGTTCCGCCCACGTCCGGACAGACCGCGACATCCCCACACGCCGACCGCGACGCCGACCGCCAACCCGGCTCCGACCGTCACGCCGCCCGAAACCCCCGTGCCCACGGCGACTCCGACCTGAGGCCCGGACCAGCTCTGATTACGTTGCGTAAGTGACGGGTGTGCGAAGAGTGACTGGTGGGAACGGTGTGCATAGACCACATCCGAGGGGGATCTATGCACACCGTCAGGGCTGGACTTGTCGCCTGCCTGGCCCTCCTGCTGTGCACACCGGCCCACGCCGACCCCCGGCCGTCGCCGCACGACCTCGCCGAGGCGCGGCACGCCGTACGCGATAGGAAGAAGGACCTGGGCGTGGCGAGCGCGGCGCTCGCCACGGCCGAGGCCCGGCTCCATGACCTGGCCGCCGGAGCGGAGCGTCTGGTCGAGGCCTACAACGGCGAGCTCGTCCGGCTCCGGCAGGCCCGCGAGACACTCGACCTGGCGCGGGCCAGGCTGAGCGCGGCCGAGGCCGAGGTGGCGCTGGCGCGCGACGCGGTGGCCCTGATGGCGGCGCAGAGCTACGGCGGGTTCAACGTGAGCAGCTCGGCCATCCTCCTGATCAGCGACACCGGCGACCAGGACGGTTACCTGCACCGGGCCAGCACCCTCGAACAACTCAGCGGCGAACGCGCCTACATCCTCGGCCGCCTGCGCGACGCGCAGGAGGTCTCGGCCATCCTGCGCGCCCAGGCGGCCGACGCCTACACCGAGCACGAGGCCGCCACCGAGCGCGCCGAACAGGCGCAGGCCGCCGCCGTGCGGGCCGTGACCGAGCAGCGGGCCGAGACCAAGGACCTGCGGGCCGAGCGCGCGCACCTGCGGCGGCGGGTCGAGGCGGCACGCGGCCGGGCCGACCGGCTGGCCAGGCAGCGACTGGCGGCGCTGCGGCAGGTCGGCTACAGCGCCGCGCTGCGCGGGACGGGCTCGCTGATGGGCGACGTGGCGGCCAACTGGGCGTTGACCCAGCTCGGCAAGCCGTACGTGTGGGCCGCCGACGGGCCGTCGAGCTATGACTGCTCCGGCCTGACCATGCGGGCCTGGGAGCAGGCCGGGGTGCGGATCGACCACTGGACGGGCACCCAGTGGACGTCCGGCCCGCACATCCCGCTCGACCAGCTACGCCGCGGCGACCTGCTGTTCTTCGGCTACGTCTCCAGCGACCCCGGCACGATCCACCACGTGGGCATGTACGTCGGCGACGGGATGATGGTGCACGCTCCGCAGACCGGCGACGTGGTGCGAATCGCCTCGATGTGGCGCCCCGACCTCGTGGGCGCCACCAGGCCCCAGGGGTGATCAGTGGGCGTGATCGGTGTCCTTGGCCCGCTGGAACGAACGCTGGATCTCGACCTCGGCCTCCATGCGGCCCACCCAGTTGGCGCCCTCGACGGACTTGCCGGGCTCCAGGTCCTTGTAGACCTCGAAGAAGTGCTGGATCTCCAGCCGGTCGAACTCCGCGACGTGGTGGATGTCGCGGATGTGCTCCATCCGGGGGTCGGTGGAGGGGACGCAGAGGACCTTGTCGTCGCCGCCCTTCTCGTCGGTCATCCGGAACATGCCGACCGCCCGGCAGGTGATGTAGCAGCCGGGGAACGTCGGCTCCTGGAGTAGCACCAGCGCGTCGAGCGGGTCGCCGTCCTCACCGAGGGTGTTCTCGATGAAGCCGTAGTCGGCGGGGTACTGCGTGGAGGTGAACAGGAGCCGGTCGAGCCTGATCTTGCCGGTCTCATGGTCCACTTCGTACTTGTTCCGTTGCCCCTTGGGAATCTCAACGACAACGTCGAACTCCACCGCGGTTCCTCCGCTCGAGCCCCCGGGTACCCCCGGTTGGGCGTTAATGTCTCGTAGGCGAACACCAGAGAGAGGTCAGGCGACGTGGCGCGGCACGAGCGGTGGGTGATGTTGACCACACTCGTCCTGCTGCAGGTCGTCACCATCGTCACCGGCGTCCATGTGCTGCGCGACGATCTCAACCTGAGCACGTTGACGAGCGGGCCTGCACCGACCACGCCGACAGCGTCTCCCGAGGAGACTCCTCCCGTCCCCGTGGTCACCGCGGGCCCTGTGCTGGCCCAGCTGCCGGCGAGGGCCGGAGACGGACCTCTCCCGACCAAGGGTACTTTGACGCGACAGCTCACCGACGCGCTGGGTGACAAGGCGCTCGGTGACAGGGTCGGCGCGGTCGTCATCGACGCGGCCACCGGCGAGCGCGTCTTCGCCGCCGATCCCGAGACCGGCATTGTCCCGGCCTCGACCACGAAGGTCGTCACCTGCGCCGCGGCGCTCGCCGCGCTCGGCCCCGACGCCCGCCTGTCCACGCGGGTGGTGGACGGCGCGTCGGCCGGCTCGATCGTGCTGGTGGGCGGCGGCGACACCACGCTGGCCGGCCCGTCGGCCAAGCCCGGCGCCTACCCCAGGCAGCCCACGCTCGCCACGCTCGCCGCCCGCACCGCCAAGGCCCTCAAGGCGCGGGGCACCACCAAGGTCACGCTCTCGTACGACGCCTCCCTCTACACCGGCCCTACGCGCGCCCCCGGCTGGAAGCCCAACTACGTGCCCGACGGCGAGGTCACCCCGGTGCACGCCCTGACCATCGACGCGGGCCGGCAGTACCCCGGGCACTCCCGGCCGCGGGTGTCCGACCCGCCGCGCTTCGCCGCCGCGGCCTTCGCGGGGCTGCTGCGCAGGCATGGCATCGGCGTCGCGGGCACGATGCGCCCGGCCAGGGCCGCGCCCGGGGCCGCCGAGCTGGGCAGGGTCGAGTCCGCCCCGGTCTACGCCCTCGTCGAGCGCGCGCTGACCTACAGCGACAACGATCTGGCCGAATCCCTGGCCAGGCAGGTGGCCGTCAAGGAGGGAAAGCCCGCCTCCTTCGCGGGCGCGAGCGACGCCGTCCACGCAGTCCTCCAGCGCCGCGGCGTCGCCAAGGGCATTGAGGTCCACGACGGCAGCGGCCTGTCCACGCGCAACCGCATCAGCGCCGACGCGCTGGCCCGGCTGATCGCGCTCGCCGCCGGCCAGCCCGACCTGCGCGCGCTCGCCTCCGGCATGCCGATCGCCGGGTTCTCCGGCACGCTCGGCAACGGCCGGCGCTTCACCGGCGGCGACAGCAAGGGCCAGGTGGGCCTCGTCCGGGCCAAGACGGGCACCCTCAACAACGTCAACACGCTCGCGGGGCTGGCCACGACCAAGGACGGCCGGCTCGTCACCTTCGCCTTCATGGCCGACCAGGTCCCGTCCAACGCCGAACCCGTCCTCGACCGCCTCGCCGCCATCGTGGCGAGGTCATAAGGGGGCTTCTTCGCGGTACGAGCATGGAGCACGTACGGTGGACGGTATGCAGGTGATCGACTGGGATCTGGCCGTCACGACCGGCACGCGCCTGGTGCGCCCCGGTCCTCAGGTGAGCCGAGAGGAGGCCAGGCAGGCCGTCACCGAGCTCCGCACCCTGTCCCGAGAGGCCGAGGGACACGTCCGCGAGTTCACCAAAATCCACACCGAGACCGCCCCGCAGCCGGCGACGATCGTCGACCGCCCCGGCTGGATCAAGGCCAACGTCGAAGGGTTCCGCGTCGTCCTGGAGCCGCTGACCCAACGCATGACGAGCACCGCCACCCCGCCTCCGGCCATCGTCGCCGCCGTGGGCTCCCGCATCACCGGCGTCGAGGTGGGCGCCGTGCTGGCCTTCCTCGCCTCGCGGGTGCTGGGGCAGTACGAGCTGTTCCTGCCGCCCGACCCGACGGGCCGTGAGCCGGCCGGCCGCCTCACGCTGGTCGCGCCCAACATCGTGCACGCCGAGCGCGAGATGAACGTCAACCCGCAGGACTTCCGCCTCTGGGTGTGCCTGCACGAGGAGACCCACCGGGTGCAGTTCACCGGGGTGCCCTGGCTGCGCGAGTACATCCGGTCGCAGATGACCGAGTTCCTGCTGGCCTCCGACCTCGACCTGCCCACCGTGCTCGAACGACTGCGCAGCGCCGCCGACACGGTGGCCGACGTGGTGCGCGGCGGCGAGGGCAACCTCATCGACGCCATCCAGTCGCCCGGCCAGAAGGAGATCCTCGACCGGCTGACGGCCGTGATGACCCTGGTGGAGGGCCACGGCGACTTCGTCATGGACGCCGTGGGGCCCTCGGTCGTGCCCTCGGTCGCGATCATCCGGTCCAAGTTCGCGCAGCGCCGCGAGGGTGGTTCCCGGCTCGACCGCACGATGCGCCGCCTGCTGGGCATCGAGCTGAAGATGAAGCAGTACGCCGAGGGTTCCGCCTTCGTGCGCACCGTGGTCGACAGGGTGGGCATCGACGGGTTCAACAAGGTGTGGACCTCCCCGGAGACGCTGCCGACGACCCCGGAGATCTCCGACCCCGCCGCCTGGATCCGCCGCGTCGTCGACGCCCCGGCGCTGCCCGCCTGACCCTCACCGAGATCGCCGGTCCACGATCTCGGCGACAATGGAGCCTGTGGGTCCGCAACCAGCCGTAGCCGACGTCCGCCGGGTCGTCCGCGAGTCGCTGGCCGACGTCCCCGAGGGCCGGCTGGTGCTGGCCGCCTGCAGTGGCGGCGCCGACTCCCTCGCGCTGGCGGCGGCGCTCGGTTTCGTCGCCCGGCGGGCCGGGCTCAGGGCGGGCCTGCTGACCGTCGACCACGGGCTCCAGCCCGGCTCGGCCGAGCGGGCGGCCCGAGTGGCCGCGATGGCCGACCGGCTCGACCTGGAGCTCGCCGAGGTCCTCACCGTCCAGGTCGGCACCGCCGGCGGGCCCGAGGCGGCCGCCCGCGACGCCCGATACGAGGCGCTGGCCGGCGCGGCCGACCGGCTCCAGGCGGCGACCGTGCTGCTCGGCCACACGAGAGACGATCAGGCCGAGACCGTGCTGCTCGGCCTCGCCAGGGGCAGCGGCCTCAGGTCGATCTCGGGGATGGCCGCCAGAAGCGGCCGTTATCGCAGGCCGTTCCTGGAGCTCTCGCGGGCCACCACCGTCGCCGCCTGCCGCGCGCTCGGCCTCACGCCGTGGGACGACCCGCACAACGAGGACCCCCGCTACACCCGGGTGCGGGTGCGTGCCAGAATCCTGCCGGTGCTGGAGGCGGAGCTCGGTCCCGGGGTGGCCGAGGCGCTCGCCCGCACCGCCGCGATGGCGCGGGAGGACGCCGACGCCCTCGACGGGTGGGCCGCGAAGGCGTACGACGATTGCGCTCTTAGCGATATCGGCGGGTGCGTGACGCTCGCCGTGGAGGGGCTCGGCGGGCTGCCGGCCGCGGTGCGCCGGAGGGTGCTGCGGCGGGCGGCGCTCGCGGCGGGGGCGCCCTCCGGAGCGCTGTCGGCGACGCACGTGCTCGCCGTGGACCGGCTGATCACGCACTGGCGCGGGCAGAAAGCCGTCGACCTGCCCGGCGGTCTGTCGGCCGTTCGACGGTATGGGACCCTGATACTCGCCACCCGTCCCATCCCGTAAGGAACCACACGTGGACGCTGCCGACATGGGCAAGGACCTGGAGAAGGTCCTCATTTCAGAGGACGACCTCCAGGCCAAGATCAAGGAGCTGGCCGGGCGCATCGACGCTGACTACGCGGGCCAGGACGTGTTGCTCGTGGGGGTGCTCAAAGGCGCCGTCATGGTGATGGCCGACCTGGCCAGAGCGTTGCACGTGCCCGTGCAGATGGACTGGATGGCGGTCTCGTCCTATGGGGCGGGCACCAAGTCGTCGGGTGTCGTGCGGGTGCTGAAAGACCTCGACACCGACATCATGAACCGTCATGTGCTGATCGTCGAGGACATCATCGACTCCGGATTGACCCTCCACTGGCTGCTCGAGAACCTCAAGTCGCGCAACCCCGCGTCCCTTGAGATCTGCGCCGCGCTTCGCAAGCCCGACGCCCTGAAGGTGCCGATCGACGTCAAGTACGTCGGCTTCGACATCCCCAGTGAGTTCGTCATCGGATACGGCCTCGACTACGCCGAGCGCTACCGTAACTTGCCTTTCATCGGGACCCTCGCGCCCCATGTGTACAAGTCCTGATACCGCCGGCCGCCGGGAACACCGGGCACCCTGACGTACGTTGGTAGGGCAAGACCGGTCCAGCGGGCGGTGCCGCCGCACGCTGTGCAGGTGTACCTTCTGACTCCGGAAGGGTGACCGCGCGTCCCCTTCGGGTAGTCAGAAGTCGCGGCGCCGGATGTCGCGGCCCCGGGCGCTCCCCGGGGTTCCAGGCCATGGTCAGGAAGGGACGGGCCCGCAAGGGGGTTCCGCATCGGATGGATCTCAAGCGATTTACACGTGGGCCACTGCTGTGGATCCTGGGCATCGTCGTGCTGCTCCTGCTCGTCACCCAGCTCTGGAGCGGCGGCGGTAATTTCAAGCAGGCCGACACGTCCACGGTCCTTCAGCAAATTCGCACTGGAAACGTCAGCAACGCGAAGATTGTCGACAAGGACCAGCGCATAGAGCTCACGCTCTACAACGCGATCCCGGTCAAGCCGGGTGACACCCCCACCAAGACGATCCAGTCCGACTGGGTCTCCGGTTACGGGCCCAAGCTGACCGAGGAGCTGCAGACGCAGTTCCAGGCCGGCAAGACCAAGAGCTTCACGACCGAGGTGCCCCAGGACAGCATCCTGGTCAGCATCCTGGTGAGCTTCCTGCCCATCGTCATCATCGTGCTGCTCTTCCTGTTCATCATGAACCAGATGCAGGGCGGCGGCTCGCGGGTGATGAGCTTCGGCAAGTCCAAGGCCAAGCTGATCACCAAGGACACCCCCAAGACCACCTTCGCCGACGTCGCGGGCGCCGACGAGGCCATCGAGGAGCTCCAGGAGATCAAGGAGTTCCTGCAGGCCCCGGCCAAGTTCCAGGCGATCGGCGCGAAGATCCCCAAGGGCGTGCTGCTGTACGGCCCGCCCGGCACCGGCAAGACCCTGCTCGCCCGCGCGGTCGCGGGTGAGGCGGGCGTGCCGTTCTACTCGATCTCCGGCTCCGACTTCGTCGAGATGTTCGTCGGCGTCGGCGCCTCCCGGGTCCGCGACCTGTTCGAGCAGGCCAAGGCCAACGCTCCGGCGATCATCTTCATCGACGAGATCGACGCCGTCGGCCGCCACCGCGGCGCCGGCCTGGGCGGCGGTCACGACGAGCGTGAGCAGACGCTCAACCAGCTGCTCGTCGAGATGGACGGCTTCGACGTCAAGGGCGGCGTGATCCTGATCGCCGCGACCAACCGGCCCGACATCCTCGACCCGGCGCTGCTGCGTCCCGGACGGTTCGACCGGCAGGTCACCGTCGACCGTCCCGACCTCGAGGGCCGCAAGGGCATCCTCAAGGTCCACGGCCGCGGCAAGCCGTTCGCGTCCGACGTCGACCTCGACGTCATCGCCCGCCGCACGCCCGGGTTCACCGGTGCCGACCTCGCCAACGTGATCAACGAGTCCGCGCTGCTGACCGCGCGGGCCGACCAGAAACTGATCACGATGGAGACCCTCGAAGAGGCGATCGACCGCGTCATGGCAGGGCCCGAGCGCAAGACCCGGGTCATGTCCGACAAGGAAAAGAAGATGATCGCCTACCACGAGGGCGGTCACGCGCTGGTGGCCCACGCGCTGCCCAACTCCGACCCGGTGCACAAGATCACGATCCTGTCCCGCGGCCGCGCCCTCGGCTACACGATGACGCTGCCGATGGAGGACAAGTTCCTGGCCACCAGGTCCGAGATGATGGACCAGCTCGCCATGCTGCTCGGCGGCCGTGCGGCGGAGGAGCTTGTCTTCCACGAGCCCACCACCGGCGCCTCCAACGACATCGAGAAGGCCACGGCCGTCGCCCGCCGGATGGTGACCGAATACGGCATGAGCGAGCAGCTCGGCGCCCGTAAGTTCGGCACCGGCCAGGCCGAGGTCTTCCTGGGCCGCGAGATGGGGCACGAGCGCGACTACTCCGAGAAGATCGCCTCGACGATCGACGAGGAAGTCCGCCGGATGATCGAGTCGGCGCACGACCAGGCGTGGGACATCCTGGTCGAATACCGCGACGTGCTCGACAACCTGGTGCTCGAGCTCATGGAGAAGGAGACGCTCTCCCGCGACCAGGTGCTGCGCGTCTTCGCACCCGTGGTGGTCAAGGAACACCGGCCGTCCTACGCGGGCTACGGCAAGCGGCTCCCGTCCGACCGGCCGCCGATCCTGACCCCCAAGGAGCAGTCGGGCAACGGCTCGCTCCCCACGGGCCACCAGGACGCGCTGCCTTCCGGAGACAGTGCGTGACGTCTCAGCACGAGGTCGATCTGGGCCGGATCGAGAAGGCCGTCCGGGAGATCCTCTACGCCATCGGCGAGGATCCCGACCGTGACGGCCTCCTCGACACCCCCTCGCGGGTCGCGCGGGCCTACGCGGAGCAGTTCTCGGGCCTCGGTCAGCAGCCCGAGGACGTCCTCACCAAGGTCTTCGACGTCGACCACGACGAGATGGTGCTGGTGAAGGACATCGAGGTCTACTCGACCTGCGAGCACCACCTCGTGCCGTTCCACGGGCAGGCCCACGTCGGCTACATCCCCAACGAGAAGGGGCAGGTCACCGGCCTGTCCAAGCTCGCCAGGCTGGTCGACGTCTTCGCCCGCCGGCCGCAGGTGCAGGAGCGGATGACCTCGCAGATCGCCGACGCCCTGATGCGGGTGCTGGAGCCGCGCGGGGTCATCGTCGTGGTGGAGGCCGAGCACCTGTGCATGACGATGCGCGGAGTCCGCAAGCCGGGCGCCAAGACCGTCACCTCGGCGGTCCGCGGCGACTTCCGCACCAGCGACAAGACCCGGGCCGAGGCGATGTCCCTCATCCTCCACAGCTGACGCGGCGACGCTCGGCCGGCCACCCGATGGCCGCGTGGGATTCGTTATGCACAATGGGGGACCCATGACATCAACGGGTATGAACAAGAGCCTAGGCTTGGCCCATGACAAGCCTGCCGACTAGCGTGCCGGGGCTGGCCGCCGAGGAGCGGTGTCTCGTCATGGGCGTGGTCAATGTGACGCCTGACTCGTTCTCCGACGGCGGTGAGTGGTTCGACGAGACGGTCGCCATCCAGCACGGGCTCGACCTGGTCGCGCAGGGGGCCGACATCGTCGACGTGGGCGGCGAGTCCACCCGGCCCGGCGCCGCCAGGGTGCCGCTCGACGAGGAGCTGGCCAGGGTGGTGCCCGTGATCAGGGCGCTCAGCGCGGAGGGTGTGGCGGTCAGCGTCGACACGATGCGCGCCGAGGTGGCCAGAGCCGCCGTCGCCGTCGGGGCCAGGCTGGTCAACGACGTGAGCGGCGGCCTGGCGGATCCGGCCATGCCCCGCGTGGTCGCGGCCACCGGCGTCCCCTACGTGGTGATGCACTGGCGCGGCCACAGCCACGACATGGACAGCAGGGCCGTCTACACCGACGTGGTCACCGAGGTGCGCGAGGAGCTGGCCAAGCGGGTCGATCTGGTGCTCGCCGAGGGTGTGTCCGAGGACCAGATCGTGATCGACCCCGGGCTGGGCTTCGCCAAGAACGCCGCCCACAACTGGGCGCTGCTGGCCGGCGCCTCCCAGCTGGCCGAGCTCGGCTACCCGCTGCTGATCGGGGCCTCGCGCAAGAGGTTCCTGGGGCGGCTGCTGGCCGGCGCCGACGGCAGCCCTCGCCCGTTCGGTCGCAGCGACGACGCCACCGTGGCCGTGACGGCGCTGGCCGCGCACGCCGGGGCCTGGTGCGTCAGGGTTCACCAGGTAGGTCCCAACGCCGATGCCGTGCGCGTGGCCGCCGCATGGAAGAGAGCCGGAGCCAATACATGAGCGTCGACACCGCTGCCATCGAGACGGTCAACCAGGATTTCTACACCGCCATCGAGGACGCCGACCTCGACAGGATGACCGAGATCTGGGCCGAGGACACCGGCGACGAGCAGGTCAGCTGTGTTCACCCGGGCTGGACCCTGCTGGCCGGGCGGTCCGAGGTGCTGCGCTCGTGGGCGCTCATCATGGCCAACACCACCTACATCCAGTTCGTGCTGACCGACGTCCACACGACTGTGCTGGGCGACGTGGCCGTCCTCACCTGCGTCGAGAACATCCTGACGGCCGGCGAGGAGGGTGAGTCCAGCTTCGCCGCGGGCAAGGTCGTGGCCAGCAACGTCTACATCCGGACCGCTCAGGGCTGGCGGCTGTGGATGCACCACGGCTCGCCCGTGCTCCAGGGCGACGAGGACGAGGAGGAGGAAGGCGAGCTTGAGCGCTGATCGCATCGCGCTGACGGGCCTGCGGGCCCGTGGGCGGCACGGCGTGCTGGCGGCCGAACGTGAGCTGGGGCAGGAGTTCGTCATCGACGCGACACTGTTCCTCGACACCCGGCCCGCCGCACTGACCGACGATCTCAGCAAGACCGTCCACTACGGAGAGCTCGCCCAGGCACTGGTCAAGGTCGTGGAGGGGGAGCCCGTCCAACTGATCGAGACGCTGGCGCAGCGCCTCGCCGACGTGTGCCTGGCCGACGAGCTGGTGCGCTCGGTCGAGGTGAGCGTGCACAAGCCGGCGGCGCCGATTCCGCTACCCTTCGACGACGTCACGGTGACGATCGAGCGGAGCCGCCCATGAAGGCAGTCCTCTCTCTCGGCAGCAATCTCGGCCAGCGGTTCGACACGCTGCAGGGGGCCATCGACACACTCTTCGACGCTCCGGGCCTGGAGTTCGTACGAGCGTCGCCGGTCTACGAGACCGATCCGGTGGGAGGTCCTCCCGGGCAGCGGCCGTTCCTCAACGCGATCGTGATCGCCGAGACCACGCTGGAGCCGCGCACGCTGCTGGAGCGGGCGCAGGGAGTCGAGAACGCGTTCGGCCGCGAACGCCTGGAGCGTTGGGGGCCGCGTACGCTGGACATCGATCTGATCATGGTGGGTGACACGGTCTGCGACGACCCAGAGCTGACCCTGCCGCATCCGCTGGCGCACGAGCGGGCGTTCGTGCTCGCGCCCTGGGCGGACGTCGACCCCGAGGGTGAGCTGCCCGGGCGCGGCCCGATCACGGCACTGCTGGCCGGGCTGACCGAGCCCGACGAGCAAGGTGTGCGGCTGCGGGCCGACCTCGATCTGCAGAGCCCCGATTGAGGCCCACCCGTCCCGGCGTGCTCGTCGGTCTGGTCCTGGTCGCCGCCCTGATCACCTGGCTGGTGGTCAGGCAGGTCTACGCCGGGCTGCCGGTCCTGCCGTGGACCGCCATCCCGACGGTGCTGCTGCTGGCCGTCGGTGAGGGTTACACCGCGTGGATGACCAAGGCCAGGATCGACCGCAAGCCCAATACCAAGCCGGTCGAGCCGATGGCGGTGGCGCGGCTGGCTGCCCTGGCCAAGGCGTCGGCCTACGTGGGAGCGGTGTGCGCCGGCCTGTTCGCCGGGTTCGCCCTCCACACGGTTCAGTTGCTCACCCGGGACACGCCGCGGCTCGAGTTCTTCATCTCGCTCGGGTCGTTCCTGTCCTGCGTGGCGCTCGTCTGTGCCGCTCTGCTGCTGGAGCACGCCTGCCGCATTCCGAAGGCCCCGGAGGATCAGAGCCCCAAATAACGCGCGACGGCATGCTCGACCGCGGCGAGTTGCATGTGCCTGCTTGAGCCAGACCTCACGCTCGAGTTTTGTCTTGCAGATGTTCAACGGCGGCGGCCGAAGAGGTAGATGACGGGGAGGGTGCAGAGCAGGGGGCCCACGATGGCGATGGGGCGTTCCAGCCACCACTTGAGGTCGGGCGGCACCTTCTCGCCCAGGGTGCCGAAGAGCCACCACGAGACCCCCAGCGAGATCGCCATGCCCGTTGTGTGAAAGAGGAAGAGCGGCAGGGCGAAGCGGTTGATGGTGTGGTTGGCGCGCTGCCAGCCGGGCCGTTCCAGGAGGCGTTCCATCGACGGCCGCAGCACCTCGACCAGGCCGATCTGGAAGATGAGCAGGGCCACGATGACGAACGTGGGCGGGGCCATGTTCGACCACTTGTCGCCGGGCACGCCCACCATCGAGCCCGGGTAGATGCCCGAGTAGACGAGCCCGAACAGCGCGAACAGCCCTGTCCACAGCAGTCCGACGTCATAACGTCTGGGCAGGGCGACGATCCGTTGGTAGAAGAAGCCCGCTTGGTGGGCCAGCCCCCAGACGATGATCATGTTCAGCCAGCCGACCCAGTCGACGCCGTAGCGGAAGCGCACCACGTCGACCACCAGCGCCGCGCCGCCGAACCAGATGAGCGTGAGCACGTCGTAGCGCCGGTGCAGCCAGAGCGCCAACGGCAGCAGCACGATGAGCACCAGGTAGACGCCGAGGAACCAGAGCGGGCTGAGCACGAGCAGCACCACCCGCCACATCCAGTCGACCCCGAACACCCAGGTCACGACCGCGCCGATGGCGACCCAGACGCCGGATAACGCCAGCGCGGGCACGGCCAGCGCGCGGATGCGCCGCCAGACGAACGCCCCGATGCCGACGCCGCGCCCGTGAGCCCGGTTCCAGGACAGCAGGTGGACGTGGCCGCCGACGTAGAAGAACAGCGGCAGCACCTGCAGCAGCCAGGTGAGGATCCACAGGCCGGAGGTGAAGCCGAGCGGGCTGGTCGGCACGGGGCCGCCCGGCTCCCACTGCAGGATCGTGAACGCCCAGTGCCAGACGACCACGACGATCAGGCTCAGCGCGCGGAGCCAGTCGACGTACTGGTCGCGCCGAAGGGGAGGGTCGGCCGCCGTCACTTGTCGATGTCACCCACGACGAAGAACATCGAGCCGAGGATGGCCACCATGTCGGCCACCAGGTGGCCGGGCAGCATCTCGCGCAGCACCTGGATGTTGTTGAAGGAGGCCGAGCGCAGCTTGAGCCGCCACGGCGTCTTGTCGCCCCTGGACACGAGGTAGTAGCCGTTGATGCCGAGAGGATTCTCGGTCCAGGCGTACGTGTGGCCCTCGGGCACCTTGAGCACCTTGGGCAGGCGCTGGTTGATGGGCCCGGGAGGCAGCGAGCGGAGGTGTTCGACGCAGGCGTCGGCCAGGTCGAGCGAGACCTTCAGCTGGTCGAGCAGCACCTCGAAGCGGGCGTGGCAGTCGCCGGCGGTGCGGGTGACGACCTTGACGGGCAGCTCGGGGTAGGCGAGGTAGGGCTGGTCGCGGCGCAGGTCGAAGTCGACGCCCGAGGCCCGGGCGATGGGGCCGCTCACGCCGTACTGCATGATCTGCTCGCGACCGAGCACGCCGACGCCCTTGGTGCGGGCCCGGAAGATCTCGTTGCCCAGAATGAGGTCCTCGATGTCGGGGACGCGGCGGCGGGTCTCGGCGACGGCCTCCGACACCCGGTCGAGCCAGCCGAGCGGGAGATCCTCCTTGAGGCCGCCGACCCGGTTGAACATGTAGTGCATGCGTCCGCCGGAGATCTCCTCCATGACGCCCTGGACGCGTTCGCGCTCGTTGAAGGCGTAGAAGAGGGGGGTGATCGCGCCCAGCTCCAGGGGATAGGAGCCGAGGAACATCAGATGGCTGAGCACGCGGTTGAGCTCGGCCAGCAGAGTGCGCGCCCAGACGGCCCGGACCGGCGGCTCCATGCCCAGCATGCGTTCGGCGGCGATGACCACGCCCAGCTCGTTGGCGAAGCCGGACAGCCAGTCGTGCCGGTTGGCCAGCATGATGATCTGGCGGTAGTCGCGGACCTCGAACAGCTTCTCAGCGCCCCGGTGCATGTAGCCGATGATCGGCTCGGCGGTGGCGATGCGCTCGCCGTCGAGCGTGAGCCGCAGCCGCAGGACGCCGTGGGTGGACGGGTGTTGCGGGCCGATGTTGAGGATCATGTCCTCGGTCGCCAGCTCCTTGGCGCCCGCACCGATCCCCACCACGCGTTCCGTCATAGGGCCCATGCTGCCACCGGCCGCGGTGGGGGGCCAGCCGGGCGAATGGTCAAGGAACGGTATGGGAGTGCATCGCAGAGTCGGACATGGGGATGATAAACGGGAATGGAGGGAGAAATCGCCATGAAAAGATCTCTCTTCGACCTAGCTGCCCTGATCTCGCGGGTGACCATCGGCGTGATCTTCATCGCTCATGGATGGCAGAAGTGGCAGGCCGGTCTCGGCGCCACGGCGCAGAACTTCACGCAGTCGGGGGTGCCGCTCCCGCAGTTGGCCGCCGGGTTCACCATGGTGGCGGAGATCGTGGGAGGCGCCCTGCTGATCCTCGGCCTGTTCGTCCGGCTGGCGGCCCTGGCGCTGCTGATCGTCAGCGTCGGCGCGCTGGTCTTCGTCCACGGTTCGCAGGGAATCTTCGAATGGGAGCTGGTCGGCTCGCTGGCCGCGATCTGCCTGCTGTTCCTCGCCGTGAGCGGCGGGCGGCTCGGCCTCGACGGCCTGCTCCGCCGGATCCACCGCAGACGTGCCGAACGCGAGCTCGCCGAGAACGGCACGACCACGCGGACCTCGTCCGCGACGACCAGGCCCGCGCCCACATCGCGTGAGAGCACACCCGGCGGGACCGCATCCGGGGGGACCGCATCCGGGGGGACCGCATCCGGGGGGACCGCATCCGGCGAGACCCCGACGCGTCCGATGAACGTGCCGAGACAACCGAGGGCGCCCAGATCGGTCAGCGACCTGAGCGACCAGGACATGCGGGACATCGACGCCATCATCGACGAGCCGACGAAGCGGCGGCCGCCCAACCGTTGAGCGGCCTAGCGGCCGGCGAGGTCGCGCAGGGCTCCGATGAGGCGGTCCACGTGCTCCTCGGTGCTGCCGATGCCGATCGACGCGCGCACCGCGGCGGCCGCGCCGTCCTGGCAGCCGCCGCCGGGCTCCTGGCCGCGCCCGCTTCGGCTCTCGCCGGCTCCCGCGTCGCCCGCCTCGTCCGAGCCCCCGCGCTCGGGCCTGCCGAGCAGGTGGCGGACGAACGGGTGCGCGCAGAACTTGCCGTCCCGTACGCCGATCCCGTAGTCGTCGGAGAGCGCTTCGGCGACCTCCCGGGCGGAGTGGCCGTCCACGGTGAACGAGACGATGCCCACGCGCGGGTGGTCGGGCCCCCACAGTGACAGCTCGCGTACACCCTCGATCGAGGCCAGCCCGGAGCGGAGCCGGGCGATCAGCCGCTCCTCCTCGCGGACCAGCGCGGTCCACCCCGTGGCGGACAGCGCGTCGCAGGCGGCGGCCAGCGCGATGGCGCCCAGCACGTTGGGGGTGCCGGCCTCGTGGCGCGGCTCGGGGTCGTCGTGCCACTCGGGCTCGCCGTCCACCGAACGCACCGCGCCGCCCCCCTTCAGGTACGGCTCGCCCGCCGCCAGCCAGTCGCGCCGCCCAATCAGCGCCCCGGCGCCGAACGGCGCGTAGAGCTTGTGCCCGGAGAAGACCACGTAGTCGAGGTCGAGGGCGGTCAGGTTGAGCCGCCGGTGGGGCACCAGCTGGGCCGCGTCGACCAGGATGCGGGCGCCGTGGCGGTGCGCGACGTGGGCCAGGGCGGCGATCGGCCAGAGCTCGCCGGTGACGTTGGAGGCGGCGGTCACCACGAGCAGTTTCGGCCCGTCCGTGGCGGCCAGCGCCTCGTCGGCCGCGCGCACGGCCTCGCCGGGGAAGGCGGGGGGCGCCAGCCGTACCGTGTGGGGCCAGGGCAGGAGCGAGGCGTGGTGCTCGGTGTCGAAGACGACGGTGGTCGTGCCGGCGGGCAGGCAGGAGGCGAGCAGGTTGGTGGCGTCAGTGGTGTTGCGGGCGAAGATCACGGCGTCGTCGGGGCGGGCGCCGACGAAGGCTCGTACGGTGTGGCGGGCCTGCTCGTAGCGGGTGGTGGTGAGCTGGGAGGCGTAGCCCGCGCCGCGGTGCACGCTGGAGTAGGCCGGGAGCGCGGCGGCGACGGCCGCGTTGACCGGCTCCAGACAGGGGGCGCTCGCGGCGTAGTCGAGGTTGGCGTAGCCGACCAGCCGGCCGCCCCTGACCGGGACCTCCAGGTCGGCGCCGAGCACGGCCGGGATCGGGCGGCGGCCGTCCTCGACGGGCGCCTCGGCGGGCACGGAGTTGAAGATCGTCAAGGTGGACACGGCGAACCTCCTGAGGGCCGTCGGACCCCTGGAGCAGCCATGGAGCCCGCGCTTGCCCGCCACACCTCGTGACGGACCAGGTCTTCACCCGGGGCACCCCGCCGCGGACGCGAGGGTTGCCGGCCAGCGAGCCGGGGCTTGGCGCTGGCACTCATGACCTACGCCCGCACTATAACCGAACCGCCACATTCGTTGGCAATCCGGTGAACTTCTGAAGCGGCTGGCTCGTTGGTACCCCCGACATCCCGACATCCCCGAGGCCGTGGAGGCAGACAGATGCTGGACTGGGTGGCCGACCCACAGATCTGGATAGGCTTCTTCACCCTGGTGGCCCTGGAGATCGTCCTGGGCATCGACAACATCATTTTCATCTCCATCCTGGCCGGGAAGCTCCCGCCCGAGCAGCGCGACAGAGCGCGCGTTCTGGGCCTCGCGGCGGCTCTGATCAGCCGCCTGCTCCTGCTGCTGGCGCTGTCGTGGGTGGTGCGGCTGACCGAGCCGTTGTTCGAGGTGCTGGGCCACGAGATATCCGGGCGCGACCTGATCCTGCTGCTGGGCGGGTTGTTCCTGCTGGCCAAGAGCGTCACCGAGATCGGGCACAGCATGGAGCCCAAGCACCAGGACGGCCGGACGCGGGCCGCCGCCTCGTTCGCCTCGGTGATCGCGCAGATCATGGTGCTCGACGTGGTGTTCTCGCTCGACTCGGTGATCACCGCCGTGGGCATGGTCGACGAGCTCGGCGTGATGGTGGCGGCGGTCGTCGTGGCGGTGCTGGTGATGCTGTTCGCCTCGGGGCCGATCAGCAGGTTCGTGGACCAGCACCCGAGCATCAAGATGCTGGCGCTGGCGTTCCTCGTGCTGATCGGCGTGGTGCTCATCGCCGAGGGTCTCGACCAGCACATCCCGAAGGGCTACATCTACTTCGCGATGGCGTTCTCGGTCATCGTCGAGCTGCTGAACATCCGGATGCGCGGCAAGCACTCCAAGCAGGAAGAACTTCCTTCTAAGATGAAATAGTGCGCTTTGATCCTTGGAATCCGGATTTTGTGGCCTACCCCTACGACGTCTACGCCGACCTGAGGCGGGCGGCTCCGGTCAGCTTCTTCGAGCCGACCGGACAGTGGCTGATCTCTCGGCACGCCGATGTCAACGCCCTGCTCCGGGACCGCCGGCTGGGCCGCTCCTACCTGCACGTGGCCACCCACGAGGAGTTCGGCCAGCAGGCCGAGCCGGAGTTCCAGGAGCCGTTCTGGCGGGTGGTCAGGGCCGGGATGCTGGACGTCGAGCCGCCGGTGCACACCCGGCTGCGCCGTCTGGTCTCCAAGGCGTTCACCCCGCGCATGGTCGAGTCGCTGCGCCCCCGCGTGCGGGCCATCGCCGGCGGGCTGATCGACACGTTCGTGGAGAAGGGCGGCGGCGACCTGATCGCCGAAGTGGCGGAGCCGCTGCCCGTGACGGTCATCGCCGAGATGCTGGGCATCCCGGAGGCCGACCGCCACCTGCTGCGCCCCTGGTCGGCCGACATCTGCGGAATGTACGAGCTCAACCCCTCGCCGGAGGCCCAGCACACGGCGGTCCGGGCGGCCGACGAGTTCGCCGGCTACCTCAAGGACCTGGCCCGCGAGCGCACCGCCCGTCCGGGAGACGACCTGATCAGCGCGCTGGCCGCGATCGACGAGCTCACCGAGGACGAGCTGATCGGCACCTGCGTGCTGCTGCTCAACGCGGGTCACGAGGCCACCGTGAACGTGACGGGCAACGGCTGGTGGTCGCTGTTCAGAAACCCCGCCGAGCTCGTACGGCTGCGCGAGGACCGCGGCCTGCTGCCCACGGCGATCGAGGAGCTGATGCGGTGGGACACCCCGCTGCAGATGTTCGAGCGGTGGGTGCTGGAGGACATCGAGGTCGGCGGGGTGGAGATCCCGCGCGGGGTCGAGGTGGCGCTCCTGTTCGGCTCGGCCAACCGCGATCCCGAGGTCTTCGACGATCCCGACCGGCTCGACGTGGGCCGGGCGGACAACCCGCACATCTCCTTCGGCGCGGGCATCCACTTCTGCCTCGGCGCGCCGCTGGCCCGTATCGAGCTGCTGGAGTCGTTCGGGGCGCTGCTGGACCGGGCGCCCAAGCTGGAGCTGGTGCGCGAGCCGGTCTGGAAGCCGGGCTACGTCATCCGCGGCCTGGAGTCCCTGGAACTCGCCGTCTGAACAGGTCCTCGGAGCTCCCCGTCCAACAAGTTTCTTCGGACCGCGCCGTCTAACGGGTCTGGCTGAGCCAGCCGAAGCCGCCGAGACCGCGTGGGTCGATCAGCTCGGCCTCCTCGGAGGCCCGGGCCAGCGCCCGGAGGTAGCCGCGCGGATCGTGCTTGGCCAGGTCGAGCGGCGGTCGCGCGCCGGTGACCCCGAGCGAGCGCAGCTCGTCGCGCTGTGTGGACAAGGCTGTGGATATCGCGCCGGCCCGCTCACCGGCCTCGGCGCACGCGTCGAGGGCGACGTGGGCGGTGATGTCGCAGGTGCCGTCAGGGATGGGCGTCACGACGGAGCCGTCGCGGTATCCGGTGAGCGTGCCATGGGTCGGACGGTTATCCACAGGGTGTGCATAATCGACGGCGACCGCCCGGCCGTGTGTGAGCCGCCGCATCACCGCCGCCCAGGCCGCGTCGCGGGGGTGGCCGATCTCGGCGCGGGACCCCACACAGGACAGCGGCCACCACCGGTCGATCCACTCGCGGTCGGCGGCCCCGACCGGCTCACCCAGCCGCTCGGCGCCGGTGCGGAGGTCGACCATGACCAGCCGCGGCCCGTCGGGGGTCTGCTCGGCCACGTCGAGCGGGATGTTGTCGAGCCACTCGTTCGCGATCGCCAGGCCGATGATCCCGGACGGGATGGCGGCGGTCCAGCTGATCGAGCCGTCCAGCCCGGCGGGCCGGGGGGAGAGGTCGACGGCCGTGATGCGCAGCCTGTCGCGCAGGGCGGGCTCGGCGGCGTCGAGAACGTGGCCGACCAGGAGGCCCTCGCCGGCGCCGAGATCGACGAGATCGAGGACGGGCGGCGTCTTCAGCTCGGCGTCGACCTCGGTCAGCAGCGCCAGGACCGCCTCGGCGAACACCGACGAGGCGGCGACCGAGGTGCGGAAGTGGCCCGATGGCCGTTCGCGGAGGTAGAAGCCGCCCTCGCCGTAGAGCGCGTGCTGTGTCGCGGCGCGCCAGGTGAGCCACATTCCTGGACTATCTCATGACCGGTCGTTGGAGACGTGAAGTTAACGAGCGAACACTCTTGGTCACGCCGTTGCGCTACCGTGTACGCGTTCGTGAGAGCTCGGGCGGCCCTGTCCAGCCTGTCCGAGCTCCCATTCCCGGCCGGTCAGTCGGCGGCTGGCCGGCCCAGGTGCGCACCTCCAAGGGGGTCGCACGACGCGGGCGTCGGGTCCGGTTCGGGGACTCGGCGCCCGCTCCTCCGCGATGCCCCCTCTCCTCATCTCTTCCGACAGGGGTGCACCGTTTTGTCTGCCCTTGTGTGATATGTCACTAACTCAACATGCGGCAAAACCCCAGTCACGTACGCAACTCCCCACAGTGGTTACGCTGGTCGGCAGTGCCATCGGGTCGACAGGGGTGGGACGTCATGGACGCAGGTGATCGCCCGGCACGGCTGGCCGTCGGCGTGCTGGGGGCAGGAAAGGTGGGCTCCGCGCTGGGCGCGGCGCTCGCGCAGGCGGGGCACCGGATCGTCGCCGCGAGCGGGGTGTCCGACGCCTCGCATCGTTGGGCCACCGACCGGCTGGGCGTCACACCGACGCGCCCCGAGGAGGTCGTCACCGCCGCGGAGCTGATCCTGCTGACCGTGCCCGACGACGCGCTGCCCGATCTCGTCAACGGGCTGGCCACGACCGGTGCCGATCTCAAGGGCAAGCTCCTGGTGCACACCAGCGGGGCCTACGGGCTGTCGGTGCTCGATCCGGCCGCCAGGGCCGGCGCCCTGCCGCTGGCCCTGCATCCCGTGATGACGTTCACCGGCAGGGACGACGACCTCAACCGCATCACCGGCTGCTCGTTCGGGGTGACCGCGCCCGATCCGCTCCGGCCGATCGCCGAGGCGCTGGTCATCGAGATGGGCGGCGAGCCGGTCTGGATCGCCGACTCCGACCGGGCGCTCTACCACGCGGCGCTGGCCGGGGCCGCCAACCACATGGTCACCCTGATCGCGGAGTCCTCCGAGCTGCTGCAGCGCATCGGCGTGGACCATCCGGGCCGGATGCTCGGCCCGCTGCTCGGCGCCGCGCTCGACAACGTGCTCAGGCTCGGCATCGCCGCGCTCAGCGGTCCCGTCGTGCGCGGCGACGCGGGCACCGTACGCAAGCACGTCGACGCCCTCATCCTGGCGGCTCCCGAGGCGGCCGACGCCTACATCGCGCTGGCCAGGCTCACCGCCGACCGCGCGCTCGCGGCGGGGCTGCTCAAGCCGGAGGAGGCCGAACGCCTGCTCGACGCGCTGGGTGGCAACATATGGACCTGACCGTGACCCGCATGGCACGGATCCGACCGCCGCCTCCGGAGGCACCACATGGCCCTGATCGTCGCCCGCAACCGCGCCGACCTGCGTAAAGCACGCGGTGACGGACCTGTCGCCCTGGTCCCCACCATGGGGGCGCTGCACGAAGGGCACCGCTCGCTGATCCGCGACGCCCGGGCCCGTGCCGCCCAGGTGGTGGTCAGCATCTTCGTCAACCCGCTGCAGTTCGGCCCGCACGAGGACTTCTCGCGATACCCGCGCACCTTCGAGGCCGACCTGGCCGTCTGCGAGGCCGAAGGAGCCGACGTGGTCTTCGCCCCGTCGGCCGAGGACATGTACGCTCCCGACCGCCAGGTCAGCCTTCACTCCGGCGAAATGGGGCGGATCGTCGAGGGTGCCGCCAGGCCGGGCCACTTCGACGGCATGCTCACGGTCGTGCTCAAGCTGTTCAACCTGGTCCAGCCCGACCTCGCGGTCTTCGGCCAGAAGGACGCCCAGCAGCTCGCGATGATCCGGCGGATGGTCGCCGACCTCGACCTGGACATCGAGATCGTCGGCGCACCCACGGTCCGCGAGCCCGACGGCCTGGCCCTGTCGAGCCGCAACCGCTACCTGTCGGCGGCCGACCGCCAGGTAGCGCTCGCGCTCTCCCGGGCCCTGCGCGCCGGGGCGGCGCAGGCCGCGTCGCCGAAGATCCTGGGGGCCGCGCGGGCGGTGCTCGACGCGGCCGCGCCGGCGCTCGACCTCGACTACCTGGTGCTCGTCGATCCGTCCACCTTCGCCGAGGTGGGGGAGTCCTACTCCGGCGCCGCGGTGCTCGCGGTCGCCGCCAGGGTCGGCGCCACCCGGCTGATCGACAATGTCGTCGTGTCCGTCGGCGGCTGACCCCGGGCATGCCCCATGAGTCGGCAGGCGTTATCGTCATAGTGACGAAATCGCCTCGATGAGGAGACTCCATGAGCGCACCGGCGATTCCCCTGCGGCTGACGGCCCCGGCAC
The DNA here is from genome assembly GCF_059358955.1 of Nonomuraea sp. CX421. Classification (NCBI taxonomy): domain Bacteria; kingdom Bacillati; phylum Actinomycetota; class Actinomycetes; order Streptosporangiales; family Streptosporangiaceae; genus Nonomuraea; species Nonomuraea sp. CX421. Next base: position 507,791 of record NZ_JCADBK010000001.1, on the reverse strand, counting down.
CGGGCTGGATCGTCGAGGCGGACGTGGTCGTCGTGGGTTCCGGCATCGCCGGGCTGACGGTGGCCCTGCGTCATGCCGAGCTCGACCCCACGGCCAAGATCCTGGTCGTCACCAAGGACGTGCTCTCGTCCGGCTCGACCAGGTGGGCGCAGGGGGGCATCGCCGCCGTGCTCGCGCCCGACGACTCGACCGACGAGCACCTGAACGACACCCTGGTCGCCGGGGTCGGCCTGTGCGACGTGGGGGCCGTGCGCACGCTGGTGACCGAGGGCCCAGGCGCGCTGCGGCGGCTGATGGACCGCGGCGCGCTGTTCGACCGGACCGCCGGCGGAGAGCTCCAGCTCACCAGGGAGGGCGGCCACCGCCGCGACCGCATCGTGCACGCGGGCGGCGACGCCACGGGCGCCGAGGTGCAGCGCGCGCTGGTCGAGGCGGTGCGGGCCACCACCGCGATCGAGGTGATCGAGCACGCGCTCGTTCTCGACCTGCTCAAGGACGCCCGCGGCCGGGCCCGTGGCGTGACGCTGCACGTCATGGGCGAGGGCGCGCGTGACGGCGTCGGCGCGGTGCACGCCAGGGCGGTGGTGCTCGCCACCGGCGGCATGGGGCAGGTCTACGCGGCCACGACCAACCCCGTTGTCTCCACGGGCGACGGCGTGGCGCTCGCGCTGCGGGCCGGCGCCGAGCTGCGCGACCTGGAGTTCGTCCAGTTCCATCCCACGGTGCTCTGGCTCGGCGAGGGCTCGACCGGCCAGCAGCCGCTGATCTCCGAGGCGGTCAGGGGCGAGGGCGCGTTCCTGGTCGACCACGAGGGCAACGCGTTCATGCGCGACGCGCACGAGCTGGCCGACCTGGCCCCGCGTGACGTCGTGGCCAAGGCGACCATGCGGACGATGCGGGCGACCGGGCGGGACCACGTCCACCTCGACGGCCGCCACTTCGGCGAGCACAGGTGGCGGACCAGATTCCCCACCATCTACGCGATCTGCCGCGACAACGGCATCGACCCGGCGACCGAGCCGATCCCCGTCGCCCCGGCGGCCCACTACGCCAGCGGCGGCATCCGTACGGACCTGAGGGGCCGTACCTCCATCGAGGGCCTCTACGCGTGCGGCGAGGTCGCCTGCACCGGCGTGCACGGCGCCAACCGGCTCGCGTCCAACTCCCTGCTCGAAGGGCTCGTCTTCGCCGAGCGCATCGCCGAGGACATCCACGCCGTACGGCCCGCGCCCGGCGAGCCGGTGGCCGGCCGGACGACCACCGGCCTGGTCGACCCACGGGCGCGGACCCGGATCCAGGCCCACATGAGCACGGGAGCGGGCGTGCTGCGCGGCCGCGAGTCGCTCACGGCCACCGCCAGGGCGCTGCGCGACGCCCGCTGGACCCCCGTCCACGTGCCTCCGTGCACCGAGTCCTGGGAGGCGACCAACCTGCTCACGGTGGCCACCGTCCTCACCGGGGCGGCCCTGGCGCGGCTGGAGACGCGCGGCTCGCACTGGCGCGAGGACTTCCCCGATCGCGACGACAATGACTGGCTGGGGCACCTGGACGTGACCCTGACGGAGGAGGGCCTGACGATGACCTACACGCCGCACGGCGACGCCGCGCCGCCGCGCCTGACCCAGGAGCTCACCGCGTCGGGGCTGGATCCGGCCGAGGTCGGCGCGGTCGTCGACCGGGCGCTCGCCGAGGACCTCACCGAGGCCGGTGACGTCACGAGTGAGGCGACCATTCCGGCCGGGCAGCGCTCCACGGGCGACGTGGTGGCCCGCCGGGACGGCGTCGTCGCGGGCCTGGGCGTGGCCGAGGTGGTGTTCCTCCGGTTCGGGGTCCGCGCCGAGCGCAGGGCCAAGGACGGTGAGCGGGTCCGGGCGGGTGACGTGCTGATGACGGTCGAGGGGCCGACGCGTGGCCTGCTGACGGCCGAGCGCACCGCCCTCAACCTGCTCACCCATCTGTCCGGCATCGCCACCCTGACCGGCAGGTGGGTGGAGGCGGTCAGCGGCACCGGCGCGCGGGTGCGCGACAGCCGCAAGACGCTGCCGGGCCTGCGGGCGCTGGAGAAGTACGCGGTGCGCTGCGGAGGCGGCGTCAACCACCGGATGTCCCTGTCGGACGCGGCCCTGATCAAGGACAACCACGTGGTGGCGGCGGGCGGCGTGGCCGAGGCGTTCCGCGCGGTGCGCGAGCGCTTTCCGGAGCTGCCGATCGAGGTGGAGGTCGACCGGATCGACCAGCTCGAGCCGGTGCTCGACGAGGGGGCCGAGTTGATCCTGCTGGACAACTTCACGATCGAGCAGACCGCGCTGGCCGTACAAATAGTGAAAAACCGGGCGAAACTGGAGGCGAGCGGTGGGCTGACCTTGGAATCGGCCCGGGCTGTGGCTGAAACTGGCGTTGACTACCTTGCGGTGGGAGCGCTTACGCACTCGGCGTCGGCCCTGGACATCGCACTTGATCTACGGGGGTAACCGATGCTGCTCACGATCGACGTCGGCAACACGCACACGGTGCTCGGCCTGTTCGAGGGCGAGGAGGTCATCGAGCACTGGCGGCTGGCCACCGATGCCCGCCGCACCGCCGACGAGCTCGCGGTCGTGCTTCAGGGGTTGCTCGCCCAGTCACCGTTGCTCAAGGGAGCCGACGTCAGCGGCATCGCGATCTGCTCGACGGTGCCCAGCGTGCTCAACGAGATGCGCGAGATGTGCCGCCGCTACTACGGCGACGTGACCGCGGTGATCGTGGAGCCCGGCGTGCGCACAGGTGTGCCGGTCCGGATGGACAACCCCAAGGAGGTCGGCAGCGACCGCATCGTCAACGCGTTGGCCGCCATCGACCAGTACGGCGGCCCCTGCATCATCGTTGACTTCGGCACCGCGACCTCGTTCGACGCGGTGTCGGCCAAGGGCGAGTACATCGGGGCGGTCACCGCGCCCGGCATCGAGATCTCGGTCGACGCGCTGGCCGCGGCGGGCGCCCAGTTGCACAAGGTCGAGCTGGTCAGGCCCCGTTCGGTGATCGCCAAGAACACCGTCGAAGCACTCCAGGCCGGCATCATCTACGGTTTCGCGGGCCAGGTCGACGGCATCGTCGAGCGGATGGCGGCCGAGCTGGCCGAGGACCCCGACGAGGTGACCGTGGTGGCCACCGGCGGCCACGCGGCGCTCGTGGTGGGCGAGTCGCGCTCGATCGACGTGCACGAGCCGTGGTTGACGCTGATCGGCCTGCGGCTCGTCTACCACCGCAACACCGCCTGAGACCGAACAAGCGGCCCCCCGCTCGGGAAGGGGGCCGCCTGAGCTCGTGGAACATTGGTAACGGAGAGTTCTTGCGGCGTTCCTGCAGCGACCCGACGAGTCCTTGCAGTTCGCCATATCCCCTACGCTTTGATGCTGTGAGCGACGAACTTCCCGAGCAGATGCGCATCCGGAGGGAGAAGCTCGACCGCCTTCGCAGCGAGGGCGTCGACCCTTACCCGGTGAACTACCCGCGTACGGCCACCAATGCCGAGGTCAGGGCCCGATACCAGGGGCTGGAGGCCGACACGGCGACCGGTGACGAGGTGGCGGTCGCGGGCCGCGTCATGCTCAACCGCGTGGGCGGCAAGCTGTGCTTCGCCACGCTCCGCGACGGCAGCGGCGATCTGCAGGTCATGATCTCGCTCGACAAGGTGGGCGAGGAGTCGCTGGCCGCCTGGAAGCGCGACGTCGACCTCGGCGACCACGTGGGCGTGACGGGCGAGGTCATCACCTCCCGGCGCGGCGAGCTGTCGATCCTGGCCGACGCCTGGCAGATCACCGCCAAGTGCCTGCGCCCGCTGCCGGAGAAGCACGTCGGCCTCACCGACCCCGAGGCGCGGGTGCGCCAGCGCTACGTCGACCTCATCGTCAACGACGAGGCCCGCGAGATGGCCCGCGTCCGCAGCGCCACCGTGCGCGCGGTGCGCGACTTCTGGCACGAGGAGGGCTACCTCGAGGTCGAGACGCCGATGCTGCAGCCGATCCACGGCGGCGCCGCGGCCCGGCCGTTCAGGACCCACATCAACGCCTACGACATGGAGCTCTACCTCCGCATCGCGATCGAGCTCTACCTGAAGCGGCTCGTGGTCGGCGGCATCGAGAAGGTCTTCGAGATCAACCGCACCTTCCGCAACGAAGGCGCCGACTCCACGCACAACCCCGAGTTCACCATGCTCGAGGCCTACGGCACCTACCTCGACTACAACGACATGGCCGACCTGACCCAGCGGATGTACCAGAAGGCCGTGGTGGCGGCGCTGGGCACCAGCGTGGTGGTGCACGAGGGCGTCGAGGTCGACCTGGGCATCTCCGAGTGGCCGCGGGTCACCCTGTACGGCTCGGTGTCCGACGCGGTGGGCGAGGAGATCACCACCGACACCCCGCTGGAGCGGGTCCGCGCGCTGGCCGACAAGCACGACGTGCACTGGGACGCCAAGTGGGGCCAGGGCAAGCTGGTCCAGGAGCTGTTCGAGGGGCTCGTCGAGCACACGATCGTCCAGCCCACGTTCGTCATGGACTACCCGCTGGAGACCTCCCCGCTGACCCGCCAGCACCGCGACAACCCGCTGCTGACCGAGAAGTGGGACCTCATCGGCTTCGGCAGCGAGCTCGGTACCGCCTACTCCGAGCTCATCGACCCGATCGAGCAGCGCCGCCGCCTGGTCGAGCAGTCGCTGCTGGCGGCGGGCGGCGACCCCGAGGCCATGCAGCTCGACGAGGACTTCCTGCAGGCCCTCGAATACGGCATGCCGCCGACCGGCGGCATGGGCGCGGGCATCGACCGGATGATCATGGCCTTCACCGGCCGCAACATCCGCGAGACCATCCTGTTCCCCCTGGTCAAGCCCACCCGCTGAGCGTCAAGCCCAGCGTTGAGCGTCAAGCCCAGCGTTGAGCGTCAAGCCCAGCGTTGAGCGTCAGGCCCGCACGCTGAGCGCCCGCACCGGCAGGCTCGCGAGGCCGCGCAACACCAGGTTCGCCTTGTACGGCGGATCAGGATCGACGAGCTCCAGCTTGGGCGCCGCCCGGGCCAGGGCCCGCAGCGCGATCTCGCCCTCCAGCCGGGCCAGCGTCGCGCCGAGGCAGAAGTGGATGCCGAGCCCGAAGGCCAGGTGCCTGCCCGGGCCGCGCGTGGGGTCGAACCGGTCGGGGTCCGCGTACTCCGCCGGGTCCCGGTTGGCGGCGCCGATCAGCGCGAGCACGGGGGTGCCCGCCGGCGTCGGCGTGCCGCCCAGCTCCGTGTCCCGCAGCGCGGACCTGAGCGTCAGCTGGACCGGCGGGTCGTACCTCAGCACCTCCTCGACGACCTCCCGGGGGTGTTCGGCGGCCAGGGGCAGCGCGCCGTGCCGCAGCAGGGCGAGCACGCCGTTGGCGATGAGGTTGACGGTCGTCTCGTGACCGGCGACAAGGAGCAGAACACAGGTGGCGAGCAGCTCGGCCTCGGTCAGCTCCTCGACCTGGGCGAGCGCGCTGAGCAAGTCGTCGCCCGGCCGGCTGCGCCTCTCCTTGATGAGCCCCCGGAAGTAGTCGCCGAACTCCAGCCGGGCGCGCTCGCTCTCCGACATCAGCTCGGTGGACAGCAGCGGGTCAAGGCCGCGGGCCAGCGCCTCGCTCCAGCCCTGGAAGCGTCCGTGATCATCGGCGGGCACACCGAGCATCTCGGTGATCACCATGACCGGCAGCGGGTAGGCGAACCCGGAGACCAGGTCGCCCTCCTCGGGCAGCGCGGTGATCAGCTCGGCGGTGATCGCCTCGATCCGCGGCCGGAGCCGTTCGATCATTCGTGGGGTGAAGGCCCTGCTGACCAGGCCGCGAAGGCGCGTGTGGTCGGGCGGGTCCATGCGCAGGAACGATGGCACGCGCTGCTCCGGATCGGCCGTCCTGAGCGGATTGGAGTCGTGGCCGAAGGCCGGGTGGCGCAGCAGGGTCGAGCAGTGCTCGTACGTGGTCGCCACCAGGAGCCCGCCCCGGGTGCGGAGCAGCGCGCCCTGCTGCCGCATTTCCCGATAGTGCGAGTAGGGATCGCGTAGAAACTCCGGATCGAACGGATCAAAACCCAGGAGGTCGGTCGCGCTCGTAGACGAGCTGTAAGGGTCACTGTGGCCGCTCATCGCGCTCCGAAGTGTAGCGACATATCACGAGTACTTCATATATAACGGATCATGTCAATGTATAGGTCAAGTGCAGGGATTATCGCGCTTGACGACCTTTCAGATATGCGTTTACCGTCTGCGGGACGAGCAGGTGGTTCGGGGAGAATCGCTGTTGGGGGGAGGGCTCCCGATGGATGTGCTCACCGAGGGTGTTGAGCTGAGCCATGCCGACTTAGCGTTGCTGGCGGAGCTTGCCAAGGGAGTCACGGTCGATCGGGTCGGCAGACGGCTGGATATCAGCGGCCGTACGGTCCGCCGCAGGCTGCGAGGGATCTGCGACCGCATCGGGGTGGCCACGGCGATCGAGGCCGTGGCCTGGGCGGCGCGCCGCCAGCTGATCTAGCGGAGAACCGGCGCCCGGTCGCCGGAGCCTCGCCGTGAGATCGGGTGCCCTGGGTGAAGGCGCTCAGTCGGCAATGCGTACGGCGCCGGCGAACGGCCGCCGGGCGATCGACGCGATGCGCACGACGTCGCCGGTGCGGGGCGCGTGGACCATCATGCCGCCGCCGAGATAGATGCCGACATGGTGCAGGTCGCTGTAGAAGAACACCAGGTCGCCCGGCCGCATCTCCTCTTTGGAGACATGCCGGCCGGCGGTCCACTGGCTGCCCGTGTAGTGCGGCAGCGAGATGCCGACTCGCTGGTAGGCGGCCATGACCAGGCCGGAGCAGTCGTAGCCGCTCGGCCCCTCGGCGCCCCAGACGTAGGGCTTGAGCTGCTGCGTCAGCGCCCACCTGGCGGCCTCGGCGGCCTTGCCGCTGCCCGCGATCGGCAGGTTGACCCGCACGGCGCGGGTGCCGGGACGGCCGGCCTCGCCGAGCGCGCGGTTGAACAGGTTGCTCTCGACCTTGGCGACCAGTGTCACGATCTTGTCGCGCTTGCCGCCGAGGTCGTCGACGAGTTTCCGCACCTCGTCGATGCGCGAAGCCGCACTGTCCCTGGCCTGCTCGGCCGTCGCCCTGGCCCGGTTGACCTGGTTGACCTGTTCGCCCTGCTGCTGCTCCAGGGCGTAGGTGGTGGCGGCGCGGTCGAGGAACCGCTCGGGGTCGTCGGAGCTGATCAGGGCCATGGCCCGGCCGAGGCCGCCGGTCATGTACTCGTTCTGGGCCAGCAGGCTGGCCTTGGCGCGCTTGGTGGCCAGGTCGGTCTCGCTGGCGGCCAGTGTCTTCTTCGCGGCCGCGGCCGACTTCTGGGCGGCCTTGAGCTTCTCGCGCTGGCCGTTGTACTCCTCGGTCAGCGTCGCGATCCGCGTGTGCATCTCCTCGACCTGCTTGGACAGCTCGCTGAGGGATGGCGTGGGATCGGCGGCGACCGGAGCCGCGGGGAGGGCGAAGACGAGCGCGGCGATGGCGGCGCCGAGGACGGCGAACCGGCGGGGCCCGGAATGTTCCGGGGGGCGGGCGTGCTCGCCCGCGATCTTCCTCCCGCGATCGCGCGTGCGCTTCACCGACCAGCTCCTCTCATCGACGCCTACCGGGTTAGCTGACGGGTTCGGGCCGGAGCAGCCCTACCGAGCGTCGCGCTCGGATTCACCCCAGTGGTGGTTGGCGGCCACCGGCGGGTCCCCGGCTCCCCCGTGGGGGATTGGGCGCGTCTCCACGCGGCGATCGCATGGGTGACATCGTCGCTGGACATTAGTGCACCTTGGGTTCTTGCTCAACCAGAACTGCCAACTCGGTTGAGATTGCGCCACCGATGGGTCACAAGGTGATGTCGGGCCCAGGCGACCCTGACTGATTTTATGCCGCGTTTGCCCCTGCTTGAGCTGGCCTTGTCCTTCTGGGAGTGACATGTCGGGAGAAGGGCAAGAGGAGAGATTTACGGGCGAGCCGTAATGCGATCTGTACTCTGGAGAGCCATGGAACAGGCCACCGAAGTGACGGTCCAGGACACCGGCATTCTCGTGCGCCGTGCCCGCACCGCCGATGTCAGGACCATCGGACGCCTGGTCGCCACCTACGCGGGCGCCGGGCCCCGCCTGCTGCGGAAGGCCACGGTCACGCTGTACGAGGACGTCCAGGAGTTCTGGGTGGCCGAGCGGTCAGGAGAGGTCGTCGGCTGCGGGGCGCTGCACGTGCTCTGGGAGGACCTCGCCGAGATCCGCACGGTGGCCGTGGACCCCGAACACCGCGGGCTCGGGATCGGTCACCGCATCGTCTCCGCGCTGCTGGGCACGGCCCGAGAGCTCGGCCTGCAGCGGGTCTTCTGTCTCACATTCGAAGTCGACTTCTTCGGCAGGCACGGATTCCATCCCATCCAGGGCACGCCTGTCTCCCCTGAGGTCTATGCCGAACTCCTGGCCTCGTACGACGAGGGTGTGGCGGAGTTCCTTGATCTCGAACATGTCAAGCCGAACACCTTGGGCAACACCCGCATGCTGCTCCACTTGACATCAGGTGACTCGGATCTTGACTAAGGCGAAAGGTGATTGTTGATACCTATGTCGATACGTTGGGCGACACAGGCATGTGTCCTGACACGTGCCACATGCGCACTCGAAGCGAGGTGACACGGTGAGCACAGGACAGCCACCGTATCCTCAGGACGAATCCGGCGAGAATCCTGGATCTCCTGAATACGGACAGCAGTACCAGGGTCGTCCCCATGGCGAGCCCGACCCCGATGTGACGGTCGTCGGCTACCGTGCCGACGACTACGGCCAGCAGCAGGGCCAGCCCCAGTACGGCCAGCAGGGCCAGTCCCAGCCGGGCTATGGTCAGCAGCCCCAGTACGGCCAGCAGGCCGACTACGGCCAGCAGGGCTATGGCCAGCAGGGGCAGCCCGGCTACGGCCAGCAGCCCCAGTACGGCCAGCAGGGTTACGGTCAGCAGAGCCAGTCCCAGCCCGGTTACGGTCAGCAAGGTCAGTCCCAGCCCGGTTACGGTCAGCAGGGCCAGTCCCAGCCCGGCTATGGTCAGCAGCCCCAGTACGGCCAGCAGTCGCAGTACGGCCAGCAGCCCGAATACGGTCAGCAGGGCTATGGCCAGCAGCCCGAATACGGTCAGCAGGGCTATGGCCAGCAGCAGGGGCAGCCCGAATACGGCCAGCCTGGTTACGCCCAGCAGCCGGAGTACGGCCAGCAGCAGCCTTCGGGCCAGCAGGGCTACGGTCAGCAGGGGCAGTCGCAGCCCGGTTACGGCCAGCAGCCGCCCTCGGGTCAGCAGTACGGCCAGCAGCCCGGTTACGGTCAGCAGCAGTACGGCCAGCAGCCGCCCTCCCAGCCGGAGTACGGTCAGCAGCAGTACGGCGGGCAGCCCGGCTACGCGCAGCCCCAGCAGGGCTACGGCCAGCCCGGTTACGGCCAGCAGCAGTACGGCCAGCCGCAGCAGGGCTACGGTCAGCCCGGTTACGGCCAGCAGGGCTACGGTCAGCCCGGTTACGGCCAGCCGGTGGGCGTGCAGCCGCCGGGCGCGCCGGCGCCGCTCGCGGAGTGGTGGCAGCGGTTGGTGGCGAGGCTGATCGACGGTGTCATCTTCGGTGTGATCTCGACCGTGTTGTCGCTGATCCTGGGAGGCCTCTTCCTCGCCAGCTACAACTGGACCACCGGCCAGACGACGGGCCTGATGGGGCCCTTCGTGTTCGGCCTCATGATGGCCATCCTCATGACCGCCCTCTACGTCGCCTACGAGTTCTTCATGACGAAGGCCAAGGGGCAGACGGTCGGCAAGATGGTCATGGGCATCAAGATCGCCCAGGTGGGCGGCCCGGTGCCGCTGGAGGGCATCCCCAATGATGTGGCCCTCAAGCGGGCCGGCGTGACGTGGGGCGGCTACCTCCTCAACCTCGTCCCGGCGTTCGGGGGTCTGCTCGCCGCGATCGCCGTGGGTCTGAACGGCGCGTCCCAGCTGTGGGACAAGCCGCTGCAGCAGACCTTCGCCGACAAGGTGGCCGGCACCGTGGTGGTGAAGATCAAGTAGTCGTCGTCCACGCCAACAGAGGCCGGCCGCTGGCCGGCCTCTGTTTTGCGTGCACCTCCCGTACCAATATGGGAGTCGACCGGATCGCCGATGGGGCGAGGTGGGGTTATGGCGGGGACGTCGGCGGGCGCGAAGCCCGCGGAATGGTGGGAACGACTCGTAGCCCGACTCATTGAAGGCCTCGTCTTCGGGGTCTTCTATTACATTCTGTTCATTACGTTGTGGGGCGCCTTCCGGACTGTCGGGGTCTTGGACGCCTTCGACGGCCGTCTGCCGGGGGTGTTCGCCTGGTTACTGGCAGGTCTGGGATATACGGTCTATGACTGGGTCGCGCATTCCACGCGCGGTCGCACGTTCGGCAAGGCGATCATGAAGATTCACGTGACGCCGGACGACCTTCCTCGCAGGGCCCTGCTGAAACGCGCCCTGGTCTATCCCGGGCCGGTCATGCTGATGGGCATTCCGGTGGTCAATGTGCTCGCCGGAATCTTCGTGTTCGCTGTGGGGTTGCTGATCCTGGTGGACAAACCGCTCGAACGCGGTCCGCACGACAGGCTGGGACGAACCCGGGTGGCCAAAGATCTTGGTTGACCCGGCCGGGGCCCTCGGCTGAGGCCTTTCCGCAAAGTTTTCCCTTGATCCGGTAAGGAGCCTGGAGAGACTGCCATTAGGCTATGGGCGTCCCTGATGTCGGACGTTGGTGCCCCTGACACGCCGAGTGCGTCTCTGTGCCGCTATGGTCGGGTGCGGGGGTTGTCCATCCCACGCGGTGTGCGAGCCGCTCCTGCTCCCGCTCGCCGCGTCGGCGATCCGAAAAGACGCCCCTGAAAGCCCGTCCGCTGTGGAAGCGAGGACGAATGGAAGCCGTAACCGACGTATTGTCAGCGCTCATCCCCCCGGTGGTCGTCGCCGGCGCCTTCATCTTTGGCGTTGTGAAGTTGGTCCGCGCGGACGGCCCCCGGCGAGGCCCAAACCCCGAGGATCAGGTCGAGAACCACAACTGATCGGCGAGTCAGCCGAATCCCCGTAGCGTTGAATTGTCTCCGCGCCTTTTCGGGTATATGTTTGGCCTCAGCGAATGAAACAATGCTCCGCGAAAGGATTGCGTAGATGGCCAAGCAGATCCAGGAGATTCTCATCGATGACCTCGATGGGGGCGAGGCCAATGAGACGGTCAGCTTCGCTATTGACGGCTCCTCCTATGAGATTGACCTCAGCGACGTAAACGCCAAGAAGCTGAGGGACGCGCTCACACCTTTCGTACAGCACGCTCGCCGGGCTGGTGCCGTGGCCGCGCGGCGACGGGGGCGTGGTGGGCAGCGTGCGATGAGCCGCGAGAAGAGCTCGGAGATCCGGCAGTGGGCAAAGGCTCACGGCCTGCCGGTGAGCGAGCGAGGCCGCATCGCCTCCACCGTCGTGGAGAAGTACGAAGCCGCTCACTGAGCGACCTCGCCTCCGACCATGCGCTTATGCCGTTCGCCTAGGACCCCGGCGAACGCCATAAGCGCATGATCATTTTACCGTCCTTCTCAAATGCTGGACGGTTCGGTTTGTCGATCTTCCCACTGCTTCGTATGGGGACATTTGGGCCTGTGTCGCTCCCGTTACTGAATGCCACGAACGTAAAGCCTTTTGTGACGACCCCCGCGAATGCGGGTTTCTCCGCCCTGGCGCGTTCCACGGTGCGTTCGGACGCCCGGATCCGGCGTGCGCGCCGAATGCCGGCGCCGGCCCCGTCTCCGGCGGGAGTTCGGAGGCTCGGAGCGCCTTCGGTAACCGGGCTGACCAGTCCGCGGATTTTGCGTGTGGAGAGGGCGGCCATCCCGGGCGGTTTGGCATGGTTTGAAGCGCGACATAGGATGTTTGCGTATGAGTCTCGGGCGCGACATCCGCGACGGCCTCCCCAGGCCCACTCGCTCCCGCGTCCGACGGCGATCCACGTCGATCCGCCCCCGCTGCGGCGGCCATTTCGAGCCGCTTCCCGCAGTCCCGCTAAACATCGTTCGCTTGCGGCGTATCGGGAACACGCCACCCCCGAACGGTAGTTGGATAGAGGGTGAACGCCCTGCTCTCGGGGAACGTCTCTGCTATAGAGCGTGTCAGCGGCAGTCGGCGCGGTTCGCCGAGCCAGGGCTAGCATGCGGGATGACGGGACCGGATTAACCGGCCTGACTGACCGCTCTGTGAGGAGCGACGAGATGTTCGAGAGGTTCACCGACCGAGCGAGGCGGGTTGTCGTCCTGGCCCAAGAAGAGGCCAGGATGCTCAACCACAACTACATCGGCACTGAGCACATTCTTCTTGGCTTGATCCATGAAGGTGAGGGCGTGGCCGCCAAGGCTCTGGAGAGCCTCGGCATCAGCCTTGAAGGAGTGCGCCAGCAGGTCGAGGAGATCATCGGCCAGGGCCAGTCGGCTCCGTCGGGGCACATTCCGTTCACCCCGCGGGCCAAGAAGGTTCTTGAGCTGTCGCTCCGTGAGGCTTTGCAGCTGGGTCACAACTACATCGGCACCGAGCACATCCTGCTCGGGCTCATCCGTGAGGGTGAGGGTGTGGCGGCGCAGGTGCTGGTCAAGCTTGGAGCAGATCTCAACCGTGTCAGGCAGCAGGTCATCCAGTTGCTCCACGGCTACCAGGGCAAGGAGCCGGCCGCCGCGGGCGGTCCGCAGGAGTCGGCCCCGTCGACCTCCCTGGTGCTCGACCAGTTCGGCCGCAACCTGACCCAGGCGGCCCGTGAGGGCAAGCTGGACCCGGTCATCGGCCGCGAGAAGGAGATCGAGCGGGTCATGCAGGTCCTCTCCCGGAGGACCAAGAACAACCCCGTTCTCATCGGCGAGCCCGGCGTCGGCAAGACCGCCGTCGTCGAGGGCCTGTCGCAGAAGATCGTCAGGGGCGAGGTGCCCGAGACGCTGAAGGACAAGCAGCTCTACACGCTTGACCTCGGCGCCCTGGTCGCCGGCTCCCGCTACCGCGGTGACTTCGAGGAGCGCCTGAAGAAGGTCCTCAAGGAGATCCGCACGCGCGGCGACATCATCCTGTTCATCGACGAGCTGCACACGCTCGTGGGTGCGGGCGCCGCCGAGGGCGCGATCGACGCCGCCAGCATCCTCAAGCCGATGCTGGCCCGCGGTGAGCTGCAGACCATCGGCGCCACCACTCTCGACGAGTACCGCAAGTACCTCGAGAAGGACGCCGCGCTGGAGCGCCGCTTCCAGCCGATCCAGGTGGCCGAGCCCTCGCTCAGCCACACGATCGAGATCCTCAAGGGTCTGCGCGACCGCTACGAGGCGCACCACCGCGTGTCCATCACCGATGGCGCGCTGGTCGCCGCCGCGCAGCTGGCCGACCGCTACATCAGCGACCGCTACCTTCCCGACAAGGCGATCGACCTCATCGACGAGGCCGGTTCCCGGATGCGCATCCGCCGGATGACCGCTCCGCCGGACCTGCGCGAGTACGACGAGAAGATCGCCAACGTCCGTCGCGACAAGGAGTCCGCGATCGACGCGCAGGACTTCGAGAAGGCGGCTGCCCTCCGCGACCAGGAGAAGCAGCTCCAGCTCAAGCGCGAGCGCCGGGAGAAGGAGTGGAAGGCCGGCGACATGGACGTCGTGGCCGAGGTCACCGAGGAGCTCATCGCCGAGGTCCTGGCGACCGCCACCGGCATCCCGGTCTTCAAGCTGACCGAGGAGGAGTCCCAGCGCCTGCTCCGCATGGAGGACGAGCTTCACAAGCGGATCATCGGCCAGGACGACGCCATCAAGGGCCTGTCGCGGTCCATCCGGCGCACCCGCGCCGGTCTGAAGGACCCGCGGCGTCCCGGCGGCTCGTTCATCTTCGCGGGTCCGTCCGGTGTCGGTAAGACCGAGCTGTCCAAGGCTCTGGCGGAGTTCCTCTTCGGTGACGAAGACGCTCTGATCAGCCTGGACATGTCCGAGTTCATGGAGAAGCACACCGTCTCCAGGCTGTTCGGCTCGCCTCCCGGCTACGTCGGCTACGAGGAGGGCGGCCAGCTCACCGAGAAGGTGCGGCGCAAGCCGTTCTCCGTGGTCCTGTTCGACGAGATCGAGAAGGCCCACCCCGACATCTTCAACTCGCTGCTGCAGATCCTGGAAGACGGTCGCCTGACCGACGCCCAGGGGCGCGTGGTCGACTTCAAGAACACGGTCATCATCATGACCACCAACCTCGGCACCCGGGACATCTCCAAGGGCATCGGGGTCGGGTTCGCGAAGTCCAACGACGCCGACTCCAACTACGACCGGATGAAGTCCAAGGTCCAGGAAGAGCTCAAGCAGCACTTCCGGCCCGAGTTCCTCAACCGTGTCGACGACATCGTGGTCTTCCACCAGCTGACGCCGGCCGAGATCATCAAGATCGTGGATCTGATGCTCGCCCAGGTCGACGCCCGCCTGAAGGACCGCGACATGGGGCTCGACGTCTCGCCCGACGCCAAGCAGCTGCTGGCCGACCGCGGTTACGACCCGGTCATGGGCGCTCGCCCGCTGCGGCGCACCATCCAGCGCGAGCTGGAGGACTCGCTGTCGGAGAAGATCCTCTACGGCGAGCTCCGTCCGGGGCAGGTCGTCAAGGTCACCATCGAGGGCGAGGGCGACAACGCCAAGTTCGTCTTCGTCGGTGAGGACGCGGCCTCCCAGGTTCCCGACTCGGCCGCCGCGATCGCCGCGCCGATCCAGCACTGACAGCCACCAGGCTCGTCGAAGCCCCCGTGTGAGTCATCACACGGGGGCTTTCGCGTATCCCGGACGCCTGGCCGGTGGTTGTTGCTGAATTGTTGGTCAGCGAGGTGTATCGCCACCACAAGTAGTACTACACTGCGTAGAGTACGTTCAGCCTGCTCCAAGTAAGCCACAAGATCGAATTCCTAGGCTGTCACTGCGCCCACGGGAGTAGTGAGCCGTCAACTCAGGGGGGACGCGTGTGCCCGCCCGGAGCAGGCATGCTCGGCAGGGCCCCCGTGTGATCCCTGAGGCGGGCGACGGGAACGATCTCGAATGCAAGCCGTGGAGGAAACCGATGCGCCTGCGTCACAACGACGGAACGCTCGTTCACCTCGCCTACAACGCAGGCGTCCACCCCGCTGAAGACCTGGAGAACTTGATCGCTCACCTCACCCGCTACGCTGTGCCGGTGCGCAAGAGGCTCGGCGTCGAGCGGATGGGCATCGGGCTGTGGCTCTCGTCCAGCGTGGCCGACCACCTCACGGCCGACCGCATCGAGCTCGTACGCCTGCGCCGCTCCCTGGAGGAGCGCGGCCTGGAGGTGGTGAGCCTCAACGGCACCGGCGGGCGCAACCAGGAAGTGCCGGGCCCCGACTGGGCCAAGCCCGAGCGCTACCGTTACACGATGGCGCTGGCCAAGATCCTGGCCTTTCTGCTGCCCGACGACGTACGGTTCGGCAGCATTTCCACGATCCCGATCGGCTGGCGGCGCGACTGGCCCGCCGATCTTCACTCGATCGCCACGCGCCGCCTGGAGCGGCTGGCCAGAGAGCTGCGCGGCATCTACAGCGTGACCGGCAAGACCATCCGCGTCGGCTTCGAGCCGTGGCCCGGCTGTGTCCTGGAGACCACGGAGCAGGCGCTGGAGCGGGTCTGCGGCATCGACTCCGAGCATCTGGGCGTCGTTCTCGACGCCTGCCACCTGGCCGGCGGCGCCGAGGAGGCCGGTGAGGCGCTGCGCGGCCTGGCCGCCGCGGGCGCTCCCGTGGTCAAGCTGGGCCACGTCCACAGCCACGAGACGCCCGGCACGGGCGCTGTGCTGCACGACACGCTCACGGCCATGTTGTCGGGCGCGGTGAGCGGCACCGCGCACATCGAGGTCGAGACGCACAACCTGTCGGTCCCGGGCCGGGCCAAGGGGCCGGGCGCCCTGGTGTCCTTGCTGGCGGAGGAGCTCGACTGGGCTCGCAGCAACCTCACGGGTCTGGGTCTCCAGCTCGCCGCGTAGCGGCGCGTCCCTCGGCCCCGGCGGGTCTTCACTCGTGCGGTGCAGCCGTCACAGGGTGCCGAACCAGCCGGGGGCGTCGAGGCGCCACAGGTCGGCCGGTGTCACCTTGCGGAGGTCGGCCTCGAGTGCCTGGAGGCGGTCCTCGCCCAGCGTGGCGGACCACCGGGCGCGAAGGTCGTCGAAGATCTGGGCCGAGCGGGCCAGGGCGTCCATGCCGTAGGGGGTCAGGCGGACGATCTTCCGCCGCGTGTCGTCGGGGTCGCGCGTGCGCTCCACGTAACCGATGCGTTCGAGGGTTTCTATGGTCTTCCCGGCGGCCTGTTTGGTCACGCCGAGGGTGTGGCCGAGGTCCACCGCCGTCGTGCCCTGAGGGCCGATGGCCTGCATGACGAAGCCGTGCATGGGCCGGATGTCCGGGTGGCCCTGCCGTCCGAGCTCGGCGTGGAGCTCGTCGATGAGGCTCCGGAAGGCCAGAAGGAGACGGAGTGGCAGCTCGAAGCCCGGGGGGGCGCTTGACATGATAGACAACCTGGTTCACTATCTAGACAAATGTGTTGTCTATCTTAGAGGGGACAGTCATGGCTGTCATTCGTGACGCGCAGGCTCGCCGGATCGAGACGCCCAACGGGGTGATGACCACTCTCGCCTCGCCCACCCAGGGCGCGGCCGGGCAGGCCATGTGGCGGGTCGACGCCACGCCGGGCATGGCAGGGCCCGTGCACGCCTTCGACGGCGAGTCCGTGTGGACCTGGCTCGCCGGGGCGGGCACCGTGGACCTGGGCGGCGAGCGGTTCGAGCTGGCGGCGGGGGACACGATGGTGCTGCCCGCCCACGTGACGCGGCGCATGTTCGCCGACCCGGAGCATGGTTTCGCGGCGATCGTGACGGCGCCGGCCGGGATCCAGGTCTACAACCAGGAAGGGCTGGCGGCTCCGGGCGCCTGCGACCTCGTCCCCGAGGGGACCGTCCGGATGCCGCTCCCGTGGGCTCAGTGACCGGGTAGGCGGTAGGTGCCGTCGTCGAGGTGCTCGGCCAGGCCGTCGGCGATGAGGCCGTCCAGGGCGCGCTCGCGTTGCACGGCGTCGTCCCACACCGTGTCCAGCGCCGCCTTGGGCACCGGGCCGTGGGCGGCGCGCAACACCGCCAGCAGGCGGCCGCGACACTGGCGGTCCGTGCCCGCGTAGGTCTGGCCCTTGCGGGCGGGGCCGGCGTGCGGTGGCTTTCCGGCCAGACGCCAGGCGCAGGTGTGGGCGATCGGGCAGTCGGCGCATCTCGGGCCCCGGGCCGTGCAGACCAGGGCGCCCAGCTCCATGACCGCGACGCCCCAGCGGGCGGCGCCCAGCTCGGGCAGGAGCGCCTCGGCCAGCCGGCGTTCGGCCGTGGACGTGGCCGTCGGTGGATACTCCTCGGCTCGAACCGCCCGCGCGAACACCCTGCGCACGTTCGTGTCGAGCACCGCGTGCCGGCCGCCGTACGCGAAGCTGGCGACCGCGGCGGCGGTGTATTCGCCGATGCCGGGCAGCGCCAGCAGCGTCGCGTGGTCCGCCGGGACCTCGCCGCCGTGGTCCTCGGTGATGGCCCGGGCGCACGCGTGCAACCGGAGCGCCCGGCGGGGGTAGCCGAGCCTGCCCCAGTGGCGGACGGCCTCACCGGACGGCTCGGCGGCCAGCGCCTTGGGCGTGGGCCAGCGGTCCATCCACTCGTGCCACACGGGCAGCACGCGGGTGACTGGCGTCTGCTGCAGCATGATCTCGCTGACCAGCACGCCCCAGGGCGTCGCCTCGGCGGCGCGCCACGGGAGATCCCGGGCGTTGGAGTCGTACCACTCCAGAATGGGTAGGTGCAGGAGGTTCGGCTCAACCACGCGCCCCAGCGTATGCCGAGATGGCCAACAGCGGCGTGTCGTCACCCTAAGTAGCCAACGAATTACCATGCTGTGTGTATGGATCCGGAAGCGATGCGTGGCGACGGCGGCGATGGAGACGGCGACGTCTATTGGCGACGGCGGATGAGCGTGCTCATCGCGGTCCTGGTAGTGGTGGCCGTGGTGGCGTGGGCGTGTTCCAGCGGGGCCGACGGGCCCGAGCGCACCTCCAACGCCGAGACCTCGCCGTCCGCCTCTCCGAGCACCGACCCCCTGCTGGCCGGGCTCCGCACCCTGGCGTTGGGCACGGCCACCCCGACGCCCAAGCCGAGCGTCACCAAGGCCACGCCGTCCGCCAAGCCGTCGCAACGGGCAGGACAGCCCTGCGCCGAAGGCGATCTGGTGCTCAGCCTGCAGGGCGAGCAGGAGGTCTACGGGGCCGGCGCCCGGCCCACCTTCCTCGTCACCGTGGTCAACACCGGGCCGGTGATGTGCAAGGCCGACGTCGGGCCGAGGGCGATGGAGATCCGCATCACCTCGGGTGACGATCGGATCTGGTCGACGGTCGACTGCGTCAGCGGGCCGGGCACCGACATGAAGGAGCTGCAGCGGGGCGTGCCCTACGTGCGTTCCATGGAGTGGGACCGCCGCCGTTCGAGCGAGACCTGCGGCACCCAGTCGTCGGAGGCGCTGCCGGGGACGTACGTGGCGGTGGTGCGGATGGGCGGGCTACGGAGCCCCAAGGGGGTCTTTCACCTGCGCTAGCCCGTGAGGGCTCAGACGTAGCGCTCGAGGATCGACGACTCGGCCAGGCGCGACAGACCCTCGCGGACGCTGCGGGCGCGGGACTCGCCGACGCCGCCGACCGCCTGCAGGTCGTCGATGCTGGCCGCGAGGAGCTTCTGCAGGCCGCCGAAATGGTTGACCAGGCGGTCGACGACCGTGGCGGGCAGGCGGGGGACCTTGGCCAGCAGGCGGAAACCGCGCGGGCTGACCGCGCTGTCGAGCGTCTCGCCATCGTCGTGGCCGAGCACATGGGCGACCGCCGACAGGTCGAGGAGCTCACTGCCCGAGAGCTGGTCGAGATCGTGCATGGCCTCGGCGAACC
The DNA here is from genome assembly GCF_059358955.1 of Nonomuraea sp. CX421. Classification (NCBI taxonomy): domain Bacteria; kingdom Bacillati; phylum Actinomycetota; class Actinomycetes; order Streptosporangiales; family Streptosporangiaceae; genus Nonomuraea; species Nonomuraea sp. CX421. Next base: position 488,760 of record NZ_JCADBK010000001.1, on the reverse strand, counting down.
GCCGGGTGCGCCGGCCCGTGGGCGACGGGAGATAGTCGCGCACCACCAGCTCACGCTCGGAGTCGACGCCCGCCACCAACTCGTCGAGCTGGAGCGAGAGCAGGCGACCGTCGGTGCCCAGCTCGACCACGTAGCCCTTGATCTCGTCGTTGATGCGCCTGACCATCTCCAGACGCTGCGCGACGGCCGCCACGTCGCGGACCGTGACCAGATCCTCGATCTCCAGGGCGGACAACGTGCCCGAGACCTCGTCGAGGCGGTGTTTGTAGCGCTCAAGGGTGGCCAGGGCCTGGTTGGCCTTGGACAGGATGGCCGCCGACTCCTCCAGGACATAGCGGATGCCGTCGAGGTAGAGGGCGATGATGCGCATCGACTTGCTGATCGCGATGATCGGCAGGCCGGTCTGCCGGGCGACGCGCTGGGCGGTGCGGTGACGGGTGCCGGACTCGTCGGTGGGGATGGCCGGATCGGGCACCAGGTGCACCGCCGCCCGGATGATCTTGTGCTCGCCGTTGACCACGATCGCGCCGTCCATCTTGGCCAGCTCGCGTAGCCGGGTCGCCGAGAAGTCGACCTCGAGCTCGAATCCGCCGCTGCACACCTGCTCGACCACGTTGTTGTAGCCGAGCACGATCAGCCCACCGGTCTGCCCGCGAAGGATCCGCTCGAGCCCGTCGCGCAGTGGTGTGCCCGGAGCAACCGAAGCAAGGGCTATGCGACGACGGTCGTCGAGACTCCTGTCGTTTGCCACCTGACCCCCGTGTCCGATTAGTCAAGGCCAGCTTAGCCGTGCTATGTGACGTGTGTGAGCGCGTCCCAGACGTTCTCCGCCTCCACGACCTCGAAGCCGGGGGCGAAGGCGACCGGCCCCACCGGCACGAGGCTGCGCCCGCCGCCGCGCTTGCGGGTGCTCTCGTCGAGCGAACCGGCGGGCACCAGCGCGCGTTTGAAGCCGAGCCGTGCGGCCTCGGCGAGCCGCCGCCGCACGTCCTTGACCGGTCGCAGCTCGCCCGCCAGCCCGACCTCGCCGAGCGCGACCAGCCCTGCGGGCAACGGCTTGTCGCCCGCGGCGCTCGCCACGGCCAGCATCACCGACAGGTCGATGGCGGGGTCGGCCAGCTTGATGCCGCCGACGGTCGCGGTGAACACGTCGCAGCCGCCGAGCTTGGCGTTGAGCCGGCGCTCCAGCACCGCGAGGATCATCTGGACCCGGTAGGTGTCGAGCCCGGAGGAGGAGCGCCTGGGCTGCTGGGCCTCGGTGCGGGCGACCAGGGCCTGCACCTCGGCGGGCAGCGGCCGGGTGCCCTCAACGGTCACGGTCACACAGGTGCCGGGCACCGGCTCGCTGCGCCGGGAGACGAACAGGCCGCTCGGGTCGGTGATGCCCTCGATGCCGCGCTCGTGCAGGTCGAAGCAGCCGACCTCGTCGATGGGGCCGAACCGGTTTTTGATCGCGCGGACCATGCGGAGCCGGGAGTGCCGGTCGCCCTCGAAGCTGAGCACGACGTCGACCAGATGCTCAAGTGTGCGCGGGCCGGCGATCGAGCCCTCCTTGGTGACATGGCCCACCAGGACGGTCGCCATGTTGCGCTCCTTGGCCAGCCGCACCAGGTTGGCCGCGACCTCGCGCACCTGGGTGACCCCGCCCGGCACGCCGGTGGCCTGCGCGGAGCCGATCGTCTGCACCGAGTCGACGACGAGCAATCTGGGCTGGACCTTCTCCACGTGGGTGATCAGGGCCGACAGCTCGGTCTCGGCCGCGAGGTAGAGATCGCGCTCGATCGCGCCGATGCGGTCGGCGCGCAGCCGCACCTGGGCGGCCGACTCCTCGCCCGTGATGTAGAGGACGGTGTCGCGCTCGGCGATGCGGGCGGCGGCCTCCAGCAGCAGCGTCGACTTGCCGATGCCCGGCTCGCCCGCCAGCAGCACCACCGCGCCGGGCACTAGGCCGCCGCCCAGCACGCGGTCGAGCTCGGCCACGCCGGTCGTGCGGGCGGCCGCTACCTCGGCCTTGACCTGCCCGATCGGCATGGCGGGAGCGGTCGTGGCGCCCGCCTGGACGACGTGCGCGCCGGCTCGCGCGCCCTCCTCGTCGACCGTGCCCCACGCCTGGCACTCGCCGCACCGGCCCACCCATTTGGTGGTGCGCCACCCGCACTCGGCACAGCGGTAACCGGGCTTCTGCGCTGACTTGGCCATGCGGAGCAGGCTAGCGGGCACCGCCGACAATCTTCGACCACCCCGTCGTGCCGTCGCTCACCAAGCACCTACAGCGTGGATGCCCCGTCCTTCAGGGCGGGGAGGAAACGCGGAACGGTCAGGCATCTCGATCTCCCGTTTGTGTCGGTGGTGATCGGTAGATTGGCCGGCGTGTCCCGCTTCCGGCTCCAGCCCTCGCCTGCCCAGGAGGCGGCGTTGCTGGAGCATTGCGGGCACGCCCGGTTCGTGTGGAATCTCGCTGTTGAGCAGCACGCGCACTGGAAGTCGGGACGCAAGAGCGCGCCGGGTTTCGCCGAGCAGTGCAGGCAGTTGACCGAGGCGCGGGCGGAGAACGAGTGGCTGCGAGCGGGGTCGATCATCGTTCAGCAGCAGGCGCTCAAGGACTTCGCTCAGGCGATGGCGAACTTCTTCGGCAAAACCCACCGTCGTCCGACGTGGCGCAAGCGGGGGCGGGGCGAGGGTTTCCGGGTCGTAGCGGTCAAGGCCGGTGACGTGCGCCGCCTGTCCCGCAACGTGGGCGAGGTGAAGGTTCCGAAGGTGGGCTGGGTGCGGTTGCGCTGGTCCCGTGCCGTCCCTGAAGCGGTGAAGTCGTTCCGCGTCACCCGTGACTCGGCGGGCCGCTGGCACGTCGCCTTCGCTGCGATCCCGGAGCCGATCCCCGCACCAGGTACGGGCGAGGTGGTCGGCGTTGACCGGGGCGTGGCCGTGTCGGCGGCGCTGTCCACCGGCGACCTGCTCGGCGCGCCCACGCTCCGCGACACGGAGAAGGCCCGCCTGCTGCGGCTGTTGCGGAAGCTGGCGCGGGCCAAGCGCGGGTCGAATGGGCGTGGCGAGGTGAAGGCCGCCATCGCCCGGTTGAAGGCACGCGAGACGGATCGGCGTAGGGACTGGATCGAGAAGACCTCGACCGGCCTTGCCCGCAGGTTCGACATGATCGCCGTCGAAGACCTCAAGATCTCCAGCATGACCCGCTCGGCGCGCGGCACCATCGACGCGCCGGGCAAGAACGTCCGGCAGAAGGCGGGCCTGAACCGGGGCATCCTTGCCAACGGCTGGGGCCTGCTCGTCGAACGGCTGGAGCACAAGGCTCCCGGCCGCGTCCAGAAGATCAACCCGCGTTACACGTCGCAGACCTGCAACGCCTGCAAGCACGTCGCCAGACAGAGCCGCGAGAGCCAAGCGGTCTTCCTGTGCGTCGCCTGCGGGCACCAGGCCCACGCTGACGTGAACGCCGCGAAGAACATCAGAGACATGGCGGCAGGGCATGCCGTCGCTGCGCGGGGAGGCTTGCCGTTGGGCGAGCCGATGAACCGCGAACCTCAACGCGACCTCCTCCTCGTGGGGTAGTCGCCGTTGGAATCCCCCGCCTTCAGGCGGAGGAGGATGTCAAAACGTGTACGTCCGGAAGGCGGTCGTCTGCGGCGCCAGGTACGCGGTGTGCGGCTGAGCGGTGAAGCCCGGGACGACCGAAAGATCGTGGCCGCGGGTGAAGACGCGGACCTGGGTCTTGGCCGCCGGCAGCACCAGCGTGACCTCCAGCGGCCCGGCGGGGACGTGATAGGCGAAGCCGCTCCGGCTGCCCAGCTCTCTCCCGTCCACCGTGATGGGCACCGGCTCCGCCAGCCTGAGGCCGGTGACCGGAGCGCCCGCTCCAGGCGTCAGCCTGAGCGTGAGCGTGCGGCGGTCACCGGACGTCTCGTCCTTCAGCACGTCCACCGAGGGCGCCCGTAACCGGGTGGACGCCTGGGCGGGAGTGGTGGCCCAGCCTCCGTCGTCGAAGAACTTCTCACTTTCCGCGCTCTGTTCCGCGGAGCGGGACCCCCAGACGGCCGTGCCGGTCGCCGTGTCCATGGCGTAGGCGACGCGCGTCTGGCGGGGATGCTCGGCGTCGAAGCGGTCGACGGCCAGGCCAGCCCCCAGCAGCGCCACGGCCGCGACCAGGCCGGTCACCGGCACCAGGACGGCCCGGCGACGCGCGGACGGTGGTGACCCGGCCGGTGGCGGCAGGGGCGTCTGACGGTGTGCGGACGGTGGTGACCCGGCCAGCGCCAGCAGGAGCAGCGCCAGGAGGGCGAAGTGCGGAGCGGACAACATGCCGCCGATCCGGAGGCCCACGTCGAGCGAGCCCAGCGCGGTGCCGCCGAGCAGCACAGTGGCCGGGGCCAGCCCGACCGTGAGCGCGAGAACGGGCCATCGCACGCGCAGCGAGACCAGCCAGCCGATCGCGACGAACAGCGCGGGCCAGGCCAGGGTGTGGGACCCGCCGGGCAACGCCGCCGCGGAGGCCGCGCCCAGCAGGGCCACGAGCAGCACCGCGCCGGCCGCGAGCTCGACGGGCCGCCCGAGCAGCCGCCAGGCCGCCACGATCGTCGCTGTGAACACCAGCAGTGCGGCCTGGTAGAGCCACGGCCGATAGGGGTCGCCGGTGAGCAGCTCGGTGTATTCGGGTCTGATCAGCCCGAGTAGCGGCATGATCGCGTAGCCGGCGGCGCCGGCGGCCAGCACCGGCAGCAGGGCCAGCCCGGTGGCCGCGGCCAGGCGGGGCAGGGTGAGCAGCGCCCGCCGGCGCAGCGCCCACACCAGCGCGCCGGCCGCCACCAGCGCGCCCAGCGCGACGGGCAGCTCCAGCCAGGCCGGATAGCGTACGAACAGGCCGGGCACGGTGAAGTAGACGGACTCCCCGGCGGATCGGAGCGTCGCCAGGTCGGTCCCGCCGAGCGCGCGGGTCAGGGCGAGGGCGTTGTCGCCCATCTGCTGCAGGCTGCCCAGGTCGAGGTGGGCCGGGTCGTCGAGGGGCGTGTGATAGTAGGCCCCGCCGCCCAGGAAGGCCGAATCGAGGCCCATCCAGCCGGCCTCGTCGAACACGTGGTAGTCGGTGTTGTTGGGCAGCAGCGCCAGCAGCGCGGCGAAGGCCGAGTCGGCCGACGGATGGGGCGCGGCCGAGCCGTAGACCTCGACGGCGCCGGGCGAGCCGCGGAACATCTGCACGGTGCCGCGCACCCCGCGGGCCTCGTTGTTGAGCACCACGGTCGTGCCCTTGGCCAGGGCGTCGTGCCTGATGAAGGCGTCGGCGCCGAGCAGGCCGAGCTCCTCGCCGTCGGTGATGAGGAAGATGACGTCGTTGCGCAGCGGCCCGGGCAGCGCCCTGGCGACCTCCAGCATGGTGGCCACGCCCGCGCCGTCGTCGGAGGCCCCGGGACCCGCGGCCACCGAATCGTAGTGGGCGGCCAGGACCACCCGGCCGGTCGGATCGGTGCCGGGCCGGACGGCGACGATGTTGCGCATCCGGCCCATCGACGTCACGCCGTCGTGGTCGAGGGGCAGCACTCCCACTTCTTCCTGGACCCTGGTCTCCAGGCCGAGCGCGCGCAGCCGGGAGACCACATGGTCGCGGACGCGGTCGTGCTCGGTGGAGCCGGGCGGATGGGGAGCCTGGGCGATGGCCTCGACCTGCTCGAAGGCCCGGGTGGCGCTGAAGGAGCCGGCGGGGGCGCCGGCCGGGCTGGGGTTGGGGGGCGCGAGGTCGAGCATGGTGACCGCGAGCAACGCCGCGAGCGCCGCGAGCCCGATGAGAACGTTGCGGGTCATGGGCACCACGTTAGGCGGCCGGATACCGCCTGTGATCAGCCCCGAGCATGATCTTCGGGTCAATCCTAGGGACTACGCCGCGGGCTACGCCGACGGACTGCGCCGACGGACTGCGCCGACGGACTGCGCCGACGGACTACGCCAGGCCGAGCTCGGCGACCAGCATGCGCTTGGGCCTGGCGCCCACGACCTGCTTGACCGGCTCGCCGTTCTCGAACAACACCAGTGTGGGCAGGCTCATGACGCCGTAGCGCGCCATGAGCTCGGGGTGCTCGTCGGTGTTGACCTTGCCAACGGCCAGGCCGAGCTCGGTCTCGATCTCGGCGAGCACCGGGGCGACCATGCGGCACGGCGGGCACCACTCGGCCCAGAAGTCGACGAGCACCGGCTCGTCGCTCCCGAGGACCCGCTCCGTGAAGTTCTCCGTGGTCAACGTGATCATGTTTCTCCCTTGAGTACGCAACCTGGACAGGATTCGGCCAGTTGGGCGGCCACTTCCGCGCGACGGGCGAGCAGGACGCGGATCTCGTCGTCGATCTGGGCCAGCTTGCGCCGGTAGACCGCGACCGACTCGCGGCAGGACCCGCCCGTCGTGTTGCCCGCGCGCAGGCAGTCGACGAACGGCCGGGTGTCCTCGAGCGTGAAGCCCACGGACAGCAGTGCCCGGATCTCGTCCACCAGCCTGACGTCGTCCTCGGTGTACTGCCGGTAGCCGTTGGCCCCCCGCCGGGTCGTCAGCAGGCCGTGCTGCTCGTAGTAGCGGAGGGAACGGCTGCTCACCCCGGTCCGCCGGGCCAGCTCTCCGATGCGCATGCGGCCACGGTAATCCTTGACACCGACGTCAGGGTCAAGCCGGGAAGTGGCGCCAGCGCAGCACGTTGGGGTAGGCGAGCTCCAGGCCGGGCGTCTCGGCGATCGCCTTCTCGGCCACCCGCGGGGCGAACTCGATGCGCAGCACCGCCTCCAGGTCGGCCCTACGTTCGAAGACCATGCGCAGGTCGAGCGGCTGCCGCTGCCAGCCCTGTCGCAGCCAGAAGTCCTCCACCCGCTGCGCGGAGTAGGTGGGCACGGTACGCGAGAACCACCGGCCGAACGATCCGCGCCCGGCGTCGAGGTCGATGACGAACGCCGTGCCGCCTCGGCGCAGCACCCGGGACAGCTCGCGCAGGCCGGGCTCGCAGCCGGGGCCGAAGAAGTAGGCCCAGCGGGCGACCGCGACGTCCACCGAGGAGTCGGGCAGCGGGAGGTCCTGCGCCGTGCCGGCGTGCACGGTGACGTTGGCCAGCCGGGCGCACCGGCGGCGGGCCAGCGCGACCAGGTCGCCGTGCGGCTCGACCCCGATCACCCGCGCCGCGCCCATGATGTCGCCGGGCACGCTCGCCGCGCCCCCGGCGACTTCCGCCATGCTCGCCGCGCCCGTGGCGACCCCGGGCACGCTCGCCGCGCCCGTGGCGAGGCCGGGCAGGTGGTAGCCGGTGCCGCAGCCGATGTCGAGCACCGTGGCGCCGGCCCACGGACGCAGCGCCCACATGGCCGCGTTGGCCGCGCCGTCCGGATCGACGGCGCGATTCTCCAGCTCGTAGACCTGCGGAGAGTGCCAGATGTTGGGGCTCGGGATGGCGCCCTTGGCGATCCGGGACATGCCTCAACCGTAGGGGCTCGCGCGCCAGAACGGCTTCACCGGCTTAGGCTGGCAACGTGGCTGACGTCATCCGTGTGCCCAATGCGAAGATCGCATTGTCCACCGCTTCGGTATATCCAGAGCGCACTCCCGACGCGTTCGAGCTGGCCGCGCGCCTGGGCTACGACGGTGTCGAGATCATGGTCGGCGCCGACCCCGTGAGCCAGGACATCGACGTGATCGAGCGGCTCTCTGATCACTACGAGATCCCGGTCCTGGCCATCCATGCGCCGTGTCTGCTCGTCACGCAGCGGGTGTGGGGGCGTGACCCGTGGGCCAAGCTGGTCAAGGCCCGGCAGGCGGCCGAGCGGCTCGGCGCCTCGACGGTCGTGGTGCATCCGCCGTTCCGCTGGCAGCGCGACTACGCGCGCGACTTCGAGACCGGGCTGGCCCGCATGCGCGACGAGACCGACGTCACGTTCGCGGTGGAGAACATGTTCCCGCTGCGCGCCAGGGGCAACGACGTGGTGCCCTACTCGCCCGACTGGAACCCGCTCGACTACGACTTCCCCCAGGTCACGCTCGACCTCTCGCACACCGCCGTGTCGGGCTCCGACGCGATGGAGCTGGCCACCAAGCTCGGCGACCGGCTGGCCCACCTCCACCTGGCCGACGGCCTCGGCGTGACCAACAAGGACGAGCACCTGGTGCCCGGCCGCGGCAACCAGCCGTGCGCGCCGATGCTGGAACGGCTGGCGCGCTCCGGTTACGGCGGGCTGGTCGTCCTGGAGGTCAACACCCGCAAGGCGACCAGCCGCACCGAGCGCATCGACGATCTCGCCGAGGGGCTGGCGTTCGCCCGGCTCCACCTGGCGGCGTCCACATGAGCGCCGGCCCGATGCGCGGAGTGTGGCTGTGAGCACCATCAAGCGGCGTCCCGGCCGCCGGCCCGGTTCGGCCGACACCCGCGGCGAGATCCTGGCGGCGGCCAGGCGGGTCTTCGCCGAGATGGGGTTCGACAAGGCCACGGTGCGGGGCATCGCCAGGGAGGCCCAGGTCGACCCCGCTCTCGTGCACCACTATTTCGACACCAAGGAGGGCATCTTCGCGGAGGCTCTGCGCCTGCCGCTCAACCCCGAACTCGTCGTGTCGACGCTGCTGGAGGGCCCGCGCGAAGAGATCGGAGAGCGGTTGGTACGGTTGATCCTGACAGTGACGGCGGTCCCCGAGACCCGGGAGCCGATGCTCGCCCTGATCCGTTCGGCCATGACGCATGACCATGCCGCGTCGATGTTCAGGGACTTCGTCACCAATGCCCTCCTCTACCGGGTCGCGGACGCGCTCGGCGTTCCCCACCTGCGGATCGAGGCCGCGTTCAGCCAGATGTTCGGCGTGCTGATGGCTCGTTACGTGCTCAAACTCGAACCGATGGCCGGCGCCGACCCGGAGGAACTCGTCGAACTGCTGGCTCCGACCATCCAGCGCTACTTCACCGAGTAGAGCATTGTTCTAGAATAGGTCCTGGCCATAGGGTAAGGTCGCGTAACCTCGGCGATGTTACCGATAGGTAGGATTTAGAGGACACCTGGTCATTACGTGGATGACCGGCGACCGTACGCTGGCAGCCAACGTCGTCTGTGGGAGGACCCCGTGCTCTGGGTAGCCATCATCGGGCTCGTCATGACCGTCCTGGCGGTGGCCGTCGCGGGCCGCAGGGCGATCTTCCTCTTCAAGCTCGCGACGGTGGGCCCACCCGCGCCCGAGCGCATCGAGTACGCCAAGGACAACGCGGGTGCCGAGCTCAAGGCGCAACTCGTCGAGGTGTTCGGGCAGAAGAAGCTGCTCAAGTGGACACCGTCCGGCGTCGCGCACTTCTTCGTCATGTGGGCGTTCTTCATCCTGCTGACCGTCTACATCGAGGCGTACGGCGCGATCATTCAGGGCGCGATCACCGGCAGCCCCGACTTCCACATCCCGCTCGTCGGGACCTGGCCGATCCTCGGCTTCCTGCAGGACTTCATCGCCGTGGCCTGTCTCCTGGGCCTGGTCGCGTTCGCCGCCATCCGGATCAAGAACTCACCCAAGACGCTGGGCCGCAAGTCGCGCTTCTCCGGCTCCCATCTCGGCGGCGCGTGGCTCGTGCTGTTCATGATCTTCAACATCATCTGGACGCTCTTCCTGGCGCGCGGCGCGGCGTCGGCCAACGGCAACCTGCCCTACTCGGCGGGCGCCTTCGTGTCGATCCCGCTGGGCGAGGTGCTGCCGCGGAGCACCCTGCTGGAGGAGATCGCGCTGCTCCTGCACATCGGCTTCATGCTGGTGTTCCTGGTCATCGTGGTGCACTCCAAGCACCTGCACATCTTCACCGCGCCGCTGAACGTGCTCTTCTCGCGCCGCCCCGACGGCCTCGGGGCCGCCTCCGAGCTGCGCATCGACGGTAAGGCCGTCAACTTCGAGGACGAGGACCTCGACCCCGAACGGCTGGGCCGCGGCAAGATCGCCGACACCACCTGGAAGGGCTTCCTCGACTTCTACTCGTGCACCGAGTGCGGTCGCTGCCAGTCGCAGTGCCCGGCCTGGAACACCGACAAGCCGCTGTCGCCGAAGATGCTCATCCTCGACCAGCGTGACCACGCGTTCAAGGTGGCCCCGTACCTGATGGCGGCGGCCAACGGCGGCTCGACGGCCGAGGCCAACCCGCACGCCGACACCGACGTGCTGGCCCTCCTGGAGAAGCCGCTGGTCGGTGAGGAGGGCGTGATCCACCCCGACGTGCTCTGGGCGTGCACCAACTGCGGCGCCTGCGTCGAGCAGTGCCCGGTGGACATCGAGCACATCGACCACATCCTCGACATGCGCCGCTACCAGGTGATGGTGGAGTCGTCGTTCCCGTCCGAGGCGGGCGTGATGGTGAAGAACCTGGAGAACAAGGGCAACCCGTGGGGCATGTCCGAGATGAAGCGGGCCGACTGGATCGAGGAGCTCGACTTCGAGGTCGAGGTCGTCGACGAGAAGATGCCCGAGGACACCGAGTACCTCTTCTGGGTCGGCTGCGCCGGGGCCCTGGAGGACCGGGCGAAGAAGACCACCAAGGCCGTCGCGGAGCTGCTGCACATCGCGGGCGTGAAGTTCGCGGTGCTCGGCCCGATGGAGGCGTGCACCGGCGACCCGGCCCGCCGGCTCGGCATGGAGTACCTGTTCAACATGCTGGCCCAGCAGAACATCGAGACGCTGAACGAGGCCGGCGTCAAGAAGATCGTCGCGACCTGCCCCCACTGCTTCAACACGCTGGCCAACGAGTATCCACAGCTCGGCGGCACGTACGAGGTCGTCCACCACACGCAGCTGCTGGCCAAGCTGGTCGACGAGGGGCTGCTCACCCCGATCACGCCGATCGAGGAGAAGATCACCTACCATGACCCGTGCTTCCTCGGCCGCCACAACAAGGTCTACTCCCAGCCTCGCGACATCATGTCGAAGGTGCCGGGCGTGCAGACCCAGGAGATGCACCGCCACAAGGATCGCGGCTTCTGCTGCGGGGCCGGCGGCGCCCGCATGTGGATGGAGGAGCGCATCGGCAAGCGCATCAACACCGAGCGCGTCGACGAGGCCCTCACCACCGATCCCGACACCGTTTCCACCGCCTGTCCCTTCTGCATGGTGATGCTCGGCGACGCCATCAACGAGAAGAAGAACAACGGCGAGGCGAAGGAGTCGCTCGAGGTTGTGGACGTCGCACAGCTCTTGATCAAATCGGTTAAAAGCGCATCTTGACCGGATAAAGTCGGACTCCTCCATGGTTTCTGTGGGGGAGTTCCGCCTGTCAGGAGCGCTTCTCGCCGGAAATCTGCCATCCACATAACGGGAAAATCACGGTAACCTCAACGTCGCATGGCTTCATTCGACGGGGAGGGGGCTCGCGATGCGCGTCGTCGTCACAGACGCGGAAGTCACGCTCGCGGACGTGCTCTCCCTGCGACTCGCCATCGAGGAGCCGTTGGTGGACGGCACGGAGCTGGTGCTCCGGCACCGCACGACGGGGGTCGAACGCGGGGTGCTGCTCGGCACGCCGGGCGCCAGGGCCAGCGACGCCACGCTGGCCGTCTCACTGGCGCCGCTCGTGCTCACCGCCGGGCGCTGGGACGCCTACCTGCGTCACGACGGCAAGCGCACGCGGCTGCGCAGCGTCGACCCGGGCTTCTCGCTCGACCACCTCGACACCTACGCGCTGTGCAGGCGCACCCTGGCCTACCGGTCCTACCGGACCCGCAACGGATTCCTGGCCCTGAAGATCGACGATGCCTCGCCGGCCGCCGAGGTGCGCGCGATCTGGTTCCGCGAAGGCCGCTTCGAGGTGACCGGCGTGCTCGCCTTCACCGGGCTGGAGGACGACGACTGCCGCCACGAGGCTCGCCTGGCGCTGCACCGCAGGCAGTCCGAGGACTTCATGACGCGCACCTCCGCGACCGTGCAGGGAGTCCGGTTCCATGCCGCGTTCTCGCTGGTCGACGTGCTCGCGGCCGACCCCGACGGGGCCGGCACCTGGGAGCCGTCGCTGAAGGTCGAGGGCGTCCCGACGGCGATGAAGCTCGGCTCGCGCCTCGACGACGTCGACGGCAAACGCCGCCGCCTGCACTACCCGTCGGCCCGCATCGACGGAGTGCCGATCCGCCCCTGCTACACCGCCGACGACGAGCTGCGGATCGAGGTGGGCGGGTGAAGATCACCCTCGTCCTCGCCTCCGCGTACGGCATGCGCGGCGACGTGCGCTCCACCCTCAACCTGGCCAACGCGCTGGCGGAGCGGAACGAGGTCGAGGTGATCAGCGTCCGGCGGCCGAAGGAGAAACCGTTCTTCCCCGTCGCGTCCGGAGTGACGATGCGCTCGGTGATCGACGCCCGGCCGGGGAGCAGGCGGTTGTTCCCGCGTGGCCAGGTGCGGGCCGAGGTCGCGCTGTGGCGACTGCTCCGCGGCCTCAGGTCCGACGTGATCATCACGACCCGGCCCGGTCTCGGCGTCCAGGTGGCCAAGCACGCGCCGCGCGGCATCCTCAAGATCGCCCGTGAGTGGAGCCGGCCCACCGTTCCCGGCCCGGTGCAGCGGTTCTACCCACGGCTCGACGCGGTCGTCACCGCTACCGAGACGGCCGAGGCGGAGTGGTCCGAGCTGCTGGAGGACGAGGGGCCGGTCGTGCACACCGTGGCCGACGCGCTGGCCCACGGGCCGTGGCCGCGTTCGCGGATGGACAACCGCATCGTGGCGGCGGGCGGCCGGTGGGTGCCCGTCAAGGGGTACGACCGGCTGATCAGGTCGTTCGCCGTCGTCGCGGACAAGCGGCCCGACTGGCGGCTCCGGCTCTACGGCGGCGGGCCCGAGGAGAGGCGGCTGCGTGCCCTGGTGCGCGAGCTCGACCTGCACAACCACGTCTACTTCATGGGCACCACGCCCGACCTGCCCGGTGAGTTCGCCAAGGCGTCGATCGTGGCCAACACCTCGCACACCGGCGACCTGGGCATGACCGTGCTGGAGGCGATGGGCTGCGGGGTGCCCGTGGTGGCGGTCGAGGGCGCCAGAGGGCCGATGGAGTTCGTGGCGACCGGCTACAACGGCGTGCTGGTGCCCGAGGTCGAGGACGAGCTGGAGCTGTTCGCCGCGGCGTTGCTGGCGCTGATCGACGACGAGCGCAGGCGGCGTTCGCTGGCGGCGGGAGCGCTGGAGACGGCGGTCCGCCATTCGGCCGACGAGATGGCCAGGCAGTGGGAGACGCTGATTTCCGGCCTCCGCTGAGAGATACCTGATACGGGTATCCTGGAGGTATGCATGGGTACAGCGGAGACAAGCAGGCCTATCTGACCCGGCTGAGGCGGATCGAGGGGCAGATCAGAGGTCTGCAGCGGATGGTCGATGACGACTCCTACTGCATCGACGTGCTCACGCAGGTCTCCGCGGCGACGCGGGCGCTGCAGGCGGTGGCGCTCGGGCTGCTGGAGGATCACATCTCCCACTGCGTGGCCGACGCGATCAACACCGGCGGGCCCGAGGCCGAGGCGAAGGTCAAGGAGGCGTCGGCCGCGATCGCGCGTCTCGTCCGTTCGTAGGAGATCGGCGGCTTGACTGACTAGTCATATTGTGGGAAGCGGCACACCCCCCAAAATGACTGTCCCGGACCCCTGAGGAGCCCGGGACTAGGTCCAGTGATGGTCCTTCAGCGGCTCGCCGAAGTCCGCAATCCGAGCGCGTCGTCGAGCTCGTCCAAGGTCAGCCGCCGCTCACTGACTGCGACGGCGGTAAGCACCTCGGCGTAGAGCGCAATCTCGTCCAACGCGACACGGTCGTGGACCCGAGAGTCCAGGTCATCGTGCCCCACCGCGTCGTCCTTCCTTCCGCAGCCCACACCCTCTACGAGGTTACGGCTGAGGCCCTTCCGGCGACATGGCCCATCGGAGTCATTCCTTTCGGCGCCACTCCGGTCCCTCCAGGATCGTTTCCGGAAACCGAGATCACAATTCAGCGAATTATCTGTTGCCTGAAGTGGCGACACGATACGGGACGGGTAAGAGTTAATACCGGTATTAGTGGGTTAAGAGGGAACATCGTCGCGTTCGTGGGCGACCCGCCGCACGAGCGCCGACTGGCCGGCGAACCCGCGCTCCGGCACCCTGGCCCCGCTCACCCTCGCCCACGCCAGCCCGACGGCGTACGCGGATCCCAGCACCGCCGCCGCGCTCACCCGGTCGGGCGGCTCGATCTCGAACCCCGACACCACGTGATGACCCGGTGCCCGGGCGGGCACATGCCACCCCTCGCCCTCCCGCGCCACCTGCCCGTGACGCTCGTGCGGGTCGGCGGGCAACGGCTGGGCCGGCCCCAGCACCGGGAACCCGTCGGGCTCCGTCGACTCGGCGGCCGAGGTGCCGGTGAGACCCGCGCGGGCCAGCTCGCCGTAGGCCCGCCTGAGCCGATGGTCGAGCCGGCCGGGCAGCATGCCCCTGGAGTCGGACAGATCGGCCAGCAGCGTCGCCGCCGCGTGGGCCGGATCGCCGGTGAAGGCGAGCGCCTCGGACAGCTCGTAGACGGTGTGGCAGAAGTGCGCCGAGGGATCGGTCTCCGCCAGCACCGCCCTGGACAGCCGGGCGGGGCAGCGTTCCAGCCACGCCCGGCGTACGGTCTCGTCGTCGCGCAGCGCGGCTCGGTCGTCGAGGCCCGGCCGGTCGAGGGCGGGCTCGACCATCGTCAGCAGGGCGAGCGCGCGCGGCCGGAAGCGGGGGTCGGCGAGCAGGACCCGGGCCGTGTCGGCCATCACGGCCGTCAGGCGGAGCGCCTCGCGCGAACGGCCCGAGCGCACCCGCTCGGCGACGAGCGCGACGAGGTCGAGCAGCGGCGGCGCGGGCAGCCAGCGCACCCACTCGTCACCCGGCAGCGGCCGCCGAAGGTACTCGCCGAAGATCGTGATCAGCCCCTCGTTGCCATCGAAGGCGGGCGCGTAGGCGCACCACATCACCGTCCCCCAGACGGCGGCGACCGTCCCGGGCACGTCGGACGCGAAGATCTCGCCGAAGGCGGTCAGCGGGAAGTCGTGCTCGGACCTGCGGCCACTGGCCCGCAGCAGCACCCGGACCTGGTCGGTCAGCGCCGCCGGCACGTCGGGGCCGATGAACGCCTGCGTGGAGCCGGGCTCGGCGGCGAAGTCGGGGCCTTGGGGGATCACCCGGGAGGGCAGCGCCGCGGCGGCGTGGCCGACCCGCCGGGCCCGCCCGCCTCTCGGTGGCGGGGACAGGTGCCAGCGGCCGTCGGCCGGGTCGTGCAGGTGCCACCGCGCGTGCGCGCCGAACAGCCACCGGTCGCCGTCGGGTGTGCCAAGGCCGCGCGCGGCGATCGCGCGGGCGCGCGCCGGCACCGGAAGAGTGGCCCAGCGATGGTCGGCGACCATCGCCCGGACCTCGGCCTCCGCCGCGGCGAACGCGTCCCAGGTGCGCACGGCGGCCATCGTACTGTCCGGGTTCGGAAATCAGCAGTGACCATGACACGGCAGAATGTCCACTATGAGGGCGAAGATGGCAGCAGTCGTGTCGGTCGCGGGCATGCTCGCCGGTTGCGGGACAGCGACGTCGGCGCAACCTTCGCCCACGGGACCGGGCGTGCTCACCTTAGAGGCGGCCATCCCGCCCACGCCGGGAGGCGAGGTGGGTGCCGCCTCCGCGGAGTTCGCCATGGCCACGGACCTGGCGATGTGGAAGAAGCTGAGCGACGTCGAGAAGGACCTCGACCGCATCGCCAAGCTCGACGTGAACAAGACGGCGAAGGGCGCGATGTACCTGGAGCCCAGGACCTCCGCCTGGTTCGACGGCTTCCGTGGGCCGTTCGTCTTCCAGGAGCTGGCCGGAGACATCGTCATGCACGCCCGGGTCAAGGTCGAGGGCAGGAGCGGCGGCGTACCCAAGCGGAAGTTCTCGCTCGGCGGCCTGATGGCCCGCCAGCCCGGTTCGTACGCGGTCCCCAACTGGGTGTCGGTCACCACCGGCACAGCCGACAAGGGCAGCCAGGTCGAGGTGAAGTACACCAGGGAGGGCAGCTCCAAGCCGCAGGAACTGGCGGTGAAGGCCGGCTGGGTCGACCTCGTCCTGGCCAGGGTCGGCCGCGTCGCCGTGGCCCTCTACAAGGAGGACGGCGGCACCTGGAAGGTCGGCAAGCGCTGGGAGTCGAACCTGCCCGAGGTGCTGCAGTGGGGCATCACGGCCTACACCGACTGGGACAGCTACAGCACTCTCAAGAAGGACGCCACGAAGGGCAACGCCACGCAGGTCAGGGGGGTGCCGGACGTGAAGCTGACCGTGGACTTCGTCAGATTTCTGCGCCCGGAGCTGCCTGACTACGCGGACCCGCTCAACACCGCCTCGGTGCCGGACGCGGCGCTGATCAAATCACTGACGCCTGCCCGTGCCTGATCGCCTTGGCCATGTAGTTGTCGGGCGTGCGGGCGAAGGACTCGCGGTCGTCGTCGGTGAGCTCGCGGACGACCCGGCCCGGCACTCCGGCGACCAGCACCCCAGCCGGGATCTTCTTGCCGGGCCCGACCAGCGCTCCGGCCGCCACCAGCGTGCCCGCCCCGACGCGGGCGCCGCCGAGCACGATCGCGCCGATGCCGATCAGCGCGCCCGTCTCGATGTGGGCGCCGTGCACCATCGCCTTGTGGCCCAGGCTTACCCTCGACTCCAGGATCGCCGGCTCGCCCGGATCGGAGTGCAGGCAACAGAGATCCTGTACGTTGCACTCCTCCCCGATCTCGATCCGCTCGTCGTCTCCCCGGAGAACGGAGCCGTACCAGATGCTGGACGCCCGGCCCACTCGCACCCGCCCGACCACGACGGCGCCAGGGGCGATGTACGCCTCGGGATGAATGTCCGGGACTGCTCCGTTGTTCAATGCAGCGATGTACACCCGTCTCATCGTAATTCCCGCCCAGGTCTGGTGTTCCGGTTGCGGACGTGGGCAGATGGCAGGAAAGTCGTTTCCTGACGTCTCGTCACCAGACCCTTACCAGCCGCAGTTCTCCCCCGCCTCACGCAAACCCTTAGGTAACCCCCATGACAAACCAGCACGAGAGCTTTCCCGATCTGATGCAAGAGGACACCTTCGAGGTCGCGCTCCGCGGCTACAACCGTGCTCAGGTCAACGACTACGTCAACCGCACCCGCAACCAGATCCGTGATCTGGAGGAACGGCTGGTCCGGGCGATCGACCAGGCCGAGCAGGGCCGGCTGGAGCTCGCCGAGGCCCGGCGGCGCATGGTCGAGGCGCCACAGAGCTACGAGGACCTCAGCCCCAGGCTCGCGCAGATTCTCAAGCTGGGCGAGGAAGAGGCCGCGCAGAAGAAGGAGGACGCCGAGGCCGAGGCCATCAGCGTGCGTGACGCGGCCAAGTCGGAGGCCGAGCGGCTGGTCACCTCGGCCCGCGAGACGGCCGACAGCATCCTCACCTCAGCCCAGGCGGAGGCCGAGCGACGGGTGGGCGAGGCCACGGCGGCGGCCGAGCGGATGCTGGCGCAGGCGGGCGCCGACGCCGACGAGAAGCTGACCAGCTCCCGCATGGAGGCCGACGCCACCCGGCTCGAGGCGCGCGAGGAGGCCGAGCAGTTGGTCGCCTCCGCCCAGGCCGAGGCCGAGCGGCTGATCGAGAGCGCCCAGGCCGAGGCCGCGCAGGGGCTGGCCGCCGCCCGGGAGGAGGCCGAGTCGACCCTCGCGGCCGCGCAGCAGCGCGTGGCCGCGCTCGACGAGCACGCGGGCCGGCGGGTCGAGTACCTGGGCAACACCCACACCGAGGTCGTGCGCCGGTTGACCGAGATCAGCTCGGTGCTCGGCGACCTCATGCACGCCGAGAAGGCCGCGGGCCCGCTGCTGGTCGAGCAGGCGGACGCGCCGCGGCTCGAGCGCCCGCAGGAGGCTCGGTCCCTTGAGGCCGGATCCGACGAGCGGCCGACCGAGGACGCCCGCCACGACGAGCGGCCGATCGAGGCTCGCTACGACCAGCGGCCGACCGAGGAGGCCCGCTACGACGAGTCGCGGACCGAGGATGTCCGGTACGACGGGTCGCCGACCGAGGAGGTCACGTTGGCCGACCCTCGCGCGGAGCCGCTGGACCCTCAGCGGCGGGAGGCCCACCACGAGGAGCCTCAGACGCGCGACCTGACGCTGCCGGCGAACGCGCAGGACGACGTCCGCGTCATCGTCGAGGAGGACGAGGCGTCACGGGTCCGGCCCGCGGTCTCCGATGACACCGACGTGACCCTCGGCCACCTGTCCGACATCCGCAAGTAGCACGCGTCTCCGGGACAGCCTTCGCGGGCGGACGTCCCGTGAGCGGAAGCCTCCGCCCCCGATCGGGTCGGAGGCTTCCGCGTGTGCGGCCCCCTGGGGGCCCGGTGCCGGGGCCGCCGAGACGCTGGACCCGGCACCGGGCTGTTCGTGTGCGCCTGCCGCCGGGCCGTCTTCTGACGGCCGGCGGCCCGCGCTAGGGCGGGGCGGGGCCGGTGCGGCGTCGTGGTCCCTCCCGCTCCGCGGCCCTGCTCTCCTGGTCCCGGAGCTGCTCGCGCAGGTCGTCCGGGTCGTCGGCGTCGATGGTCATCGCGCATCCGGCGTCGCGTTGCCCGGCGCTGAGCGGATGGTGCCTGGTGGCCCACCAGCGTCCGGCGTCGCTTCGCCAGATGGTCCATTGCGGGAACTCCCGGGCGATTTCGGCGAGATGCCGGTCAAAGGACATCTGGTCATCCTTCCGGGGCCCCCTTACGAGGTTCCGTCTCCCTGAAGGATCCGTCACCTCTCTAGAGAAATCTATGATCGGGAAGGACAGGTCAACCTATCGCTTGACATATCCGCTTGAACTACGGACCGGACTGCGGGTCGGATGGGACTCGAGGACAGCTACGCGTCGAAGTCGTACTGAAGGACGTAGGCGGCGGAGTCGAGCACCATCTCGTTGTGCTCCACGGGCCGCCCCTCCTCGGTGTAGGCGGTGCGGCTGATCACGATCACCGGCGTGCCGCCCGGCAGGCCGAGTAACCGGGTCTCGCGCGGAGCCGGCATCCGGGCCCGTACCTCCTCGGTGAAGTGCGCGGGCGACAGGCCGAGGTCGCGCAGCCGGGCGTAGACGCCGCCGGGGCCGGTGTCGGGCAGCGTGATGGGGGTGCCGTCGACCAGTGGAGCGGGAAAGTAGGAGGTCGCCAGCTGCACCGGGCGGTCGTCGACCGAGTAGCGGCGGCGCCGGACCCACGCTTCTTCGGTCGCGAGCAGCCCGGCGATCTCCTCGGACGCCTCCTCAAGCACCACCTCCACCTCGTCCACGGTGAACGGCCGGCCGCGGGCGTCGGCGTCCCAGATGGCCCGCCCGCCACCCCATTGCTCGCGTGACAGGCGGCGGGAGCCATGCCTGCGGATCGGTTTGAACAGCCTCACGTAGACCCCCGAACCTCGCTTGGGCACCGCCAGCCCTTCGTTGATGAGTACGGCGAGCGCCTGCCTCGCTGTGGCGCGGGCGATCGCGTGGTCGGCCATGAGCGTGTTCTCGCCCGGCAGCCGGTCCCCGTCGCGCAGTTCGCCGGACAGGATCCGGGCGCGGAGGCCGTCGGCGATGCGTCGGTAGATTGGGGGATCGTGGGGTACCGGGGATTCAGACACGTTTGACCACCCTCTGTCACCAACCGGGTTCGGCGTCTCCAGAGAACTTGCCCCGTCTTGTCCACGATCGCACAGATACGGAGGTTGGTCGCGAGCTTCTTTTCAGCAGATCGGGCCTATGTGGTGATAGGTGATGGGTTTCAGCCATCCGTTATGGCGAAATGACTCCGGCCGCTGTTCGGCGGGCCCGCCAGCGGCGAGTAACCAGCGCGGCCGGCACCACCCCCAGGGTGTCGAGGAGCACGTCGTTGATCAAGGTGAACCCGCCCGGCCGTAAGCCGTACCGAAGGGCCTCGACGGTGATCGAGGCGGGGGCCGCCGCGACGCTCGCTCCGCCCCATGACTCCCGGGTTCGCGTCACGCGCACCCCGATGAGGTACGGGAAGGTGTCCTCGCGGACAGGGTGGCTCACCGTACGGGCAGGTGCTCCCCTAGGAAGTCCAGGGCGATCCGCCAGGCGCGGTCGGCCGCCTCCGGCTGGTGGAACATCGGCGCCTCGCTGTTGAGAAAGGCGTGCCCGGCCTCCTCGTCCACGTGCAGGCGCACGTTGGGCCGGCCGGCGACGGCCTGCTCGACCTTGGCCACCTGCTCGCGCGAGATGAAGGGGTCGCTGCCGCCGAAGACCAGCAGCAGGGGAGAGCCGATGCGCTCCACCAGCCCGGCCGCATCGGGCACGGCCGAGCCGTAGAAGGACAGCACCGCGTCCAGCTCGGTCTGGGTGGCCAGCATGAAGCTGAGCGAGCCGCCCAGGCAGAACCCGAGCACGCCGGCGCCGCCGGTCACCTCCGGCAGCCGCCGCAGGTGGCCGAGGGTCAGCGCGCAGTCGGCCACGCCCTGCGCGACCTCGAATCCGCGGGCCAGCTCGATCGAGGCCGCCGTGCCCTCCGGGGTGTGCTCGCCGACCCAGCCCCGCTGGAGGCGCCAGAACAGGTCGGGCGCGGCGACGACGTAACCTCGGGCCGCGAGCTCCTCGGCCACCTTCGTGATGTACGGGCCGACGCCGTAGATCTCGTGGATCAGCAGGATGCCGGGGCCGCTGCCGCCGGGAGGCAGCCAGACGTGGACGTCGAAGGAGCCGTCGTGGGCGGTGACCTGATCGAGGCGTGTCTGCATGATGTCCAGGATGTCTACTCTGTTGCGGGCGCGCGGCCGGTTGCCCCAGCCGCTCGTCCTGTTCTACCCAGAAATGCGGGAAACCGGGAAACTGTGGTGATGCTCACCCTCTGCTGGAATCCACTGACGCCCCCTGGAGCCGCGTGATGAACGACGAATGGTCGGAGGCGGTGGACAGCCGCACCCAGGCGGCCGACCGGCTGCTCGACGCCGCGCGCTCCGGCAAGCCGTGCCCGCCCGTCCGTGACCTGATCGGCGCCGAGCGCGACGCCTACGCCGTACAGGAGATCAACCGGCGGCGGGCGCTGGACGAGGGACGGCGGCCGGTCGGATGGAAGATCGGCCTCACGAACGCCGAGACCCGGCGGCGGTTCGGAGCCGACGAGCCGAGCTTCGGGACGCTGTTCGCGGACAGGTCGCAGCTCGACGGGCTACCCGCGCCGGTGGACGGGTTCCTCCAGCCGCGCGCCGAGGCCGAGATCGCGCTGGTGCTCGGCCGCGACCTGGAGGGCGGGCCGTTCACGGCGGCCGAGGTGATCAGGGCGGTGGAGTTCGCGCTGCCCGCGATCGAGATCGCCGACTCCCGCGTGGCCGCCTGGGACATCACGCCGGTCGACACGATCGCCGACAACGCCTCCAGCGGCGCGTTCGTGCTGGGCAACACGCCCGTCCCGCTCGCCGGCCTGGACCTGCGGCAGGCCGCGATGACCATGACGCGTGGCGACGCCCCACAACAGGAGGTCTCGACCGGCTCGGGCGCCGCCTGCCTGGGCCATCCGGTCAACGCCCTGGTCTGGCTGGCCGGGCGGCTGGGCCGTACGGACCGCCCGCTGCGGGCCGGCGAGGTGGTGCTGACGGGCGCGCTCGGGCCCGTGGCGCCCGTCGAGCCGGGTGACGTGTTCGAGGCGCGCATCGCCGGGCTCGGGTCGGTGCGGGCGGTGTTCGCGCCGTGACGGGCTCCGGCGACGCCCTGCTGGTGCCCGGCAAGGCCACTCCGAGGGGAGCGTTCCCGCACGTCAAGCGGGCCGGCGACTTCCTCTACGTGTCGGGCACCAGCTCACGCAGGCCGGACGACACGTACGCGGGCGTCGAGGTCGACGAGCGCGGGGCCGTCACGCTCGACATCCGGGCGCAGACCAGGGCGGTGATCGAGAACGTCGGCGACATCCTCACCGCCGCCGGCGGCTCTCTGGCCGATCTCGTGCAGATCACGACCTATCTGGTGAGCATGTCCGACTTCGAGGGTTACAACGAGGTCTACGCCGACTACTTCGACGTGGCCGGACCTACGCGGACCACGGTGGCGGTGCGCCAACTGCCCCATCCGCACCTGCTGATAGAGATACAGGCTGTCGCCTACCGTCCCCAGGAGCCATCATGATGCCCCCCATCGACTTCACGAAGTGGATCGACGAGCACGCCCACCTGCTCAAGCCGCCTGTCGGCAACAAGCTGGTCTTCGAGGGCGCGAGCGACTTCATCGTCATGGTCGTCGGCGGGCCGAACGCCCGCACCGACTTCCACGTCGATCCCTATGAGGAGCTCTTCTACCAGGTACGCGGCAACATGCACGTCAACGTGATGACCGAGGACGGGCCCGACACCGTGCACATCCGCGAGGGGCAGATGTGGCTGCTGCCGCCCGGGGTGCCGCACTCGCCGCAGCGGCCGGAGGCCGGGTCGGTGGGCCTGGTGGTGGAGCGGATCCGGCCGGAGGGCGAGCTGGAGCGGTTCCAGTGGTACTGCGCGGAGTGCGCGGCCCTGGTGCACGAGGTGGAGTTGCAGGTGCGTGACATCGTCAAGGACCTGCCGCCGGTGTTCGAGGCGTTCTACGCCGACCCGGCCGCCCGCACGTGCGGCGGCTGCGGCGCCCTGCACCCCGGTAAGGGCTAGCGCGTGGTCATCGACGTTCACACGCACTACGTGCCCAAGGGCTGGCCCGAGCTGGGCTGGCCCGGGGCGCCCCGGTTGCGGGTCGAGTCCGAGCGCGAGGCGATGATCCTCGTCAACGACCGCGATTTCCGGAAAATTCAGGATGACTGCTGGGATGCCGGGGAGCGGCTGCGGCAGATGGACGAGGACGGGGTCGACCGGCAGGTGGTCTCGCCGACCCCCGTGTTCTTCGCCTACGAGCGTCCGCCGGAGCAGGGCGTACGGGTCTCGAAGATCTTCAACGACCTGGCCCTGGAGATCTGTTCGGACGAGCGGCTGATCCCGTTCTGCCAGGTGCCCCTGCAGGACCCCGACCTCGCCTGCGCCGAGCTCGACCGGTGCGTCGACAACGGCCACCGCGGAGTCGAGATCGGCAACCACGTCGGTGACCGCGACCTCGACGACGCCGGGATCGTGCAGTTCCTGCAGCACTGCGCGGCCAGGGACGTGCCCGTCTTCGTGCACCCCTGGGACCTTCCCGGCGGGGCGCGCATGGGCAGGTGGATGGCGCAGTGGCTGGTCGGCATGCCGGCCGAGACCCACCTGTCGATCCTGTCGATGGTCCTCGGCGGCGTCTTCGACCGGGTGCCGCCCACGCTGCGCGTCTGTTTCGCCCACGGCGGCGGCTCGTTCGCGTTCTGGCTGGGGCGGGTCGAGAACGCCTGGCACCGCAGGCACGACGCGGTGGGCGGGTCGGAGCTGCCGCCCTCCGGCTACCTCGATCGGTTCAGTGTCGATTCGGTGGTCTTCGACGAGCGGGCGCTGCGGCTGCTCGTCGACACGCTGGGCGAGGACCGCGTCATGCTGGGCTCCGACTTCCCGTACCCGTTGGGGGAGTCTCCGGCGGGCGACCTGATCAGGAAGGCGGCCTTCCTCACCGAGGAGGCCCGCGCCAAGCTGCTCGGCGGCAACGCCGAGAGCTTTCTGAGGTGAGGGCGACCCTCCCGCGCCTGGCGCGGACAGGAGGGATGAAAATGGGGTGATTAGCCACTATCGCCATGAAAGAGTGACCGCATGCTCGACCGCGATCGCTGCCTCGCCCTCGACGCCGACGACCCGCTGCGGGAGTTCAGGGCGGAGTTCGTGCTCCCCGAGGGAGTCATCTACCTCGTCGGCAACTCCCTTGGCGCGCTGCCCCGCCACACCCCCGAACGGGTGCGGCGGGCGGTGGAGGACGAGTGGGGCGGCCGGCTCGTCGGCGGCTGGAACGACGCCGGCTGGTACGACCTGCCCCTCACCCTCGGCGACCGCATAGCGCCCCTCATCGGCGCGGGCCCCGGCCAGGTGGTCGTCGGCAACACCACGTCCATCGCGGTGCACCAGGCGGTGTCGGCGGCCGTCAGGCTGCGTCCCGAGCGGCGGGTGATCGTCTCCGACACGCGCAACTTCCCGACCGACCACTACATGATCCAGGGGCTGGCCCAGGCGCTCGGCGGCTACGAGATCCGCGACTTCGCCGAGGGCCGGTTCGACGACGCGGCCGTGGTGCTGCTGTCGGAGGTCGACTACCGCACCAGCGAGCGGCACGACGTGCCCGCCGTCACCGCGCGCGTGCGGGAGGCGGGAGCGCTCATGGCATGGGACGTGTGCCACAGCGTCGGCGCCCTCGACGTGGACGTCTCGGCAGCCGACTTCGCCGTGGGGTGCACGTACAAGTACCTCAACGCGGGGCCGGGCGCGCCCGCGTTCCTCTACGTCAATCCGCGCCACCACGCCGACGCGGTGAACGTGCTGTCCGGCTGGCACGGCCACGCGGAGCCGTTCGCGTTCGAGGAGGGGTACCGGCCGGCCGAGGGGATCAGGAGGTTCGCGGTGAGCACGCCGCACGTGCTGTCGATGGCGTCGCTCGACGCCGCCCTCGACATCTGGGAGCGGGTGCCGCTCGACCTGCTGCGCGCCAAGAGCATGGCGCTCGGCTCACTCTTCGTCGACCTCGTCGGAGACGCGCTGGAGCTCGCCTCGCCGGCCGACGCGGAACGGCGCGGCAGCCACGTGAGCTTCCGCCACCCCGACGGTTTCCCGGTGGTGCGAGCCCTCATCGACCGGGGCGTCCAGGGCGACTTCCGGGCGCCCGACATCCTCCGCTTCGGCATCGCGCCGCTCTACACCCGCTACGTGGACGTGTGGGACGCCGCCCACACCCTGGTCGAGGTGCTGGACAAGGAGCTGTGGAAGGACGAGAGGTACGCCCAGCGGCCGGCCGTCACGTGACCGGGCCGTCCAGCAGCCTGATCGCCCGCTTGGGCGCGATCGCCCGGTAGCTCTCCTCCACCCAGTCGATCAGCACCTCGGTCTCCGGCAGCTCGGCCAGGAACGGCACCGTCACCCACCCGGCCTTGCCCAGCCCGTAGCCGCTGGGCTTGGCGCCGGGCACGGTCAGCGCGTGCCCGTGCGCCTCCGACAGCAGCTTCACCCCGAACGTGGGATCCCACTTCTCGGTCGGCTCGTCCAGGCCGAGGAAGAGGAACACCTTCTTGTTCACCTTGATGACGGTCTCGCCCCACGGGTGGTCCTCGTGGGTCTCGGGCAGTCCGAGCGCGAACGCCCGCAATTCCTCGCGTACGTCGTGCCAGTCGTTCATACCTCTCCTCGGGACTCGACCGCTCGGGACTCGGTTGCTCGGGACTCGGTCGCTCGGGAATCGGTCGCTCGGAATTCGGCGAGTTTGGCGTCGATCCGGTGCCTGATCCGGTCGCGCGCCTCCATCCGCGGGACACCCGACATCAGCAGGGCGTCGTAGTCGGTGTCGAGATGGCGGATCGACGCGACGACGGCCAGGGTGATGGCGCCCGCATCGAGCGCTCTGGCCGCCGCCGTGCGGCCGACCCGGCCGCTGCCTCGCTGACCGGCGTGCGCGGCGATCTCCTGGGCCCGCTCGGCCGGGCAGGCCGGGAACAACCGGGCGATCTCGGCCGCCATCCGGGTCTGGAACTCGACGTCCTGCTCGGCCCTGCGCTCCCTGTCGCGCTCGCGGCGGCGCAGGCGGACCTCCTCGTCGGCCAGGCAGCGGTCCTCGGCCGCCTCCCGCGCGCGCTCCTCGACCAGCAGGCCCTGGCGCTGGTAGACCTTGCGCCGCCGGTTGTACCGGACGACCACCGCCGACAGGCCGCTCTCCTGCTTGGCCCGGCGGCTGAGCGCGGCGTTGCCCGCCGGCAGGAAGACCAGGTGGTCCATGTCCGCGCAGGTCAGGCAGTGCGGTCGGTCCTCTTCCATGATCAGATAGGGGCCGGTGTCGCGGCAGGTCGAGCACGTCCACACGTCCAGGGGGGCGACCACCACCAGGTCGGGAGCCTTGGCCTGGCGCTCGGTGAGCCGTTTCACCCGCGTCTCGCTCAGGTCGGGCGACAGCCAGTGCACGCGGAACGGCTCCTGCTCCGGCGAGGCGGTGAAGCGCAGCTCGCGCCGGTCACGGCTGCCGGCCAGATAGGGCGTGGCCACCGGCCGCAGCCCTCTGGCCTCGGCCCAGTCGCGCAGCAGGGCGGCGGTCGCGCGCAGCCGGTCGTCGTCGACCGCGGCCAGCTCGGCCAGCGTGGCGACCCGGCCCTGCCGCCACAGCTCGACGTGCCGGGTGTGCAGCCAGCGCAGCCCGGTCACCACGTCGATGAACGTCACGTACTTCTGGTTGGTCAACGCGATCTCGGCCGCCTCCGCGACCCTGCGCGCCAGATTCGGCTTTCCCACGCCCCTCAGTGTGCCGCCTCTTTGTCGTCCGATCGGCTTTCCTTTTGCCGATCGGGGCTAGGAAACAGGCCGGATCCGGCTGCCTGAGGGGACAGGCCGGGAGCTATCTGGGAGAAAACGTGCGTCTGTTCTGGCCTGCCGTGCTCGCCACCTCTGACGTACCGACCGTGACGGGCGGGTTCGGCGGCCGGCCGGTCATCGCCGTTCCCGACGCCAAGCCGGGACACACCCCCCGGGTCATGGTGCTGTCGGCGGGCGACGGCCGGCGCACGGTCCCGGGCGACGTGGTGCTGACGGACGTCTCCGTCCACGAGTGGTCCGGCGACCGGCCGTACATCAGCACGTACGACGGCCACCGGCCCGTCGCGGTCGCCTTCGACGGCCGCGACCTCCCCGGCACCTGGCACGAGGCGCTCATCGACCGGCCAGCGGGCTCGCGCGTCATGCTGATCAGCCCGGCGGCCCACGCGGCCGGGCCGGGCGTGCCGCTCACCGGGATAGCGCCCCAGGACGCGGTGGTGCTGGTCTTCGACATCATCGGCGGCTACCCGCCGGACGCGCGCCTCGTGGGCCGCCCGCTGCCGGCCGTTCCTGCCGACCTCACGCCCACCGCCGCCCCGCGCGTCCTCATCGACGGTTCCGGCGCGGAGGTCCGCCCCGGCTCGAAGGTGGTGGCGCAGTACGTGACGGCCGAATGGCCCAGCCGGCGGGTGGTGGACTCGTCCTACCGCCGCGGCGGCCCCGCCGCCTTCGACCTCGCGGCCGGGACGGCGCCCGCCGGCTGGCCGGACGCCCTCCCGGGCCGGCGGATCGGCGCCCGGCTCGCCTTCGGCGCCCCCGAGAAGGCCAGGATGTACGTCGTCGACGTGCTGGACGCGCTCGACCTCGCCGGACAGGCGTAGGCGGCCCCGGCGGCAGGAGGGACGCCGGGACCGCCTGGACCAAGGCGGGACCCACAGGGGATCCACGGGGGATCAGCCGCAGTGCTCGAACGGGCTCTCGTAACTCGTCGAGCCCGCCTTGCCACCCCACTTCACGCAGGTGTTGGCGGCCGTGGCGCGGACCGGGCCGGCGTAGAACGCGGCCACGACCGGGAGGCGCTGTCCAGGGTGCTGGCCGCCTGGACCGCCACCACCGAACAGCCAGTTCAGCGGCCGGCAGGCCCGGTCGCTCGGCCACTTCCGGCGCGCGCTGGCCATGTTCCTGGCCGCGGACGACCCGCACGGCGAGGCGTTCGTCCGCCAGGCCATCGGCCGGGTCCATCTCAGGACGGGCGAGCTCGCCCAGGCGTCGGAGTCGCTCCGCCAGGCCATGCGGCTGGCCCAGGAGCTGGGCGACTCCCACCGTGAGGGCTGTGTCTGCCTGCAGATGGGCAACCTGCACGGGGCCATGTCCTTCCACCGGCACGCGCTGGACATCACCGAGTCGCTCGGCGACCGGCACTGCCGCGCCTACGCCCTGCAGAGCATGGCCGGGCTCCAGGTCACCCGCGGCGAGCTGGCGCCCGCCTCGGCCGCGCTCGAACGGTCACTGGAGATCTTCCAGGAGCTGGGCGACCGGAGTGGCGCGGCCTCGACCACCCAGCTGCTGGGCGAGCTGCACCGCTCGGCCGGTCGCACGGTGCTCGCCCGCGACTATCTCAAGCACGCCAGCGAGCTGCGGCGCGACCTGCCCGTCCGCACGTCAGGGGCCTGACACGATGCGGCGCACCAGGCGTCGCAGGCGGGACACCTGCTGCATGCCCTGAAGCGCCTCCAGTGACTCGGCGGCGGTCGGCCGCTTGGCGGGGGAGTGGTCGAGCATGCGCTGCACCACCTCGGGCACATCGGGGCCGTGAGCGTCGGCGCTGGTCGGCAGCTGGCCGGTGAGCAGCTGGTAGGCGATCACCCCGGCCGCGTAGACGTCGGAGGCGGCCGACATCCGGTCGGACCGGTCCTGGCACTCGGGCGCCACGTAGTGGGCGTCGAGCACGTTGCTCAGCTCGTGGGCCACCGTGAAGTCGCGCGGCCCCGGCTTGGCGTAGTCGAACCCGGTCAGCACCGCGTGCCCGTCGTCGGTGACCAGCACGCAGGCCGGCGTCAACGCCCGGTGGATGACGCCGTGGGCGTGGGCGTGGGCGAGCCCGCGGAGCAGGTCCTGGATCACGCTCAGCCGGACGCCCCGGCCCAGGCTCAGCTGCAGCGTCTCGCCGTGCACGTCGTCGAGCACCAGCACGAACCGGCTCTCGTCGTCGATGGCGAAGAAGTCGCGGGAGCGCACCACGCACGGGTGCGGCGGGATCCTGGTCAGCGTCTGGTAGGCGTTGGCGATGCGCTGCCGCTCGGCGGCCCGCCACTGGTGGTCGGCGAGCGGGTCGGCCTGGTAGACGCGGAGCAGCACCGTCTCGCTGCCTGGCAGCGTGGCGTTGAAGGCCCGGTATTCGGTGACCTTGGCGTCGCCGCCGAGTTGCTCCTCGACCTCCCAGTTGCCGAACCTGGGTGGCGCGGTGCTGCGGCGTACGGTCTGGTTGAGCGCGTCGAGGATCGCGGTGAGGTAGGGCCTGATGTCGGGGCTGCAGCCGCGCCTGACCCGCGAGACGTCGCTCAGCGTGGGGATCAGGCCGGGCAGGTCGGTGACGTTGACCACGTCGCGCCCGGCGGGGTCGACCAGCTTGGCGTCGGGCGAGGTGAGCACGACGAGGCTGTCGACGTAGACGCGTTCCAGCTGGGTGGCCTTGGAGACGAGCAGGCCCTTCAGCGCTCGCGCGGTGCCTCTCAGCTTGGTGACGGGCGAGCCGTACGCCTCTCTGCGCGGGGGGAACCACCGCGAACCCGACACCTCGATGCGCCCCCGCGTGCCCTTGACGTCGACGACCACCAGCGCGTGGCCGGTGAGCACGAGCAGGTCGACCTCGAACACGTCCTCGCCGCGAGGCACCTCGACGTTGTGCAGGAGCAGCCACTCGGCCGGCGCGTGGTCTCGCAGGTATGTGATCACCCGGCGCTCGGCGTCGTTGACCGGACGTCCCCCGCCGACGATCTCTGCCATGGAGCTATCCTCGCACGGGATCTCATTGACAGCATGTTGTCGTTATGACAGCATATAGTCATGAAGAGACCGGTGCATGTAGGTATTTACGACACGATGGCCGACTGGGAGACCGGTCACACGACCGCCCACCTCCGCAGCGGACGCTTCCACCGTGAGCCCGGCGGCTACGACCTGGTCACGGTCGCACTGACGGCCGAGCCGATCACCACCATGGGCGGCTTGCGCGTCGCCCCCGACCTCGCGCTCGACCGGCTCGACCCGGCCGGCAGCGCGCTGCTGATCCTGGCCGGCGCCGACCTGTGGGACCAGGGCGACGAGCTGGCGCCGTTCGCCCGCGAGGCTCGCGAGATCCTCCGCCGTCTCGACGCGTGCCGGCCGGACGTGCTCGGCGCCTGGTTCCGGCTCCACTCCAGGAGCGACGCGTCGGCCTACGAAGTGCTCATGTCGGCATGAACGAGTCAGCCGACCTGCTCTCGGCGACCGCGTTGACCGCCTTCCGGCTCAACGGCCAGTTCCTGGACGTCTCCGAGAAGCTGGCCCGGCCGGTCGGGCTGACGGCGGCCTGGTGGCAGGTGCTCGGCGCCGTCCTGCCCGAGCCGCTGCCGGTGGCGGGCATCGCCCGCGCCATGGGCATGACCCGCCAGGGCGTGCAGCGGGTCGCCGACCTGCTGGTGGAGAAGGGGCTGGCCGAATACCGGCCCAACCCCGCGCACCGCCGCGCCAAGCTGCTCCAGCCGACCGGGGCCGGCCGGGCGGCCATCGAGAAGATCAATCCCGGCCACCAGGCGTTCGCCGACCGCCTCGTGGCCGAGCTCGGCGCCGCCGGGGCCCGGGAGTCCCTGGAGGCCCTGCGCAGGCTCTCGGCCGCCCTCGACCGCCTCGCCGAACCCGGCGCGGACGGCAAAACCGGCTATCCGGACTGACGACACCGGCATGCCGGTCGCCGGACGCCCGCGCGGGCCCGCCCGCGCCGGCGCCGGTCACGGCCGCCTGCGGAAAACGCCAGGCGATAGCCACGCCTTCACCGGCCGCATCAGTCGATCCCGGCGAACGTCCACCGGCCCGGATGGAGTTCGCCAAGCTTCGGGTGATCATGCTTAAACCGCGCGGTGGAGCGGGCCATACATTCTGTATATGACTTGGCCTCTTCGGCAGCGCGAAACTCGTGTGCCAAGAAAACGAGGCGGCTATTTGACTCCGGCCAGATCTTCTTGGGTTGCGGACCTCGTCGAGTGTCGGGATCGTTATTGACGGCACCTCACCGCCCTGCACAAACGACAATGGCGCTGGAAATTCCGCGCCCAACAAACGGAGGAAACAAATCATGATCCGTCGCATTCTCGTCGGCGCAGCCATGGCAGGCATCGCGTTCGGTTTCTCCGCTTCCGCGGCCTCCGCCGACGTCGGCCCCAACCCGGTCAACACCGGCAACAGCCTGCTGAGCCAGATCAGCATCGTGGACGACGCCTACGTGCTCAACAACGTGCTGAACGACTCGATCAAGAACATCGACGTCCTCACCATCGCGCACCTGGAGAACGTCGCCGTCGACGTCGCCAACAACAACTGACGTTCCCCCATGGCACGGACGCGAAGGTGCGTCGCCGGCTCGTCGGCCGCATGGCCGTACGAGCCGCCGAGGCCGCCATCCCTTCGCTCTCCGGGCCGGGGTGCACATGGCACGTCCATGTGCGGACCGCTGGATCTACCGTGGATTCTCGCGAGGCCACGGACCGGCTCGGTGCGCACCGAGCACGAAGCGTCTTCGGCCCGGGCCGGCCCGCTCTCTCAGCGGACCGGTCCGGGCCGCCGCCTTTCCTCCTCCAAGGCTGGTACGACCGCCCCCAGGCCGTACCGCGCCCCGTCATCCGCGACCGGTCTCACGGCGAGAACGGCGACTCCGAGGCCCTGCCCATCCAGGCCCCGGTTCACGCTCCGAGACTCCCGACTTGGAACCACCCCACCGCCCGACCTCCTCACCTCCCACCGTTACCCCTCCCCACCATCTTCCCGCCCGCGGTCGTTCTCGCCTGCGGTCCCGCCGGACCCCCGCCTGCGGTCTTCTCGCCTTCGGTCCAGTCGGACCCTTCTCACCCGCAGTCTCCCAAAGCCCTCCTCGCCCGCCGTCCTGGCAGGGCTTTTCTCGCCTGTGGTCCTCGCCGGGTCTCTTGCTCGCGGCCACCGGTTGTTCCTGGCTGGGGCCCTTTCGTGCGCTGCCGGCCGGCGTCCCCCGCGCCTTCTCGTCCGCTGGTGTCGCCCGTCGCCGGCCATCGCCCGGTGATTCAGACGGGGCATGCCGAACGCCGCTCATGGCGCGACCGACCCGGTCGGCGAGCGGTTCGCGTTGGCCTGGTGACGTGGGCACCTGGCGTGGCAGCCGCGTCCCTCGGCCTCGCAAGGGGCGTCAGCTGAAAGCCGTGCGCGCTCGGCGAGCGCCGTCAGTTGAGGCTGTGCGCGCCTCGCAGCAGCCGTCAGCGAGAGCTGTGCGCGCTCGGCGAGCGCTGGACGCGCTCGGCGAGTGACCGGCGTCGGCTCCGCGACGTGGTGGCATGACGCGGTGGCCTGCGCCCTGGCCCGCGAGAGCCGCTTGCGAGAACCGTCCGGGCCCGGCGAGAAGCGACGTGGCGCCGCCTGCGGACTGCGAGACGGGGTGTACGTCGTATTGGCAACGCTGCTTTTCGTACCACCTCAGTGGAATTATCGCCGCCTTACGCCGACGACATCTCGCAAATCTGGACCAATCACATCAAGACGACCCCCTACAAGGAATTGGGGCGCGTATTTGACTTCGGCTTAGCTCTTTCAGCTTGCGCCGTTCGGCCGTGCGGTGGATCGTTATTCGCGCCTCTCGCAACCCTGTGAGGGTGAATTAGATGACGCGCATTCAGCGCCGATTCCAACGAAGGGGAAGTAAAATGATGCGTCGCATTCTCGCCGGTGCAGCCATCGCCGGCTTCGTGATCGGGCTCTCTGCCGCGAGCGCTTCGGCGGACGTCGGCCCCAACCCCGTCAACACCGGCAACCAACTGGGGAGCCAGCTGTCGGTCATCGACGACCTCGCGCTGCTCAACAACGTGGGCAACAACTCCCTC
Organism: Nonomuraea sp. CX421; assembly: GCF_059358955.1. Lineage (NCBI taxonomy): Bacteria > Bacillati > Actinomycetota > Actinomycetes > Streptosporangiales > Streptosporangiaceae > Nonomuraea > Nonomuraea sp. CX421. The sequence continues at coordinate 456,313 of NZ_JCADBK010000001.1, read as the reverse complement.
AAGAACATTGACGTCCTCAGCATCGGGCACCTGGAGAACGTCCGGGTCTCGGCACTGAACAACAACCGTGGGACCGGCACGACCCGCACCTGCGGAGTGCGGATCTGCGACTCGACCACCACCACTCCGCCCGTCCGCACGCCGGGAACGACCACCACAACCACCACCACCGGCACGTGCACCACCACCAGGACGTGCAACACCACCACGACGTGCACGCCCGCGCCGACGTGCACCCCCGCGCCGACGTGCACGCCCGCGCCGACGTGCACGCCCGCCCCGACGTGCACCCCGCGTACCCCGGACATCATCCTGCCGTGCGTCGAGGTGCCGCCGGTCCGCGTCCCGAACGTCGTGCCCTGCACCACCACCTCCAGCACCAGCACCAGCACCAGCACCAGCACCACCCCTCGCACCTGCGCGCCCTGCACCGTGACCCCGCCCGTCCGTACCCCGGGCACCCGCGTGCCGCCGGTCCGCACGCCGAACTCGCGCTACTAGGACGACCGCGGTTCCATGCCGCAGGGTCTCGGTGCTCGCGCTCTGCGGGGGCATGAGCGCGCGCCCGCGTCCAGCGGCCAGGGGCGAACAGTAAAGAGCGGATCGCGCTGGGAGGCACCGCCTGATGGCGGCGGTGTTCCCCAGGAGCGAACCCCGGCGGGCGCAGGCCGGTGATGGCGGCTTTCGGTAGGCCGTCCGGCCCCGGCCGGTGAAGATCATCGCGAATGTGAGAGCCCCGGACTCCGGCGGCGACGAGCACCACAGTGGCGGGTGGTGTCGGCGACGCAGCCGCCGGCGCGGCCAGGTCCGTCTACAGGGCGGCCGAGCAAGGTAGTCCGCAGGGCAAGCGAACGCCCGGCTGATCGAGATATCTCGATCAGCCGGGCGTTCTGGCGTTCAGGCCGGATCTACTTAACTGTGCGCTCTAATACCACTATTTTATTGCGAATATCACGAAACAAAACACCTTTCGTGTAATCTGGTTGCGGGTTATCGTCAGCTGCTGATGGCGGTCATCCTCCCTGGTGGCAGGGCCACCGGGCGGTCCGGAGACAACCCCCACGCTCGTAGAAGAGGGGGTGTGAGGCCGGTGAGCGATGACGCGGACGTCACGCGACAACTGATCTACGAGGACGACCTCGTCCGGATCACCCTGAGCGAGGCGACAGACCCTCCCCTCCTGACGCTCGTCGGCGAGATCGACGTGACCAACAGCGAGGCGCTGAGGAGGGCGCTGACGTGCTGCCACCGGGACCGCGGGCAGGTGGACGTCGACACCGGTGAGCTGGCCTTCATCGACCTGTCGGGCCTGCGCGTGCTGATCATGCCCGCGGTGCCCCCGGCGGAGTGCTGGATAAGGCTGCACAACGTCACTGCGTACCAACGCCGACTGCTGACCCTGATGGGCTGGTATTACCGGGCGCACCCGGAATCGGGCGACCCGGCGCTGTGGGCCTTCCCCTAGCGCCGAAGACGAGGGTCGCGGCCGAGGTGCCGAGACCGGTCGGCCCACCCAGCCGCCACCGCGGCGGCTGGTGGTGGCGGCGCAGCGAGGACTCGTCATAGCGCCGGCACTCGCGATGCCAGACCAGGATCCCCGACATCCAGTGCTCCAGGTCGCGCACATAGCCGCCCAGCACGCCCCGGGCCTCCTCCGACAGCTCGAAGTCGTCGTACAGGACGGGCAGCTCGTGCTCGGCCACGTGCTGGAACTGCCGCATCCGCGACGCGATCAGGTCGGCCACCACGTCCAGCGCGGCCGGATAGCCGCAGCCGAAGAAGCTCTGCACGACCAGCACGCAGTTGTGCACCTCGCCCTCGAACTCGATCTCCTTCTGGTAGGAGAAGACGTCGTTGAGCAGGGCGGCGTAGTCCATGGCGGAGTTTTCCAGCGACCGCATCGGCCCGCTGTCGTAGATCTCGCGGGGCACCTGGTCACCGTGGCTGAGGCGGCACAGGCTGGCCGTGAGCTCGGAGCCGAACGTCTTGCGCCGCATCTCGACGTAGTCGACGGGGTCGGGGATCCGGTTCGCGGTCTGGTTGTCCAGCTCCCACAGCCAGCTGTCGATCATGTCCTCGATGGCCGTGCGGAACCTGCGCCGGGCCTCGGGCTCCATCGGCCCCGCCGTGCGCGACCACAGGTCGGCGAGGCCGCGTTCGAGCGCGCTGGCCGGAGCGGGCAGCGCGGAGCCGTCGAGCGGCATGAACAGGCGGAGCCGCTCGACGGTGATGCGGGCGGCGGCCAGGTTGCGGGTGCGGCCGAAGACGACGGGGAAGTAGTCGTCGCCGTAGGTGCCCCAGGCCAGCCAGGCCGACGACAGGTCGAGCTCCTCCAGGGAGGCGTCGGGGTGGATGCCGGCCGCGCACAGCGGCAGGTCGTAGTCGGCGATCTTCTGCTCGTCCCAGACGGCCGAGCCGGTGACCCCGGGCTGCGCCTCCAGGATGCCCATCTCGTGCGCCCAGGCGATGACGTTGGCGCGCGAGCGGTCGAGGTGGGGCGAGAGCCGGGGCTCGAACGGCATGGGCAGCTCGGGAATGCGCGAGGGCCCGACGGGCTGGTGGGGGACGTGGGTGAACGACCGGATTCGCTGGGCGCCGAGAAGCCCGGTGATCGACGCCGGGCCCAGGACGCCGCCGGTCCGGGCCCGCTCGTTCATGTAGCGGCTGGAGCGCAGGTGCCACTCGTGACCGCCCGACTGCCAGTCCTGCAGCCCCTTCACGTACGCCATCACACCCGCGCAGGAGAGCGGGTCGAGGCCCTGCGCCACGAAGAGCGGGCCCAGCTCGGTGAGGGTGGTGTGCTCGAACTGCTGGAGCCGCGAGGTGAGCAGGTCGTTGACGGCGTCGGCCGCCTCCTGGGTGGTGCAGCCGAGGAACGTCTCCAGGACCAGGACGCCGTTGCTCAGCTCGCCCTCGTCCTCGACCTCCCGCTGGTAGGAGAACAGGTCGTTGCGCAGGTGGACCCCGTCGGAGAACGCGTCGCGCAGCACCCGCATCGGCCGGGAGCCGGCGATGCGGGCGGGCACCTCGGCGCCCACGGCGTGCTCGATCAGCCCCGCCGACCACGGCGCCCCGCCGACCTTGCGCCGCATCTCGATGTACTCGACCGGGTTGGGCACCCGGTGCGCGTTGATGTTGGACAGCTCCCAGAGCGACTCGTTGAGCAGATGCCGGGTGCTCTCGGCGAAGCGGGCCCGCCAGTCGGGTGAGCGGGCGGGCACCGTGCGGGCCCACAGGTCGGCCAGCCCGGCCTCCACGGGGTTGGCCGGCTCGGGCAGGCCATCGGTCAGCTCCATGGGCATGAAGGCGGGCAACCGGTCGAGATAGGCCTTGCCGCCCTTGCGGTCGCCCGACCGCTTGAACGTCTCCAGGAAGTGGTCGTCGAAGAAGAACACCCACACGTACCAGTCGGTGACCAGACTCAGCTCGGGTCCGTCGCAGTCGGGATGGGTGTAGGCGCACAGCAGGGCGTAGTCGTGGGCGCGCAGGTCGTCGAGGGTCCAGATGCCCGAGCCCTCCAGCATCCCCATGTCGCGGGCCCAGCGCTCGGAGTGCTCTCTGGCCTCCTGTACGTGCGGGTTGAGCCGAGCGGGATACGGCTGGTAGAAGTCGGGCAGTTCGAAGGGCTGACCGCTCAAGTGGTGGCTCCGATCTCGACGTGGTCCAGCATGCCGAGCGCGTCGGGCACCAGGACCGCGACGGAGTAGTAGGCGCTGACCAGGTAGGTGACGATGGCCCGCTCGTCGATGCCCATGTCGCGGACACTGAGGCCGGGCTCGCGCTCGCCGGGCAGGCCGGTCTGCCGCAGGCCGACGACGCCCTGATCGGCCTCGCCCGTCCTGAACGCGAGGATCGAGGTGGTGCCGCGGCGGGTGACCGGCAGCTTGTCGCACGGCAGGATCGGCACGCCCCGCCAGCCGGGCACCGTCCTGCCCTCGACGTCGACGGGCTGCGGGTAGACGCCCAGCCGGCTGCACTCGCGGCCGAAAGCGGCGATGGCGAGCGGATGGGCGAGCAGATAGCGGGTCTTCTTGCGGCGGGTGAGCAACTCGTCGATGTCGTCGGGGGTAGGCGGGCCGCCTCGGCTGGGCAGCCGCTGACGGGGGTCGACGTTGTGCAGCAGCCCGAAGTCGGGATTGGTGAGCAGCTCGCGCTCCTGCGACTCGCGCACCGCCTCGACGGTCAGCCTGAGCTGCTCCTGGGTCTGGTCGATCGGTTCGCTGAACAGGTCGGCGACCCGGGTGTGCACCCGGAGCACCGCCTGGGAGACGCTCAGCTCGTAGGTGCGGGGGCTGAGCTCGTAGTCGACGAACGTGCCCGGCAGCGTGGGCTCGCCCCGGTGGCCGGCGGCCAGCTCGACGGCCGCCTCGCCGTACTTGTTGCGTGGTCTGGCCGTCGCGGCCCGGTGCCGTGCGAGGTGGTCCCGGAGGGACGGCGAGCGGTCCGCCGCCACCCGGAACACCTCCCACGGCAGCGCCAGCACCGTGCACGGGGTGCGGGCCTCCAGGGTGAACCGCCAGCGCGCCTGCGGCGACGGGGGGTCGCCCCCGGCGTGGTCGCCGTCGGACAGCGTCGCCCGCACGACGCTGTCGCCGTACTGGCCGGTCTGGAGTTTGGCGGCGCGGCCGTGCACGATCAGGAGCAGGCTGCCGGCCGGCTCGCCGGCCCGCGCGATCGTCTCGCCCCGGTCGAACTCCCGCTGCTCGAACAGCCCGGCGAGCGTGTCGAGCACCGCGGCGTCGTCGAACCCGCGCAGCAGCGGCAGCTCGGTCAGACTCGGCGGAACCACCCGTACGCGGGAGCCCGCACTCGTGAAACTCACCCGGCCGCCGCCCACCGGGTAGCTGAGCCGCCGGTTGACCCGGTAGCTTCCGCCGGCCACCTCGACCCAGGGGAGCACCCGCAGCAGCCAGCGCGGGGAGATCTCCCGCATCTGCGCGACCGTCTTGGTCGTCGTGGCGAGCGTACGCGCCGCCGCGGTGTCCAAGCTCAGCCGTGTGTCTCTCTGGTCCCGCTCCGTCACACCGAACACCGCCAATCTCCAGACCCCGGTTGTCTAGTCCTCGCGACCGATCTCGACGTCCTCGAGGACGCCGAGCGCGTCGGGCACCAGGACGGCGGCCGAGAAGTAGGCGGTGACGAGGTAGGACATGACGGCCTGCTCGTTGATGTTCATGAACCGGACCGACAGGCTCGGTTGGTACTCGTCTGGGATGCCCGTCTGGTGCAGGCCGACGACCCCCTGGTTCTCCTGACCGGTGCGCATGAGCAGGATGGAGCTGGTGCGGGTGTCGGTGACCGGGATCTTGTTACAGGGGAAGATCGGCACCCCCCGCCAGGCCGGCACCCGGTGCCCGTTGACCTCGCTGGCCTGCGGGTAGAGCCCACGCTTGGAGCACTCCCTGCCGAAGGCCGCGATGGTCTGCGGGTGGGCCAGGAAGAAGGCCGGTTCCTTCCACACCTTGGACAGCAGGTCGTCGAGGTCGTCGGGGGTGGGCGGGCCGGTGCGGGTGCGGATGCGCTGGCTGAAGTCGGCGTTGTGCAGCAGGCCGAAGTCGCGGCTGTTGATCAGCTCGTGCTCCTGCCGCTCGCGCAACGCCTCGATGGTCAGCCGGAGCTGCTGGTCGAGCTGGCTCATCGGCTGGTTGTAGAGGTCGGAGACCCGGGTGTGGACCCGCAGGATCGTCTGCGCGACGCTCAGCTCGTATTCGCGGGGGCTTGACTCGTAGTCGACGAACGTGCCGGGGAGCGTCGGCTCGCCGGAGTGCCCGGACGACATCTCGATCGCGGCCTCGCCGTAGTCGTTCTGGGCCTTGCCGCCGCAGTCGCGCAGCCGGTCGAGGTGCTCGCGCAGCTCGGGCGACCGGTCGAGGATCTGCTGGAAGTCCTGGCGGGACAGCGTGAGCACGGTGCACGAGGTCATCGCCTTCGCGGTGAAGCCGAAGCGGCCGGGGTCGGTCAGCAGGCTCTCACCGAGGTAGTCGCCGTCGGCCAGCACCCCGAGGCTCTGCTCGTCGCCATAGGCGCCGTGCCCGATCTTGACCACCTTGCCGTGCGCGATCAGGACGAGCTGGTCGACCGGGCCGTCCTCGGCGACGATCGCCTGGCCGGGCTCGCACTCGCGCTGGGTGAAACGGTCGGCGAGGGCTTCGAGGATCTCCATGTCGTCGAAGCCGCGTAGCGGGGGCAACTCGGTCAGCTCGGCGGGGATGACCCGCACCTCGGCGCCCGTCGTGGTGAACGTGATGCGGCCGTCGCCCAGGGTGTAGGTGAGCCGGCGGTTGACCCGGAAGACGCCACCGGCGGTCTGCACCCACGGCAGCAGTCTCAGCAGCCAGCGGGAGGTGATCTCCTGCATCTGCGGAGGGGTCTTGGTGGTCGTGGCGAGATTGCGCGCGGCGTCGGTGCCGAGGCTGAGCTGCTGCTGGCCGTTGGGCGCGGTTGATTCGGTCGTTTCGGTCATGCTGCATCACCCATCTTGATCTGTAGGGCCTGGCCGGGGACTGCTGGAACGTTCCAGGGCGCGTGGAGACGCCGGGGGCGCTCGGGCGATGAGGTTGCTCCTTCTAGCGATCGCGGTGGGCGAGCTGGACGGCGAGCACGGTGAGCGCGCTGCGCGCCTCGGGGGCGAGCGGCGCGAGCGCGAGCGCGTCGGTGGCCATCCGGACGCGGTCGTCGATCATGTCCTCGACCTCGGCCAGCGCGCCGGTCACGCGGATGATCTGACGCAACTCGGCGGCGTGCTCCTCGGTCAGCTCGGGATGGCCGTGCCAGGCGCGCAGGTAGGCCTGCTGGACGGGCGTCGCCCGCTGCACGGCGTGCGCGAACAGCACCGTGTGCTTGCCCTCGCGCAGGTCGTCGAGCGCCGACTTGCCCGTCTCGGCCGACGAGCCGAACGTGCCCAGCACGTCGTCGCGGAGCTGGAACGCCTCGCCGAGCGGCAGGCCGAAGCGGGAGTAGGAGTCGAGCAGCGCGGGCGACGCGCCGGCCAGCGCGCCGCCGATCTGCAGTGGGCGCTCGACGGTGTACTTGGCCGTCTTGTAGCGGATGACCGTGAGCGCCTCGCGTACGGTGGAGCCGGATCTGAGCTGGGCCAGCATGTCGAGGTATTGACCGCTGATGACCTCGCTGCGCATGGCGTCGAACAGGTGGTGGGCGGCGCGCAGCCGCCCGGGCTCCACCCCGCAGGACGACAGCAGGGCGTCGGACCAGGCCAGGCTGAGAGTGCCGAGCAGGATGCCGCCGGCCTGGCCGAAACTCTCGGCGCCCGGCCCCTCGTGCAGTCGCGACAGGCTGCGGTGGACGGTCGCCTGGCCGCGGCGCAGGTCGCTGCCGTCCATGATGTCGTCGTGGATGAGCAGCCCGGCGTGGCACAGCTCCAGCGCCGCCGCCGCGCTGATGATCTCGTCGCAGTCGTCGCCGCCGGCCCCGCGCCAGCCCCAGTAGCACAACTGCGGCCGGATGCGCTTGCCGCCGTTGAGGATGAAGCCGGTCAGCAGTTGGTAGGCCGCCACCACGTCGGGGTCGCTGACCGGGGCGCGCCACGACTCGAGGAACCGGCCCAGCCGATCGTCGATGCGTGGTCCCACAAGGTTGTGCGTGAAGCCGACCGTCATGGCACACCACTCCTCCCGCAAAGATTTCGCTACGTGTAGTTACTCATTCAATACGGAGCGTGTAAAGCCTCTGGCGTCACTGGAGTAATGATCGGTCCCAGCAGCACACGCGGCGCGGGGCGCCGGGCGTCCGGACGGGTGACGAAAGCGGCTCCGGCCGACGTTGCCGGAGACGTGCGAACGGCGGTCAAGGGCGTCCATGACCAGGGCAACCTCTGCGGTCCCAACGCCAACGTCCGCCCATGAGAGATGCGGCAGGCGGCCGAAGCGCTGGACGCGACGACTACCCGGCGTATAGGCAGTGTGCCTAGTCGTAGTCGATCGTCGCCTGCTTCAGACCGATGGGGATCCCATGTCCATGCGCCGCTCATACCTGGGCCTGCTCGCCGCCGCCCTCGCCGTCACCGCCTCCGCAGGATGCGGAGGCTCCGTCACCACCGCCGGCACGGGCCTCGCGGCCTCCTCGCCGACCGCCACCAGCGCGGTGCAGCCCTCCGACCGTGACAAGACGTGGCTTCGGAAGACCCACCGGGGCAACCTGGCCGAGATCGGGGCGGGCCGGCTGGCCGAGCAGAAGGGCACCTCGCAGCAGGTCAAGTCGATCGGCGAGATGCTGGTCAAGGACCACGGCGAGCTCGACAAGCAGGTCGTGGAGCTCGCCGGCAAGCTGGGGGTCAAGCTGCCGGAGGGCATGTCCGAGGACCAGCGCGCGCAGGCCAAGAAGCTGGCGAACGCCTCGTCGGCCCAGTTCGACCGCGAGTTCGTCACGCAGATGACCGCGGCGCACAAGGTCGCGATCGCCGCCACCAAGCAGGAGATCGACCGGGGCTCCTCGCCGGAGGTCGTGGCGCTGGCCAAGTCCGCGCTGCCCGCTCTGGAGGACCACCTGTCCCTGCTGGAGAAGGCGGCGGGTTCCTGACGCGGATCCCGGTCGCCGCGGGGCCATCGGGACAACACGCGAAACGTCCGGTTTCGGGCCACTGAGCAGGGGCAGCGGGGGACGCATGAAAGTGGTCGTGGTGGGGGCGACGGGGAATGTCGGCACCAGTGTGGTGCGGGCGCTGGAGGCCGACGGCGAGGTGACCTCCATCGTGGGGGTCGCCCGGCGGATGCCGAGCTGGCGCGGCGGACGTACCGAGTGGCGGCGCGCCGACGTGGTCACCGACGACCTGACGCGGATCTTCGACGGCGCCGACGCGGTGGTGCACCTCGCCTGGCTCTTCCAGCCGACCAGGGACGCCACCGTCACCTGGCGGGCGAACGTGCTGGGCAGCATGCGCGTCTTCCGGGCGGTGGCCGAGACGGGGGTGCCCGCCCTGGTGCACGCCTCGTCGGTCGGCGCGTACTCGCCGGGGCCCAAGGACCGCGCGGTGGACGAGAGCTGGCCGACCCATGGCTGGCCGGGAGCCGCGTACGGCCGCGAGAAGGCCTACGTCGAGCGGGTGCTGGACGTCTTCGAGAATGACCATCCCGGCATCCGGGTGGTGCGGATGCGGCCCGGCTTCATCTTCAAGCGGGAGGCCGCGACCGAGCAGCGCCGCCTGTTCGCGGGCGCGCTCGTGCCGCGGCGGCTGATCCGGCCCGGCCGGATCCCGTTCGTGCCCGACATTCCGGGGCTTCGGCTGCAGGCCCTGCACGCCGACGACGCGGGCGAGGCCTTCCGGCTGGCCGTCACGCGGCCGGTGAGCGGGGCGTTCAACCTGGCGGCCGATCCGGTGCTCGACCCGGCCGAGCTGGCCCGGCTGCTCGGCGCCCGGACGGTGCCGGTCTCCGCCTGGGTGGCCAGGAGCGCGATGGCCGCGGGCTGGCACCTGCGGCTGCTGCCCGCCGCGCCGGGGTTGCTGGAGCTGGTGCTGCAGATCCCGATCATGAACATGGACCGGGCCCGCGACGTGCTGGGGTGGACGCCGAGGCATACGGCGGGCGAGGCCGTACAGGAGCTCATGGGGGGGCTGCACGACGGAGCCGGGCTGGACACGCCGCCGCTCGCGCCGCGTGGCGAGCCGGCCGGGGAGATCCACGCCGGAGCGGGAGTGTGGCCGTAGGGGCCGGTCAGGCGACGCTGCCGCCGTTGTCGGGGGCCGGCGGAGCGAGGACGATGGTCAGGGCCTCCTCGACCGTCGCGTGCACGGGCAGGTGAGCGTCGATCCGGGTGATCTGCACCATCCGGGCGGGCATCGGCCGGAGCGCGGCCAGGCGAATGCTGCCGCCGTGCCGGACACAGTGGGTGTAGGCGTTGAGCAGCACCCTTAACCCCGAGCTGTCGAGAAAGCACACCTCGGTCATGTCGAACACGAGATGGTCGTCGGGCCGCTGGCGCGACTCGTCGATGAAGCTCTCCAGCCGGTCGGCGTTGGTGGCGTCGAGGTCGCCGCCCACAGCGATCACCGTGACGCCCGGGAGGTGCTGGCAGGCGTAGGTCAGCCACGACATCTGGTGCCCCGGGCGTCGGGCAACGGTGTTGGACTGTAGGTCGCCATGGACGAACGATAGCCCTTCGGGGCGCGCCGATCGCGGTGTACCGGGTCCCGGTTTGGCGGCGAGCCGCCGGGACGGCTCAGTCGCTCTCCGCGACGGCGGCGGTGGCCTGATCGGCGCTCGGGTACAAGGGGAACGCCTGGGACAGACCGGTCATCCGGAAGATGCGTTCGAGCCGCGAGGTGAGCCCGGCCAGGGCGATCGAGCCCCCGCGTTCCAGCATGAGCTTGCGGAAGATGAGGAAGACGCGGATGCCGGTGGAATCGCAGAACTCCAGGCCGCTCAGGTCCAGCACGAGGTTGCGGTGCTCTGGGGCGAGCACGCCCTCGATGTCGGAGCGAAGCTCCGCGGCGTTGATGTAGTCGAGCTCGCCGGTCAGGGACAGGACGCAGACTCCCGCGCCGGTGTCGGCCGAGACCTGCGTCATGTGAACGGGTGCGGTCACCGGGAGTGCCTTTTCACGATCGGAGGTACGGTCAGGGCCAGGACGGCCGTGTCGTCGGTCAGGCCGGGGCCGAAGGTCGAGAGTGTGTCCTCGAACTGCTCCACCATGGCCTCGGCGGACTGCCCGGCGAGTTTGGCGGCCAGACCCATCAGGCTGTCCTCACCGTACATGTGCCCGGCTCGGGTCCGAGCCTCGGTGAGCCCGTCGGTGTAGAGGAGCAGCCCGTCGCCGGGCTCCAGCCGCGTGTTCGCGACGGCGAAGTGGGCCTCGGGCAGCAGCCCGACCAGCATGCCGCCCTCGGTGTGCAGGGCGTCGACGGCGCCGCTGGACCGCACCGCGAGGGCGGGCGGATGACCGCCTCCGGCCAGGCTGACCTCGACCCCGTCGCGGCCGGGCGTGAGCACGCCGTAGACGACCGTGCAGTAGCAGGGGTCGGCGCCGAGATACTCGTCGAGCAGCACCGCGTTCAGGTTGGCCAGCGCGGCGCGCGGGTCGCCGTCGTAGACGGCGGCGGCGCGCAGGGTGTGCCGGGCCAGGGCGGTCACCACGGCCGCCTCGGAGCCCTTGCCGCACACGTCGCCGAGGAAGAACGCCCAGCGGTCCTCGTCCAGGCGGAAGACGTCGTAGAAGTCGCCGCCCACCTGGTCGGCCGAGGCCACGTGGTAGAGCGTGGCGATGTCGAGCCCCGGCACCTTCGGCGGCGACGGCGGCAGCAGCACCCTGCGCAGCGTCGAGGTCAGCAGCTCCAGCCGTCGGCGCTCGGCCTCGGCCTGCTCGCGCAGCCTGCGTTCCAGGGCGACCGTGTTCATGGCCGACAGGCGCAGCTCCAGCTCACCGGCCACCACGGCGGCGAGGTCGGTCAGGGTCCGCATCTCCTGGAAGGTGGTCTCGCGCGGCTGGTCGCCCAGCACGTTGACGGTGCCCAGCCGGTGGCCGTCGGCCGTGATGATCGGGGCGGCGGCGTAGAAGCGCACGCCGAGCTGGCTCACCAGGGGGTTCGCGGCGGTCCGCGGGTCGGTCAGGGCGTCGGACACGCTGTAGGGGTCGGACTGCAGGATCACCGACGCGCAGAGCCCGGGGTGGCGGGGGATCTGGCAGAGCCCCTCGGGCAGGCCGGTGTGCGCCCTGAACCAGACGTGGTCCTCGCCCACGATCGTCACCGAGGCCATGGGCACGTCGAAGACCCGGGCGGCGAGCAGGGCGATCCGGTCGAATGTGCCGTCGGGTGGCATGTCCAGAATCCGGTAACGGCGCACCGCCGCCAGTCTCGCCGTCTCCACTTCGGGGTCGATCAGCGTTGCCGTCATATGGTCGCGGTCACCGTTTCTTAGAGGAGTCTCCCCAAAAGTGTACTAAAACCTCAAAAATGCAGATGTCTACCGTTAATGGAGATAACTTCGCTTGAGTAGTGCACATATCGAGCATACGGCCAGCTCGGCGGCGTTGTGATCGGTCAACTGGTCCAGTGGGTGTCGATGATCGGCTCCCGGGAGAGAAGCTCGGAGAAAAGGTCCTCCCAAAGCGGCATGATGACGTCGGGCGCGTAGTTCAGGGCGGTCTGCGCGGCCGCCGCGCCGATGCGCAGGCGCAGCTCGCGGTCGCCCATCAGCCGGTCGAGGGCCGCGGCCAGCCCGTCGACGTCCTCGGGCGGCACGAGCAGCCCGTCGACCTCGGGCGTCAGGACGTCGGCCGGGCCCGTCGGGCAGTCGAACGCCGCCACCGGCAGGCCCTGACCCATCGCCTCGATCATCACCATCGGCAGCCCCTCGAAGCGGGACGACAGCGCGTAGATCGACGCGTTCGCGAGCTCCTTGTCCAGCCGGTCGGTACGCCCCATCAGCCGGATCCGGTCGCCCATCTCGTGCTCCTCGATGAGCGAGGCCAGGTGGTCCTTCTTCGGACCCGAGCCGAAGATGCGCAACTGCCAGCCGGGATGCCGCTCGGCTGCCCTGGCGAACGCGGGGATGAGCAGGTCGTAGCCCTTCTGCCGGACCAGCCGCCCGGCCGTCACCACGATCGGGTCGGTCTGCCGGGACGGCTCGTGCGAAAGGTGGACGGCGTTGGGGATGCGCACGACGGGCGTGCGGGGCAGCAGCGCGCGGTATTCGCGCTGGTTGGTCTTCGTGAGCACGACCACGGCGTCGAAGCGGCCGTAGTAGCGGGCGATCTCCTTGCGGACCGGCTCGGGATAGGCGGCCAGGTTCATGTGGTCCTGCGCCACCCTGATGACGCCCTTGGGAGTGCGGCGGGCGGAGATCAGGTTGAGGGCCGGCCGGGTGGTCACCAGGATGCCGTCGTCGAGGCCGGACACGTAGTCGATGACCGCCTTCTCCACCCGCTCGGTGAAGTATTCGGCGGCGAACTCGCCCCACGGGACCATCTTGCCCCGCAGCCGCCGCCACACCTTGCGGCCCAGCGAGTCGGCGAGGATCCGCTCACGCTGGTCGACCAGCGTCACGATCTTCACCCGGGAGTCGAGGCCGAACTGCGGGGCGTTGCGCCGGCGGATGACGCTGACGATCTCCACCTGGTGGCCGAGCTCCGCCATCGCGCCCGCCTGGTTGAACACCGTGCGGATCGTGCCGCCCAGTCCGTACGCGTGCAACAGCAGATAGCGGATCTTCACAGGTAACCCCAGCTTTGGCACATCGGCTTGAGGATCTCGGGGATCTCCTCGGGCGTAGGGAGATCGCGGCCGGGCTGCACCGTGCCCGAGCGGATCTTGTCCTGCCAGTCGCCCAGCCCCTTGCGGATGACGCCCGGCTGCCCGTAGTCGAGCATCTCGGGTGCCCACGGAATGGAGAGGAACTCGCAGATGGCCCGCGTCTCGCGCTCGGGATCGGTGGTCAGGCTCTCGTAGCGCACGGTCAGGCCGGTCAGCCCCTTGCGTGCCCGCTGCACCGCCTTCATGTAGCGCAGGGCGTCGGCCGCGGCCTCGGCCCGGGTGCGCTTGTCGGGGCTGGCCTCGTACCAGGAGGTGGCGATGGAGGCGGGGTGACGCAGCAGGAAGACGAAGCGGGCGTCGGGCCAGCAGGTGGCGATGCGCTGGTAGGCGAAGGAGTTGGCGGGGGTCTTGTCCACGATGTACTGCTTGCCGCTTCGTACCAGCTCGCGATGGAGCACGCGGTCCCACAGCAGGTGTTCGAGGTCGGCCTGGTTGTGGCCGAGCGCTTCCATGGCCTTGCGGGCCAGGGAGGTGCCGAAGCCGACGCTGAGGCGGCGTACGTGGAGCTCGTGCGGCGCGTGCAGGAGCGGGTGGGCGTCGAGCATCGCGCGCAGCAGGGTGGAGCCGGAGCGCACGGGTGACAGGATGAACACCGGCTCGGTGAGAAGTCTGTCGGTGGCGGGATCCGCGGGCGGCCTGACCGCGCTCTCGGGCGGTGGAATGGCCTTCCTGACCCGCTCGAAACGGACACCCGCGTATCTGCCGAGCGCCGAGTTGAGCTTTGTCTGCCAGGTCATGCGGATGAAGGCTACCCAGAAAACCTGGGCATTCCCTGGGAGCGGCCCCTCGCCTACGGTCGTGGTGGGGTTTGCGGGCAGGAGGGCTCGACGTGCGCGCGATGGTGTCATGGCTCCTGGTGTTCGCCGCGCTCTCGATGCTCCCGGCGTGCGGCGCCGCCGGTCCGCGCGAGCCGGGGCTGAGGAGTGAGCTGTTGCGGATGCTCGACCGCGACCAGGCGTTCAGGACCATGGAGGCGCCCGAGGAACAGTGGCGGCGGGTCGAGGAGGCCAACACCCTGCGCATGAAGCAGATCCTCGACACGTACGGCTGGCCGGGCCGGTCGCTGGTCGGCGAGGACGGCGCCAAGGCGGCGTGGGCCCTGGTCCAGCACTCCGATCTCGACCTCGCCTTCCAGCGCAGGGGGCTCGTTTTGATGCGGAAGGCGGTGGACGACGGCGACGCCGAGCCGAGCGAGCTGGCCTTCCTGGAGGACCGGGTACGGGTCGCCGAGGGCCGCCCGCAGGTCTACGGCACGCAGTGGGAGCTGACGCCCGAGGGCGAGTGGCGTCCGCGGACGCCGATCGAGGACGAGGCCCGCGTGGACGAGCGCCGGGCCGGGGCCGGGATGAAGCCGCTGCGCGAGTACCTGCGTGAGCTGCGCACCTTGGCCGGATGATCCGGTGGTGAAAAAATCTAGACATGATCGTGATTGCCCATCTCAGCGACACACATCTCGACGACACCCCGCGCAGCATCGAGCGGACGCGCAGGGTCGCCGAGTTCCTCGATGGCCTGCCCTACGACTTCGACGCCGTGCTGGTCACCGGTGACATCGCCGACCACGGCCGGGCCTCGGAGTACGAGGAGGCTCGCAAGCTGCTGGACTTCCGCCACCCCACGTTCATGGGCCCCGGAAACCACGACGACCGGGCGGAGTTCCGCCGGGTGCTGCTGGGCGAGCCGCCCAGCACGGCCCCGATCAACCAGGTGCACCGCACGCCCAAGGCCGTCTACGCGCTGTGCGACTCCACCATCCCGGGCGAGGACGCCGGGCATCTGGCCGACGAGACGCTCGACTGGCTCGCCGGCGTGCTCGACGACACCCCGGCCGACGTCCCGGTGATCGTGGCCTTCCACCACCAGCCGATCGTGCTGCACCACCGGGGCATCGACCCCATCGGCCTGCGCGAGCCCGACCGGCTCGCCGAGCTGGTCGGACGGCATCCGAACATCGCGGCGGTCCTGTGCGGCCACTGCCACGCGGCGGTCGCCTCCGACTTCGGCGGGCGTCCGCTGCGGGCGGCTCCGGGCGTGGTCTCCAGTCTGAAGCTGCCGTGGGAGTCGGGCGCGAGCCTGGCCGAGGACATCGACTACGACGTCGCGCCGTCGCTGGCCTTCCACATTCTCGACGGCGGCCGGTTGCTGACCTACTACCGCGTGGTCGGCTGACCGTGCGGTGGCTCTGATCTGCTCCGGGGTGGTTTGCCGGATCTATCGGTGAGGGGAAGAACTTCTCACCGATGTCCGGCTCGTTATGGTGTTCGGGATTCGTCCATCGGTCACCACTCACAGGTTGGGCCCTAGGCGGGCCTTGATTGTGGGGTTAAGTTCCAATAGGCGCTGTCTCGGGGGATCTTGCAGCGCATTTGGTGTCGTTGGAGGATCCACATGCGCGTTTCCCTGATGAAGGGCGTCACTGCCGTGCTCGCGGCACTCGCCCTTCCCCTGGCCCTGGCCACTCCAGCCAGCGCCGGCCCGGTCGACGACGTCTTCGCCAAGCTCCTGGTGAAGCAGGTCAAGGGCGCTAACGTGACAAAGCACCTGAACGCCCTGCAGGCCATCGCCAACGCCAACGGTGGCACCCGTGCGGCGGGGACGCCCGGCTACGACGCTTCCCGCGACTACGTGGCGGACAAGCTGCGCAAGGCCGGCTACAAGGTCACACTCGACGCGATCGACTTCGTCCAGGGCTGGACCGAGAACAACCCGCCCACCCTGGAGATCCCAGGACAGAAGACCTACGTCCCGAACGAGGACTTCCACACCTTCCAGCCCTCGCCCGCCGGTGACGTGACGGCGCAGGTCCAGGGGGTGGACCTGACCCTTCCGCCGACACCCACGCCGACCTCCACCAGTGGTTGCGAGACGTCGGACTTCGCGGGATTCGTCCCAGGCAACATCGCGCTCATCCAGCGGGGCACCTGCGCGTTCGCCGCCAAGATCCGCAACGCCGGGTTCGCCGGCGCCTCCGGCATCATCGTCTTCAACGAGGGCCAGCCGGGCCGCACCGACGCCTACCCGCTGGACATCGGCGAGTGGCGGGCCGGCGTGCCGATGGTCTTCGCCGACTTCGCGGTGGGCAACGAACTGGCGGCCACGCCGGGCACGACCGTACGCCTCAAGGTCGACGCCACGCTCCAGCTCGGCACCAACCACAACGTGATCGCCGAGACCCGTGGCGGCGACCCGGGCAAGGTCGTGATGGTGGGCGCCCACCTCGACAGCGTCACGGAGGGGCCCGGCATCAACGACAACGGCTCCGGCAGCGCGGCCATCCTGGAGACCGCCCTGCAGATGAAGCACTACCCGGTCAAGAACAAGGTCCGGTTCGCCTTCTGGGCCGCGGAGGAGATCGGCCTGCTCGGCTCCGACCAGTACGTCGAGGAGCTCACCCAGGCACAGCGTGACCGGATCAAGGTCTACCTGAACTTCGACATGGTGGCCTCGCCCAACTACGCCTACAAGCTGTACGACGGCGACGACTCCGACGGCGCCGGCAGCCCGGCCGGCCCGCCCGGATCGGCCCAGATCGAGAAGCAGCTCGAATCCTTCTTCGACAGCCGCGGCCTGGCCCACGTCGGCACCGACTTCGACGGCCGCTCCGACTACGGCCCGTTCATCGCGGTGGGCATCCCCTCCGGCGGCATCTTCACCGGCGCCGAGGGCATCAAGACGCCCGAGGAGGCCGCCCTGTTCGGCGGGACCGCGGGCGTGGCCTACGACGTCTGCTACCACCAGGCGTGCGACACGACCGCGAACATCAACGCGACCGCGCTCGACGTCAACGCCGACGCGATCGCCGACTCGACCGCCAGGTTCGCCTTCAACCTCCGGTCCATCCCGGCCCGTGACACCGCCGCCGCGGCGGACCGCGTCGCGGTGAAGTCCGCCGGCTGATCCCAGCTCCGAGGAGGGCGGTCACCTCGGTGACCGCCCTCCTTCGCGTGGTGGCGAGCCCGCCGCCGTTCCGCCTTCCGCCGGCTGCCGGGACGGTTCCCGTCGTGGTCAGCGGCCGGATGCGGTCAGCGAAGGCGTACAACGTCTGTTTCAGGGCACTTTGCCATTCCTTGACCGACACTTGAGGAGGAACGGTGAGCACTGCGGAGCAGGCGGGGCGCCAGGCGCAGTCCATGGCGCGCCGGGCAGCCGACCATCCGGCACTGGACCGGCTCGCCAGGGTCGGCCTGGCGTGCCGCGGGGTGCTGTACGCGCTGATCGGGGTGCTGGCGGTACAGATCGCCATCGGCGGCGGCAGCAAGGAACAGGCCGACAAAGGCGGCGCGATCGCCGCCGTGGCGGATCTGCCGTTCGGGGAGGTGATTCTGTGGATCATGGTGGTGGGCTTCGCCGCCCTGGCGCTGTGGCAGGCCACGGAGGCGCTGTTCGGCGGTCTCAAGACCGCTGACCGCGCCGAGGCGGCCGTCCGGACCGGTGTGTACGTGCTGGTCTGCTTCACGCTGCTGTCGATGCTGCTGTCCGGCAAGGCCACGTCCGACGACGAGAAGTCGCAGGACGTGACCGCCAAGCTGCTCGAACTGCCGGGCGGCCAGCTGATCGTCGGCGCCATCGGCCTCGCCGTTCTCGGCGTGGGCGTCTACTGGATCCACTCGGGGATCAAGAAGAAGTTCCTTGAGGAGCTCAACCTCGGCCAGATGTCGCCGCGCGCCCGCTCGGTCATGGAGCGGCTCGGCATGGCCGGCTACATCGCCCGCGGCGCGATCGCCGGGCTGGCCGGGATCTTCGTTGTCCAGGCGGCGATCACCTACGACCCGGACAAGGCCGGCGGCATGGACCACGCGCTCCGGGCGTTCGCCGACACCCCGGTCGGGCCGTGGCTGCTGGTGCTGATCGCCCTCGGCCTGGTGCTCTTCGCCGGCTACTGCTTCGGCGAGTCGCGCTGGCGCCGCACCTGACCGTCACCCGAAGCGGGTTGGTGGCCGAACCTCACGGAGGTGAGGCCACCCATCCGCACGACCGGGTCGGGCAGCACCCGCTCGTCGCAGTCGACTCGGCGGCGAGCTCAATGACCGGCTCGATGACCGGGGCGGCCTCGCCCGCCTCGACGATCCTGCGCGGCAGCCGCTCGCGCACCTCGGCCACCTCCCTCAGGTGGGAGCGGAGCCCGATCAGGTTGACCAGCTCGTGCGGGTCGCCTAACCGATCCGCCCAACCTCTCGCAACGCGTAAGGCCCCGCGCCTAGCCTGAGATTGCGACATCATCAGGAGGTGCAGGGCCTTGACTGACGCTAGCACGACCATTGGACAACGTCTGCGCTCGCTACGGCTCCAGCGAGGCCTCAGCCAGGGCCAGCTCGCCGAGCGGGCAGACGTGAGCGTCGACCTGATCAGCAAGCTCGAACGCGACGTCCGCGAGAGCATGTCCTGGGCGTCCATGCTGAAGCTGGCCCGCGCGCTCGACGTCGACCCCGGCCAGATCGCGGGCAAAAACTCACACCTCGAACCCGTGCCCGGCGCCGCAGTGCTCACCGTCCGCGACGCCGTCATCAGCCCCGACCTGCTGCCCGGCCTGCACCCCGACCACGACGGCGAACCACCCACCCTCGACGACCTCTGGCTCCTCGTCGAGCGCGGATACGGCGCGTACTTCGCCGGCGAGTTCGGCGTCCTCGCAGCCGACCTGCCCGGCATCATCAACGAGTGCCGCCTGCTGCAGACCGTCGCCCTGGCTGCGGCCTCCGGCCCGCTCTCGCACGCCTGGCAGCTCGCCGCCTCGGTGCTCGTGCACACCGGCCGCGACGACGCCGCGGCGATAGCCGCCGAGCGGGCCATCCATGCCGCCCGCCACGGCGACGACCCGTGGCGGTTGGCCACCCACTACGGCATGTATGCCTGGGTGATGCTGCACCAGGGCCGCCTGGACGAATCCGAGCGGCTCGCCGTGCAAGCGGCGGCCGACATCGAGCCGTCCATGACGCGCGGGCCGGCCGCGCAAGTGGCGGCGTGGGGCGGGCTCATGCTGCACGCAGCCGTCGCGTCCGGCACCCGCGGTGATGCGGACGCCGCCCAGGAGTACCTGCGGATCGCGTCCGCCGGGGCGGCCCGGGTCGGTGAGGACCGCCACGACTACTGGACGTCGTTCGGGCCCACGCACGTGGCGATCCAGCAGGCGCACATCATGACCGCGCTGCACCGTCCCGACGCCGCGCTGCGAGCCGCCCGCCGGGTCCGCGCCGATGGCCTCTACCGCGTGCAGTACGGCCGCCATCTGCTGGACGTCGGCGCCGCGCTGCTCGAGCGGCATCGCACCGACGAGGCGGTCGACGTCACTGTGAAAGCCCGCGATCTGTCGCCGGAGTGGTTCCGGCATCAGGGCGTGGCGCGCACGCTCGTCGACGACCTCGTGGAGCACAAGACCAGGCTGTCGGGGACGCTGCGCAGCCTGGTGCAGACGCTCGACCAACCCTGACGCCAGCAGTCCGGATGTCGTGTCCGGGTTGGCGTCCGGCCGCACGGCGAGTCCCGACATCGTGTCCCTGGGACCGGGCGACGGCCGGCCCTACGGTCGCCAGCATGGGATACCGGGACGACGAGCTGGAACAGCTCCGCGACGACTACCCCGGCTGGCGTGTCTGGCGCGGCATGAACGCCCACCGCGAGCCACCGCCTGGTACGCGATCCGCCGCGCCGAGGTCACCGACGCCCAGTCGTCGACGGGGTCACCCGCAGCGTCGGCGGCGACACCTCCGAGCAACTGCGCGAACACCTCGACGCGCAGGCCGACATCGAGGCACGCCTCGCGAGCCGCCCGTCGCCGGCCCGGTGCCGGTGATGGACGTGACCGACGCGGGCGAGGTCGAGTGCGCCCGGCTCGTGGGGCGCCAGTTGGCCGCATTGCGCACGACCTACCCCGGCTGGGAGCCGTGCCGGATCCAGGGCCCTGGAGTCGCCGGGCCCGAGTCCGGAGCCACCTCCGGGCGACGCCGGGCCCCGAGTGCCGCCTGACGCGGGGGCCCGGCACCCAGACCCCCGGCCGCGTATCGCTGACTGGGGCCATGGCGCGGTGGCGGGATCCCCACATCCCAGGCGCCCGCCGCAGCGCCGCCATCCACCAAGGAGGTTCGATGACCATCCCGTCCACCCGCCCCTGGGGCATGACCCGCATGACGCCGCACCAGGAGGCAACGCCTCTGCCGTGGAACACCGCCGAACTCGAGGAGAGCACCCAGCTCGCCGTCTACCGTGACGCGGGCGGCCACGCCGTCGACATTACCTGCGGGACCTACGCGACGGTCACGATGTCCCGGCCGTCTGACGGCTCGGGGAACGCCGCCCAGGTAGCGGACGACTCGAACACCGACCAGCGCTGACATGCGATCCTCTCCGGGCACCGTCATGGTGATCACATGCATGGATGACGTCACCGCCAATTCCGTCATCGCCGCGCTGCACGAGCGCGGCGCGCGGGTGGCCCGGGTGGATCCGGCTGACATCGGCCCTGATCTGACGTTCAACGCGCAGCTCGGGGCCGGTGAGGCTGGATGGATGGGCCTGTTGCGGACCCCGACCCGCGACGTAGCGCTGCAGGATGTGCGGGCGGTCTACTGTCGCCGCCCGTCGCCGTGGCGCTTCCACGAGCTGCCGCCGCAGGAGCGCGAGTTCGCGAAGGCTGAGGCGCGGCACGGGCTCGACGGCATGCTCGCGGCCTTGCCGAACTGCCTGTACGTCAACCACCCGTCCGCCGTCGAGCGGGCCGAAGTGAAACCAGCGCAGCTCCAGATAGCCGCACAGGTCGGCATGGAGGTGCCGGCCACACTCATCACGAACGACGTCGGCGCCGTCCGCGAGTTCGCCTCCAAGCACGGCCCCATCGTCTACAAGTCGTTCCGCGGCCTGCCCGCGGCGCCGGGGGGCGAGGTGGCGGCCATCTGGACGCAGCGCGTCGATCCAGCCGACGTGGACGAGTCGCTCGCGCTCACAGCCCATCTGTTCCAAGCCGAGGTGCTCAAGACCAGCGACGCCAGAGTCACAGTGGTCGGTGATCACGTATTCGCCAGCGAGATCACCACCCCGGACGGGGTACTCGACTGGCGTCGCGGCGACTGGGACCGCCTCGGGCACAGCCCGATCGAGGTACCTGCGCCGATCCAGGCCGCAATGCACGTCTACCTGCGTCGCTTCAGCATGGTCTTCGGCTGTTTCGACTTTGCCCTCACCGCCGCAGGCGAGTGGATTTTCCTGGAGTGCAATCCCAACGGGCAGTGGGCCTGGCTGCCCGACGCGGACGCGATAGCCGAGGCGCTCGCGGACACCCTGCTGGAAGGATGGACCCCATGAACGACCTGGCAGCCAAGCTCCGGAAGGAACTCGCCGCCGAGATCGATCTTCCGTGCTGGCGTGCCGCGCTGGAAGCGGTGCCGCGAGAGGTGTTCGTCGGCGACGACGTGTTCCAGGCTGGCCCGCGTGGCTGGGAATCCATCCACCGCTCGCAGATGAGCCCAGAGGATTGGCTGGCCCTCGTCAACAGCGACCAGAGCCTGGTGACCCAGGTCGCCGGTGTCATGGCCGAGGACGCCACCGAGCCGATCGCCAACGTGTGGGCGACGTCGTCGTCTACGCTGCCCAGCCTCGTCGTGCGAATGCTGGACACGGCCGAGATCAGCGAAGGTGACAAGGTGCTGGAGATCGGCACCGGCACCGGCTACTCCACGGCGCTGATGTGCCACCGGCTCGGCGCGGGTGCCGTCACCTCGATCGAGTACGACCCGATGGTTGCCGGACGGGCGAAGACGGCGCTCACAGCGGCAGGGTATGAGCCGACCCTCGTGCAGGGCGACGGGCTCGACGGCTGGGACCCTAACGCCCCATACGACCGGCTCATCGGCACCTGCGCGGTGCGTACGATCCCACCCCGGTGGTTGCGGCAGGTCCGCCCGGGGGGGACGATCACCACGCCCATGCTGGGCTGGATCGGCGGTGGCGCGTTGGCACACCTGAAGGTCGCCGACGACGGCACCGCGAGCGGCACCTTCCCGGAGGTCGTGTACTTCCAGCCCGCCCGGCCGCACGCGGCACCGCCCATGGGCCTGATGAAGCTCGGCGTCGGCGACGTCAGCCACACCACCGTGGATCCGTCGCTGCTGACCGATCAGACGGGCCAGTTCGTCGCACAACTCGCCGCACCCCAGGCACAGCACGCTTGGGTGGAAGACATGCTGGCACTGCACGACGTGGAGTCCGGCTCGCATGCGGACATCTGCCCCGCCGACTCGGGCGGCTGGGAGGTCCACCAGTACGGGCCGTACCGCCTGTGGGACGCGGTCGAGCGGGCCCTTACTACGTGGCTGGACGCCGGCGAGCCACCCCAGTCCGCGTTCGGGCTCGCCGTTGCGCACGACGAGCAACGGGTGTGGCTAGGCAGCCCTGACGGGCCGACATGGAGCCTGCCCCGGTGCTGAAAGACCGTCTGGGCTCGCCGGTGGGCACTCCGCCGAACGAGCCCTGCACCAGTCAGACCCGCCGGGTGCGGCGCTGCCGCCGAGCACGTAGGACACGGTCGCGACCGCCGGCCCGCCCGCCTGCCTACTGGTAGATCACGGACAGGAATCTCACCAGCACCGCCTCGCGGGTGGCCGCCGGCAGCGCGTCGAGCACGGCGTTGACCACGGCCATCTCCGGCTGCCCGGCGCCCGGCCGGAGGTCCACGCCGACGGAGGCGGCCAGTTCGGCGAAGGTGGCGTCGTCCAGGGACTCCAGGTCGAGCCCGGCGATCAGGTCGACCAGGCCCTCCGGCAGCTCGGCGGGGCCGCGCGACCGGGCCGCCTCGGCCGACTCGGCGATCACCTGGAGCATCGCCTCGACCCCGGCCAGCGTCACCCCGGTCACCGTGATGTGCAGGTTGGCGGGAATGCCGGCGTAGGACAGCTGCGGCTGCAGGAACCAGCCCCGGGCACGGGCCTCGTCGGCCAGCGTGAACACGTCGACGTCGGTGCCCCGGAAGGCGATGAGCGACGAGTCCGGCTCGCCGAGCACTTCCAGGCCAGGGATCTCGGCGATCCCCGCCCTTAACCGGGCGGCCGCCCGCAGCGTGGACCGGCCGAGCTCCAGGTAACCCTCCCGGCCCAGCGCGCGCAGGGTGGCCCAGGCGCCGCCCAGCGGACCGGCCGACCTGGAGCTCTGCACGGTGGCGTTGATGATCGTGTAACCGGGCCAGGCGGCCGACGCGAAGTACGCCTTGCGGCGCATCGCCGGGTCGGCGAACAGCAGCACCGAGGCGCCCTTCGGGGCGTAGCCGAACTTGTGCAGGTCACAGGAGAGCGAGGTGACACCGGGCACCGACAGGTCGAACGACGGCACGTCCGCTCCCGCCTCGCGCAGCCACGGCAGCAGCCAGCCGCCCACGCACGCGTCGACGTGGCAGGGCACGTTCGCGGCGGCGGCCACGGCGGCCACCTCCTCGATCGGGTCCACGACTCCCTGCGGGTAGGAGGGCGCGGAGGCGACGACCAGCACGGTGTCCTCGTCGATCGCCTCCTTGATCCCGAGCGCCGGCACCCGGTAGGTGCCGAGGTCCACGGGCACCGGGCGGACGGTCACCCCGAGGTAGTGGGCCGCCTTGTGGAAGGCGGGATGGGCGGTGACGGGCAGCACCAGGTTGGGCCGCTCGCGCCCGGCCGCGTCGCGGGCCGCCTTCACCGCCAGCATGATCGACTCGGTGCCGCCGCTGGTGAAGATGCCGTGGCCGCCGCCGAGCAGGTCGGCCACCGCGCCGACGACCTGCTTCTCCATCTCGACGATGCTGGGGAAGGCGGTCGGGTCCAGGCAGTTGACCTCCAGCATCTCGAAGTAGGCGCGGGCCGCCGCCTCGTGCACCTCGCCGCGCCCGGTGTCGTAGACGTAGGCCGTGACCTGGCCGCCTCGTACGGGCAGGTCGTGCTCCTTGAGCCGGGCGACCTCGGCCAGCAGCTCCTCGACGGTCGCGCCGGTTTCGGGCAGATTCACACGTTCTCCTTCACTCGTACTCCGGTCAGCCGGCCGTACCGGACGATGAACGGCAGGCTGAGCAGCATGAGGACCGCGGGCAGCGCGGTGAAGCCGAAGAGCAGCCCGTCGAGGGCGCCCGCGTGCTGTTCGACGGGCGCCTCGACCGGCGCGGAGACGAACCCCGACAGTGTCAGCACCAGCGCGAACAGGCCGGGGCCGAGCGCCAGCCCGGCCGTCTCGCCCGCCGTCCACAGCCCGGTGAACGCGCCCGCCTGCGCGTGGCCGGTGCGCGCGGTGTCGGCGTGCACGGTGTCGGGCAGCATCGAGAGCGGCAGCAGTTGGAGCGCCGCGTAGCAGATCCCGGCCAGCGCGGTCAGCGCCAGCGTCGCGACCAGGGACCCGGTGGCGATGGCCGGGATCAGGGCCAGCGCGACGAGGCCGAAACCCAGGGTGCCCGCGAGGTAGCAGCGCACCATCCCGTAGGCGCGGGCCAGCCGCGCCCACACGGGTACGGCCGGCATGCTCGGCCCGACGAGGCAGACGAACATCACCGAGGTCAGGCCGTAGTCGCCGAGCCGGTACGCAGCCACGTACGGAGCGCCGGCCAGCATCACCGCCACCCCGAGCGCCTGCGCCACGAACGCCGCGAGCAGCGTGAAGAACGGCACGTTGCCGCGCGCCAGGCGGAAGGCGGCGACCGGGCCGAGCTGCTGGGGCCCGGGCCGCGACTCCACCCAGCGGGTCGCCAGCGTCGCGGCGACCAGGGCGGCGGCCATCACCGCGCCGATCGTCACGCCCATCGCCGCGTAGCCGGGCCGGCCGCCGCCGAACAGGCTCACCACCTCGGGGGCCAGCCCGCCGGCGACCAGGATGCCGACGGTCAGGCAGACGACCCGCCACGACATGATCCGGGTCCGCTCGGCCGGGCTCTCCGACATCTCCGCGGGCAGCGCCACGTACGGCACCTGGAAGAACGCGAAGGCGGTCGCGGCCAGCAGGAACGCCGCGCCCGCCCAGGCCGCTCCCGGCGCCTCGCCGGGCACCGCGAACATCGCCGCGAACGCCAGGGGCAGCCCGACCGCCCCGGCCAGCATCAGCCGGGTCCGCCTCCCCGTGCGCACGGCCTCGCGGTCGCTGGCGGCCCCCACGAGCGGGTTGAGCAGCACGTCCCAGATCTTCGGCACGACCAGCACGGCGCCGGCCACGGCGGCGGGCACGCCGAGCATGTCGGTCAGGTAGTAGAGGAGGAGCAGCCCCGGGACGGCGGAGAACACGCCGGTGCCGACCGACCCCGCGCCGTAGCCGAGTAAGCGGCCCCTGCCGAGCCGCTCCGCGCTCACGGGGCGTCGCCCGGCAGGCGGAGCATGCGGTGCACCAGCTGGTGCAGGTGGGCGCGGAAGCGGCGCAACTCGACCCGGTCATCGGTGCCGTGACGGTTGCCCTGCTCGTCGAGCACGCCGCCCTTGGCGAAGCCGTGGACGCACCAGACGACCGTCCACACGGCGTACTCCACGTCGGCCGAGGAGTCGATCACGCCGGCCGCGACCACCGGCCGCAGCGCCTCCATCACCGCGGACATCAGCGGCTGCACGTACTGCTGTTCCAGCTCGGTCAGGTCGCTGGCGTCGGACAGCCAGCGGTGCATCCACAGCGCGGGGACCTCGGGGTTCTCCACGCTGAAGTCGAGGTAGTCGTCGACCACCCGGTGGATCGCCAGGACGGGGTTCGTGCCCGACAGGTCGGACAGGGACGCCTCCAGCATCATCCGTTCGGCCCGGTGGGCGCGCTCCATCACGGCCAGGTAGAGCTCGCGCTTGCCGCCCATGTGGTAGTTGACGGTGGCGATGTTCAGGCCCGCCGCGTCGGCGATCGCCCGGGTGGAGGTGCCGTCGTAGCCCAGTGCCGCGAACAGTTGGGTGGCGACCTTCAGGATGAGAGCGACCTGCCCGCGGTTGTCGGCGGAAGTCATGCCGCAGAAGGTAGCCGCCGGGTCGATTCCCGGTCAATCGCTTGATGGAAAGTTTCGGCCATTATCGTCTCGAATGGGAGCAAAACGGATATTTCATACGATGTGTCGCAGGAGGGTACGTCTCCGTATCCGGGTAGAGGACGGAGGCCGCACTACCACCAGGAGGACCAGGGCGATGATCGCCGACCACGACGTGCTCCGCATGCTCACCGGACTACTGGACGACAGCCACCTGGCCTCGCTGGAACAGCTTCCGGAGCTGGTCCAGAAGCACGCCGCGCTCGCGGGCCTCGACGAGGTCGGCGTCTACCTGGTGGACCTGCAGCAACACCTGCTGCGCCTGGTGACCGGGAGCGGCGGCGACGTGCATCAGACCTTCGGGGAGCGGCCGGCCGAGTTGCGGGTCGAGGCCACGCTGGCCGGGCGGGCGTTCCAGGAGGTGCGGATGCTTCCCATGCCGGCGACGGAGCAGGGGCTGGCCGGCTGGTGGGTGCCGCTGCTCGACGGCACCGAACGGCTCGGCCTGCTGCAGGTCAGGGTCGCCGACCCGGACGACGGTGTCGAGGAGGTCATGCGCCACCTGGCCTCCCTGGTGGCGCTCATGCTGGTCAGCCTGCAGACCCGCAGCGACACCTACGCCCGGCTGGTGCGTTCGCGGCCGATGCACGTCGCCGCCGAGATGCAGTGGCAGCTGACGCCGCCGCTGACGTTCGCCACCGAGGACGTGACGATCGCGGCGGTCATGGAGCCGGCCTACGAGGTGGGCGGCGACGCCTTCGACTACGCCCTGGCCGGCGACGTCGCGCACCTGGCGGTCTTCGATGCCATGGGCCACGACGTCGCCGCCGGTCTGACCGCCAACCTCGCCATGGCGGCCTGCCGCAACCACCGCCGCCAGTACGTGGGACTGGTCGCCAACAGCGAGGCGATCGAGCAGGTGCTGATCGAGGAGTTCGGGCGGATGACCCGCTACGTCACCGCGATCATGGCCGAGCTGAACGTGCGCACCGGCCTGCTCTCCTGGGTCAACCGCGGCCACCACCCGCCGGTGGTCATCCGCGGCGGCCGGTGGGCCACCGTCCTGGAGTGCCCGCCCTCCCACCCGCTCGGGCTCGACCTGGGCCTGCCCATCACCCTCTGCCAGGAACAACTGGAGCCGGGCGACCGGGTGCTGTTCTTCACCGACGGCATCATCGAGGCGGGCGGCCGCGCCGGCGGGGAGTTCGGCCTGCACAGGTTCATCGACTTCATGATCCGCCACAGCTCCGCCAGCCTGCCCGTGCCCGAGACCCTGCGACGGCTGGTCAAGAGCGTCATGAAGTATCACCAGGACCAACTCGACGATGACGCCACGGTGCTGCTGACCGAATGGCACGGCCCCGCCGCCGACCGGCTGCGGATCTGAGTCCTCCGGCGGCCACCCTCAGGTGGCCATCTCGCTGGAGTCGGTCAGGTCACGCGGACCCGCCGGCGCGGACGGATGGGACGGCACGGGCGGCAGACCGGCCCGCCGCAGCCGGTGCACCTTCAGCCCGTCGCCCCAGCGGGTGATCGCCTCCTCGTCGGCGAAGGCCAGGGCGCGCATCATGTTGCCGCCGTCGGTCGCGTCCACCGCGCGGCGCAGCCGCCACTGCAGCGGTCCGGCCATCCGGGCGGTGCCCGCCTCGATCGTGTCGCCGTAGTGCGGCGCGTACGCGACCCCGGCGAATCCCGTACGGCGGAGCAGCGTCGGAAGCGTCTCGGACGAGTAGAACATCAGGTGATTCTTGGTGAAGCCGCTCCACGCCGACCCGTACGCCTTGAGCTGCAGCGACCGGGCGTTGACGGTCAGGATGAGCAGCACGCCGCCGGGCGCGAGCAGGTCGCGGAACTTCTGGAAGTCGTCGAGCGGCCTCGGCAGGTGCGCGAGCACCGACCAGAGCGTGATGACGTCGAACCCGCCCGCCGCGATCTCCGGCACGTCCTCGGGCGCGCCGTGGTAGGCCCGCGCCCGGGTGAGCCGCGCGTTGGCCCGCTCGACGGAGTCGGGCGACAGGTCCACCCCGCACGCGTCGAACCCGCGCTGCTCGGCCAGCTCCAGGAACAACCCGACCCCCGAGCCGAAGTCGAGCAGCCGCCTCCCCTCGCCCTGGTCGAGCACGGGTGAGAACGCCTCCATGGTCAGCTGGTAGCGGCGCTGCCGATTGGCCGCGTAGGCGCCGGTCAGGAAGCCGCTGTAGCCGGAGGAGTAGAGATCGCCGAGCCGCTCGGGCCGGACGTTGGGATTGCGGTAGAGGAATCCGCACGACGGGCACCGGACGACGTGGTAGTGCCAGCCCTTGTCGCCCCTCGGCTCGAACAGCGGTTGCTGCCGCGGCTCACCGCACAGCATGCAGCTCAGGAACTCCTCGATCTCACCGAGCTCCCGCGTCGCCGCGTACTCCTCCAGGGACAGGACCGGCGTCCGGCGCAGCCGCCACCGCCACTGGACCTGGCGGGCGAACCGCTCGCCTGGACGTACGTAGACGCGCTGCCCCACGGGCAGGCGGTCGTAGCGGGAACCGTAGGCCAGCCGGCCGAGGACACGCCGGGCAGAGATCATCGCAGAACACCCCAAATGAAGTCGGATGCCTTGAGGCCTTGCCTGCGCTGACTAGGCGTAGTCCATGCAAACGGTCTAGGAACGGTCCGGTAAGCGCCGATCTCCGCGCCGACCCCCGGCCGCGCCGCTCACGGGCGGCCGGGGGCGGCGCGCTCAGGCGGCTTCGTGCCGCCGCTGGCAGGTGATGCAGTAGCGCGACAGCGGGCGGATCTTCAGCCGCTCGTACGGGATGCCGGCTTCGCAGTGGGCGCAGCGGCCGTAGCTGCCGTCGTCCAGCCGGTCGAGGGCCTGCTGGGTCTCGTTGATCGCCCGGTCGGCGGCGGCGATGGCGGCCATCAGGTCCTGCCAGCCCATGTCGGCGCCGTTGCCGCTGTCCGCCGACGACTTGAGGCTGTCCAGCTGGGTCTCCCGGCGCCGCAGCTGCTCCCGCAGCTCCTCGCGCAGGGTCTGGATCTGGATGCTGCTGAGTTCGATGATCATGTGAAGTCCTTCCGGAAGGTACGTCTCAGCCGGTGGTCACCTGCGCCGCGTGGGTGGGCAGCACGCGTGGGCGGACGCTCGCGGGACCCACCGGTGATCGGATGCGGGCACGCGCGAGCGCCCGCGGGCCATGGGCCTGCGCGGGCAGGGAGAGATGCGGGAAACGGTCAGATCAGCGGAGGACTGCGCGAGTCGGCCGAACGGTAGGCGAACTGCTGAGGGCTGCGGATCGAGCCGGTGTCGGCGCCCGTGGCGGCC
The DNA here is from genome assembly GCF_059358955.1 of Nonomuraea sp. CX421. Lineage (NCBI taxonomy): Bacteria > Bacillati > Actinomycetota > Actinomycetes > Streptosporangiales > Streptosporangiaceae > Nonomuraea > Nonomuraea sp. CX421. The sequence continues at coordinate 426,820 of NZ_JCADBK010000001.1, read as the reverse complement.
GGCAGCGGAAGGTGGGGCGCCTCCGGCCGCGACCCGCGGCGGAGCGGCGGCCACAGGGAGGGCAGGTGCTCGCGCGCGCCGGCGAAGGCCGACGGCATGCTCGACGGCTGGGCGATCCAGTCTCCGGACCCGATCAGGTCGGCCCAGCGGCGCGAGGGGTCACCCCCGGCCCAGGCCGGGGTGGAGACGGTCAGGAACATGGACAGCACGAGCAGGCCCACCGCGACCGAGAAGGCGGTGGACCGGCGTGGAACCTGCCACGACCTGCCCATGAGCTCGACCATAGCCCAGCCCGCGCGGAAAGGCATGTGGGTAATACCCCGGGTAGATTGACGGCCGGGGTACGGTTGGCCGAACCGGTCGAGGAGGGGATCATGCGCACCAGGCTGCCTGCCGCGCTTCTCCTCCTGCTGTCCATGTTCGCGTTCGTGGGCGGCCACAGCGCCGACGCCGCCGGTCACGGCAAGGCCGTCTCCGCTCCGATCGAGGTCTGGCAGACCGACTTCGCGTTCGGCGGCCTGATCCCGGACGACGGCGTGCCCCGGATGCACGCCCACACGGGCGGGCACGCCGTGGCGGGCGCCATCGCCGTGCTGCCCGTCACCTCCTGGCACGCGCAGGACCTCCGGTCCGTGCCGGCCGGGCTCGTTGGCGAGGTCCTCCCCTCGCAGCCGGGCCACCGGGTCGCCCCTGCTCGCGCACCACCCTCCACGACGCTCTGACGTCCTCTTTCTCATCCGAAGCCCGTGGAGGCTCCCATGTCACGTGCGCCGTTGTGGCGCGCGCTGGTCGCGTGCGTCATCGTGGCCGCCGCATTTCTGATCGCTTTCACCATGTCGCCACGCCTCGGCCTCGACCTGCGCGGCGGCACCCAACTGGTCTTCGAGACCCGCGACACCCCGACGGTCAAGGCCGACTCCGAGGCCACCGACCGTGCTCTCGACGTGCTCCGGCGCCGGGCCGACGCGCTCGGCGTGGTCGACCCCACCCTGGTCCGGTCGGGCGAGCAGCGGATCATCGTGGAACTGCCCGGCGTGCTCGACCCGCGCCAGGCCGCCGAGGTGATCGGCCGGACCGCGCAGCTCACCTTCCACTCGGTCACCGGCGAGGCGAAGCCCGACGACAAGGAGGCGCTGGCGGACGAGTCCGGGCAGCGGCTCGCGCTCGGCCCCGCCGCGATCACCGGCGACGGGGTGACCGACGCCGCGGCGGCGACCGACCCCCAGATGGGGCCCGGCTGGTTCGTCACCATCGACTTCCGCGAGGCCGGCGCCTGGCAGAAGCTGACCGGGGCCGCCGCCTGCGAGGCCGTCGGCGACCCCAAGCGCCGGGTCGCGATCGTGCTGGACAAGGAGATCATCTCCTCGCCGCAGGTCGACCCGTCCGTGCCCTGCCGCGGCGGCATTCCCGGCGGCTCCACGCAGATCACCGGCTCCTTCAGCTCGGAGGAGGCGAAGAACCTGGCCATCCTGGTCAAGGGCGGCGCGCTGCCGGTGCCGCTGGAGATGATCGAGCAGCGGACCGTCGGCCCCACCCTCGGCTCGGCGGCCATCGAGGCGAGCGCCAAGGCGGGCATCGCCGGAGTGATCCTGACGGCGCTGTTCATCATCGCGATCTACCGGTTGGTCGGCCTGATGGCCGCGATCGCGCTGGGCGCGTACGGGCTGATCTCCTACGCCGCGCTCGTCGCCCTGGGGGCGACGCTCACCTTGCCGGGTCTGGCCGGCTTCGTGCTGGCCATCGGCATGGCGGTGGACGCCAACGTGCTGGTCTTCGAGCGGGCCAGGGAGGAGTACGCCGTATCGTCCCGCCGGGGGCTGAGATCGGCCCTGGACCGAGGGTTCAAGAACGCCTGGAGCGCCATCGCCGACTCCAACATCACCACGCTGGTGGCGGCGGGCCTGCTGTTCTGGCTGGCCTCTGGGCCGGTACGAGGCTTCGGCGTGACGCTGGCCATCGGGGTGATCGCCTCGCTGATCTCGGCGATGATCATCACCCGGGCCCTCACCCAGCTGATCATCAGCCGGGTCGGCCCGCGCATGTCGGGGCTCGGCGACGTCGGCCGGGTCAGGACCTGGATCACCAGGCGTAACTTCGACCTGATGCGGCGCGGCCGGCTCTGGCTGGCCATCTCCGTCGCGGTGCTCGCCACCGCCGTCGCCGGGCTCTCCTTCCAGGGCCTGAACTTCGGGGTCGAGTTCACCGGCGGCCGGATCGTCGAGTTCGCCACCCAGCGACCGGTCGACGCCGAGACGGCCCGGCAGGTCGTGGCCGACGCCGGGCATCCCACGGCGGTCGTCCAGTCGTCGGGCGACGCCATCTCGGTGCGCACCGGGCAGATCACCTCCGACGACGTGGTCGCCATCGAGAAGGCGCTCGACACCGAGGTGGGCGAGGTGAACAAGCAGCGCGACGAGCTGATCGGCCCCAGCCTGGGCGAGGAGTTGCGCCGCAACGCGCTCATCGCGCTGGGCGTGGCCCTGGCCGCCCAGCTGCTGTACCTGGCGGTCAGGTTCAGGTGGACGTTCGGCACGGCCGCGGTGCTGGCGCTGGTGGTGGACACGGCCGCCGTGGTCGGTGCCTTCGCCTGGCTGGGCAAGCCGATCGACGGCGTCTTCCTGGCGGCGATGCTGACCATCATCGGCTACTCGGTCAACGACAAGGTGGTGGTGTTCGACCGGGTGCGGGAGATGTGGGCGGCGCAACGCAAGGCGCCGTTCGCGCAGGTCGTCAACGGCGCGATCCTGCAGACCGTGCCGCGTACCGTCAACACCGGCCTGGGCGCGCTGTTCATCCTGGTCGCGCTGGCCGTCTTCGGCGGTGACTCGCTGCGCGACTTCGCCATCGCGCTCATCATCGGCATCGTGGCCGGCACCGCCTCCTCATCGTTCGTGGCCGGGCCGCTGGCGATCGAGCTGGAGAGGTTCAGCAAGCAGCCGCCGCCCGAGCCGCCCAAGGCGCGGACGCCCCGATCCCGCGACGGCAGCGGGGCGGTCGTGTAGCACGGCGTCCGGCCCGGCGGCCCTTCGCGGTCGCCGGGCCGGGGTCGGTCATCCTTCGTGAACGGCGGGCCCAGGTCCGGCGTCCTTCGTGGACGGCCGGACGGTCAGCCCAGGCGGAGGCGGGCGTTGACCCGGCGGACCAGCTCCTCCGGGAGCTTGAGCACCCTGCGGTCGTAGGTGAGCAGCCCGTTCAGCTCGTCCTCGACGTCGGAGAGCTGGGTGTAGACGGTCGCGCTCAGCCCGAGGGGGATGGCCGGCGCGATCTGCTCCGCGTGCAGCCGCTCGAACGCCTCGCCCAGCTCCTCGGCCGTGTCGTGCCTGCGATAGCCGAAGTTGCGGTCGTTGAACGTGTGCCCGTCCACCCGAAGGCCGTAGCCGCCGTACTCCGACAGCACCAGGACCCGGCCGTCGCGGCGGCGCGGCACCCGGAAGCGGCGGAAGTAGACGTGCAGGCTCCGCAGGTCGCCCGCGCCCTGGTCGTGCCAGCCGCTGGCGTGGTCGATCGTACGGGTGGGGTCGAGCTCGGCCAGCTCGGCGGCGATCTCCGCCGCGTCGAACTGGCCCCAGCCCTCGTTGAACGGCACCCACACGGCCAGGCTCACCACGTTGCGCAGGTGCTCCACGGTCTCGTGGAGCTCCGCGCGGAACCGGGCCCGGCCCTCCTCGTCGGCCCGGCCGAACCACCGGTGCCGCCGGTCGCGGAGCCGCAGCGGCGTGACGGCGGGCGCGGTGATCACCAGCGGGTGGTAGTGGCCGCCGCCGTTGACCAGGTCCTGCCAGACCAGGATGCCGAGCCGGTCGCAGTGGTAGTACCAGCGCAGTGGCTCGATCTTGATGTGCTTGCGCAGCATGGTGAAGCCGAGCCGCTTCATCGTGGCGATGTCGTGCACCATGGCCTCGTCCGAGGGCGCGGTGTACATGCCGTCGGACCAGTAGCCCTGGTCCAGGATGCCGGCGTGGAAGTAGGGGGCGCCGTTGAGTGTCAGCCGGGGCACGCCGTCGGCGTCGGGTCCCACGGCGAACGAACGCAGCCCGACGTAGCCGTCCACGCGGTCGTCGCCGAGGCGTACCGTCACGTCGTACAGGAAGGGATCCTCCGGCGTCCACGGCCTCGGGTCGGGGACGGGCAGGCGGACGGGGTGGCCCGCCGGGACGGTGGCGCGGGCCACGGTGGTCCCGCCGGCGCGCAGCTCGACGTCGGCGTCGCCCGCTCCCGAGGCGTGCACGGTCACCTCGACGAAGGAGTCGCCGAGGTGCGGGGTGAGGGTCAGCCGTTCCACGTGCAGGGCCGGCACGCACTCGGCCCAGACGGTCTGCCAGATGCCCGACTGGGCGGTGTACCAGATGCCGCCGCGCTTCAGCCGTTGCTTGCCGCGCGCGTGGTGCCCGGTGTCGGACAGGTCGCGTACCTGAACGACCAGGGTGTTGGCGCCCTCGGTCAGGGCCTCGCCGAGGTCGCAGGTGAAGGGCAGGTAGCCGCCGGTGTGGCCGCCCACCTCGACGCCGTTGAGCAGCACCCGGCAGGTCTGGTCCACCGCTCCGAAGTGCAGCAGCACCCGGACCGGCCGGCCGTCGGCGGGCAGGAAGCCGTCGGGCAGGGTGAGGGTGCGCCGGTACCACAGCGTCTGGTCGGGCTGGAGCTGCCGCTCGACGCCCGACAGGGGCGACTCCGGCGAGAACGGCACCAGGATGACCCCGTCGTACTCGGCCGGTTCCTCGCCGGCGGGCGTGATGGCGTACTCCCAGCGGCCGTTGAGGTTGAGGTGGCTGTCGCGGACGAGCTGCGGCCGGGGATACTCGGGCAGGATCGCGTCGGGGTCGAGCGCGGCGCCCCAGGGCGTCGGCGGGTTCACGTCGTCGCCTCCCGTCTGCGCAGCGCGAGCACGCTCGGCACGACCAGCACCAGCATGGCGGCCGAGGCCAGGAAGATGGCCGGCGTGGGCACCTGTTTGAGCACGCCCAGGTCCTCGTAGTACTCGTCGGCGCCCCTGATCACCAGCGCGCCCAGAAAGGGGCCGGCGACCATCGGGATGAGGATGCCGAAGACCATCCGCAGCCCCTGGACGTGCCCGGCCCTGTCGGCGGGCGAGTGGTCGCGGATGATCGCCCCGACCGGGGCCATGACCAGCATCAGGCCGGACATGAGCACCAGCCCGGCGGCTATCGCGGGGACCAGGCCGCGCACGGCCCACATCAGCAGCAGACCGAGCCCGTACACCCCGATGGCCGGCAGCAGGAAGCGCACCTTGCCCACGCGGTCGATGAACCGGCCGGCGACCACGCTGACGATCGAGGCGCCGGTCAGGACCACCCCGAGCACGACGGCGTACGCCTCGATGTGCAGGTAGCGCTGGACGTAGATGATCAGGTACGGCAGGTAGATCTGCGTGGCGATGCCCGAGAGCGCCGCGACGGACAGCGCGAGGTAGAGCGGCGGGTTGGCGCGCATCACCGAGGGCCGCAGGCCGTGCAGCACGGAGGCGAGGTAGCCGCCCCGCCGGCGGACGAGGTGCGGCCGGTCCTGGACGAGGAACCAGGAGGCGAGGCCGACCAGGGTGATGGCGCCGCCGACGAGCAGGAAGAACAGCTGCCACTCGCCGGCCCGGGTGAGGGGGTCGAGGGCGCCGAAGACGGCCAGCATCGACACCAGCGGCATGATCGCCAGGACCGACTCGACCCGGCCGCGGTTGCCGGGCCGCGTCACGTCGGTGACCCACGCCTGGAAGGCGGCGTCGTTGGCGCCGGCCCCGAGGAAGGACATCAGGCAGTCGAGCGCGATCACGGCCAGCACGGCGGCGGTGACGGCGCCGGCCACGGGGCCGACTCCGGCGAGGGCGTCGACGGTGACCAGCCCGAAAGCGGCGGTGGACAGACCCCACAGCACGTATCCGGCCGAGACGAACACCCTGCGCCGGCCCGTCCGGTCGGAGGAGGCGCCGATCACCAGCGTCGCCAGCGTCGCGGCCACCGCGCTGGCCGCCACCATGGCCGCGATGACGCGCGGGTCGTCGCTGATCGTGTCGTGGACGAACACGTTGAGATACATGTTCTCGACGGTCCAGGCCACCTGACCGACGAAGCCGAGGACGATCACCGCGGTCCAGAGCCGGGGCGGCAGCCGGGAGGGGGCCGTTGTCACGCGCGAGAGCCTACAAGGGTCTCCAACTCCAACAGGCGCCTGCTTTATCACAGTTTGGAGTGCTTTTATGTGACGACTTTTCCCGCTATGTCGGAAGTAGGGAAAGCGCTGGGCGACCTTATTAAGGGAAACCTTAGGTGGGCGTTGACATCCCCGGTGCGCGGCGTTCCACTTGGCCTCCACGACCAGCGAAGGGGTGTTGGATGCAGGTTCCAGCGCCGTTGGAGTACGAACGCGCCACGAGTGTCGATCACGCGATCGGGCTCCTGGAGCGGCTCGGAGACTCCGCGAGACTCGTCGCGGGCGGCCACAGTCTGCTCCCGATGATGAAGCTCCGGCTCGCCACGCCGGAGTATCTGATCGACATCAACGATCTGTACGCCCAGCTCGGCTACATCAAGGTGGAGCAGACCCAGATCCGCATCGGCGCGATGACCCGGCACCGAGAGCTGCTGGAGTCCGAGGCGCTCGCCGACACCTTCCCCATCTTCCGTGACGCCGAGCGCGTCATCGCCGACCCCGTCGTCCGCAACCGGGGCACTCTCGGTGGTTCGCTCTGCCAGGCCGACCCGTCGGAGGACCTGTCCGCGGTGTGCACCACGCTCGGGGCCAGCTGCGTGATCCGCAACAGCGGCGGCGAACGGGTCGTCACGATGGAGGAGTTCCACCGGGGCCCGTACGAGACCGCGGTCGGCGACGCCGAGATGCTGGTCGAGATCCGCGTTCCGATCAGGGGCAACGGGTCCAGCGCGTACGAGAAGGTCGAGCGGCGCGCGGGCGACTGGGCGATCGTGTCCGCCGGGGCGGCCGTCTGGCTGGACGGCGGAGTCATCTCCGACGCCCGCGTCGGCCTCGCCGCCGTCGGCCCCAACACCACCGGGCTGCCCGCCGTCTCCGAGGCGCTGCGCGGCCGGGAACCGTCCGAAGAGGTCTACCAGCTGGCCGGCGACCTCGCCGCGCGGCACTGCAGCCCCGCCACCGACACGCGGGGCAGCGCCGACTACAAACGCCATCTCGCCATGGAGCTCACCAGGCGGGCCCTGCGCCGCTCCGTCGCCCGGCTCAACGGGAGGGTGTGACATGCACGTGACCATGAACGTCAACGGCGAGGAGGTCACCGGGGAGATCGAGGGGCGGCTGCTCCTCATCCACTTCCTGCGCGACCACCTCGGACTGACCGGCACCCACTGGGGCTGCGACACCAGCAACTGCGGCACCTGCGTCGTGTGGCTCGACGGCGAACCGGTCAAGTCCTGCACCGTGCTCGCGGCCATGGCCGGCGGCCACGAGGTGCGCACCGTCGAAGGGCTGGAGCGCGACGGCGAGCTCGACCCCGTCCAGCGCGGCTTCATGGAGTGCCACGGCCTGCAGTGCGGGTTCTGCACGCCCGGCATGATGATGACGGCCAGGGCGCTGCTCGACCGCAACCCCGACCCCTCCGAGGGGGAGATCCGCGAGGCGATCTCCGGCCAGATCTGCCGCTGCACCGGCTACGCCAGCATCGTCCGCTCCGTGCGGTGGGCCGCCGCCCACGAGGCCGCTAACCGGGAGCCCGCCAACCGGGAGCCCGCCGACCGGGAGCCGGCCGACCACGAGCCCGCCCCTCAGGAGCCCGTCGTCCTGGAGCCCGCCACCGACGTCACCAGCGGAGCCACCCCATGACCGCGACCGACCACCGGCCCGCCGGATTCGAGAACAACGACCAGAAACCGCTCGGCTACGGCCGGATGCTGCGCAAGGAGGACCCGCGCTTCATCCGCGGCCGGGGACGCTACGTCGACGACGTGCGACTGCCCGGCATGCTGCACCTGGCCATCCTGCGTTCACCGGTCGCGCACGCCCGCATCGTCAGCATCGACGTCAGCGCGGCGCAGGCGCACCCCAAGGTCAAGGCCGTCGTCACCGGCGCCGACCTGGCCGAGCAGGGCCTGGCCTGGATGCCGACCCTGTCCAACGACGTGCAGGCCGTGCTCGCCACCGACAAGGTCCGCTTCCAGGGCCAGGAGGTCGCCTTCGTGGTGGCCGAGGACCGCTACTCCGCCCGCGACGCCCTCGAACTGATCGACGTCGAGTACGACCTCCTTGACCCGGTGATCGACGCCCGCACCGCGCTCGACCCCGGAGCCCCCGTCATCCGCGACGACCTCGAGGGCAAGACCGACAACCACTGCTTCGACTGGGAGACCGGCGACGAGGCGGCGACGGAGGCGGTGTTCGCCTCGGCCGACGTCGTCGTGAGCCAGGACATCGTCTACCCGCGCGTGCATCCCGCGCCGATGGAGACCTGCGGCTCGGTCGCCGACTACGACCGGGTCGAGGGCAGGCTCACCCTCTGGTCGACCACCCAGGCGCCGCACGCCCACCGCACGCTGTACGCGCTGGTCGCCGGCCTGCCCGAGCACAAGATCCGGGTCATCTCGCCCGACATCGGCGGCGGCTTCGGCGGCAAGGTGCCGATCTACCCGGGCTACGTGTGCTCGATCGTCGCGTCGATCGTGACCGGCAAGCCGGTGAAGTGGGTCGAGGACCGCGCCGAGAACCTCACCAGCACCGGCTTCGCCCGCGACTACATCATGCGCGGCGAGATCGCGGCCACCAGGGAGGGCAGGATCCTGGCCATCCGCACCAACGTGCTCGCCGACCACGGCGCCTTCAACGGCGTCGCCGCGCCGACCAAGTACCCTGCGGGTTTCTTCGGCGTCTTCACCGGCAGCTACGACATCGAGGCCGCCTACTGCAAGATGACGGCCGTCTTCACCAACAAGGCGCCCGGCGGCGTGGCCTACGCCTGCTCGTTCCGCATCACCGAGGCCGTCTACCTGGTCGAGCGCATCGTCGACTGCCTGGCGTACGAGCTGGAGATGGACCCGGTCGAGCTCCGGATGAAGAACTTCATCCAGCCCGACCAGTTCCCCTACACGACCAAGACCGGGTGGGTGTACGACTCGGGCGACTACGAGCCGACCATGCGTGAGGCCCTGCGCCTGGCCGGCTACGACGAGCTGCGCGCCGAGCAGGCCGAGCGGCGGGCCCGGGGCGAGCTGATGGGCATCGGGGTGGCGTTCTTCACCGAGGCCGTCGGCGCCGGGCCGCGCAAGGACATGGACATCCTCGGCCTCGGCATGGCCGACGGCTGTGAGCTGCGTGTCCACCCCACCGGCAAGGCGGTCGTCCGGCTGTCCGTGCAGAGCCAGGGACAGGGCCACGAGACCACGTTCGCGCAGATCGTGGCCGAGGAGATCGGCATCCCGCCGGACGACATCGAGGTGGTCCACGGCGACACCGACCAGACGCCCTTTGGTCTCGGCACCTACGGCAGCCGTTCGACGCCGGTGTCGGGCGCGGCGGCGGCCATGGTCGCCCGCAAGGTCCGCGACAAGGCGCGGATCATCGCCTCGGGCATGCTGGAGGTGTCGGTCGCCGACCTCGACTGGACCAAGGGCTCCTTCCACGTCAAGGGCGACCCGTCCAAGTCGGTCACCATCCAGGAGATCGCGTTCCGCGCGCACGGCGCCGGAGACCTGCCCGAAGGCATCGAGGGCGGCCTGGAGGCGCAGATCTGCTACAACCCCTCCAACCTCACCTATCCGCACGGCGCCTACATCTGCGTGGTCGAGATCGACCCCGGCACCGCCCACGTCAAGGTGCGCCGGTTCATCGCGGTCGACGACTGCGGCACCCGGATCAACCCGATGATCATCGAAGGCCAGGTGCACGGCGGCCTCACCGACGGCGTGGGCATGGCGCTGATGGAGATGATCGCGTTCGACGAGGACGGCAACTGCCTCGGCGGCTCGCTGATGGACTACCTCATCCCCACCGCGCTGGAAGTGCCCGACTGGGAGACGGGCTTCACCGTCACCCCCTCACCGCACCATCCGATCGGAGCCAAGGGGGTCGGCGAGTCGGCCACCGTCGGCTCCCCGCCGGCGATCGTCAACGCGGTCGTCGACGCGCTCAAGCCGTACGGCATCCGCCACGCCGACATGCCGCTCACCCCCTCGCGGGTGTGGGACGCCATGCGCGGCGTGCCGACGCCGCCGATCTGACAGGAAAGACGCGATGCGGTCCAGCAGACGGATGGAGGAACTGGTCGCCGACCGGGTTCCCTTCGTTCACGCGGTCGTGGTCCGGGCACAACTGCCGACGGCGGTCAGCCCGGGCGACGACGCGATCATCCTGCCCGACGGGTCCATCGAGGGGTTCGTCGGCGGGCAGTGCGCCGAGAGCTCGGTCCGCACCGCCGCACTTGGCGCGCTGCAGGACGGGCGTACCGTCCTGCTGCGCGTCCTGCCCTCCGGCGAACAGGACTTCCCCGACTCGCCGGGCGCGCGGGTCGTGGTCAACCCCTGCCTGTCGGGCGGTGCCCTGGAGATCTTCCTGCAGCCGCTGCTGCCGCCGCCGGTGCTCTGGGTGTCCGGCGGCTCGCCGATCGCCATGAGCCTCGCCGACCTCGCCGCGACGGTCGACTTCACGGTACGGCGGGCCGCCGAGGGGCGGTCGCCCGAGGGCGCCTCGGCGGTCGTGGTGGCGAGCCACGGGCGTGACGAGCAGGCCGCGATCCGGGCCGCCCTCGACGCGGGCGCCGGCTACATCGGTCTCGTGGCCAGTCACCGGCGCGGCACCGCCGTACTCGACGAGATGGGGCTGACGGACGACGAACGGCGGCGGATCCACACGCCGGCCGGTCTTCGGATCGGCGCCCGCACGGCACCGGAGATCGCCCTGTCGATCCTCGCCGAGATCGTCGCCACCCTCCGCGGTGGCGACCTGGCACCGCCGGGTCCGCCCGCGACGCCTGGCTCGCCCGACTCGGTCGGTTCGTCCGGTTGGTCCGGTTCGTCGAGGGGTGCGTCCGTGGGCGCCGGCGAGGAGCCCGTGCTCGCGGTCGATCCCGTGTGCGGGATGAGCGTGACCGTCTCGGCGGGCACGCCGCACCTGGTCCTGGACGGCGAGGACGTCTGGTTCTGCGGCACGGGCTGCCGTGATCATTTCGCGCGGACGGCGGGGCGGTAGGGAAGTGGCGGAAAGCGGCGGCCTCACGAGCCCTGCGTTCACCGGGGCCGACGACATCAGGCGCCGCCTCGACGAGCTCGACTACCTGGTCGACGACGGCACCGCGGCGGCGCTATACTTCGCGCTCAGCCTCGGCCGGCCGCTGCTGCTCGAGGGCGAGCCCGGAGTCGGCAAGACCACGGCCGCCAAGGCACTGGCCCGCGCCCTGGCCACCCCGCTCATCAGGCTGCAGTGCTATGAGGGGCTGACCGCCGGCGAAGCCCTGTACGAATGGAACTACCAGCGGCAGATGCTGGCCATCCGCCTGGCCGAGGCCCGTCACGACCGGCTGAACGACGCCGACCTGTTCACCGAGGACTTCCTCCAGGAACGCCCGATTCTGCAGGCAGTCAGGCACCGCGGCCCGCAGCCGCCGGTGCTGCTGATCGACGAGATCGACCGCGCCGACGACGAGTTCGAGGCGTTGCTGTTCGAGTTCCTCGGCGAGGCGTCGATCACCATCCCGGAGCTGGGCACGTTCACCGCCGAACGCCGTCCGGTCGTCGTCCTGACCTCCAACCGCAGCCGCGACCTGCACGACGCGCTGCGCAGGCGCTGCCTCTACCACTGGATCGACTTCCCGGCCCCCGAGCGCGTGGTAGAGATTCTGCGCCGTACGGTGCCCGGCGCGAACGAGGCGCTCATCCGCTCGGCCACCGACTTCGTCGGCCGGATCCGCCGCTTCGACCTGGACAAGGCGCCGGGCATGGCGGAGACCATCGACTGGGTCTCGGCGCTGTCCTCGCTCGGCGCGACCGAGCTGGTCAGGGAGGACGTCCTGCGCACGCTGAGCACTGTCGCGAAGACCCTGGACGACCGCGAGGTCATCACCGCCGCGCTCGACCAGTTGACCTGAGGAGACACCCAGATGAAGATCGACAATGAGTTCACGGTCGGAGTGCCCGTCGAACGAGCCTGGGAGGTGCTCACGGACCTGGAGGCGATCGCCCCCTGTATGCCCGGAGCCCAGCTCACCGGCGTGGAGGACGAGGTCTACACCGGCAAGATCAAGGTGAAGGTGGGCCCGGTCGTCGCGCAGTACGCGGGCACGGCCAGGTTCCTGGAGAAGGACGCCGTCAACCACCGCGCCGTCATCGACGCCAAGGGCCGTGACTCCCGGGGCGCGGGCAACGCCTCCGCCGCCATCACCGCCCACCTCCGCGCCGACGGCGACCACACCGTCGTCACCGTGAACACCGACCTCAAGATCTCCGGCAAGATCGCCCAGCTGGGCAGCGGCATGATCAAGGAGGTCTCCACCAAACTCCTCGGCCAGTTCGTCACCTGCCTCGAATCCAAACTCACCACCCCGGCCCCCGCCACCACCCCGGCCACGGGCTCGGCCCCGGCCACGAGCCTGGCCGCCGCCACGAGCCCGGCCGGTGGCGCTGCCGTGTCGGCCACGGCGGATGATGCGGCGGTGCTGGCCGCTGCTGACAGTGCGACGGCGCCGGTCGCCGAGTCGTCCCCCGCGCGGGGTGACGCCCCCGCGCGGGGTGACGCCCCCGCGCGGGGTGACGCCCCCGCGCCCGGTGACGCCCCCGCGCCTGGTGAAGCGGTTGTGCCGGGTGACTCCACCGCGCCGGTAGCGGAGTCGCTCCCATCCACCGGGGCCGCCGCCCCGCAGGATGCAGCCGTGCCGACCGCCGCACAGGACGGGGGTGGCGTCGCGTCGGCCGACGCGCAGGCCGCTGGTGCGGGTGGGAGGCGGGTCATTGATCAGGATGAGGTCGAGCCGCTCGACATCATGAGCGTCGCGGGCGGGTCGGTGTACAAGAGGGTGATACCGCTCGTCGTCGGGATCGTGGTCGTCATCGTGGCCGTGATCGTCGTCTGGACCCTTGTCGAGTAGCCGCTCCACGCGCCGGGCGATGCTGCCGGGTGTCGATAGGGCCGCCTTCGCCGCCTCGCTGGCCGCGCGGTTGCGGCGGCGGGGCGTGCCCGTGGGACTGACCGGCGTCGATGACTTCCTCCGGGCGATCGACGTGGCGCAACCCAGGACGCTGCCGGAGCTCTACTGGACGGCCCGTATCACCCTGGTTCGGCGACACTCCGAGATCGCGCTCTTCGACGAGGCGTTCGCGGAGATCTTCGAGGCGACGGGTCCCGCGCTCGACCCGCACGCTCGGCGCCGGCCGCTCGCCCGGAAGAACGGCGCGGACGACGCGTTCGCCCCCCTGCCGGACGCGCGGGCGGGCGGCGACGACGCGGGCGGGCTGCCGTGGACGACGCTGCCGGCGGTGGTCGCCGGGGCCGAGGATTCGGACGGCCCGGCGCGTGTGCCCGAGTTGTCGCCGAGTGATGTCGAAGCGCTGGGCGACGTGCCGTTCGAGCAGCTTGACGAGCGGGAGTGCGAGTTGCTCGGCGGCTGGCTGGAGGAGGCGGCGGCGAGCTGGCCGACCCGGCGCAGCCGGAGGTTCCGGGTGTCGTGGAAGGGACGGGGGATCGCGGTGCGGGCGACGCTGACCCGCTCCCGCCGTACCGGATGGGAGCCGTTCCGGCTGGCCGGGAAGGAGCCGGTCGTGCGGCCACGGCGGGTCGTGATGCTCTGCGACGTGAGCCAGTCGATGCGTGCGCAGGCATCGGCCTACCTGCATCTGATGCGGGCGCTGACGATGACCGTGGACGCGGAGGTGTTCGCGTTCGGGACGACGCTGACCCGTCTGACGCCCGTGCTCGCGAGCCGTTCGGCGGCCGCGGCGGTCGAGCTGGCGACCGAGCGGGTGACCGACCGGTTCGGCGGGACGCGGATCGCCACCAACGTACGGGCGCTGCTGTCGTCGCACCACGGCGCGAAGGTCAGGGGCGCGATCGTGCTGGTCGGCTCGGACGGCTGGGACGGCGATCCGCCCGAGGAGCTGGGCGCCGCGATGGCCAGGCTGAGCCGCCGGGCGCACCAGGTGATCTGGATGAATCCCCGGGCCGCCGCCCCCGGCTTCGAACCACGGGTGGCGAGCATGGCGGCCGCCCTGCCGTACTGCGACCTGATGCTGCCCGCGCACACGTTCGGCTCGCTTCGAGACGTGATCGGCGCGGTCGCCGGGTCGCGTTTCCGCTGGTAGCCATGGCCGGAAGCCGGGTATAGGGCATCGGGGAAGTTCGGGGCACACGACGATGGATCGGGCGGGGCTGTGCGGACGGGGGATCCGGACGGGCACGCGGGACACCGGGTTATGCCGGCTGGCCGCGCGGTCGCCACAACGAGCGGGCTGCTGTCCAGCCGGCAGGGGCCGAAGGTCCAGCTTCGGCATGGCGAGGGTGACCGGGCGCATCTGACCAGCCTGCAGGGGCTGGTGGCCCTGTCCCTCGACGCGCTCAGCTCCGTCGCCTACGGTCCAGAGGCGATCGCCGTCGTGCTGGTCGCCGCGGGCAGCGCCGCCATCGGCTACACCTTGCCGATCACCATCGTCATCGCCCTCCTGCTCGTCATCCTGGTGACGTCCTACTGCCAGGTGATCGCCGCCTATCCGGACGGCGGCGGCTCGTACGCGGTGGCCAAGCAGGACCTCGGTCAGCGGGTCAGCCTGCTGGCCGCCGCCGCGCTCATCGTGGACTACGTCCTGACCGTGGCGGTCAGCCTGACGGCGGGTGCCGCGAGCCTGGCCTCCGCGTTCCCCGTCCTCGCCCCGCACCTTCTCGAAACCTGCCTGGTGGGGCTTGCCGTGCTGACCGCGGTGAACCTCTACGGCCTCGCGGACAGCGCGAAAGTGCTGCTGCTGCCGACCCTGCTGTTCATCGCGACCATCCTCGGCATCGTGGTCGCGGGCCTGCTGCGGACCCAACCGGCGGCGGTGGTCGGGGCACCGGAGCCGCTGCCGGCCTACGAGGCGGTCAGCGTGCTGCTGATCCTGAAGGCGTTCTCCTCCGGATGCTCGGCCCTGACCGGGGTGGAGGCCATCGCCAACGGCGTGCCGATGTTCCGCCGGCCGAGGGTCCGGCGTGCCCAGCGGACGGAGCTGATGCTGGGCGCGCTGCTGGCCACGATGCTGGTCGGGCTGGCCGCCCTCATCCGGCGTGACAGCGTGGTCCCCCGGGCGGACGTCACCATCCTCGCCCAGCTCACGGCCGGCGCCTACGGCACGGGCTGGCTGTACTACGCGGCCAACATCATCGTCGCGTTCGCACTCGGGCTGGCGGCGAACACCAGCTTCGGCGGCCTGCCGGTGCTGATGAGCCTGCTGGCCAAGGACAACCGCCTGCCCCATCTGTTCTCGCTGCGCACCGAGCGGCCCGTCCACCGGTACGGGGTCGTCGCGGTGGCGATCACGGCCGCGGTGCTCCTGATCGCGGTCGACGCCGACACCCAGCGGCTCATCCCGATGTTCGCCATCGGGGTGTTCATCGGGTTCACCATCAGCCAGGTCGGACTGGTCCGCCACTGGACGATACGGCGCCCGCCGAGGTGGGTGGGCAAGGTGACGCTCAACGGTGTGGGCGCCGTGATCACCGCCATCGCCGCCCTGGTGCTGCTCTTCTCGAAGTTCACCGAGGGCGCCTGGGTGGTCGTGGTGGTGGTGCCCCTGCTCATGCTGATGTTCAGCCGGATCCAGCGTTATTACACCAAGGTCGACGAGGCGCTCCAACGGGGCAGGCCCCAGCCGGTTCCGCACGCTCCCGATCCGTCGTCCGCGCTGGTCATCGTCCCGATCAGCCCGACGCACGCGGTCAGCGCGCTGACGGAGAAGGCGCTCAGCACGGCGCTGGCCTTCGGCCACGAGGTCATCGCGGTCGCCGCCTCCGACAGCTCCGAGACCACCGAGGACATCCGCGGGAGATGGGACGACTGGAACCCGGGAGTCGACCTGGAGGTCATCGAGAGCCCCCGCCACACGGTGGTCCGCCCCGTCATCGAGTACGTCAAGCGCAAGGAGGCGTCCGGCAGATGGCTCATCGTGGTCATCCCGGGCGTGGTGCCGACCCATCCCCGCTACCGGATCCTGCACACCCAGCGGGACCTGCTCCTGGCCGCCGGCCTGCGTGACCACACGAACGCGGTGGTGTGCCACCTGGCGTACCGGATCGATGTCCGGGTGATACGTATCCCGGCGGAAGGCTGAACGAGCACGCCTCCACCCGAAGACCGCTAGGCCACCGGCCCGGACGACCACCAGGTCCAGGTCGCGCAGATACCCGCAGCATGGTGCTGGCCGCCACCGTGCTCGACTTCACGGACGCCGTGGCGCCCCTCCTGAGGATTACCCGGGCAGGACCGAGCCGCTCCACGACGCGCTGGCGGCAGAGTAGATGTCCGCCAGTTCGCCATCGAAGTATGCGGAGAGGCTCGTGTCGTAACGCAGGTTGCCATCGGTGTCGGCGACGCTGACGGTGATGCCGTTGAGGTAGCCCAGGCGGCTGCCGTTGTCATAGCGCAACATCCAGGAGGAGCCGAGGGCGCCTTCGCCGGTGAACGGAGACTTGACGGCGACGAACTCCTCGGCCTTCAAGCTGGGGACACTTGCGGCGCTCGTGCGACCGCTGGACGATTCGATGGTCTCACCCGTGTAAGGCCGCTTGCCGTCGGGATGAGGGCCGGCCGGGTAGCCGAAGACGTCGACCGAGGAGCCCAGCGGCTGGTTCCAGGCCACGCCCTGTCCACCGACGTTGTCGACCAGCCTGCCGAAGTTGGTCAATCCATCTGAAGTGGAGGAGACGACGCCGCTGTAGACGTTGACGAAGGCGTAGTCGCGGTCGTAGTCGTTGTACGTAAGGAAGTCGTAGTGGCCGAAAACCAGCTTTCCGACGTAGAGACCCGACGGAGTCGTGCCGTCGGAGTAGCCGGGGATGAAGACCCACTTGTCGAGGGTGACGCCAGGGCGCTGGGTGTCGTACACGCAGTGCGCTGCGGTAGCCACGAGGTTGCGGTACTGCGACTGTACGGCGGTGCCCGTGCACCAATGTGGCTGACCGTCGGCGCCGACGAAGAACACCTTGCCCGAGGTGGCGGGCGTTTTAGCGTTCGCTACGCCGGTGGTGGACGGGGGCGACGGCGGGATATGGCCGGGTTTGGTATCCACGGGAATGGTGCCGACGGGATTGACCCGGTCGACGGCGGTCTGAACGTTGTACGGGGTGGCGTTCGTCAGGTTGGTGCCGCCATCGCCAAGCCAGAACGTCGCTACCTCAACAGCGGCCGCTTGAGAAGAGGCCAGAGGATCGGTCTTCACGCTGGAGGCCCCGGCCGGTGCGGCCACGATACCGGAGACCAGAAGGCTCACGGCTAATACGCTCAATGTTCGCTTCATCTCACCATCTCCAGATTTACTCGTAGGAGTGTGGCGATAATTCGAACAAGTGATCGCCACTGATCGTAGACGCTACCTGTCCGACTCGTAAGGATCAACGATTTTATGAGGCGTCTGTAAATCGCTGTCAGATGGCATGTCGGGAAACGGGCGGATCCTGGCCGATGCATCCTGACCGATGCGCGGACGACGGTCGTCCCGAGTCGTGGGGGGCAGGTCCCAGGTGGCGGGACACGCCGAGGCTAGCTCCAGAGCGTGATGTGGATGGACGGGCGGAAGCGGCCGACGTTCACGCCCGGGCCGCGCAGCATGGCCTGGGTGGCGCGCGGGCTGGTGACGAACCTGACGAGTTCGGCCGCCGCCGGGGGAGCGCCGCGTTCGGCCAGCGTGAGCGTCACCCAGGTGCCGTCGAAGCGGAGTGACTGGCCGGTGACGCGGGTCAGCCGGCCGTTGGCCAGGTCCGGTCCCACCGCGAACGAGATCGCCGCCGCGACTCCGCTGCCGCGCTTGGCCTCCTCCAGCGCCGCCGCGTGGCTCTGGTAGATCTGCTGGTGCTCCTCCGGCACGTTGAGCCTGCGCAGCATGGTGGGCACGGCGCCGAGGTCGGTCGCGGCCGACGGGCCGAGCAGCCACATCTGCTCGCGCAACTGGTGAAAACCGACGTCGCGGCCGGCGAACGGGTGGTCGGGCCCGCAGACCACCACGATCTGATAGTTGAGGAACGGCTTGGAGACCAGGGAGCCGTCCACGTTGCCCGGGTTGGGGCCGATCGCCACGTCGACGGTCCGCGAGTGCAGCAGCGCGCCGAACTGCCTCGGGTCGTGCACGCTCAGCTCCACGTCCAGGTCGGCGGCCCGTCCGGCGAACAGCCCGATCAGTCCGGGCGCGGCGTGCTCGGCGAACAGGCTCGACGCGGCGACCCGCAGCAGTCTGCGGCCCTGGGCCGCCTGGCCGACCTCGATGATCGTGCGTTCCTGCAGGCTGAGCAGCTCTGCCGCGCGGCTGGCCAGCCGCAGCCCGCCGGGCGTGAACGCGAGCCCGGAGGCGGTCCTGGCGAACAGCCGGTCGCCGAACTCCTTGCGCAGCTGCCCGATGTGCAGGGAGACGGCGGCCTCGGAGACGTCGAGCTCCGCGGCGGCCAGCTTGACCGAGCCCAGACGCACCACGGCGGCGTACGCGCGCAGCTGGGTGGGGGTCATGACGCGGACGCCGCCGCTCTAGCGATGACCTCCTCGGTGGTGAGCGGGGTCTTGGGGTGGTGGCTCAGGCACATGGGGACCCGCGTCTTGACGAAGGCGCGACCCTCCGGCGCGAGGTAGAACTCACCGGAGGTCAAACGGGATATCTCGGGCACGCTTCCGCCTTTGGCCTGGGCCATCTCCTTGGCCGTGTTGATCTGGATCGGCGCGTTCAGCAGGCCGAAGAACTGGGTCGCGGCGTTGCCGGGGATCTGGTTGTGCAGCCCCTTGGGCGCCTGGGTGGCGAAGACGAGGCCGAGGCCGTACTTACGGGCCTGGGAGGCGAGCGCCAGCGTGCTGCGCAGGCAGGCGGTCGCGCCTCCGACGGCCGGGGCGAACGTCTGTGCCTCGTCCATCACGAACAGGCCGCCGAGCGGCCGGTCACCGGCGGGGTGCTTCTTGATCCAGGCGAACAGCGCCATCTGGAGCCGGCCGACGAAGCTCTGCCGCTGCTCGTCGGCCGGAAGCCCGGCCAGGCTGATCACCGAGACGCGGGCCCGCTTGCCCGGAGGCGGGGTGAGCAGCAGGCCGGGGTCCACCGGCTCGCCCTCGCCACCGAACAGCGGGTCGTTGTCCATCGCCGCCGTCAGCGACTGGGCCAGGCCGGCCGCGATGCGCGGGGCGTCGGCCAGCTCGCTCACGCCCTCGGGCAACTCGGACAGCAACGCGACCAGGCCCCTGAGGCGCGTCCCGCCGGAGCGGCCGTAGTGCTCGAGCGCCTTCCTGAGCACCGCCTGGCCGAGCTGCGCCTTGCCGGTGGAGGCGTTGAGCTTGATCCGGGGCACGATCGAGGCCATGGCCGCCTCCACGGCCTCGGCGAACTCGTCGGGATCGTCGGCCACGTCGGCGAAGTCGGGCAACGGGTGGAAGCTCAGCGGCCTTCCCGCCGCTCGTCTCGGGGTCCAGACGATCACGTCGGTGTTCGCCAGGTACTCGTCGGCCCGGCGCGCGTCGCCGTCCTCCCAGTGCGCCGGTGGCGCCGGCCACCTGTCGCCCAGCCGGGCCAGGTCGTTGTTCGGGTCGAGGACGATGGACGACACCCCTCGCAGGGCGCACTCCTCGATCAACCGCCGGATGAGCACCGTCTTGCCCGACCCGGAGCCGGCGAAGATCGCGGTGTGCTTCCTGAGTGCCTCCAGCTCGACACTCGCCGGCGCGCCGCCCTCCACGGCCCGCCCGACCACGATCCGCGCCTCCGCCTCCGCCCGTCCGAAGCCCGCCGATCCGGACTGAACGGGTTCGGGACGAGCGGGAACGGTCCATGGGGCGGAGAGGGCCTCGGTGAGGAAGGCGATCTGCCGGGTGGGCCGGCGGGAGACCAGCCAGGCGGCCAGGTGCGGCGGCCCGGCCGCGAGCAGCTCCTTGAGCACGGCCAGCTCCCGCAGGTCGTCGTCGCCCAGGGCCAGTGTCCGCCCGCCCGCGCGCTCGAACGCCTCGATGACCTCCCTGGTGCGAGGCCCCCTCGACCACGGGGTGTTCCGCAGCACGAACAACCGCCGCTTGGGGACCTCGGCGTCCAGCCCGGCGGCGACGGCCGCCTTGCGCACCCGGTTCAGCGCCGCGACGGCGTTCTCCGCGCCGACCGCGCGGAACCCCCAGTGCATCTCGTCCTCGGTGGCCTCGTCGAGGGTCCGGCGCAGCCGCGCGTGCAGGGGCGGCTTGGAGCTGGGCGGAGGGTCCTGGCTGAACTCGCGCCCCGCGTCGCCCTGCTCGGCGATCCAGGCCGACAGCCCGGCCGACAGCAGGGCGGGCATGATCGCGTCCTCGGTGGCCGAGTCCGGCACGGGCCGGGCCACGGCGTCGCGCAGCTTGGCGTACAGGGCGTCGATGTCGGCGAGCTCCGCGTCGGCGAGCTGGGCGACGTCGGTGGCAGGCGCCGCCGGGGCCGGGGTGGTGCGCCGGAAGCCGTCCAGCTCCCTGACCTCACCGTCGTTCAGGCAGGCCTGGACATGCCCGTCGATCCGGATGAGCAGCTGACGCGGGGTGAAGCCGGGGGCGTCCTCGAAGGCCGAGGGCCGCACCGGCCACGTCGGGTACGGCGGCTCGATCCCGGCCGCCTGGTACTGCACCTCGAACCGTCTGGCCACCAGCCGGCGTCCGGTCTCGGCGTCGGGGATGGTCATCAACGGCGCGGCCTGCCGGAAGCGGTCGCGGACCGTGTCGGTCGCCACCTTCTCGATGAGGGTCCACGTCGCGGGGATGCAGGACACGACGGTGAGGGTGCGGCGGGTGTATTCGCGCAGGGCCATCAGGCCGCCGGCGATCCGCTCGATCATGAGACGTTCGGCGGCGTCGTGGACCGTCGTGGGATCCGTCGACGTCAGCGACTGGGCCACCAGCGCGTCGATCTGGTCCACGGCGACGACCGTGGGGCCGGTGAGCGCGAGCAGGTGCGAGATGTCCCTGACGATCTCCTGCGGGGTCCGGTCGACCTGCCTGATGCCCCACCGCGCGCGCTCGCCCGGCTCGCCCTCGGGCACCGACGACAGGTACGCCTCGCCGAGGTCCTGCAGGCCGAGGTCGTCGGAGGCGTAGAGCACGAGCGCCCGCGCGGCGTCCTGGGCCAGGCTGCCGACCTTCCGGTCGAAGCGGCGGAGCGCGCCGACGAACGTTTCGAGTTCCTCCCGGGTGACGGACTTCTTTCCGGTCACCGCCCGTCGTACCATCCTCGGCACGTCCGCCACCGCCGCCAGACGGGACAGGAACACCTTGAGCTGGCTCTCCCCGTTCGCGTCCTCACGGGCGAGGCTGTCGAGGAGGGACACGACCATGCTCTCCCAGAAGCCCTTGGCGTCCAGCAGACCGGCCAGGACGAAGTAGCCCCCCTCCCGCTGCGTCCGCTCGCGCATCCAGCCGAGCAGGTGCGTCTTGCCCGCGCCGCGCTGGCCCTGCACGACCACGCCGATGGGGCTGGCGTCGGGCCGGCTCCCGGCCTCGGCCAGGCCGTCGAGCAGCACCTTCGTGGACGCGCCGTGCAGGCCCTCCACGTGGAAGTCCGAGTGCCGCCACACGTCGTCGGCGCCTTCGGTGTAGTTGAAGCTGAGTGCCTCCAGGGCGTCGGCGCCTGGGGCCGTCACGGCTTGCCGATCCAGAGCAGGTGCTTGTCCTGGTCTCCGATGATGACGGCCGCCTCCCGATCCTGCGCCGTGAGAGCCTTCTGGTTGGACTCGGGGACGAGGTTGACGTCGGCCAGCCGCTCCATCCGTACGAGGGTCTCGTCGACCCGCTGCCTCGGCGCGTCGCCCAGGAGCGGGCGGAGCCTCGTCAGGCTGACCCAGGCGCCGGGCTCGGCGGCCAGCTCGGCGTAGGCGGCGCGGACGCGCGCCTCCAGCTCGCCTGGCTCCTCGCCCGGGCCCTTCCCGCGCAGGACCTCCTCGGTCGGAACCTCACCGGTCGGAACCTCTCCGGCCGGAGCCTGTCCCGCCTCGACCTCGGCGGGCTGGAAGACGTCGGCGAGTCGCTGGTTGGTGCGCTCCAGGAAGGCGGGCAGCCAGCCGAGCAGCGCCCGTGCCAGCACCCCCGACGATCCGGTGAACGCCGGGACCCGGCCGGCGCGGAGGTCCTCGGCCAGGCGGGCCCAGCCGGAGTCGGTCAGCACGTGGACGAACGTGCGCCCCTGCTTCCAGCTGTCGACCAGTTTGAGCTCGTTGAGTCTGCGCCGTTTCGCACCGTCGATCGTCAGCCCGCAGCGCTCCTTGAGCTCGCTGTTGGAGATCTCACAGGCCTCCACGGCCAGCACGACCAGGGCGGAGAATTCGGGGAGCGACAGTGCGCGCTCTGACATCGGTCATCCTTCCGGTGTTCCACGGCGACGGCTGAGATACAGCTCGATCTGGCGGACCACGGCTTGCGGGTCGGTCAACACATGGGAATCGGTGAAGCGGAGTACGGCGTAACCGGCGAGCTGGAGGCGTACATCGCGCCGCCGGTCCTCGTCGAACGTGCGGGGGTGGCGGTGCTCCGGGCCGTCGATCTCGACGACGCACCGTTCGTCCTGCCACAGGAGGTCGACCCGCACCGGGGCGGCCAGGGGGTGCGGCCGGTAGGTCTGGTTCCAGGCCCGTCCGGCGGCCCACGCGTACCGCGCCAGCGCGGCCTCCAGCGCCTGCTCGCTCCGGCTCCCCGGATGCGGCCGCCCGGCCACCGCCGGATAACTCACGCGCGGCCGCCCCTCATCGCCGTCGAGTGGAGGTGTCATGTGCTGGATGCGCTTGGTGTCGAGTGGAGGTGTCATGTGCTGGACGCGGTCGGTGTCGAGTGGAGGTGTCATGTGCTGGACGCGGTCGGTGTCGAGTGGAGGTGTCACGTGCTGGACGCGGTCGGTGTCGAGTGGAGGTGTCACGTGCTGGACGCGGTCGGTGTCGAGTGGGGCGCCGGTCAGCCAGACACCCAGCTCGCCGCGCTGGGCGAGCCACTCGCAACCCGCGACGAGCACCTCCTGGCCGGCCGGTGAGAGCCCGGCTGGCACGTCGACCAGGAGTGCCGCGCGTGACCTGCCGAAGCTGGTGGCGATCACTCGGGCCAGCCCGGCGGCCCGCGTCTCGGGGGAGAACCCGCTGGGCGCGTCAGGCCGGCCGGCCAGCGCCAGCTCGGCCAGCTCGGCCAGGAACGGCCCGAAGTGGTCGCTGGCCGACGCCCGGCGCAGAGCCAGCGTGCGTACGGCGGCCATGCCCGCGCCTCCCGGCCCGTCGAGCCCTTCGGCGCCGGGCAGCCAGGCGGGGAACAACGCGACGGCGGTGCGCTGGAGCTCGCACAGCACGGCGGCGACGAAGCCGGTGGTGGAGCGCGCGTCGGCGGGCAGGTAGGTGACGAGCGCGGGGGCGTCGTCAGGCAGGGGGTCGGTCGCCAGCGCGACGGCCTCGGTGTCGGCACCGTCGAGCCATACTGGCCGGCCGACCGGTAACCGCGCCCACGACCGCACCGACTCGCCGCCTTCGACTGCCCGAACACCTCAGTCTTGGCGACGGTATACGGCCCGCCCGGGAAAGAGAAGCGGGACGGCCTGACATGCCCCCTCCGCTTCGCCGCCAAAGTCGGCGGAATATTCTGCGAGAAAGGGGTATATACCTATCGAAGTCCAGCAGAGGGCTTCGCCTCGAGAATGGGTGAGGCGTGCTTCTGCCTGGACTTTTCCTGCATGTGGCCGCCCGCTGAACAAGGAGCAGGTATGGCTGTCCAGGAACTCGTGCTCACCGAAATGACCGCCGAACAACTCCTCACCGAGATGGTCAACCCGGATACGCCCGAGAGCGCCCGCGAGCGGTTGCGTGAGCGGTTGGTGGAGATGCACGACCGGCTCGCGCACGAGATCGCCCGGCGCTACCGCTACCGGGGCGAGCCCATGGAGGATCTGCTCCAGGCCGCGTACGTGGGCCTGATGAAGGCGATCAACGGCTTCGACGCCTCCCTCGGCCACGAGTTCAGGGGATACGCGGTCGTCACCATGACGGGCGAGGTCAAGCGCCACTTCCGGGACCGCACCTGGGCCATCAGGGTGCCCCGCGTCTACCAGGAGCGCCGTTCCGAGCTCAACAAGCTCAGCTCCGACCTCTCCCAGGACCTCGGCCGGGCGCCGACCGTCGCCGAGCTGGCGGCCCGGATGAACATCTCGCAGGAGGACGTGCTGCTGACGCTCGACGCGTCGGCCGCCTACAGCACCCTGTCGCTCGACGCCCCGCTGGGCGGCCCCGACGACGACGCCACGCTCGGGGACGTCATCCCCGAGGAAGACCACTCGCTCAGCGTCCTGATCGACAAGCACGCCGTGAAACCGCTCATCGACTCCCTGCCCGCGCGGGAGAAGAAGATCCTCCTGCTGCGCTTCTACGGCAACATGACGCAGTCGGAGATCGCCGCGGAGTTCGGCATCTCGCAGATGCACGTCTCCCGCATCCTGCGCAACGTCCTCTCCCAACTGCGCGCCGGGCTGTCGGACTAGCGGCTGTCGGACCAGCGGCCAGTCGGACCAGCGGCTCGTCCGACCAGCGGCTGGTCCGACCAGTGGTCAGTCCTGCTCGGCCATCGCCTGGCGGATCAGGTCGCGAGCCCGGTCCATCATCGCGATGGGAGCGCCGAGCACCATGTTGGTCACCGCCGACTCGATCCCCGGATGGGGATGGGTCGGCGCCAGCGCGGCGGCGGCCTTGACCCAGGCCGCCAGCGCCCGGCGCTGGGCCACCGACGTGGTGGCGCGCAGCCTCGGGAACTCGACCCTCTCCTCGTTGCGGGCGTGCTCGGTGACGGCGGCGCGCAGTGCGGCGAGGCGCGTCTCGAATCCGCGGGCGTCCGGCCCCGTCCGGTCCAGGTCCCTCAGCAGCTCCTTGGCCTCCCTCTCCTCGGTCAGGCGCTCGTCGACGACCGCGTCGCCGTCATGGAGCACCAGCCGGGCGTAAGGGTGGACGATCTGCTCCTCGATGGTCTCGTGTACGGCCAGCAGCCGCACCAGGCGGGTGAACGACTCGTCCCGGTGGCCGGCGGACGCCCGCTCGACCTCGTCGAAGAGGTCCTGGATCATCACATGCTGGGCCACCAGCAGATCGACGACATCGGTCTCTTCCATGGTCTCCGGCATGACGGGGGACTCGGGCATGGTGTTCCTCTCGCGGGGTCGTCGAACGTGGCGGGCCCGCGCCGCCGGGCGCGACGGCCGGGCCCACGTGAGGAGCTATCCGGCGTGAGCGGCCCGCTCGTTGGGCACGCAGTGCGTCATCTTCAGGTCGCTGACGTCGCGCGGCCCGTTGGCGCCCAGGTTCGACAGGCGTGCCCGCTCCTCGTCGGTCAGGGTCTGCGTGTCGAGCGGCGGGAGGTCGGCGACGTCCTCGGGACGGATGCCGAGCCCCTCGCCGACGCGCAGGCCGAGGTCGTCCTCCACGAGCAGGAAGTGCCAGACCATCCGCTCCTGGACGCGCGGGTCGCACTGCTTGAGCGCGGTGATGAAGTTGTCCACCAGGTCGTCGCGCTCCCACTGCTCCATCAGCAGGTAGCGCTGACCCGCCTGGACGTAATCGTTGGTCCGCGGGATGCGCTTGCGGGTGAGCCGTCCGGAGATGACCGGGCCCTGCTCGTCCACGGTCGGGTAGTCGGCCTCGCGTAGCCCGTCGACCAGCGACGGCTCGTAGTTGATGTGCGGGCTCTCCCCTGCGGTGTCGACGAAGTAGGTCATCTGGCCGTCGCGCTGGTTGGTGCGTACCGGAGAGTTGCGCGCCTGGTTGATCGGCAACTGCAGGTAGTTGGGGCCGACCCGGTAGCGCTGGGTGTCGCTGTAGGAGAACGTCCGGCCGACCAGCATCTTGTCGTCGGAGAAGTCCAGGCCGTCGATGAGCACGCCGGTGCCGAAGGAGATCTGCTCGTTCTCGGCGAAGTTGTTGTCCACGTTGCGGTTGAGCACCATGCGGCCGACCGGCCGGGCCGGGAACTCGTTCTCGGGCCACACCTTGGTGTCGTCGAGCGGGTCGAAGTCCAGCTCGGGGTGCTCGTCGTCGCTCATGACCTGCACCAGCAGCTCCCACTCGGGGTAGTCGCCGCGGTCGATCGCCTCGTGCAGGTCTCTGGTCGCGTGCCCGAGGTCGTTCGCCTGTACGGCCGCCGCGTCGGCCTCGGTCATGCTGCGTACGCCCTGCTTGGGCATCCAGTGATACTTGACCAGGACCGTCTCGCCCTGCTGGTTGACCCATTTGTAGGTGTTGACGCCGAAGCCCTGCATGTGCCGGTAGTCAGCCGGGATGCCGCGCGGGCTGAACAGGTTGACCAGCATGTGCATGCTCTCGGGCGTCTGCGACATGAAGTCGAAGATCCGCGCGGGCTCCTGCCTGAAGGTCACCGGATCCGGCTTGAGCGCGTGGATGACGTCGGGGAACTTGATCGCGTCCCTGATGAAGAAGACGGCGAGGTTGTTGCCGACCAGGTCCCAGTTGCCGTCCTCGGTGTAGAACTTGATCGCGAAGCCGCGCGGGTCGCGGGCGGTCTCCGCCGAGTCGCGCCCGCCGATGACCGTGGAGAACCTGACCGCGACATCGGTGCGCTTGCCCTCCTCCTGGAAGATCTTCGCTCGGGTGTAGCGGCTGATCGGCTCGTCGCCGAGTCTGCCGTACGCCTCGAAGAAGCCGTGGCTGGTGACCCCGCGGGCATGGACCACGCGCTCGGGGATCCGCTCACGGTCGAAGTGGCTGATCTTCTCGAGGAACTGGTAGTTCTCGAGCGTCGCCGGCCCGCGCGCGCCCACGGTCCGCTGGTTCTGGTTGTCGTAGACCGGATGTCCCTGCCGGTTGGTCAGCACCTCGCGCTTGCCGCCCAGGTGGGATCCTGTGCTCGGATTGTCAGTCATGTCCCCGGTTTCCTCTCCCTCGATGGGCCTCTTCCCACCCGGTCATCAAGGTCCGATGCCCCGAGAGCAAAGAGTCATCCCCGATCCGGCCGGAGAGTGCGCGCTGCTTGAGGGGATGTTCGCCGGGTAACAGACGCGGAGCAAACCCGATCAAGGCGGGTCGCAGCCGAACCATGGAGTCGTGAAATGGACGTACCCGCTGTCGTCTGGTGGCTGACGGTCATCGGGATCGCCGGCCTGCTCGTGTTCGACTTCGTCTTCCACGTGCGCAAGGCGCACGCTCCGACACTCTCCGAGGCCGCGTGGTGGTCGGCCGGCTACGTGGGCGTCGCCCTGCTCTTCGGGGTCGGCGTGTGGTTCTTCGGCGACGCCGAGATGGGTGTTCAGTACTTCGCCGGTTACGTGACGGAGAAGGCGCTCTCGGTCGACAACCTGTTCGTCTTCCTCGTCATCATGTCGAGCTTCAAGGTGCCCCGGGCCTCCCAGCAGAAGGTGCTGCTCTTCGGCATCGTCTTCGCGCTGGTCGCCCGGACCGGGTTCATCTTCCTCGGCGCCGCGCTGATCAACACGTTCGCGTGGGTGTTCTACCTCTTCGGCCTCATCCTGCTGATCACCGCCGGCCAGCTGCTCAAGCCCGAGAGCGAGGAGGGCCACTCGTCGGACAACCTGGTCGTCCGCGTCGCCCGCAAGACGCTGCCCGCCTCCGACACCTACGACGGCGACAAGCTTTTCACGGTCGCCAACGGCAAGCGGGTCATGACCCCGATGCTGCTGGTCATGATCGCGATCGGCGGCACCGACCTGCTCTTCGCGCTCGACTCCATCCCGGCCATCTTCGGCCTGACCCAGAACGTCTACCTGGTCTTCACCGCCACCGCGTTCGCCCTGGTCGGGCTGCGCCAGCTGTACTTCCTCATCGACGGGCTGCTCGACCGGCTCATCTACCTGGCCATCGGGCTGGCCGCCATCCTCGCCTTCATCGGCGTGAAGCTGATCCTGCACGCCCTGCACGAGAACAACGTGCCGTTCATCAACGACGGCGAGCCGGTGAAGGTGGTCGAGATCAGCACCGGGCTGTCCCTCGCGGTCATCATCGGAGTCCTCGTCGTCACCGTGATCGCCTCCCTGGTCAGCGCCAAGGGACGCGCGCAGAACGCGGTGTCCTGCGCGCGCCGCCATGCCACCGAGTACCTGTACGTCGAACGCGACCCGGTCCGGCGCGAGGAGATCTTCCGCGACCTGCTCGCGGAGGAGGCCGCGATCCGCAAGCTGCCGGAGAAGTATCGGGCCAGGATCCGCGACGAGGACAAGCTGATGGACCTGCTCCGCAGGGCGCACGCCGAGCACGACTCGCCCGCGCCGGGCTGACGCCGTCCCTCGGTCGCGGCTCACCCGATGAGCAGCAGGTGGCCCAGGGAGTCACCGGCTGATCTGATCCGCGCGGCTGTCCCGAGCGGCTCCGGCCGGCTGAAAGTTTCATGTCGGAGGGCTGATGAGGCGTGCGGGAGGGGCCGTCAGGACGGCGTGCGTTGACATCCGCCACCGCGTGCCAAGACCCTGTTGGGAGCGCTCCCACACGTATGTCCCGTGAGGAGGTGACGCCGCCAACCGTCGTGCGACCGTTCCACGACACCATCCCGCCCGGGTGGCTGACGCGGCCGGTGGGGAGAACCCCTCCTCTCCCCGCCGGCCGCGTTCCGCGTGCCGGGTCCCGGCCTCCCGCCGCTCCACGGGCCGCCGCCTCGCATGTCGGTCAGCGGGTCGCCCGGATCCGTCAGCGGGTCGCCCGGACGAATCTCTCGCGGGCCGCCTCGATCGCGTCCTCGTCGCCGAAACCGCCGAACGCCTCGTCGTGATAGCGCTCGGGGATGAGCTCCCGGACCCGTTCCGGGTAACCGGCGCCGGACTGCGGCACCCGTACCCGGTCGGAGGTGCCCAGCCGGACGGCGATCGGGCCGGACGCGCGCACCGAGACCGACCATCCGGCGCCCGGGCCGGTGATCGCGCACATGTGGTGCGCGTAGACCCACGTCACCTCCGCCACCGTGCCGGCGTCGGCCGGGTCGGTGCCGAACACGTCCACCGCGCACACCACGCGCCCGGCGTCCGGCCCGAACTCGTGCCCGTGCTCGTGGTGCTCGGCTGGTGAGGCCCGCTCCAGCAGGGCCGTCACCCGGTCGGTGAGCCGCGCGCGCAGCTCCTGCCGCCCGGACAGGTGCAGGTGGACGACCAGCGCCGCCCCGGCGAGGACGGCCAGGGCCACGGCGGCGGCCACCACCGTCCTCGTCCGGCGCGGCGCCGGCCGGCGAACTTCCGTCGTCATGCGCCGACGCCTACGGGCTTGAGCAGGTCAGCGCGGGCGCGGGATCCGGAGCGGTGCCCGTGGCGTTGAACCCGAACGTGGTGGTCGAGTTCGCCGCGAGCTGCCCGTTGTACGCGGCGTTCTTGACCGTCACGGACGGCGGTTGCCCGGTCAGCACGCCGTTCCAGGGCGAGCCGTCGAACCCCTGGCCGCCACCGTACGTCCAGCGGACCGTCCAGCCGTTCAGCGTGCTCGCCCCCTGGTTGCGCACGGTCACCTCGGCCTGGAAGTGGCCCGGCCAGTTCGGGGTGGCGATGGTGCGCCAGGTGGCGGCGCACCCGCCGCCGGTGGGCGTCACCGTCGGGGTCGCGGTGGGTGTGACCGTGGGCGTGACGGTCGGGGTCGGCGAGGACGTGCCGCCCGGGCCGACGCCGGTGACCTCGCCGTTGCCGCCGTCGAAGACGACGTCGGAGCAGCTGTAGAAGTTCTCCTGGCTGTCGGCGCGGATCCAGTGGATGTAGATCATGTGTCGGCCGGTCTTCCCGGACGGCAGTTGGACGTTCCAGTAGTAGTAGTTGAGCCCGCCCGGCCCGCCGGACTGCGGCGGGTCGGTCACGCTGCCGAACGACTCCAGGTCGGACCACTTCAGCGGCCCGTTGGGGTTCCAGCCGTTCTTGGTGACGTAGTAGACGAACGAGCCCGGGTGCGAGGCCCAGTTGCTGTGCTTGACCTGGATGGTGGCGCCCGAGGTCAGGTGGGTCAGCGGCCAGTCGGAGCGGACCGCGTTGTAGGCGCTGAAGTCGTACGGCCCGCCGGTGCCGCCGCTGCAGAGCTGCCCGTCGGGGATGAACCCCGAGGTCCGGCCGCCGCCGTCGGAGCGCAGCACGGCGAACCAGTTGTACAGCGGAGTGGTGCCGCTCTGCGCGACGGCCGCCGCGCACGCGGGGTTGTAGGAGATGATCTGCCCGTTGTCCCGGAGCCCGTCCTGCCAGCACAGGAAGGTACGGGCGCCGGGGAACATCGTGACGCCGTGGGCCTGGGCCTGACGCGGGATCATCAGGGCGGTGGTGACCAGGGCCACGGCCAGCGCGGCCACGAGGGCCGCCGACCGGAAGAGTCTCATGGGGATTCCCTTGTTCGAACGACAGAGGAACCCGCCCACGACCTACCCGCCCGGCAGCAGTCGCGCGAACGCATTGAAACACGTACGAACCGGACCGGCAACGCGCGGTGAAACTTTCACCCGGATCCGCCCGTCGACCAGCCGGGCCCCGCCCATCGACCACCCCGGCCCGGCCGGTCGATCAGTCCTGGCGCCGCCCGTCGACCAGCCGGATCCCGCTGATCATCTCGATCTGGATGGAGATGACCTGGTCCATCTCGGGCTCGACCCAGGGCCTGAGCAGCTTCCGGTACCGGGTGACGGCGGCGGGCTCGGTGACGAGCCGGGCGGTGCCGGTGACGATGACGCTCCAGCCCACGTGCTCGACCGGATCCAGGTCCTCGGCCTCGTAGGCGACGACCGCGCCGCCCCGTACCGCCGAATGGGAGACGATGGCGGCCCCCAGATGGCTGCGGATGATCACCGCTTCCTCGTCGACGATGTGGTTCACCGGGCGGATCGCGGGCAGCGCCTGCTGGGTGAAGACGACCCGGCCCAGCGTGACGCTGCGGAGGAGGTCGAGGGACTCGCGCTCGGTCAGCTTCAGCGTGCGCCGCGGCGAGGGAGCCGTCGTGAGGGACTCCGCGGGGGAGGTCGCGGGGGAAGGCATGGTGTCTCCCGTCTCGTGATGCTGCTCCAGGCGGACGCCGGGCGGCGTGCTCATCTCGGCTCCAGGCGGCCGGCGGGGGGCGTGCTCATCTCGGCTCCAGCGGGCGCTCGGGGCCGTGCTCAACTCAGGCACCTTGCAGGATCCGGTCGTAGGCGAGGACCGGGCCGTCCAGGCAGGCCCGCAGCACGCCTCCGGAAGGGGCGAGCCGGCACCGGCCGCAGCGCCTGTTGCCGCACCGCAGGAACGAGTGGGCGGCCAGCTGGACCGATGCGGCGGGCAGCCCACGGTCGATCAGCGCCCGAGCGGTGTCGCAGGCCATCGGCCAGGGGCCGGCCACCAGGGCGATCGTGTTGCCGGGGTCGAGGTCCAGCTCGCCGGCGGCGGCGCTCATGTCCGATCCGGGCGACAGGCGCACCCCGTCCCGGCCGGCCAGGTCGCGCCACTCGGGCCGCGACAGCCAGCGCTCGCAGCCCCCGGCCCACATGCGGACGCTGCGGACGCCCCGCGCCTCGGCCTGCTCGACGAGCGGGCTCAGCAGGGCGACCCCGGTGTCCCAGCCGATGAGCACCAGGTCGCGACCGGTCACGGACTCCAGGTCCCAGCCGGCGCCCATCGGCCCCCTGACCTCGATCAGGTCGCCGACCACGCCCATGGTCTGCCCGCACGGCACGCGCAGCGTGGTCACCTGGACCACCGCGTCGCCGCACGCCTCCGTCAGGTCCGTCACGTCGACGGCGGGCACCTGCACCCCGCCCGCCAGGTCGAGCACCCAGTACTGCCCTGGCAGCGGCCGGGTGGCCGGTCGGTCCGCGCCGGCCTTGGGCGGGGACGCCGGTTCCAGGGACAGGGTCACCCGCCCCGGCCCGTCGGTCCGCCGCTCCACGACCCGGTGCGGCCGGGGAGCCGTCGCCCATCTCCGATCACGCTCGTCACCAGGCACGACAGCCTCCTCACGGCCCATATCCGAATGATTTTCAGCACAGCGCATCATCAGGGTTCCGGCTGGTTCCGGGGACGGCTAGGGCCGAAAGTCCCCTCTTCGTGTTCCCGGCCTTCGTGTCCTCGGCCTTCGTGTTCGGGTTCGTGCCCGCAGGCGCGGGTGACGGGTGACCCTAGGAGCCGGTGATCGTCTTGTCGGCTCCCAGGGCCTTGGCACGGGTCTGGAGGGTGGTGCGCAGGGCGGTGGCCTCCTTCGTGGCGTTCGCGGTGTCGGCCCGCTCGTTCAGTCCGTAGGAGTCGAGCACGCCGTTCAGCAGCTTCAGCGCCGTCCCGTTCTCCAGCAGCTTCGCGTACAGGTCCCGGTACTGCTTCTCGTACGACTGCTTGAACGCCGGAGTCGCCAGGAACCTGTCCTTCAGCGCATGACCCATCCGCATGCCACCCGGCCGCTCACCGCCGGGCTGCCGCTGCCCTTCGCCGGACGTCCGTGCGGTGGGCTGTCGCTGTTGCCGGTCGGGCGTCCGCGTCGTGGACTGTTGCTGATCGGGCGTCTGGGGCGTGGGCTGCTGTCCGTCCGGTCGGCGCCCGCCGAACCCCATGCCGATCGTGTCGTGCGGCCCGGCCTCGGCGTCGCCGCCGAAGACCAGATTGAGGTCCCAGCTGATCACCTGGAACTTCCGGGAGTCGAGGTCGTACCAGAGGTAGTAGTTGCGCCCCGGCCCGGACATGTCGTCGAAGTTCAGCATCAGGTTCTGCAGGACGAGGTAGCGGGCGAACGACTCGACGTCCAGCCGGTCGGCGAGCCCGGCGGCGAACTCCTCGTCCGACGCCTGCTCCACCCACTTGACCAGGCCGATCACCGGCTGGAGATCCTGGTCGCCCTTCCGGTTGACCTGCTTGAAGTCCTCGGTGTACTCGGTCTGGTCCTCGCCCTTGTACGAGAAGTCGCTGGACGCCAGAGACTTGTAGAGCACGCCCGTGCCCAGCCGGGAGGCGTAGTCCTCGTCCAGATACTCCACCAGCAGCCGGGGCGCGGTGGTGCGGCCGTTGACCTCGAAGGCGCTGTAGGCGAACCGCTGCGTCGGCTCGCCGGCGGCGTCGACGAGCGAGATGGCGAGCGATTCGTTGAGCAGCGTCGTCGACCGCATCGCGCCGGGGCGGACGGCGATCTGCGAGTGGCCCTGGTAGCGGCGGCCCTCCACGAACTCGTCGAAGCTGATCAGCCACGGCAGCGTCTCGGGCTCCTCCGCCTTCAACGACCCGCCGGGCCCGCCGGGAAATCCGCCCCCTCCGGGCGGCTGATCCTGGCCCTGCGGCCGGCCGTTCCCGGGTGGCTGAAAGCCCTCCGGCGGTTGGAAGCCCTCCGGGGGTTGGAAGCCCTCCGGAGGTTGGCCGCCGTCGAGTCGCCGGCCGCCGCCGGGCATGCCGCGCTGGCGGGTCTGGCCGTTCCAGCTCAGCCCGCTCAACGTCGAGTTGCCCTTGAGGCGGATCCCGACGCTCGGGATGGTGGTCCCGTCGATGGTCAGGTCGGCTTCGACGTACTTCTTGTCACCGTCCTTGAAGTACTCCTGGAGCATGTCCTGGTAGCTCTCGTCGCGGAAGGTCAGCTTCACCTCGTGGGGCACGGAGGTGTCGAAGAGCTCCTTGGCCCCGGTGACGTTCTGGGTGACGGTGTCGGCCGAGGCCGTCTGGACGCGGGTGACATACGGGCGGATCGTCCCGGTTCCGAAGACTCCCGCGCAGACGGCGAGGAACGTCAGGCAGGCCGCCACGAGTTTCCAGTGCTGCCGGAGCCTGATCGGGACGCGGTGCCGCAGCCGGCGACGGTTGGTGGTCTGGTCCACGACGCTACAGGTCCGTCTGGTCGTATCCGGTCAGCACGGTGACCGACTGACCGCTGTTGCGCTCGCGCAGGGCGGCGATCAGGTCGGCGGGCTCGCCACCCTTCTTGATCTTGACCGTGTACATCAGCTCGGTCAGCGCCCCGGCCCTGATCGACTCCATGCTGACCAGCTCGAACTCGTCGGTGTGCCGGACGAGTACGTCCTGGATCGCGGGGGTGTGGTCGCCGTCCGACGGCACCTGCACCTTGACCACCTGGCGCCGCACGTTGAGCGCGAACCAGTTGAACCGGTTCATGACCAGGATGATCAGCGAGATCGCCACGGCGGCGACCACGGCCAGCAGATAGAAGCGGGTGCCCACGGCCATGCCGATCGCCATCACCAGGAAGATGAACCCGACGTCCCTGGTCTCCTTGATGGCGTTGCGGAAGCGCACCACCGACAGCGCGCCGACCAGCGCGAAGGCGCGGGCGATGTTGGATCCGACGACCAGCATGATCAGCGAGATGAGCATGCCCAGGACGACCAGCGTCTGCACGTACGACTGGCTGTAGGACACGTTGCGGTGCGTCGCCCGGTAGACCCAGCCGATCATGGCGCTGAGCACGAAGGACAGCGTCATCGCGATGGCGATGTCCGCCACGCTGAACGTGCCGGAAAGGTCCTGGAAGGTGAAGTCCATGGGGGTCAGGCCTCCGTCGAAGTGATCGACCGGTCGAAGCCGAGGTCGAGGTCGTGGTCCGGAATGTGGAAGATCGACCGTGGCGCCCGTCCGTGGGCCTCCACGCTCTGGCAGTACTTGGACACCCGCACCACCTGCAGGTTCCGCTTGGCGGTCAGGTCGGTGAGCCAGTAGGGGACCCGCTCGTTCGCCTTGACCTCCATGATCGCCTTTCTGGGCGGGACGATGAACCGGTTCTGGGCGTCGGCGCCCAGGTGGAAGTCCCGGTCCCGGCCGCGGACGCGCTGGTCGAAGGTGACCCGCAACCCCACGTCGGCCTCCCGTCCCACGTAGGCGTGGCGCTGGTAGCCGGTCATCGCGGTGGCGCGCAGGTCGAGCCGGCAGACCAGGTCGAGGACCTCCTCCAGGAAGCCGCGCGTGGAGGGGTCGTGCTCGACCGGCTCGCGCCCGTCGCACAGCCGCAGCGCGTCGTGGTACGGCAGGCGTACCCGTCGTTTCTGGGTGACCCGGTTGACCCGCTGCTTGATCTCGACGAAGACAGGGGTGTCGGGGCCCACCGCGAACCGGTCGCCGTAGTGCCGGATCCGCAGCTTCCTGCGGAACCTGAGGCCCTCGATCTTCTCCCAGTAGAACCGCAGCTGCCGGGTGTCGTAGTAGACGCTCCAGATGCCGTAGCCCTGGTCGCCGCTGTGCTTGTCGCGGTCGAGAACCTGCTCCAACTCCTCCCGGAGCTCGCCCACCAGGGCCGCGTCGACCAGGTACTTGATCTCGTAACGGTTGAAGGCGTGCAGCTTGCTCGGTGCGCGCAGCGCGTGCCCGAGCTCGCCGGTGGCGGGGGAGGGCGCGCGCTGCCCGGCGGGCTCACCTGCGGCAGCGGCACGATTGCGGAGTCTTCGCAGCATGACTCTCCTTCCTTGACGGAAGGCATTTGACAGCAACAACCTGGGAATAATGTGTGAACGGCTCACAAATCGGTGCTCACCCGACGGTGTACGGGCTCAGCCCGCCGTCGGCCCGGCGACGGGCAGGATGACGCGGAAGGCGGTGCCGCGGCCCGGCTCGCTGCGCGCCTCGACGCGGCCCTCGTGTGCCTCCACCAGGGCGGCCGCGATGGCCAGCCCCAGGCCGGTGCCACCGCTCTCGCGAGACCGGCCGGCCTCGGCCCGGTAGAACCGGTCGAACACGTGAGGCAGGTGCTCGGGCTCGATGCCCGGCCCGTCGTCCCGCACCTCGACGAACGCGGCCCGTCCGGCCGGGGCGATCAGCGTGCCGGCGGAGGTGACGCCCGGCTCCGGAGGTCCGGGCGCGGTGAGGTGCCCGACCGTCACTCGTACGGCCGTGCCCGGCGGCGTGTGGGCCAGGGCGTTGGCGACCAGGTTGGCGACGACCTGGTGGAGGCGGTGCTCGTCCCCGACCACGCGCACCGGGTCGTCGGCCGGCGCCAGCTCGATCTCCCGATCCGGCTCGGGGATCCGCGCGTCGTGCACCACGTCTCCGGCGATGACGCGCAGGTCCACGTCGCTCAGGTCGAGGGCGCGCTCCTGGTCGAGCCGGGCGAGCAGCATCAGATCGTCCACCAGCACGCCCATCCGCTCGGCCGCGCCCTCGATGCGCCCCAGGATGCGCGCCACCGCCGGGTCCCGTTCGCCCCGGCCGTGCCGGTACAGCTCGGCGAACCCGCGGATGGAGGTGAGCGGGGTGCGCAGCTCGTGTGAGGCGTCGGCCAGGAAGCGGCGCAACCGCAGCTCGGAGTCCTCCCGCCGGCGCAGCGCGTCACCCAGGCGTTCGAGCATGACGTTGAGCGCGTGACCCAGCCGGCCGGTCTCGGTCCGCGGGTCACTGTCGGGCACCCGGCGATCGAGGTCGCCGGCGGCGATCGCGGTGGCGGTCTGCTCCATCCGGGTCAGCGGGCGCAGGCCCAGCCGTACCACGGCGAGCGCCACGACCCCGAGCAGGACCAGGATCAGCGCCCCTGTCGCCACCTCGATCAGCAGCAGTTGCCGGACGGTGCTCTGGGTGGCCTCCAGCGACATGGACACCGCCACCCGGTCGCCGTTCGGCGAGCGCACCACCAGCGTGCGCCAGTCGGCCGCCTCCGTCCTGGCGGGGACGGTGACGGGCCGCGCCGGCACCGTGGCGATCGCCTCGGCGGGAATCGCGGGGCCATCGGCCGAACCGGGCGGCACATCGCGCAGGAGGGTTCCGGACGGATCGTAGAAGGCGACCCTGAACTGGGTGGGCAGCTCGACACTGCCTTCGCGGGGCCGCGGCGCGGGTGGCGGAGGCCGGCCCGCGCGGAAGGTGGCGGAGATCTCGTACAGCTGGGTGTCCACGCGCGAGATCAGCGACCGCTCCAGCAGCAGCACCCCGGCGCCGGCGAACACCGTCAGCGCGGCCGCCGACAACCCCAGCAGGGCCGCCAGCAACCGGTGCCGCAACGGCCACGGCCTGCCTACCGTCGCCACCCGGCTCCCCCCTGACCGGGCCCCCGCAGGCAGTAGCCCACGCCGCGCAGCGTGTGGATCAGCGGCGGCCCCTCGACGTCGATCTTGCGGCGCAGATAGCTGATGTAGGACTCGACGATCCTGCTGTCGGCGTCGACGTCGTGGTCCCAGACCCGGTCGAGGATCTGCGCCTTGCTCACGACCCGGTCAGCGTTGATCATCAGGTAGCGCAGCAGGGCGAACTCCGTAGGCGACAGATGGATGCGCCGCCCCGCCCGCCGCACCGCGTGGGCCTCCTCGTCGAGCTCCAGGTCGGCGTAGCGCAGCAGACCGTCGTCGCGGAACTCCTCCTGGGCGCCGGTGCGGCGCAGGATGGCCCGGATGCGCAGCACGACCTCCTCCAGGCTGAACGGCTTGGTGACGTAGTCGTCGCCTCCCGCGGTCAGCCCGGCGATCCGGTCGGCCACCGTGTCACGGGCGGTGAGGAACAACACCGGCGGCCCGCCGCCGTCCGGCCGCAGCCGCTGCGCCACCGCGAACCCGTTGAGATCGGGCAGCATCACGTCCAGCAGGACGAGGTCGGGCCGCTCCTCGGCCACGCTCTCCAGCGCCCGCCGCCCGGTCGCCGCGGTGCGCACCCCGAACCCGTTCAGCTCCAGGGCGTCGCGCAGCAGCTCGCGGATGCCCGGTTCGTCGTCGACCACGAGCACCAGCGGACTCTCGGCGGGCCTCGGCCACGGGGTGGAGTCGTTCATCGGAGTCGTTCTACCTGATGTCGCTGTGAATACGATGAGAGTTCTTCGCTGCCTGATCACGACAGGGAGGCGCCTCGTTGACCGCCGTGACGCCGTTCAGGGTCGAAGTGCCCGACGCCGACCTGGAAGACCTGCGCGCGCGGCTGCGTCGTACGCGATGGCCTGAGCCGGAGACGGTGACGGGCTGGGAGCAGGGGGTGCCGCTAGCCTACCTACGCGATCTGTGTGCTTACTGGGCCGACGGCTACTCCTGGCGCGCGGCGGAGGCCCGGCTCAACTCCTTCGCCCAGTTCCGCACCGAGCTCGACGGGCTCGGCATCCACTTCCTGCACGTCCGCTCGCCGCACGAGGGGGCGTTGCCGCTCCTCATGACCCACGGCTGGCCCGGCTCGGTCCTGGAGTTCCTCGACGTGCTCGGGCCGCTGACCGATCCCACCGCGCACGGCGGTGCCGCCGCCGACGCGTTCCACGTGGTCTGCCCCTCGCTGCCGGGCTACGGCTTCAGCGACCGCCCGGCCGAGCCGGGCTGGGGCGTCGAGCGCATCGCCGACGCGTGGATCACGCTGATGTCCCGGCTCGGCTACCAGAGGTACGCCGCGCAGGGCCACGACTGGGGCACCAGCATCAGCACCCTCGTCGCCCAGCGCGACCCGCGCCACGTGACGGGCATCCACCTCGTCCCGCCGCTCGCGCCACCCGACCCCGCGACCTTCGACGACCTGACCGAGGAGGAGCGGGGCGCGCTCGCCGCGCTGGAACACGCCAAGGAGTGGGAGGACGGCTACTCCGTCCAGCAGGCGACCCGCCCGCAGACGATCGGCTACGGGCTGGTCGACTCCCCGGCGGCGCTGTGCGCGTGGCTCGTGGAGAAGTTCCGGTCGTGGTCCGACCGGGAGAGCGCGCTCGGCCGCGACGAGTCGCCGGACCACCCGGAGAGCGTGATCAGCCGCGACGAGCTGTTGGACAACGTCACCCTCTACTGGCTGACCGGCACCGGCGCGTCGGCCGCCCGCCTCTACTGGGAGAGCATCCGGCGGATCGGTGAGTGGATGACCGAGTCGACGGGCGAGACGGTCGACGTTCCCACGGGCTGCTCGGTCTTCCCCGGCGAGGTGCCCCGCCCGTCGCGGCGCTGGGCGGCCAGGCGCTACACCGACATCCGCTACTGGAACGAGCCCGCCAGGGGCGGCCACTTCGCCGCGCTGGAGCAGCCCGAACTGTTCGTGGACGAGGTGCGCGCCTGCTTCCGTGCCCTCGGCCGCTCCGGGATCAGCGGCCGGAGCGGGGGCCGATGATCATGCCGGCTCCGACGGTGCCGTTGGTCGCCTCGTCGATGAGGATGAACGCGCCGGTCAGCCGGTTGCGGCCGTAGTCGTCCACGAACAGCGGCCGGGTGACCCGCAGGCTGATCCGGCCCACCTCGTTGAGGTCCAGGACGTCGGCCTGCTCGTCGCGGTGCAGGGTGTTGACGTCGAGGCGGTAGCGCAGCTCCCCGACCACGGCCTTGGCGGTGTTGGTCGTGTGCTTGACGACCAGCTTCATCCGAGGCGAGAGCGGCCGGTCGGCCGTCAGCCAGCACACCATGGCCTCCAGATCCTGGGCGGTGTCCGGCCGGTTGTTCGGCCGGGCGATCATGTCGCCGCGCGAGATGTCGATGTCGTCGGCCAGCCGCAGCGTCACCGACATCGGCGGGAACGCCTCGGGCACCGGGCCGTCCGGGCCGTCGATGTGGGTGACCGTGGTGGTCAGCCCCGAGCCCAGGTGCACCACCTCGTCGCCCGGCCGCAGCACGCCGCCGGCGACCTGGCCGGCGTAGCCGCGATAGTCGTGCAGCCCGGGGTCGTCCGACTTGTGCGGGCGGATCACGTACTGGACGGGGAAGCGCACGTCGATCAGGTTGCGGTCGGACACGATGTGCACGTGCTCCAGGTGGTGCAGCAGCGACGGCCCGTCGTACCACGGCATGTTCACGCTGCGCTCGACCACGTTGTCGCCGTGCAGCGCGGAGATCGGCACGAAGGTCAGGTCGCCGATGTCCAGCCGGGTGGCGAACGCGGTGAACTCGTCCCTGATCCGTTCGTAGACGGCCTCGTCATAGCCGACCAGGTCCATCTTGTTGACGGCGACGACCAGGTGCGGGACCCGGAGCAGCGTGGCCAGGAACGCGTGGCGGCGCGACTGCTCCAGCACGCCCTTGCGCGCGTCGACCAGGATGATCGCCAGATCGGCGCTGGAGGCGCCGGTGACCATGTTGCGGGTGTACTGGATGTGCCCGGGCGTGTCGGCGATGACGAACGAGCGGCGCGGGGTGGCGAAGTAGCGGTAGGCCACGTCGATGGTGATGCCCTGCTCGCGTTCGGCGCGCAGGCCGTCGGTGAGCAACGCCAGGTCGGCGTACTCCTCACCGCGTTCGGCGCTGGTCCGCTCGACGGCCGCGAGCTGGTCCTCGAAGATCGACTTTGAGTCGTACAGCAGCCGGCCGATCAGCGTGGACTTGCCGTCGTCGACCGAGCCGGCCGTCGCCAGCCGCAGGATGCCCGCGCTCCTGGGGCCGCTCTTGGAGATGTTCTCGGGGATGTTCTCGGGGGTGTTCATCTAGAAGTAGCCCTCCTTCTTGCGGTCCTCCATCGCGGCCTCGCCGCGGTCGTCGGCGCGGGTCTGCCCGCGCTCGCTGACCCGGGTCAGCTGGATCTCCTCGATCACCTCGGCCAGGGTGGCGGCGCTCGACATGACCGCGCCGGTGCACGACGCGTCGCCGACCGTGCGGTAGCGGACCGTCGCCTCGAACGCGGGCTCGTCGTCGTCCCGGTGCGCGTACGGGTTGTCGTCCAGCAGCATCCCGTCCCGCTCGAACACGGTCCGGGGATGGGCGAAGTAGATCAACGGGATCTCCAGCCCGTCGCGGCGGATGTACTCCCAGACGTCCAGCTCGGTCCAGTTCGACAGCGGGAACACCCTTACGTGCTCGGCCGGGTGGATCCGGGTGTTGAACAGGTTCCACAGCTCGGGCCGCTGGTTCTTGGGGTCCCACTGGCCGAACTCGTCGCGGAACGACACCACTCGTTCCTTGGCGCGGGCCTTCTCCTCGTCGCGCCGCGCGCCGCCGAACGCCGCGTCGAACCGGTGCGACTCGATCGCGTCCAGCAGCGTGATCGTCTGCAGCCGGTTGCGGGAGGCCCGCCGGCCCGTCTCCTCGGTCACCCTGCCCTGGTCGATGCTCTCCTGGACCGACGCGACGACCAGCCGGACCCCCAGCTCGGCCACCCGGCGGTCGCGGAACGCGAGCACCTCGGGAAAGTTGTGCCCGGTGTCGACGTGCATGATCGGGCACGGGATCGGAGCGGGCCGGAAGGCCTTCTCCACCAGCCGCAGCAGCACGACGCTGTCCTTGCCGCCGGAGAACAGCAGGACCGGCCGTTCGAACTCGGCCACGATCTCCCGGATGATCTGGATCGATTCGGCCTCCAGGACCTCCAGCTGCGAAAGCAGATGGGTGGTGCGCATGGGGTGCTCCCATCGGTGGGGGACGGTCGGTCGGTTCAGGCGGTCGGTTCAGGCGGTCGCGCGGGACGCGTTCCGTGGCCGGATCACGTACGCGATGACGGAGGCGACGGCGGCGGCCAGCGCGATCAGCGTCAGCCCGACGGGCAGCCCGAAGGCGTCGGACAGCAGGCCGATGGCGGGCGGCGCGGCCAGGATGCCGCAGTAGCCGAGCGTCGCGGCGAGGGCGATCCCGCTGGGCCCGCCCGCGACACCGGCCTGGGCCATGGCGACGGGGAAGATGTTGGCCAGGCCGATCCCGGTCGCGACGATGCCGACGAACACCAGCGGCAGCGACTGGGTCATCGCGGCCAGCAGGGTTCCCGCGCACGCGATCAGGCCGCCGGCCACTACGACGAGGGTCGGCCCGAGCCGCTCCAGCAGCCTGACGCCGGACAGCCGCATGAACCCCATGGTGAGCTGGAGCGCGGCGTAGCCGGCTGCCGCGGCTCCGGGGCTGCCGGCCAGGTCCTCCCGGATGTGCAGCGGCATCCAGCCGTCCAGAGCGCCCTGGCTGAACGCGGCGCACAGGCCGATCAGCCCGAACACCACCACGGCCACCCCGATCCGGCGCCCGCCCGTGCCCGCCGGCGCGGCCGCGACCCCGGCCCGCTCCGCTTCCGGGCCACCCCCGCGACCGGCGCTCACGCCTTCGGGAGCGCCGGTCGCGGGGGCGCCGTCCTGGGTGCTCGCCGGACTGGCCTGCCCGTCTTTCGCGTCCGCGCTCGGCAGCGGGTACGCCATCAGCATCCGCCCCAGGATCACGGTGGCGAGCAGCCCGGCCGGCACCATCAGCAGCATGTGCTGGGTCGGCGACAGGTACGGCGCGAGCAGCCCGCCGAGCGCCGCGCCGCCGAGGCTGCCGAAGCTGTTGGCCGCGTGGAAACCGGGCATGACAGGCCGGCCCAGGGCGGCGATCAGGTCGACCGCCACGCTGTTCACCGCCACGTCGATGCCGCCGTACGCGACGCCGAAGATGATCAGCACGAGCCCGAGCCCGACGGCGGAGTCGGTGAGGGTCGGGGGCACCACGCTGACGCAGAGCAGCGCGGCGGTCGCGATCGTGACCCGGCGGCTGCCGAAGCGCCGGCAGAGCGCGCCGGTCGCCAGCATGGTGAGCACCGCCGCGCCGGTCATGCAGAGCATCGCCAGGCCGAGCGGCCCAGGGGAGGCGCCGATCTGCTCCTTGATCGCGGGGATGCGGACCGCCCACCCGGCGAACAGGAAGCCGGCCAGGGCGAAGAACAGGGTGACCGCGACCCGTAACCGGACGAGCGCGGCGGGGGACAGTTCCCGGTCCGGGTGGTCGGACCCCGTCTGGAAACCCTTGATCAAGGACACGGGAGTCTCCTAACTCAGGTAGCGGTCCAGGAAGGAGTTGCCGAACTTGCCGGCCGGGTCCCAGACGCGTACCAGGTCGTGGAAGTCGGACGCCCGCTCGTAACGCGAGCGCAGCAGCGACGGGGGAGTGGTGAAGATCTTGGCCCAGTGCGGCCTGGCCCGGAACGGCGCGAGCCGCTCCTCGACCAGCGCGACCACCGGGAGGACGGCCTCGGTGTCGGCGATCCAGGTGAAGTGGATGCTCACCGAGTCCTCCTGGTAGAAGGGGCTCATCCACAGGTCGTCGGCGGCGACCGTGCGCACCTCGCAGATCTGCGACACCGGGCTGATCGACGTCCGGATCGCGTCGAGGGCGCGCAGCGCGGGCACCGCGTCGCGCCGGGCGACCATGTACTCGGAGTGCAGCTCGTCGCCGGCGCTGCTCGGTTCGAAGTCGGGCCGGAAGTGCGGCAGCCGCTCGTACCAACGGCCGGTGACGCCGAGCTGCTCGGTGCAGCTCGCCGCCGAGAACCCCGACACCGGGTGCAGAGGTCCTGTCGCGGGCGAGGCGGTGAACCACGGCTCCCTCACCACGAGCGACTCGGGCTCGTCGGCGCGTTCGATGATCCAGACCTGCGTCAACGCCGGCGAACGCCAGTCGGTGAAGAGGCACACGCTGTAGGCCGCGGTGACGAGCTCCTCGAAATGGTCGTCGAGCACGTCGAGCGGCAACCCCTCGTAGACCCGCTGCCGCATGTCGAACGACGGCACCAGGTCCAGCGTCAGGCTCACCACGATGCCGAGGGCGCCGAGGCCCACGACCATGCCGGGGAAGTGGGCCGCGTCGCGGCCCACCGTCACCAGGTCGCCGTCGGCGGTGACCAGCTCCAGCCGCGACACCGCGGTGGACAGGCAGCCGTTGCCCACGCCGGACCCGTGCGTCGCGGTCGCGCAGGCGCCCGCGACCGAGATGTGCGGCAACGAGCCGAGGTTCGGCAGCGCGAACCCCTTCTCGTCGAGGTGGCGGGCCAGCTCCGCGTAGCGCACGCCCGCGGCCACCCGTACGGTGCCGGCGGTCGAGTCCACGTCCATGGCCGGCGGCAGGCCCGCCAGGGACACCAGGTCTCCGGGGCCGTCGGCCAGCTCGTTGAACGAGTGTCTGGTGCCCAGGGCGCGGATTTGGTCACCGCGCGCGACCAGCGCCTGTAACCCCGCCACGGACGTCGGACGATGCAGCCGCGCGCACGTGTAGCTGACGTTCCCCGCCCAGTTCGTCCCGGCCGGCTCCGCACCCGCGGCGCCGGCCCGGTTCGGGGTTCTCGGGCGAAGGGTTCTCGTGCGAGAGGTTTTCGGGCGAGAGGTTTTCGGGCGAACGGGTTCGGCCGTCATGGCCCCTCCTCGATCCTGACGATCACGCCCTCGTCCGGAGCGAGACGCAACGGCCGCAGGTTCACCGTCTGGCCGGAGCGGGCGCCGGTCGACAGTTCCACCTGCCCCTCCAGCGGCAGATCAGGCACGGCGACCGAGGTGCTGTGCGGCGCGAAGTTCAGCGCGACGAGCAGTCGTTCGCCGGGCGCGGAGCGCAGGTAGGCGAAGACGTGATCCGAAGTCTCCAGCGAGCGGTAGTCGCCCGACCGGAGCGCCGCCGATGCGCGGCGGAACGCGATCAGCCGCCGGTAGAGGCTCAGCAGGGAGTCCGGGTCGTCCTGCTGCCTGGCCACGTTGACCTGGCTCTGGCCGTCGGCGAACGGCAGCCACGGCATCTCGGCGCGGGTGAAGCCGCGCCCGGTGGCGTCCCACTGCATGGGCACGCGGGCGCCGTCCCTGCCGTCGACGTCCAGCACCAGGTCGAGCGGCGGCTGCGCGTCGGCCATGCCGATCTCCTCGCCGTAGTAGACGCACGGGACGCCACGCAGGGTCAGCAGCATCATCGCGGCCACCCGGAGCCGGTCCCCGCCGCCGAAGCGGGTGACCGTACGGGAGATGTCGTGGGTGGCCAGCGCGTAGGTGGGCAGCGCCCCCGGTCGCGCCAGCCCGGCCAGTCTGTCCACCACCTCGCGGAATGCGGAGCCCTGCCACGGCTGCTCCCAGAACGCGATGTGGAAGGCCGTGTTCAGGCCGTCGCCGCCGAAGTACGCGGCCAGCCGCCGGTCGTCGCTGATGGGCACCTCGCCCAGCGCGAACCGGCCGCCGTAGGAGTCGAGCGTGCTCCGCAGCTCCCGCAGCACGTCCTGCGTCTCGGGCAGGTCCAGGTTGCGCTGCCGCACCTCCGGATGCGTCACGTGCCGCCGGGCGTGGGCCACCTCGACCGGGTTGTCACGCAGCGCGGCGTCCTTCAGCAGGCGGTGCGCCACGT
Organism: Nonomuraea sp. CX421; assembly: GCF_059358955.1. NCBI lineage: Bacteria > Bacillati > Actinomycetota > Actinomycetes > Streptosporangiales > Streptosporangiaceae > Nonomuraea > Nonomuraea sp. CX421. The sequence continues at coordinate 381,867 of NZ_JCADBK010000001.1, read as the reverse complement.
CCACCCGGAAGCCGTCGACCCCTCGGTCCAGCCAGAACCGCCACACCTTGTGCATCGCGGCGCGCACCTCCGGGTTGCGCCAGTTGAGGTCGGGCTGTCCCGGCGTGAAGCTGTGCAGGTAGAACTGGCCCGTGGCCGCGTCCAGCGTCCAGGCCGGCCCGCACTTCTCGAACGCGCTGAGCCAGTTGTTCGGCGGCCCGCCGTCCGGTCCGGGGTCGGCCCAGATGTACCAGTCGCGCTTGGGGTCGGTCCGGCTGGACCGCGACTCGGCGAACCACGGGTGCTCCGCCGAGGTGTGGTTCATGATCAGATCGACCACCACCCGGATCCCGCGCTCGTGCGCCCGGCGGAGCAGCTCGTCGAAGTCCGCGAGCGTCCCGTAGACGGGGTCCACGTCCTCGAAGTCGCTGACGTCGTACCCGAAGTCGGCCAGCGGCGAGGGATAGAACGGAGACAGCCAGACGGCGTCCACGCCGAGCGATTCGAGATGGTCGAGCCTGCCGATGACGCCGGGCAGGTCGCCGATCCCGTCGCCGCCGGAGTCGGCGAAGCTGCGCGGGTAGATCTGGTAGATGACGGCTTCACGCCACCAGTCCTGGTGAGTCATCTCGAACTGGGTCATGTCGGCCCCTTTCGCTAGGCGTTCACCCCGGACATGTCCGGGTAGCGGTCGCCGGCGGCGGACCCCGACGGCACGAGCTCGTCGAGCGCCGCCAGGTCCGCCGGGGTCAGCTCCAGCGCGGCGGCGGCCACGTTCTCCGCCAGCCGCGTCCGGGTCTTGGTGCCGGGGATGGGCACGATGTCGGTCCCCTGCGCCAGCACCCAGGCCAGCGCGAGCTGCGTGACGCTCACCCCGTGCTTGTCGGCGAGCCGGGCGACCCGCTCGACCAGGGCGGTGTTGTGCGCCAGGTTCTCGCGCTGGAACCGGGGCAGCGTGCGGCGGAAGTCGTCGTCCGCCAGGTCGCCGGCGCCGGAGATCCGCCCGGTCAGCAGCCCCCGGCCCAGCGGCGCGTACGCGATGAACCCGATGCCGAGCGAGCGCAGCACCCCCAGCAGCTCCTGCTCGGGCTCCCGGCTGACCAGGGAGTACTCGGTCTGCACCGCGGCGACGGGGTGCACGGCGTGCGCCCGCCGCACGGTCTCGGGGGCGGCCTCCGAGATGGCCAGGTGCCGGACCTTGCCCTGCCGTACGAGATCGGCGAGCGCCGTCCAGGTCTCCTCGATCGGCACCGAGGTGTCCACCCGGTGCTGGCAGTAGACGTCGATGACGTCCACGCCGAGCCGGCGCAGCGACCCCTCGCAGGACTTCCGCACGTACGAGGGGCTGCCGTCGACGCCGATGACCCGCCCGTCCGGCCCCTTCACGTTGCCGAACTTGGTGGCGATCACCACCTCGTCGCGCCGGTCCCGGACGGCCCGCCCGATCAGCTCCTCGTTGGTGTACGGGCCGTACATGTCGGCGGTGTCCAGCAGGTTCACCCCGAGGTCGAGAGCGTGATGGATGGTCCGGACCGACTCCGCGTCGTCCCAGGCGCCGTAGAACTGCGACATCCCCATGCACCCGAGGCCGAGGTCGGAGACCAGCGGTCCGTCGCGGCCGAGCCGGCGCATCAGGCGGCCCTCGCCGTGGCGACGTTCTCGATCACCTGGGCCCAGTCCAGCAGCTGCCGGTCCGGCAGGTACCTCTCGTGCACCCACGCGCGGGCGCGGTCGCCCAGCCGGCGGGCGAGCGCGCGGTCGGTGAACAGCCGCCGGATGTCGGAGGCGGCCGTGCCGATGTCCCACGGGTCGGCCAGCAGCAGGCCGGTCTCGCCGTGCACCACCTGGTCCCGCAGCCCGCCGACGGCACTGGCCAGCAGCGGGCGCGACTTCCACATGGCCTCGGTGGCGGTCAGCCCGAACCCCTCGGCCAGGCTCTTCTGCACCACGACCGTGGCGTGCTGCTGGAGGGCGTTGACGACCACGGCGTTCTCCCGCAGGTCGTCCATCGGCAGGCAGAGCAGCTGGGAGCGGCGGCGGTGCTCGGGAGGCAGCGCCTTCCAGGCCCGTACGCACTCCTCGTACAGCTCCTTGGCCTCGGGGTCGTCGACGACCCCGCCGAGGTCGGCGCCGGCCAGGCTCAGGTAACCGTCGACGCCGGAGGCGACGAAGGCGTCGAGCACCCCGCCCATGTCCTTGAGCCGGTCCCAGCGCGACACCTGGACGACCATCGGCAGGTCCGGAGGCGGCGGGGGCCCGTCGCGGAGCACCAGCGCCGGTCGCCGAACCTCGACGTCCGGGCCGATCGGCACCGGCACGGTGACCGGGAGCTCCCGGCCACCGTCCAGGATGCCGACCGCGCTGAGGATCGAGACGGCGTCCTCGGCGCTGATCGCCATGTTCTTCGGCCCGCACGGGTCGATCGACGGCGCGATGATCTGCGGCCTGGGCGCCCACTCGGGGACGTGGCCGGGGGTGGAGAACACGGTCGCGTCCGCCGCCTGGACGAACCGGCTGACGAACGCCCCGCCGTCGCGGGTGTGCTCGTTCTGCTGGTCGCTGCCGATGTGGCAGCGCCACACCACGGTCGCGCCGCGCTCGCGGGCCTGCTCGATGAGGCCGGCGGGCTGGGCGTCGTGCACGATCACCACGTCGCCCGGACCGATCAGCTCGGCCAGCCGCGCCGCGTTGGCGTCGGTCGCCCGCTGGTAGTGCCGCAGCTCGGCCGGGCCGAGCGGGCCGCCGTCGCCCGCGATCCCGTAGAGCCGTGACACCAGCCGTTTGGCGATGGCGTAGAACTCGGGATCGCCGTCGACCACCAGCCACCGCACGTCCAGGCCGGTGGCGCGGGCCAGCGGGCCGAGCACGTGCAGCAGCTCGGCCACTCCGCCGCCCGCCGCGGTCGAGTTGATGTTCCAGATCGTGCGGCCGTCCAGCAGCCGCCCGACGCGTCCGGCGTCGTCGCGCAGCCGCGCGACCCGCTCGTCACCGAGCACCTGCCGGTACGGAGCCAGGGAGATCTGGCGGAACGGAACCTCACGCATCGCGGCCTCCTACCTTGACGGGCCCCTGATCGACGGACTCTTGGGAAACGGGCTCCTGGGAGACGCGCTCCTGATCGACGGGCTGCTGCCTGACGGGCTCCTGCTTCTTCCCGGCCTGCTCGAAACCCTGGTTGATCCAGACGCCGGTCCAGAACTCCGGGTCGGACGGCAGGACGAGCTCGATCATGGTGGGGCCGGGATGGTCGACCATCGCGTCCAGCGCCCGGGCGAACGTCTCCAGCCGCATCGCGGCGTGCTCCTGGTCCAGCCAGCCGCGCAGGTCGACGCGCAGGCTGCGGACTCCGAGCGCGGTGGCGATCTCGACGTAACGCATGCCCTCGGCGTTGTCCAGGTAGCGGTTCTGACCGCTGTCCAGCCAGCCCGAGGGAGTCGACTGCTTGCGCAGCGACACGGCGCCGCCGTTGTTGCACACCAGGAACGTGACCGGCGCCGCCTCCTGCACGGCGCTCACCAGGCCCTGCATGCTGTTGGTGAACCCCTGGTCGCCCAGGCAGCAGATCACCTTGGCCGTGGGCTCGCCCAGGGCCAGACCGGTGGCCAGCGTGATGCCGCTGCCGACGAAGCCGCCGTGGCCGCCGGCCACGCGCAGGTCGGGCGGGAACTCGTCGTACTCCTCGGCGAGCAGCCCGCCGAACATCTGGCTGTCGTCCACGAGCACCACCTGCCGCGACAGCCGGGCGGCCACCTGGCCGATGGTCCGGGCGATCCCGGTGCGCAGCGTCGCGGCCTCCTCCGGAGGCGTCAGGTCCGGGGCGGCGGGCGCCCGCTCGCCGGTCGCGATGCCGGCGTACCAGGGGGCCGAACCGTCGCGACCGGGCGCGGCGGCGGTGAGATCGCGTAGCGACGCCACCACGTCCGCGTGCACGAGCGCGTCGTCCGGTCCCAGGTAGCCGTTCTTCTCGACCGCCGCGGGCTTGGACGTGAGGGCGATCTTGCGGCAGCCGGGCAGCTCCCCGACGACGCGGGGATACATGTTGCGGTCCTCGACGGTGATCAGCAGGTCGGCGCTCTCCAGCACCTCGCGGTGCGCGGGGTCGGCCGGGTCGTACCAGCCGAGGAACCCCGGGACCTGGCTATCGCTGATCCGCTCGAACAGCATCGGGCCGCGGCGGTACTTCACCTGGAGCACCGGTGCGCCGGTCCGCTCGCAGAACGCCGCGAGCGCGGGCATCGCGCCGTCATGGAGCAGCGCGTAGTCGTCTACGAAGACCACCGGCCGGCGGGCCTCGGCGAGTAACGCCGTGGCCGCGCGGAGCGCCCCGTCGTCCCGGGCGGCGTCGCCGCCCGAGCCGCCCCTTCCGGGCAGCGCGTCGAGCGGCACCCAGGCGGCCTCCGCCACGTCCTGCGGCACGGCCACGAGCGCCGGTCCGTACGGTGCGCTCTTCGCGTCGTCGATCGCCGCCTCGACCGCCTCGACCAGCGCCTCCACCGCCGGTCGGCGCTCGCCCGGCTCCTTGGGAACGGCGCGCAGCTCACGCCACGACTTGGCGAAGGCGCCCGAGACCGGCACGAGGTCCGGCTCGGCGTGCGGCGGCAGGAACGGCTGGGAGCCGGTGGACGGCAGCCCGACCACGGCGACCGTGCCGATCTCGTTGCGGCGCAGGTCGGCCAGCGCGCCGAGCGCGTTGGTCAGGCCACGGGCGCCGTGCAGGACGGCCGCCCCGTTGCCCGGCCGCAGCCGGCTGGCGCCCCCGGCCTGGAAGAGGGACTCCCGGTCGCCGCGCCCGTTGACGAGCAGGCCCAGCCGGGCCATCGCGTCGCACATGACCAGCTCGGAGGTGCCGGCGTAGGCGAACGCCACGTTCACGCCGGAGCGGCGCAGCATGAGCCCGACCGCCTCGGCGCCGGTCAGCAGCACGTCACCGGCGTCGGGAATGGCGTCGTCGACGACGTGTTCGAGCGAGGCGGCCGACGCCTTGAGCGCCGAGGCCAGCGCCTTGACGAACGCGGGCCGCCCGGCGTCCTCGATCAGCCCCACGGCCAGGCCGTTGACGCCGCCGGTCGGACGGGTCAACAGGGCTCGGACCAGGTCGTGGACCGTGCCGCCGGCCGTACGCGCGGCCCGTACCTCGGCCGGGTAGAGCCCGAAGTCTCCGAGCGCCCCGTAGGCGGCGTTCTCGGCGACCACGCTGATGCCGACGTCGGCGGCGCACTGCTCGTCCAGCTCGTCGAACGGCACGCCGCCGTCCTGCACGAGGGTGATGCGCAGCCGGTAGTCGCCCAGCTCGGAAGGCGTGCGCGCCCGGATGGGCACCCGGGCGATCGCCTCCGGCGGCAGCGACCGGGGCAGCGGCACCGTGATCGGCTGCGTCGAGACCACCTGGCCGTCCGCGTCGTACCAGCGGTGCAGCACCCGGACCGGGAACGGCGGGGCGGGGGTCAGCACGCCGGCTCCGGTGTTGCGGATCCGGCAGTCCACCGTGATCAGGCTGTCGGCCTCGACCTGCTCGTCCGCGGGCTCGGCCACGGTGACGCTCACCCGGCAGTCCTCGACGGCCAGCGGGTCGCCGACCGCCCAGAGCCGTTTCGGCTGCCTGCCGAGCCGGTCGAAGAGCTGCCGCTGGCCCTGCTCGTGCACCCGGGTGTGGTTGGCGTCGAAGCCCTGCCTGGCGCCCTCGGCGAGCGGCGACGGGGCGAGCGTGAGCGCGTACACCTCGCGCGCGGGCAGGTCCACCAGCCCGATCACGCTCCAGTCGGCGCGGTCCACCACGGCCACCGCCGCCGTCTCCACCGAGTCGGTGATGTACCGGTGCGGGCTGACCCCGACGAACAGGTGGTCGTCCGTCACCACCAGGCCACGCGGCCAGCCGGGCAGGCTCAGCCGCCTGGTCTCCTTGCGGGTGGCGTCGGAGATCTCCACGATCTCGCCTTCGGCCGAGTCGCAGACCAGCCACACGCCGTCGCCGTACCACGGGTTGTGCGGGGCGCGCAGCCCCTTGAGCACCGGCTCGCCGGTGTCGAGATGCACGACCTGGCCGGTGGTGGGCTTGCCGCTCTCGTCCCAGCCGCGACGGCGCAGGAACGGGCCGAACCCGCACACCACGACCCGGTCACCGGCCAGGGCCAGGCTGTTCAGGTGCCAGCTGTCGACCTCGCCGGGCGCCCGCCAGCGCCACGCGATCTCACCGTCGGGCGCGACGCACTGCACCTCGTTCTGGGTGGTCGCCACCACCAGCACCTGGCCGTCCACGACCAGGATGTCGTGCGGCGTGGAGACGTCGTCCAGCCGGTGGTACCGCCGTACTCCCGTCTCGTCGTACGCGACCAGCTCGGCCGGGCTGCCCTCGGCGCTCCACAGGCACCGGAACAGCAGGCCGTCCGCCGCGAACAGGCCGGTGCTCGACACCCGGTCGATCTCCTCGACCGAGCCGTTGATCGCGAACAGTCCACCGCCGATCGTGTGGTGCGCGTCGAAGCACGACGCCAGCAGGTGCTGATCCGGCGGCACCAGGCCGTCCAGCGTGGTCAGCTTCTCGATCGTCATCTGGATCCCCTTGTGTTGTCGTGGATCGTGTCGTCGTGAATGGCGTGAATGTCGTGCGCGGTCTCGTGAGCCGGGTCGTGTGCGGTCTCATGAGGGAGGTCGTGGGCGGTCGCCTGGACCGTGTCGTGTGCGAGGTCGGGAGCCCGCCTCGGGCAGAGCACCGTGCCGTCCCAGGTGTCGCTCACCGGCCCGAAGACCGGTCCGGCGAGGAACAGGGCCGCCTCGGCGACGGCCACCGGATCGGCGGTCGCGACGGCGTTGACCGTCAGGCCGAACCGGCCCTCCGCGTCCGCCTCCAGACGGCCGATCTCCAGCTCCAGCTCGCCGGCGGTCCGCCCGTCGCGGGCCAGCAGGACCGAGCCACGGCGGCGCTGACGGTCGAAGACGGCGAGCGCGGCGGACGTCAGGCCGCCCGAGCGAGTCAGGTCGATGAAGACGTCGAACCCGCCGTAGGCCAGCACCGCGTCCCGCACGGCCGCCTCCGGGTCGGAGGCGGGCGACGGCAGGGCGACGGCCCGCCGCTCGCCGTGCCGCGCGCAGATCTCGGCGGCCGAGGCCGCCATCCCGGCCTGTCGCCGGGGCAGCTCGGCGGCCAGGGCGACGTGCGCGCCGGACGCGGCCAGCCGGTCGGCGACGGCGGTGGCGCAGGCCTCGTCGGAGGCGGCGACGAGGAAGACCTTCCCGGCCAGCGGCCCGTCCGGCGGCCGGAGCTGGGGCTTCAGCCGCATCAGCGGCCAGTACTCGTCGGCGGCGCCCTGCGCCTCGGACAGCGACACGTAGCCGCCGGCCGCGTCGGCCGCCCGGATCACCGTCATCGTCTGGGCGAGGTGGTCGGCGCACAGCCGGGCCTTCGCCGCGTCCGGCCCGGCCGTCACCGCGCCGAGGCCGGGCAGCACGATCGCCCGGGGCGCGTCACCGCGCCTGCCCAGGCCACGCGCGGTGAGCGGCACGTGCCGCTCGTAGTAGTCGTTGTACCAGCGCCGGTGCCGCTCGATGCCGTCCAGAACCGCGCCGGCATCGGCCATCGTGCGGTTCGATGCCGTGCCGGTGCCGGCCGATGTGCGGTCCGGGTCCGTGCCGGTGCCGGCCGATGTGCGGTCCGGGTCCGTGCCGGCGTCGGCCGATGTGCGATTCGGGTCCGTGGCGGTGCCGGCCGGGGTGACGTCCAGGACGAGCGGGCGGTAGCCGACCGTGACCAGGTGGTCGGGACAGCTCGGTCCGTCCTGGGTGCACCGCGGGCCACGCGCGGAGGAGGCGAACCGCACCGCCTCGTCGCTCCGGTCCAGGTGCAGGACGACGCCGGGGGTCCCGGCCGACAGCGCGCCGCGCATCGCCGGGAGCAACTCGCCGAGCAGGTCCGTCGCGACCTCGGGAGCCGGCGGTCTCACCACCTGACCGCCCAGGTCCGGCGGACGCCGCACCGCCTTCCGCACCGCCCGCGTGGCCCGTTCGGCGGCTTCCAGCGAGTTGCGGTAGCACTCCTCGCTGGAGTCCGCCCAGGTGAAGAGCCCGTGGTTGGCCAGCAGCACGAACCGGCAGCCCGGTTTGGCGGCGATCCGGCCGGCCAGCTCGCGGGCCACGCCCACGTCGAACTGCCGGTAGTCGAACCAGATCGCCTCGTCGCCGAACTCCGCGTCCGCCGCCTGCCGCCCGCCGGGGAACGACGTGAGCGCGATGACCGCGTCAGGATGGCAGTGGTCGACATGGGGGTACGGGATGAACGCGTGGGTCAGGGTCTCGATGCCCGGTCGTCGCTGCTCCCCGCGCAGGCCGCAGTCGACCAGGTAGTCGATCATCCCGTTCTCGCTCAGCGGGCCCGAGGCGCGGAGTTCGAGCAGGTCGTCCAGGCGCAGCGCGGGAAAGTCGGCCGGGGTGGTCGCGGCGCCGTCACAGCCCCACGCGCTCATCCAGAGCACCCGGGTGATGCGGTGGCGGTGGTCGGAGACGATGCCCTTGGCCGAGAAGTTGCCGCCGCCCTCCTTGGTCAGCGCCGGGTCGGCCCCGACGAGGTGAGAGCGGTGCAGCACCGCGTCCCTGCCCGTTAACTGGGCGGCCTCCGGCTCCCAGCGGTCCACCGGTGGCACGAACAGCTCGTCCATGAGTTGACCCCTTCCGGATCAGGCCGGTCAGTCAGTTGGCGCGGAGACGGCGGCTCTCGCGGGCGGTCGTGAACGGGAAGCCCGTCTGGCCGCCGACCCGCAGCAGGTGCTCGTACGGGTCGAAGGAGATCCGCTCGAAGTCCCGTACGACGGTCGAGGCGCCCGCCTCGATCACCTGGGCGGCGCGGTGCGGCGCGGCGAGCGCCACGCAGGCGGCGCCGGCGGTGACGGCGGAGGTCACGCCGCTGATCGCGTCCTCGAACACCAGGCAGTCGCCGATCGCGGCCGACAGGCGCTCGGCGGCCAGCTGGTAGCAGGCCGGATGCGGCTTGCCCAGTGCCACGTCGTCCGCGCAGATCAGCACGTCGAAGGTGTCGGCCAGGTCCAGCTGGCCGAGCACCTCCGCCGCCTTCCAGTCCTGCGCGCCGGTGACCAGGGCGACCGGGACGCGCGCGTCGCTCAGCTCGGCCAGCAGCCTCAGCACTCCCGGGATGGCGGTGTAGCGCAGGCTCTCCTGGTTCTCGCGCAGCCGCTGGTAGACCTCGCCGTACCGGTCGGGCGAGATGCCGGGGAACAGCTCGCGGAGCGTGTGGTCCGCGCGATGCCCGTAGACATGCCGTTCCAGGTCGTCGGGGGCGATCGAGAAGCCCTCGGACCGGGCCAGCCGCTGCCAGAACTCGGTCACCGAGTGCTCGGTGTCGACGATGACCCCGTCCATGTCGAACAGCACTGCCTCGTACATGTCAGCCCCTCTCGATCGGCTGCTCCACGCGGTACTCCTCGGCGAACGCCCGCTCGGCCTCCAGCGCGGCCGGGTGCTCCAGCACCCGCTCCAGTACGGCCAGCGGCGCGGTCACCGCGTCGGCTCCGTCGAGGTACGCCTGGGTGAACTGGCCGGCGTTCTTCACCGAGGCCGCGACGATTCGGGTGGCGCCCTTCCTGACCCGGGCCAGGGCCGAGACCAGGTGACTGTCGGTCCCGTGGTCGCGCAGGGCGCGGTCGACGTAGGGGATGACCGCGACGCAGCCGGCCGCCTCGGCGGCGATCATCGCGTTGGGCGTCTGGGCGGCGGTCAGCGCGACGGGGATGCCCCGGTCGATCAGGCTCCTGGCCATCGTGAGACCGGCGGTGGTCGCCGGGATCTTGAGGATGACCCGGTCCGGGGCCAGCGACCAGGCCATCTCGGCCTCCTCCACCAGGCCGCCGTACGCGCCGCACGGCTGGTAGTAGAACTCCGTGAGCTCCGTGTCGGAGAGCAGTTGCTTCGCGTGCTCCAGCGGGTCCTTGGTCACCGCGCGCATGAGCGTGGGATTGGTGGTGATTCCGTGCACGAAGGCGAGACGTACGGCCGCGTGGACGTCGTCTCGATCCGCTGAGTCCAGATAAATCGTCATATCCGAAGCCCTTGGGTCGCCTGTCGTTGGACATTTCTCAACGTAGGCGTCCCGTTGTCCCGGATTCGTGGGAGCCAGGTCCCGACCCGGTCCCTGATTCGCGGCCGAGGTCTAGGCCGGATCGAGCCCCAGACCGGCGTTCCTGGCGCGTAACGCCGCCGTCGTGCGGTCGGTGACGTCCAGCTTCATGAAAATGCGCGTGATGTGGTTGCGAATGGTCTTCTCGGCCAGCACCAACTGGCGGGAGATGTCGCGGTTGTCGTAACCACGCGCGAGCAGGTCGAGAATCTGCGTCTCGCGGTCGGTCAGGTCGGGAAACGCCACCCGGCCCGGCACCTGCCCGATCGCGGAGAAGTACGTGGTCAGCCGGGAGGCGACGTGCGGGCTGAAGACCGCGCCGCCCTTGGCCACCAGGTGAATCCCGTGCAGCAGGTCGTCGCGGGAGGTCGCCTTGTCGAGGAAGCCCTTCGCGCCCGCGCGCAGCGCCCCGAGGACCACCTCGTCGTCGTCGGCGGCGGATATCACGAGCACGTGCGGAGCCCCGGCGCCGCCCGTGATGAGCCGCGTGGCCTCGATGCCCGAGCAGCCGGCGAGCTTGACGTCCATGAGCACGACGTCCGCCCCGGGCCGCAGCGTCGGCAGGGCCCGGACCGCCGCCTCGCCGGTGTCGGCCTCCCCGACGACCCGCGTCGTCTCGGCCGAGTCCACCGCCACCCGCAGCCCGTCGCGGAACGTCGGATGATCGTCCACCAGGTAGACCCCGATGCTCATGCGGCCTGCCCCGGGAGCACGGCTCGAACCAGGGTGCCGGACCGCCCGTCGCCTCGGGGCAGCACGTCGCAGCGGCCTCCGACCTCTTGGGCGCGTCTGGTCATCGACGACAGGCCGATGCCTCGCGCATGACGGACCGCCTGCGGGCCGACGCCGTCGTCGGTGACCTCCAGCACGATGTGCTCGTCGTCGAGGGCGAGCCGCAGGGTCACCTGACCCGCGTCCGCGTGCCGTACGACGTTGGTCAGGCTCTCGGAGGCGATGCGGTAGGTGGCCACCTCCACCTCGGCGGGCAGCCGCGGCGAGACCTCGGGCACGTCGAGCACGATCGTCATGCGGGCGCCCTCGTCCAGGCGGGCGGCCAGCCGCCGCAGCGCGCCCGGCAGCCCGAGATGCAGGTCGGTGGGGCTCAGGCCGTCGATGATCTGCCGCAGCTCCTGTGCCGTGCGGGCCGTCTCCTCGGCCGCCTGGATGATCAGGCGGTGGGCCTCCGGCGCGTGGGCGACCATGGTCGCCGCGGTGTCGAGACGCAAACGGATGCCCGCCAGTGCCGGGCCGACCGTGTCGTGCAGGTCGCAGGACAGGCGGTGGCGCTCGTCCCGCCGGACCTCGGCGGCCGGCTCGCCCGTGGCCGGGTTGATCGTCTTGCTGAGGCTCATGGTTGGGGTCCCAGTCTCAGACAATTCGTAGACTTGAGTCTAAAAGCAGATCGAAGTACGCGTCAAGGCGCGGAGCCGGTCCCCGGCCGGGTCAAGATCCCGTCGAAGATCAGCCGTAGCGCGCCCGTCATCGCGTCCGCCAGCGGGAACGGCGCCTTGGCGGCGCCGCCGACCCAGCGGTAGAGGGTGCCCAGATACATGTCCCTGATCAGCTGGCCCGCCATCACCGGATCGACCTCGGGCCGCACCTCGCCGCGCGCCTTGCCGTCGGTGACGATCTGGGCGAAGACGTAGGCGCTGTAGGGCTCCTCCAGCACGGGCGCGCCGGTGCGCACCCAGGCCAGCAGCAACTCGCTCGTGAGGGCCCGCTCCTGCGTCGTGACGTCGCTGAGCGCGCGCATGCAGCGGGTCAGCTGGTTGACCACGCCGACCTCACGGGTGCTCTCCTGGATGAGCAGCGCGCCCAGCCGGCGACGGCGTTCGTCGCCCCACGCCAGCAGGAACTCGTCCTTGCGCCGGAAGTGGTTGAACACGGTCGCGCGGGCGACGTCGGCCCGCGCGGCGATGTCGTCGAAGGAGGTCGCCGTGAACCCCTTCTCGGCGAACAACGACACCGCGGCCTCGTAGACCCGGGCCCGCATCGCCTCGCGGTTTCGCTCCCGCCTCCCGGCAGGGTGCTTGGCATCCATCAGAGCGAGCTCACCAGCCATACTGGAATCAAATAATAGACCGAAGTCTACGTTCAGTAGCGCCCTCATCGCAATGAGCACGGAACGCCGCAGGCAGGGGCGTTCCCAGGTCGCCGGTTCTGGAGCGGCTGCCGACGCTCATCTGTGGTGCGCCGCACATGATCAGCGCTACCGCACGAAGATCGATCCGGGTAATCTCGCTCCAGCGGCGAACGTGCGGGTCGGCGAACAAGGGAGCGTCGAGTGTCGGCAGACTCTGACAAGCTGAAAGTGACCGGCAAGACCCTCAACGATGCTTCAGTAAACATTTCCCAGGCGGCGTCGGCCGTCGAATCCAGCCTGCGCGACCTTCCCAGAGACACCCTCCTCCAGAATAGGGTCGCGTTCTACGAAGAATTCGTCGTCCAGGATCTCGTCCCTTCCGTCAACGAACTGGTGCAGTTCATGGAGAAGGCGCTCACGAGCCTGGTCGAGCAGGGGGAGCACGCATCAGACGGGCTCACCCTGATGGCCAGGAACATCGAGCTCGTCGAGGACACCGGCATCGCCGGCATCTTCAGAGACCTCGAGAAGGCCCTCGACCGGCCTGGGGAAAACAGTCGTGATTGACATCGCGCTGGATCCCGAGCTCGCCGCCGTCGTCCGCCGGTGGACGGCCGACGGGGAGATGGACTTCCGCTGGCCGGCTGACAACGAGGACCTGTGGGAGATCGCGGCCAGATTCTGGCGCCTCCCGTCTCCCCTGCTGAATCTGGCACATATCAATGACCGGTCCAACGACTCCTCGGTGGGGAAGGCCATCGACTCACTACGCAAGGCGAACGAGGGAGCGGCGATCGAGGCATTCCTGGAATACTGGGATGCCGTTCCCCGACGCAACGCCGAGGATCTTCTCGCCGCGTACGCCGGTCTTCATAAGGCGATGGTGTTCGTGAGCGTGCTTCTTGATGAGTACAAGATGTCCATTGTGCGCGGTCTCGAGGCGCTCAAGGAAGCGCTGGACAAGACCTACAGGTGGAAGTGGTGGCCCTTGGCCGACCACGCGGCGATGGAGCGGGACGCCAGGGCCCTCGTCAATGAGTTCGATGCGAAGCTCGCGACCCTCCGCAGTTCGTTCAAGAGCGAGCTCTACCAGAAATGGGACGAGCACAAACCGGATGCGAGCCTCCTGCGGGCCATGGCCAAGCCCATCCCGAAGAACCTCCACTTCGACAAGTGACCGGTCACCTCATCCGATGGCGGGCGGCGGTCCGCCCGCCTCTCGGCATCACGTGTCCGGTGGTCTGGCGCATTATTCGGTTGGGCGGTTCCACCGCTCGCCGAAGCAGGCCCGCCATTCTTCGGCGCCTCCGTCGGACGCGGTTCTGACCTGTTCGAGCAACTCACCCATCGGCTGCTCGGCCAGCAACGTTCGCGGCGACACCTCGATCCCCGGATCGGCCCGCAGGCTTCGGGCCAGCCGCGAGGCCATCAGCGAGTCCAGGCCCAGCGAGCGCAGCGGCCTGCGCGGGTTGAGCCGGGCGGCCGGCATCGACAACTCCTGAGCGATCCGCTCCACCACCCGCCCCACGACTCCGTCACCCTCCTGAAGCTCCGAACCCGTACGGCGACATCCATCCGAGGGAGCGGTGGGGATCGGCGCGCTCTCGTGGGATGACGAGGACGGCGAGGGTGGGGCGGAGGTGAACCAGTGGCTCTCACGTTGCCACGGATAGGACGGCAGGCGCACGGGCCGGCCCTCCGGGTAGAGGCGGCGCCAGTCCACCGGCCCGCCCGCGACGTGGATCGCGGCCAGCGACTCCCGCAGGGCGGGCCACGCGGGCCGGTCCCGGCGCAGCGAGGCCACGGCCGAGCCGGGGAGCCCGTGGTGGCGCAGGCAGTCGCCGATCGATCCGGCCAGGATGGGATGCGGGCTGACCTCCACGAACACCGTCGGCGCCGCCGCGGCCAGCCGACTCACGGCGGACTCGAACCGTACGGGCTCGCGGAGGTTGCGCACCCAGTAGCCGGCGTCGAGCTCCGCGCCGTCGGTGAAGCCGTCGAGCACCGTCGACCAGATCGGCACGTCCGGCGCGGCCGGCCGGAGGTCGCGCAGCTCCAGGAGCAGGTCCTGTCTGAGGTCGTCCACCTGCGGGCTGTGCGAGGCGAAGGCCACTTGGACCGTACGGTGGAAGACGCCCCGCCGGTCGAGGTCACGCGTGATCTCGCCGAGCGCCTCCTGATCGCCGGACAGGATCGTCGAGGACGGGCTGTTGAAGGCGGCCACCGCGACCCGGTCCTCGTGGCCGGAGAGCGCCGCGCGGGCGGCTTCCCCGGAGAGCCCCGCCGAGACCATCGCACCGCGCCCGCTGATCCGCTGGGCCAGCCCGCTGCGGCGGCAGATGATCGCGGCGGCGTCCGGCAGCCCGAGGCCGCCCGCCACGCAGGCCGCCGCCACCTCGCCCATGCTGTGCCCGATGACCAGGTCGGGTTCGACTCCGAGGGAGCGCCACAGCGCGGCCAGCGCCACCGACACGGCCCACAGGGTGGGCTGGATCTCGTCGGCGCGGTCCGACAGGGGAGCCGCGGCCCGCAGCCTGGCGAGCACCGACCAGCCCGCCTCCGCCTCGACCGCCTCCGAACACCGCCGCAGCGCCTCTTCGAAGACCTCGGAGGACGACAGCAGGTCGCGGGCCATCCCCGTCCACTGCGAACCCTGCCCCGGGAAGACGAACGCGACCCGGGGCGCGTCGCCCGACAGGTCGTCGCCGGCGATCACGTCGTCGGCCGCCCCCGCGCGTCCGTACTCGCGTAACGCCGAGGCCAGGGCGTCGTGCGTCGCACCTACGGCGACCAGCCGGCTCTCGTGGTGGCCGCGCCGCCGTGCCGCCGTGTAACAGATGTCGCGCAGGCTCGGCCGGCGTCCCGCGCCACCGGGCTCCAGGTAGCCGGCGGCCTGGCCGGCCGCCTCCCTCAACGCCTCCGGCGAGCGGGCCGACAGCGTGAACAGGTGCGCGCCGCCCACCGGCGGACGGCCCCGCGCGCCGACTTCCGCTCGGCCCCGCGTACCGACTTCCGCTCGGCCCCGCGTACCGGCTTCCGGGTGGCTCCGCGCACCGGCCTCCGCTTGGCCCTGGGCACTGGGCTCCGCTCTGTTCTGGACGTGCTCTCCGAGTACGACGTGCGCGTTCGTGCCCGAGATGCCGAACGAGCTCACCCCGGCGATCATCGGTTCCGGGCCGGTCGGCCGCCATGGGTCGGTCGGGAGCTCCAGAGCCGAGTCGTCACGCGTGATGGCAGGGTTCGGTTCGAGGACGTGCAGCGTGGGCGGGACGGCCCGGTGGTCGACGCAGAGCGCCGCCTTGATCAGCCCGGCGATGCCCGCGGCGGCCTCGGCGTGCCCGATATTGGACTTCACCGAGCCCACCAGGCACGGCTTCCCGGCCGGTCGCCCCTCACGCAGGATGTTGCCGAGGGCGGTCAGCTCCACCAGGTCGCCCACCCTGGTCCCGGTACCGTGCGCCTCGACGTAGTCGACGTCGGCGGCGTCCACCCCGGCGGCCTCCAGCGCCTGCCGCAGCAGGTGCTCCTGCCCGGCCACGCTCGGCGTCATGAGCTGCCCGTTGCTCCGCCCGTCGTTGTTGACCGCGCTCCCGTGGATGACCGCGTACACCCGGTCCCCGTCGGTGACGGCGTCGGGTAACGGCTTGAGGACGACGACGCCGACCCCGTCCGACCGGACGAACCCGTCGGCGGCGGCGTCGCCGAACTTGCACCGGCCGTCCGGCGCCAGCATGCCGGCGTCCGCGAAGGCCGCCCCCTCCTGATGGAGCAACGCCAGGTTGACACCGCCGACCAGGGCTGTCGTCGACTCGCCCAGCCGGATGCTCTGGCAGGCCAGATGGACGGCGGTCAGTGACGCGGAGCAGGCGGTGTCGACGGACACGCTCGGCCCACGCAGGTCGAGGTGGAACGAGACGCGTCCGGGCAGCGACGCCCGGAACTCGCTGCCGACCAGGCCGTAGATGTCGGGGTCGGCCTGCCGGCAGAGCAGCTCCCAGTAGTTGGAGGTCACCTGCCCCACGAACACGCCGGTCCTGCTGCCCGCGAGCCGGTCCGGGCACAGCCCAGCGTCCTCGATCGCCTCCCAGGCGGTCTCCAGGAAGAGGCGGAGCTGAGGATCCGCCTGCTGCGCCTCCCTCGGCGCCATGTCGAAGAAGCCCGCGTCGAAGCGGTCGATCGCGTCGAGCCGGCCGCCGTGCCCTGCTTCGGCGCCGTGCCCTGCTTCCGCTCCGTGCCCTGCTTCCGCGCCGTGAGCGCGTGCCGCGTCGCCGACGACGTCCACCCTGTCCATCAGCAGCCGCCAGAACTGGTCGGGCCCGTGCGCTCCCGGGTATCGGCACGCGATCCCGATGATCGCGATCTCCGTGGGCTTCCCGGGCTCGTGGTTGAGCCGGTCCATAACTGACCCCGTCCGCGTCGTTTCGGTGTCCATGTCGTGCAGCTCGCCCCAGTGCCCCGACTGCAGTGCCCAACGCGGTGCGCGGTATGCGTCATGGACGGAAGTCGTGGCGAGATTCCCTGTGACCTGCGGGACCCCGGAACAGAGACGCCCCGCGACGGGCGACCGTCACGGGGCGTCTCATTCACCCGCCGTGGGCTGGTGACTCTCGTACGCGTTCTTTCTGGCTTACCTGGCTTACCTGGCTTACCAGGCTTACTTGGCGGCGAAGTTCTGGGTCCAGTAGATCTGGCCCTTCGAGTTCTTGGCCGCGCCGACACCGATGAGGGTGTACTTGCAGTTCATGATGTTGGCCTTGTGACCGGAGCTGTTCATCCAGGAGGTCATCACGGCCGCCGGGGTGGACTGGCCCATGGCGATGTTCTCGGCCCAGCCGGAGCCACCGGTGAAGCCGGCGCCCCGGATACGGTCCATGAAGGTGCGGCCGTCCTTGGACGTGTGGCTGAAGTAGTTCTGGGTCGCCATGTCCGACGAGTGGCCGAAGGCGGCCTGGCGGAGCTGGGCGTCGTGCTTGAGCGGCTGGCAGCCGCCCTTCGCGCGCTCCACGTTGGTCAGCCGTACGACCTCGTTCTCCTCGGGCGTGCCCACGGTGCCGGCGGGCGGCGTCGCGGTGGCGGACGGCTTGGGAGTGGACGACGACGTGGTGGTGGGGGTCGGCTTGGGGGTGGTCGACGAGGTGGGGGAGGCCGTCGGGGTCGGCGTGCTCGGGGTGCACGTCAGCCGGGTGGCCCGGGACTTGCCGGTGTTGCCGCGATAGTCGGTGACCACCGCGTAGTAGACGCCGGGGGTGCACGGCAGGGTGACGGTGACCTTTCCGCCGGTGGTTCTCCTGGCCCCGCTCTTGATGACCGGATCGGTGCCGGCCTGGGCGCGCTTGACGCGGATGCGGACCAGTGCGGTGCTGTCACAGCCGCTACGGGACGCGGACGCCCGGATCCTGCCGTCGGCGGTGAGCGCCGGCTTGGCCACCTTCACCCCGCAGGCGGCGGCCTGCGCTTCCGTCGCGGCGTTGGCGCTGGCGACGGGCATACCGAGGGCCATCAGGCTTACGACGCTCGCGAGTACCCCAAGGGGTCTACGCA
The DNA here is from genome assembly GCF_059358955.1 of Nonomuraea sp. CX421. NCBI lineage: Bacteria > Bacillati > Actinomycetota > Actinomycetes > Streptosporangiales > Streptosporangiaceae > Nonomuraea > Nonomuraea sp. CX421. The sequence continues at coordinate 364,144 of NZ_JCADBK010000001.1, read as the reverse complement.
TATGGGGGTTCCTCCAGTCGGATTGGACGCTGGATAGGCTCCGCATTCTGTCGGGGTGGGTCGCGCCTTGTCACGAAATTTCGGACATTTTTTGAGATTTGGGTAAACCAATGGGGCTCCAGAGGCGTCCCGCTCCGGTCTCCGCCCGGCTCCCCGCCCGTGTTCCGACCGGCTCCCCGACCGACCTACGACCGCCTCCCGGCCGGGGGCCGGCGCGTGCGTTCCAGCGGTCTGCAAGCCGCCCGCCGACTTTCAGCCCGCTATCGGCGGCTCTCGTCAGTGCCGGGCAAGGCACTCGCAGGTGGCGGAGCGCATAACTGGTACGAGACCCGGGGCAACGCCGGACCGGGAACACCACGAACAGGAGACCCCCCATGAAGCGCACCTCGCTCGGTCTGGCCGTCTTCGCGATCGCCGGCCTCGCCACCGCGGTCCCCGCCACGTCCGCCTCCGCCGCCACCACGGAGGCCGCCGCCACGTCCGCCGCCCTGGGCACCACCGCTGTCACGGGCGTGGCCACCGCGGCCAACACCACGGTCACCGCCGCGGACCCCGGCCCCGAGACCTGCCGCCAGGGTTACGTCTGGCGGGTCGCCCGGTCCTCCGACCTCGTCTGCGTCCTGCCGAAGACCCGCAGCCAGGTCGCCGCCGACAACGCCGCCAAGGCCGGCCGCTGGACCAACGGCGCCTACGGCCCGCACACCTGCGTCGTCCCCTACGTCTGGCGCGAGGCCTACAAGGGCGACGACGTGTGCGTCACCGGCACGCAGCGTGACCTGGCCGCCGCCGACAACCGGGCGAGCTCGGGCCGCAAGGTCCTGGCCAAGCTGTGGATCACCAAGTACACGGTCCCGCCCAAGGACAACGGCGACGGCACCGCCACCAGCACGTCCGTCGACGACATCGCCCGGCTCAAGCTGAACGGCAGCCACTACAACTTCGGCAAGGTCCAGCTCGTCATCCGGTGGAGCCACAACGACGCCGTCTACTGGCACGGCAGCGTGACCGCCAAGTCCAACGGCGGCTACCCGGGCGGCAGCTTCGGCTACAAGACCGGCAAGTTCGACTGCTCCGCCAAGAACAAGCCGTCCAACGCGTACGCGTACGCCTACGACACGATGTCGGGCCGCTACTCCGCCCGTGTCCCCGTCCGCATCGGCTGCGCGGTCCTCTGACCGTGCGCCGTTCCCTGCGGGGCCGGCCTTCCCCGTGGCCGGCCCCGCTCGCCGTCCTGACTACCCGTCCTGACCGCCGCCGTCAACCCGTACGGCGAGTCACTGTGCGAGGGCGAGCGGGGGGATCATGGGTTTGCCCCGTGCACGACGGGGCGCGTGCTAGACTCAGGATCAGTTGCAGTTTTGGTACCCATGAACTTTGTGTGCGCCTGGCGAATGTAACCCAGGCGCATTTTGTTTTGCCGGTCATTTCCGGATGGGTCATGGCGGCGACGTGGGATCCGTGAAGTGCGGATACCAGCTCTGCGCCTATCGAAGGAGAATGACATGGCGACTGGCACCGTTAAGTGGTTCAACGCTGAAAAGGGCTTCGGCTTCATCGAGCAGGACGGCGGCGGCGCCGACGTCTTCGCTCACTACTCCAACATCGCCGCTCAGGGCTTTCGCGAGCTCCACGAGGGCCAGAAGGTGAGCTTCGACGTCACGCAGGGCCAGAAGGGCCCGCAGGCCGAGAACATCGTTCCCGCCTGACGCGACGCACCACCTCGAGCCGGGGTCCGGACCTGAAAGGGTCTGGGCGCCGGCTCGTTCGTTTTCAGGGGCCTGTCGTCGGCGGCTCACGGAGATCGTGGACCTGGCGCAGCTCGGTGTTGGCGCGCTGAGCGTCGGCGAGCTGGTCTTCCAGGATGATGATGCGGCAGGCCGCCTCCAGGGCGGTGCCTTGGTCGATGAGCTCACGGACGCGGGCGGCGATCCGGAGCTGCCTGCGTGAATAGCGGCGGTGGCCGCCACCGGATCGCTGCGGCGAGATCAGCTCGGCGCTGTCCAGAGTGCGGAGGAAAGCCTGGGTGACACCCAGGATCTCCGCTGCCCGGCCCATGCTGTAGGCGGGGTAGTCCTCGTCTTCGAACTTGTCGTCGGGGAAGTTGCCCGGCGACTCGGCTTGAGCTTGATCCATCTAACCTTCCGTAACGCGAACGGGGGGCCCGGTGCGTGTGCACCGGACCCCGAGAGGTTCAACACCATCCGCCGGCCACTGGGCCGGCTCCTTGTGTCCGCGTCATCCCCCAAGGGACGGGACGCGGGGATCGCGTAAGCGAGACCGTAGACCACCTTCCAATCTGCGGGACCTGCGGTGACCCGCGCGGCGCTGGGCCGGCGACGGGCGATCCTGATGGCGCTCAACGCTCCCTTCTGTGTCTTCCACTTCACTGACAAGACTTCGGCGGCCCGTATGGCCGCTCACTGATGACTTTCTCCCGTTGCTTCGTTAGGAACTCTACTGGTGATGGCTGCGTATGTCTACATCGAGCGCTGTAGATTTTCTGCCTCTCGCTGGAAAGAGCCGAGGTCGATTGGCCGAGGCATCTGAGGGCACGTGATCAGCCTGTCTATCGTCAGGAGAGACCGCCGTGCACACAGGTGACTTCTACGACTACTTCGACCTGCTTGAGGACGACGAGAAGAAGATCGTCCTGCGCGTCCGCGAGTTCATGAACCAGGAGGTCGCACCCATCGCCGACGAGGCGTGGACCACCGCTAGGTTCCCCCACCAGCTGATCCCCAAGTTCGCCGAGCTCGACATCGCCGGCCTGCCCTATCGGGGGGCGCGCAGCCTGCTGACCGGATTCGTGGTGCTGGAGATGAACCGCGTGGACCCGTCGATGGGCACGTTCTTCGGCGTGCACAACGGCCTGGCCATGGGCAGCATCGCCCGGCTGGGCTCGGACGAGCAGCAGGAGAGATGGCTGCCGCCGATGAGCGACCTGACGAAGATCGGGGCGTTCGCCCTGACCGAGCCCAAGGGCGGATCCGACGTGGCGGCCGGCCTGCGCACCACGGCGCGACGCGACGGCGACAGCTGGGTGCTCAACGGCGCCAAGCGCTGGATCGGCAACGCCACCTTCGCCGATCTCATCGTGGTCTGGGCCAAGGAGGAGACGGACGGGCAGGTCAAGGGGTTCGTGGTGGAGAAGGGGACGCCGGGGTTCACCGCGACGCGGATCGAGAACAAGATCGCTCTGCGGACCGTGCAGAACGCCGACATCACCCTGACCGGCTGCCGCGTGCCCGACGCCAACCGGCTGCCCGGCGCCCGCACGTTCCGGGACACCGCGGCGATCCTTCGTCAGACGCGGGGAGGGGTGGCCTGGCAGGCCGTCGGCTGCATGATGGGCGCCTACGAACGGGCCCTGTCCTACGCCAAGGAGCGCGAGCAGTTCGGCCGGCCTGTGGCGGGCTTCCAACTGGTGCAGGACCTGCTCGTCCGGATGCTCGGCAACGTCACCTGCTCGCTCGGCATGGTCGTACGGCTCGCGCAGCTCCAGGACCAGGGCGTCTACAAGGACGAGCACTCGGCGATGGCCAAGGCGTTCTGCACGGCCAGGATGCGGGAGGCGGTGGGCTGGGGCAGGGAGATCATGGGTGGCAACGGCATCGTCCTCGACTACGGCATGGGCAGGTTCGTGGCCGACTCGGAGGCGATCTACTCCTACGAGGGCACGCGCGAGATCAACACTCTGATCGTGGGACGCGCGATCACCGGCCTCGGCGCCTTCGTCTGAACCGGAGCGTCCGAGCCCGGGCCGGCCAGCCCGGGCGTCGGAGCTCGGGCGTCGGCGCCCGGGTCCGCCGGACATGCCGGACCGCGCCTGGAACGGCTCATCCAGGCGCGGCGCCGGCGACTCGTTCCCCGTGTCCGGTGACCGGGGAACGAGGGTCAGACATTGAAGATGCTCACTCCTCCTGGGCCGACCAGCAGCCCGAGAACGATGAGGACGATGCCCCACAGAATGTCGCGGCGGGCGATGAGTACGTAGACGCCGGCGATGACCAGTACGACGGCCAGAATCCAGAGCAAGGTAGCCATGACCTATTGCTGCCCTGAGCTTGAGGGGTAAACCTCAGGAGGGTAATGGTCTGGTCAGTGACGTTCCTGCCGGGGCAGCACGACCTCCGCCGTGATCAGCTGGAGCGCGGCGGCGGCCGGGATGGCGAGCAGCGCGCCGACGACGCCGAGCAGGGTGCCACCGATCAGGGCGGCGACGATGGTGGTGGCGGCCGGCACGTCCACGGACGACTTCATCACCCGGGGCGCGATCAGGTAGTTCTCGATCTGCTGGTAGACGACGAAGAACACCAGCGTGGCGATGGCGACCGGGAACGATACGAAGAGGGCGACCAGCGTGGCCACGGCCGCGCCGATCCCCGCTCCGATCAGCGGGATCAGATCGGTGATCGCCACGATGATGGACAGCGCGAGGGCGTAGGGCACTCCGGCGATCGACAGGAACATGAACGACGTCACGCCGGCGATCAGCGAGATCAGCAGGTTGCCGGCCACGTAGCCGCCGACGCGCTGGAGGATCTCGTCGCCCAGCATCTGCACGCGGGTCCGGCGGCTGCGGGGGATCAGCCGGTAGCCGTACCTGGTGATGGAGGGCAGCGCGGCGAGGAAGTACAGCGTCAGGATCAGCGCCGTGATGGCGGAGAAGACCGCGCTGACCAGCAGGGTGGCCGCGCCGAGCAGCCCGCCGAAGAGCTGCTGCCCCAGGTTGCCGCTGAGCAGATACTCCTGCGCCCGTTCCAGCAGCCCGTAGCGCTGGTCGAGCTCGCGCACCTGCGGGTTGTTCTGCAGCTGGGTGACGTACGTGGGCAGCTGCTCGACGAACTGGCCGGCCTGTGCCGACAGGGCGGGCACGGCGGCCAGGGCGAAGATCACGAAGAAGGCGATCACCGTGACGAACACGATGGTGATCGCGAGCACGCGGGACAGGCCGCGTTCCTCCAGCCATTCCACGAACGGGTTCAGCCCGACGGCGAGGAACAACGACACCACGATCAGGATCAGCACGGAGACGGTGGATGCCAGCGCCTGGACCAGCAGCCAGGCCGTCAGCACACCAAGGGCGGCGTTGAAGCCGAACAGGAACGGGTTGCCGTTGAACGGGCGGCCGGGCCGGCCGAAGGGCAGCGCGGTGGTCGTGGAGGTGGGCGCGTCGCCGTCGGACGACGCGACCTGCGGCGAGGCCGACGACGCGGAGGGTTTGGGCGCGGGGGTTTCCGACACGGGGGGGCTCCTCGGGGTGACGGGCCCTCCACTGCCCCGCGGAGCGGGTTCTAGCCGTGTTCCGGTGGCGTCACAGGCCCGGCGCCGCCTCGGGTTCGCCGGCGAGCAGGGTCATGATGCGGTGGGCGTCGGTGAGCAGGCTGCCGCTGATCGCCCAGCCGGCGGGGTGGTCGACCTCGCCCGCCTGGATCTCACTGGTCATCCGCTCGTGGATGCGGGTCGCCTGCCTGTCGGCCCGCGACAGCAGCTCGCGGACCCGTTCGGGGTCGTCGGCGTGCCGGATCTGGCTGGTCAGCAGGTCGGCGAGCAGGTCGAGCAGGTCGGCGTAGTCGCGGGCGTAGGCGTCGCTGAGGTCGGACGGGTCCGGCCGCGAGGTCCCGGTGGGGTCGAGATGGGTCAGGGCGTGCACGATGGCGTGGAGGTGCACGCTGACGCCGGTCATGGTGCGCAGCAGAGCGGCGTGGTCACGGTCGGCCTGGCGGCGCAGGCGGCGTAACTGGTAGTGGCGCAGGTTGTAGCGGCGGCTCTCGGCGCTGTCGGCGACGGCGGTCCTCGCCTCGGCCAGCCGGGAGTCCAGCCGGGCGGCCTGGCGTTCCCAGTTGGGGGCGCCGGACAGGTCCCAGCCGTGGCGCAGGCTCTCGGCCATGTCGCGCAGCAGGTCCGACTGGTGTTTGGCCAGGCGGCGGAAGGCCAGGTCGGGGCGCTCGCGGTAGAGCGGCGGCCACAGCACGGTGTTGACCACCGCTCCGCACAGGGCGCCCAGGGCGGTGGCGATGATGTAGGCGAGCAGATAGCGCTCCTGGGAGGCGGCGCCGAAGGAGAGCATGAGCACGGCGGTGGTGGCCACGTCGGTGCCGTGCCGTCCCATCCGGTGCCAGCGCGCGGCGACCAGCGCGGGCGGGATCACCAGGACGAGGCTGAGCGCGCTCAGGCCGAGCAGGTGCCCGATGCTGCCGGCCAGGATGACCCCGGCGGCGACCGCGCTGACCCGGCGCAGGCCGTTGGTCAGAGTCTGGTAGACGGTGGCGTGCACCATGATCACGGCGGTCGCCGGGGCGAACCAGATGCTCTCGCGCGGCAGTAGCCGGTCGGCGAGGAACCAGGCGGTCACCGCGGCCAGCGTCGCCTTGGCGACCTGGCGCACCTGGAGCCGCTGCTGCGAGCCAGGGCGGCCGAGTCCTCTCAGTTGGGTGCGGATGTAGCCGAGTTCGTGGCGTACGGTTTGCCGCAGGTTGCCGAGCCAACGGGACCTCATATCGCGACATTTAACGATAGATCGGTTAGATGCAAGCCGCCGCCCGGGATGACGCTCAGCTGAGCCGGCCGACGTGGGCCAGTGCCTGCTTCAGCAGGACGCCCTGCCCGCCGGCCATCTCCTCCTGCACCATCGGGGAGCACGCCTCCTCCGGCGTGAACCAGACGAGGTCGAGCGCGTCCTGGCGGGGACGGCAGTCACCTGCCACCGGAACGATGTACGCCAGCGACACGGCATGCTGACGGGGATCGTGATAGGGCGTCACGTCGCGCGACGGGAAGTATTCGGCGATGGTGAACGGCTGCGGCGACGCCGGCACGTGCGGCAGCGCCACGGGGCCGAGATCCTTCTCCAGGTGGCGCAGCAGGGCGTCGCGCACCCGCTCCTGGTGCAGCACCCGCCCGGAGACGAGGGCCCGGCTGACCGCCCCGTCGGCGGAGATCCGCAGCAGCAGGCCGACATGCGTCACGACCCCGGTGGCGTCGACCCGCACCGGCACGGCGTCCACGTAGAGGATCGGCATCCGCCCCCGCACCGACTCGAGCTCCTCGGGGGCGAGCCATCCGGGCCGGGTCTCGGTATCTTCGATCATTCGTCGATCGTACGTGCAGGTCGGGCCGGAGCGGCGAGGCGGGGAGCGGGCAGGCGGCGGGCCGCTCGGTCACCGCTGGTCGCCCGGCGGCTGCTCGTCGTCCCGGAGATCCCGGTGGGTGAACATGTCGATCAGCACCTGCACCGGCACGTCCGCCTCGGTGGGGTGGCGGAAGTGCTGGCGAGGATCGATGCTGTAGTTGTTGCGTCGTCCGATCCGGATGCGTTGCAGATAGCCCGCGTCCTCCAGGTCGGAGACGATGCCCTGAGCCGCTCGTTCGGTGATGCCGATGGCGGCGGCGATGTCCCGGAGGCGAGCCTGTGGGTCACGGGCGATCACGAGCAGGACACGAGCGTGGTTGGTCAAGAACGTCCAGGAGGATGGCGTTTCCGGCATCTTGCCCTCAGGTGGAATTTCGGATCTTCGTCACAGGACCTGGGGGCCCTTACCCGAAGATTTTATACTGAAAAATTCTTCCGGTAATCTTCTTCTGACGTTACCGTTGACGAGGACCCCCGTCCCCGTTTCGAAGGGGCCGACCTTGAGCATCCGAGTTGTGTGTGGCAGGCGCGTGCCGCGCCCGAGCAGCGTGTCCGCGAGCCTCGACGAGCTGGTCGTCTAGGTGCGCGCCATGATGTCGACGGACAGCGACGACGCCGTTCGCTCACGTCGTGACGACGCTGTTCGCGCACGCGGTGACATCGCCTCCGGCGGCGTGCCGGCCGACGAGGTGCTCTACGTCGACGAGATCCTGCGCATCTCCTGCGCCATGATCGCCGGCTCGACCGTGGTCCGGCTGGTGGGCGAGGTCGACGCCACCAACAGCGGCGCGCTGCGTCGTGCGCTGGCCCGAGCCCTGCGGTTGGATCGCCATCTCGTCATCGACGCGGGCCGGGTCGTCTTCATCGACGTGTCGGGGGTCCGCGAGCTGGTCTCCTTCGTCCAGGAGACCCGGGTGCGTGTGCACAACGTGCCGTCCCAGATGCGCCGCCTGCTGCACATGCTGCGCCTGGGCCTCTGAGCTCGCCAACCGCACACCCCCGGATCGAGCGCGGCGGACGGTACGTAGACTTGGAGAACCCGCCGGTGATGGATCCCGCCGGGGCGGCTCGCCGCCCGCACCGCCCACGTGGCTGATGGTTCCTGACTCAGGTCAGCGACGCGTGTCCAAGGGGGGATGAAGGTGACCTCGCGACCGGCCCACGACCGGCTCGGCGGCTTCCGGGGCCGGCCGGCCAAGGATGTGTTCCAGATACGCGCGCGTACCCGTGACAGGCGGGCCGCCCGGGTGATCGCGGTCATCGCGCTGGGCGGCGGTCTCGGCAGCGTGGCCCGTTACCTGGTCGGCGAGGCGGTGCCGGTCGCCGCCGGCGGCTTTCCCTGGGGCACGTTCCTCGTCAACGTGACGGGCTGCTTCCTCCTCGGCCTGCTCATGGTCTTCGTCCTGCACGTCTGGCCGCCCACCCACTACGTACGTCCCTTCCTCGGCGTCGGGTTCCTGGGCGGCTACACGACCTTCTCGGCCTTCACCGCCGAGATCGTCCTCCTGGCCGACGACGGGGTCTGGACGCCGACCGACCTCTACGCGCTGGACAGCCTGCTGGCCGGGCTGGCGGCCGTCTGGTTCGGGACGGTGCTGGGCCGAGTGGTGGCCGGCCTGCCGCGGCGGCGGGCCGAAGGGAGCCGACGATGAGACTGCACGGCAGCGCGATGCGGCTGACCATCCTGATCGGCGAGGACGCCCAGTACAAACAGCGCCCGCTCTACTCCGAGATCGTGCGCCGCGCCCACAACCAGGGGATGGCCGGCGCCAGCGTGTTCCGCGGGATGGAGGGCTTCGGCGCCTCCTCGCTCATCCACACCGACCGCATCCTGTCGCTCAGCGACGATCTGCCGATCGCGATCGTCATCGTCGACAACGAGGAGCGGATCAACGAGTTCGTGGCCCAGCTCGACGAGCTGGTGACCGAAGGGCTCGTGATCATGGACCGGGTGGAGGTCTACCGCTACGTCGGCCGGCCGCCCTGGGCGGCCGGGTGACGGTCCTGCTCGTGTTCCTCGGCGGCGCCATCGGCGCGCCGGCCCGTTACCTCATCGACCGCTACGTGCAGAGCCGCCGTCAGGGCGTCTTCCCCTGGGGCACCCTCACCGTCAACGTCCTCGGCTCGCTCGTCCTCGGGTTCCTGCTCGGCATGAGCGCCGGGGTGGGACTGCCCGCACAGGTCCTCCTGCTGGTCGGCACCGGCGTCTGCGGCGCCCTGACCACGTTCAGCACCTTCGGCTTCGAGACCCTGCGGCTGCTGGAGGAGGGGGCGGTGACGGAGGCCGTGCTCAACGCCGCCGGCAGCCTGGTGCTCGGCGTGCTGGCCGCGTTCGGCGGCTACCTGCTCGGCGGGCTGCTCTGAGGCCGGGCGTCGGCAACCGTCCGGCGGGCTGACGGCGGGCGTTCGCCGGCATCTGTCCGAGTGGCGCTGACGGCAGGTGTGCTCACCGGCAGCTGTCCGAGCGGGCCGATGCCGGTGGTGGGTTGGGCGCCGGGTACGGGGCTCCGCTGCTGGAGCTGCCCGTACGCGCGGGCGTGGGGCAGGCGCGACCGGCGTGCAGCACCACGATCACCGGCAGCACGGCCAGCAGGAGCGCGGCGATGAGCACGCAGACCATCTCCATCCCGCTCACGTGCGAGGAGAACCGGCGCGGGCCCTCCTCGGCGGCCGCGTTGAGCGCGTCGATGCGGCGGGCGAAGGCCTGGTCGCACTCACGCAGGCCCAGCTCGATCTCGGCCAGGATCCGCCGCTCCCGGTGCGACAAACTCATGGTCCGGGCCCCTTCCGGAGACCCGGGCGCGCGTGCCGGCCGGTCGCGGGCGGCGGTGGGAACCAGGGCGTCAAGGCCGGTACCTCCTCGCGGGTGCCACGGTGAGCTGCGTGCTGGGGTCGCCGTGCGGATGGCGTAGGTCGAAGGCGGGCCGCTCGGAGCGGATGGGCGGCATCGAGGTGAAGTTGTGCCGGGGCGGCGGGCAGGAGGTGGCCCACTCCAGCGAGTTGGCGAACCCCCACGGGTCGTCCACCTTCACTTTGGGCGCGTGGCGCGCGGTGTGCCAGACGTTGTAGAGGAACGGCAGTGTGGAGAGGCCGAGCAGGAAAGCACCCAGCGACGAGATCTCGTTGAGCGTGGTGAACCCGTCGATCGCGCTGTAGTCGGCGTAGCGGCGCGGCATGCCGATCACGCCGAGCCAGTGCTGGACCAGGAAGGTCGTGTGGAAGCCGATGAACAGCATCCAGAACTGGATCTTGCCCAGGGTGTCGTTGAGCATCTTGCCGGTCATCTTGGGCCACCAGAAGTAGAACCCGGCGTACATCGCGAACACCACGGTGCCGAAGACCACGTAGTGGAAGTGGGCCACCACGAAGTAGGTGTCGGTGACCTGGAAGTCGAGCGGCGGCGAGGCCAGGATCACCCCCGTCAGGCCGCCGAGCAGGAACGTCACCAGGAAGCCGACCGTGAACAGCATCGGTGACTCGAAGGACAGATAGCCGCGCCACATGGTGCCGATCCAGTTGAAGAACTTCACACCCGTGGGCACCGCGATCAGGAATGTCATGAACGAGAAGAACGGCAGCAGCACCTGCCCGGTGCCGAACATGTGGTGCGCCCAGACGGTCATCGACAGGCCCGCGATGGCGATGGTGGCGCCGACGAGGCCGACGTAGCCGAACAGCGGTTTGCGGGAGAACACCGGGACGATCTCGGAGATGATGCCGAAGAACGGCAGCGCGATGATGTAGACCTCGGGATGGCCGAAGAACCAGAACAGGTGCTGCCAGATCATCGCCCCGCCGTTGGTCGGGTCGAAGACGTGGGTGCCGAGCTTGCGGTCGGCCTCGAGCACCAGCAACGCGGCGGACAGCACGGGGAACGCCATCAGCACGAGCATGCCGGTCAACAGCACGTTCCAGGTGAAGAGCGGCATCCGGAACATCGTCATGCCGGGCGCGCGCATCCCGAGGATCGTGGTGATGAAGTTGACCGAGCCGAGGATCGTGCCCAGGCCGGCCAGCGCCAGTCCCATGATCCACAGGTCGCCGCCCGTCCCGGGGGTGAAGACCTTGTGCGACAGCGGTGTGTACGCGGTCCAGCCGAAGTCGGCGGCGCCGCCGTTGGTGAAGAAGCCGGACAACGCGATCAGCCCGCCGAACAGGAACAGCCAGTAGCTGACCGCGTTCAGTCGTGGGAAGGCCACGTCCGGGGCGCCGATCTGCAGCGGCATCAGCACGTTGGCGAACCCGGCGAACAGCGGGGTGGCGAACAACAGCAGCATGATCGCGCCGTGCATGGTGAACAGCTGGTTGTAGACCTGCTGGCTGACCAGCTGCAGCTCCGGCCGGGCCAGCTCGGCCCTGATGACCATCGCCATGATGCCGCCGGCGAGGAAGAAGACGTAGGAGGTGATCAGGTAGAGGTATCCGATGACCTTGTGGTCGGTGGTCGACAGCCAGGCGGCGATCTTCCTGCCCTTGCTCGTCCTGGGCCGGGCCGGTGAGGTCGGCGGTTCGTCGGCCAGCGGCTCGTAGATGGTCACCGGGAAACTCCTTCCGCCGTGGTGGCGGGTGTCGCGATCGCCGGCCGTGTGCCGTCCTGAAGCGGCTGTCCCGGCCCCTCGACCGGCGACCAGCCGTATGCGGGGATTACCCCCGTCCACCAGGCGCTATGCCTGTCCGTGGGCGCGTCGCCACGGAGGGGGACGTTCCCTTCTGGTCAGGTTTTCACCGTCTTGAGAGGTAGGCCCCGACCAGGTCGGGTAACGGCCACACCGCGCGCGTGCTCGACGTGCGTGCCTCCGACGCGGGCCGCCGGCCGGGTGGTCCGGCGGGCGGCTTTGGAAAGATCCGGCAAAGGTTCCGGCGGTCCCGTCAGCGGGTCTCGGCAGGAGAGCCGTCCCGTTCCTGCTCCAACGGCTGCCGGGTCCGGTCACGCCGGGCGGCCAGGCGGCCGGTGACGGCGGGCAGCAGTCCCTGGGGCAGGAAGAGGACGACGACGATGAGGACGAGCGCGTAGACCGCGTACGACAGCACGCTCGGCGCGTACGTCGGCATCCCCGGCACGGTGGCGAGGGTGTTGAGGCCCTGCAGCAGCAGGGTGATCGCGGTCGCCCCGACGACCGCCCCCCAGATCGTGCCGAGCCCGCCGACGACGGCCATCACGATGTACTGGATCGAGATGAGCACCGGGAAGGAGCCCGGCGCGACGTAGCCGGTGTAGAAGCAGTAGATGCCGCCGGCCAGCCCGGCGAAGGCGGCCGACAGGGCGAACACGGTCAGCTTGTAGCGGCCGACCGGGATGCCGGAGGAGGCGGCGGCCGTCTCACTGGTGGCCAGGGCCCGCAGCGCGCGGCCGGGTCGTGAGGTGATCACGTTGTGTGTCACCAGCATCACCAGCGCGAGCCCGCCCCAGGTCAGATAGGCGTACGCGGCCGCGCCGCCCATCTCGAACGAGCCGACGCCGAACTGCGGGATGGCCTGCAACCCGATGTCGCCGCCGGTGAAGTCGAGCTGCCCGGCGAGGGAGAGCAGGATCAGCTGCATGGCCAGCGTCGCGAAGGCGAGGTGGTGACCGCGCAGCCGGAGCAGCGGCGTGCCGATCACGACGGCGAACACCGCGGCCACGACCGGGGCCGCGACCAGAGCGACCGGCGGCGGGACGCCGCCCAGGCTGAGCAGGGCGGCGGTGTAGGCGCCGATGGCGTAGAAGGCGCCCTGGCCGAGCGAGACCTGGCCGGCGTAGCCCATCAGCAGCGATACCCCGACCGTGACCATCGCGGCGAGGCCGAGCAGGATGTAGACGGCCAGCGCGCTGTCGTCGAGCACCGCGGGCAGGGCGAGTGTCACCGCCGCGACCGGCAACCCGATCAGCGTCCCCACAGGCGGACGGCTCACACGGCCTCCTGGTGGATGGTCGAACGGCGACCGGCCCGTACGATCATGACGACCAGCATCAGGCCCAGCGCCACCTCCAGCTGGTGCGCCCCGTAGCCGTAGCCGGCGGCCATGGTCTCGGCGACGCCGAGCAGCAGCGCGCCGGCGAGCGCGACGACCGGCCGGGTGAGCCCGCCGAAGACGGCGGCGGCGAATCCGTTGACGATGAGCGTGACGTCGGTGTCGAAGGAGATCGGCCGCAGCGGCGTGACCAGCACCCCGGCGATGCCGCCGAGCAGCCCGCCCAGCGCGAAGGCCAGCAGCCCCAGCCGCCGCACGTCGAGACCGACCACCCGGGCGGCGTACGGGTTGGAGGCGCACGCGGTCAGCGCCTTGCCCAGGTAGGTGCGGCCGAAGAAGAGGGTGAGCAGGACGAACGTCACCGCGGTGACGGCGATGACGAGCAGGTGCTGCGTCTGGATCCGGGCGCCGGCGACGGTCACCGAGCCGGCCAGGCCGGGGGCCGAGCGCGGCTGGTCGCCCCACAGCACGATCTCGACGGCGTACGCGAGGACGCCCACGCCGAGCGTGACGATGAGCGACGACAGCGGCGTGGTGCCCGGCCGGCCGATGGCCGCGAGACCGGTCAGCAGGCCGGCCAGCGCCGCGACCAGCACGGCGGCGACCTCGCTGAGCCCGTGCGGCAGCCCGAGCCCGAGCAGCGAGGAGGCGCAGAGCCCCGCGACCACCGCGAAGGTGCCCTGGGCGAAGTTGACCACGCCGGTGACCCGGTGGACGGCGACCAGCCCGCTGGCGATGAGCGCGATGGCGCACCCGACGGCCAGGCCGTTCAGCAGGTAGCCGAGGAAGGCGCTCATGTGATGGCACCGCCGAGGTAGACGCTCATGTGATGGCACCGCCGAGGTAGGCGCCCGCCACCCGCGGGTCGCCGGCCAGGTCGGCGCAGTCGCCCTCGGCCACCAGCCGCCCCGACTCCAGCACGTACGCCCGCTCGCACAGCTCGAAGGCGAGGCGCGCGTTCTGCTCGATGAGCAGCACGGTCAGGCCCCGTTCCCGGTTCAGCTCGACCAGGTGCCGGGCCAGGCCGGAGGTGACGTTGGGGGCGAGCCCGAGGGACAGCTCGTCGACGACGAGCACGTCGGGCCGCGACATCAGGGCCCGGCCGAAGGCCACCATCTGCTGCTCGCCGCCCGACAGCACGCCCGCGCGCCTGGGGGCCAGCTCGGCCAGGCGCGGCAGCAGCGTGTAGACCGGGGCCGGGTCGCGCTGCCCGGAGCGCCAGCCGCCCAGGGCCAGGTTGTCGGCGACCGACAGGTCGGGAAACAGCTGGCGGCCCTCCGGGATGAGCGCCAGCCGGCCCTGTACGGTCACGGTGCCCGAGGCCGGGGTGAGGAGGCCGGCCAGGGTGTTGGCCAGCGTCGACTTGCCCGCTCCGTTGGGGCCGAGCAGGGCGACCATCTCGCCCGGCCGGATCGAGAGGGTGACGTGGTCGAGGGCGGTGGCGGAGCCGTACGAGACGACCAGGCCGGTGACGTCGATCATGACGCCTGCCCGAGGTAGGCGGCGAGGACGAGCGGGTCCGCGCGCACCTCGGCGGGCGGCCCGTCGGCGATGACCTGCCCGAGGTCGAGGACGACGACGCGGTCGGCGAGCCGGGTCACGAAGCCGACGTCGTGCTCGATGAGCAGGATCGTCAGCCCGCTCGCGCGCAGCTCCTCGACCAGGCTCGCGAGCCGCTCGCGCTCGCCCGCGCGCAGGCCGGAGGCGGGCTCGTCGAGCAGCAGCAGCCGGGGCCGCGCGCACAGGGCGCGGGCGAGCTGCAGGGCGCGCTGCTGGCCCATCGGCAGCCGGTCCGCGGGCCGGTCGGCCCACTCGGCCAGGCCCACGCGGTCCAGCGCGAGACCGGCCTCGCGGGCGATCTCCCGCTCGTCGCGGCGGTGCCGGGGCAGCCGCAGCGCCGCCGAGACGAAGCCGGCCCGGGTGCGGCCGTGCATCCCCACCATGACGTTCTCCCGGACCGTCATGCCGCGGAAGACGCGGGCGCCCTGGAAGACGATGGCCATGCCGAGCCGGGCCCGCCGGTGCGGCGCGAGCCGTTCGACCGGCCGGCCGAGAAAGGAGACGCCGCCCCGGTCGGCCGCCAGATGGCCGGTGATCAGGTTGAACAGGGTGGACTTGCCGGCCCCGTTGGGCCCGATGACACCGCACACCTCGCCCTCGCCGACGGCGAGAGTGACGTCACGCACGGCGTAGACACCACCGAAGGAGCGCGAGATCCCGGTGACCGCGAGCACGGCTACCCCGCGCCGACGGTCTTGGCGAGCTGTGTCCTGGCCCACTCCGTGGGGACGAACTGGCCGTTCTTGACCGTGTTGACCGAGATGAACTCGGGGGACAGCCCGGAGTGGTCGGTGGGGGAGTAGCGGAACCGGCCGTTCGGGGTGACCAGGTCCATGGTCTCCAGCGCCTGCTGGATCTTGGGCTTGTCGGTGCCGCCGGCCTTCCTGATCGCCTCGAACAGCAGCAGGCAGGCGCTGTAGCCGTCCTGCGCGAACTGCGGCGGCGGATAGCCGTGCTTCTCCTGGTAGGGCTTGGCCATCTGCTCGATGATCTGCTTCTGCCGCCCGTCGGGCAGGTGCTCGCCCACGACGCCGATCGCGCTCTGCACGGTCATGCCTTCGGCGGCGGCGCCCATCGGCTCCAGCCAGAGCTTGCTGGCCTGGGACGCGGTCAGGAACAACGGCACCTTCAGCCCGGCGGCCGTGTACTGCTTGGCCGCGGTGACGCCGGGCGCGCCCGAGCCCCAGAAGACCAGCGCCTCGGCGCTCGACTCGCGGACGTGCGTGAAGATCGCGCTGAAGTCGGAGGTCGTGGTCTCGTACGGCTCGTCCACGGCGATCTTCACGTCGTACTTCGGGGCGAGCGCGACCATCGCCTTGTGCCCGGACACCGAGTAGGCGCTCTTGGAGTCCCAGGCCACGGCGACCGTCTTGACGCCGATGGCCTGGATGTACTGCAGGTAGCGCTCGGCGTACATGCTGGACAGGGCCGGCGTGACGAAGACGTACGACTTGATCGGCTCGACCTGCTCCTGGGCCGGCGCGAGCGACAGGTAGGGCATCTTGTCGCGCTGCGCCAGCGGCTCGATGGCCAGCGCCGCGTTGGAGAAGACCGGGCCGATGAGCGCGTCGATCTCGCCCTTGATCTGGTTGTAGGCCACGATTCCCTGATCGGGCGCGGTCTTGTCGTCGCGGGTGACCAGCTCGACCTTGCGGCCGTGCAGCCCGCCCTGGGCGTTGACCTGCTCGACGGCCAGCTCGACGGCCTTCTTGTCCTCGCTGCCGAGCGGCGTGTAGTTGCCGGTCAGGGAGACGATGAGGCCCACTCTGATCGGGTCGCCGGCGCCGGATCCGCCGCTCGCGCCGCCGCCGCACGCGGTGACGGCGAGAAGGAGACAGGCCAGGGACGGGAGTAACCGGCGCATCTGGACCTCCGGGACCGCGATGAGGCCCTGAATGTAGGCAGGTACATTACAGCTGTCAAGAGAATGCCCAACCTTGCTGGGTCAGGAGATGGACGTGACCGGACCAGGCCGGGACGGCGGAGTGCGCCCCCAGTCGGTGATGCTCACCTTCCTCGGCGACCACGTCCACGGCAATGACATCTGCGTGTTCTCGGGCAGCTTCATCGACGCGTTCGCCAGGGTGGGGATCTCGAAGGAGGCGACCCGCTCCACGTTGACGCGGATGGCCCGCCGCGGGCTGTTGCGCCGCCAGCGGGCCGGCCGCCGCATGTACTTCGGCCTGACCTCGGTGAGCGCCCAGGTGCTCAGGGACGGTGGGCGGCGCATCTGGGGCAGCGGGGTGGTCAACGACGACGGCGACGACCGGTGGACGCTGATCGGCTTCTCCCTGCCCGAGTCCTGGCAGCGCCAGCGGCACGAGCTGCGCTCGCGGCTGACCTGGGCCGGGTTCGGCCCGTTGCGCAACGGCCTGTGGATCGCTCCAGGCGAGGTCGACGTCACGCGGGTGATCGACGATCTGGGCGCCAACGTGCGCGTCTTCGCGGCCGAGCCCCGATCGCCCACCGACATGCGGGCGCTGGTCGCCGACGCCTACGACCTGGCCGGGCTGGGGCGGCGCTACCAGGCGTTCCTGCACCGGTGGGATCGGCCGGACCCGATGCCGGAGGCGCCCGACGACCTGGCCCGCTCGCTGGTGCTGCTGACCGAGTGGTTGCAGATCATCCGGACCGATCCGCGGCTGCCGCTGCGCCACCTGCCCGGCGACTGGCCGGCCCAGCAGGCCCAGCGCGTCTGCCACGCGCTGCACGAGAGGTTCCGGCCGGAGGCGGAGGCGGTCGCGAGCGCGATCCTCGACACGGTGCCTGACGCGCAAAGTTGGGCAGATCAGTGACAGCCGTTGCACACTGGCCTAACTTGAGGGCGGGACCGATCTGACCGTCGACCTGACCGTCAAGGAGTGCCGATGCGCAACCAGGGGCTCGGCTCGTGGCCGGCGCGCCGGGCGCGGATGACGCCGGACCGGGTGGCGCTGAGCCACCGGGGAGATAACCGGACCTACCGCGACCTGCGGACCAGAACCGATCGGCTCGCCCACGCGCTGCGCGGTCTCGGCGTGGGGCGCGGCGACCGGGTCGCCTATCTGGGAGTCAACCATCCGGCCCTGGTCGAGACCTTCTTCGCCGCGGGGCTGCTGGGGGCGGTGTTCGTCCCGCTCAACCACCGCCTGACCGCGTCCGAGCTGAGCTTCGTCGTCGAGGACGCTGGCGCAGCGATCGTGCTGCTCGGCGACGGACAGGACGGCTCCGGGCTCCCCGGCCGGCACGTCGCGGCCGGCGACTACGAGCGGCTGGTGGCCTCGGGCGCCCCCGGCCCGATCGACGAGCCGGTGGACCGCGACGACCCGTGCCTGATCATGTACACCTCGGGCACCACCGGGCACCCCAAGGGGGCCGTGCTCACCCACGCCAACCTGACCTGGAACGTGGTCAACCTGCTGGTCGACGTGCCGTTCGCGCACGACGAGGTGACGCTGATCAGCGCCCCGCTGTTCCACATCGCCGCCCTGGCCCAGACGCTGCTCCCGAGCGTGCTCAAGGGCGGCCGGGCGATCCTCGAACCGTCCTTCGACGTGGCGCGCGTCTTCGACCTGATCGAGACCGAGCGGGTCACCGTGATGTTCGGCGTGCCGTCGATGTTCGGCTTCCTCGCGCGGTCGCCGCGCTGGCCGTCGGCCGACCTGTCCAGCCTGCGCCATCTGCTCTGCGGCGGCGCTCCTGTGCCCATGCCGCTGATCAGGTCGTACGAGGAGCGTGGGCTGACCCTCCTGCAGGGCTACGGCATGACCGAGACGGCGCCCGGCGCGCTGTTCCTCGCCGCAGAGCACGCGGCGGACAAGGCGGGCTCGGCCGGTGTGCCGTGCTTCTTCACCGACGTCCGGCTGGTCGCGCCCGACGGCTCCGACGCCGCTCCGGGCGAGCCCGGCGAGGTGTACGTGCGGGGCCCCAACGTGATGCCCGGCTACTGGCGGCGCCCCGAGGAGACCGCGAAGGTGCTGTCGCCCGACGGCTGGTTCCGCTCGGGAGACCTCGGGGTGGCCGACGAGGACGGGTACGTCCGCATCTCCGATCGGATCAAAGACATGATCATCTCTGGCGGTGAGAACGTCTACCCCGCCGAGGTGGAGAGCGTCCTGTACGGCCACGCCGCGGTGGCCGAGTGCGCGGTGATCGGCGTGCCCGACGAAAGGTGGGGGGAGGTCGGCAAGGCGCTGGTCGTGCTGCGGCCCGGCGCGACGGCACGGCCCGCCGACCTGCTCGCGCACCTGGACGGCCGGCTGGCCCGCTACAAGATCCCCAAGTACCTGGAGTTCGTCGCCGAACTGCCCAGGAACGCCGCGGGCAAGCTGCTCAAGGCCCCGCTCCGCGCCCGCTACGGTGACCCGGCGCGCACCGGCGGCGCCGACGGCTGATCCCCCGACCCCTCGTCGACCCCTCGTCGCGACCGACCACGGAGGAGAAGATCCCCATGCGCACCTCACCGCCGTTCCGAGCCGACCACGTCGGCAGCCTGCTGCGCCCGCCCGCCCTGCTCCGCGCCCGCGACAGCCTCACCGGGGAGGCGCTGCGCGAGGTGGAGGACGAGGCGATCCGCGAGGTGGTGCGCCGCCAGGAGGAGATCGGCCTGCGGGCGGCGACCGACGGAGAGTTCAGGCGGGCCTCCTGGCACATGGACTTCATCTACCAGCTCGGCGGCATCGGCCAGGCCGCCGACGAGCGCATCACGGTCCGCTTCCACAACCGGCAGGGCGACATTGAGTTCACCCCCGCGGCCCTGCGGGTGCACGACCGGATCAGCCTGCCCCGGCCCGTCTTCGCCGACGCCTTCACGTTCCTGCGCGACACGGCCCGCACCGCGGTGCCCAAGCTGACCATCCCCTCGCCCAGCATGGTCCACTACCGCGGCGGGCCGGCCGCCATCGACCCGGCCGTCTACCCCGACGTCGAGGAGTTCTGGAGCGACCTCAGCGCGGCCTACGCCGAGCAGGTGCGCCGGATCGGCGAGCTGGGCTGCACCTACCTCCAGCTCGACGACACCAGCCTGGCCTACCTGAACGACCCGGCCCAGCGCGCCGAGCTGGCCGAACGCGGTGACGACGCCGAGCACATGCACCTGCGCTACATCAAGCAGATCAACGCCGCGCTCGCCGCCAAGCCCGAGGGCATGACGGTCACCACCCACATGTGCCGGGGCAACTTCCGCTCCTCGTGGGCCGCCTCGGGCACCTACGACTTCGTCGCCGAGGCGCTGTTCGGCGAGCTGGCCGTGGACGGCTTCTTCCTGGAGTACGACGACGAGCGGTCGGGCGGCTTCGAGCCGCTGAGGTTCGTGCCGCCGGGCAAGACGGTGGTGCTCGGCCTGGTCACCACCAAGACCGGCGAGCTCGAGTCCAAGGACGCGCTCAAGCGGCGCATCGACGAGGCGGCCAAGTTCGTCGACCTCGACCAGCTCTGCCTGTCGCCGCAGTGCGGTTTCTCCTCCACGGTCGAGGGCAACACACTCACCGCCGACCAGCAGTTCGCCAAGCTGGCCCTGATCGTCGAGACGGCACGGGAGGTGTGGGGCTGACAGGTTTGGCGCCCGCGCCTGGCGGTAGCTCGCATGCAGGGGGGAAGCATGAAGGGAATCGTTGTCTCTGGGGTCGGGTTGCTGGCCATCCTCGGGATGGTCGTGGGGTTCACCCGGGATGGCTCTGAACCACGAGAGGTGAGCGAGGACCAGTACCACGTCCTGATGGAGCAGTGCCGCTACGCCGACACCTCGGCCCGGCAGGCCGAATGCCGGGCGGCCGTCAAGGAGGGATACCGGGTCGGCAAGGTCGCCGATCCGACGCTCGACTGCCGCACCTACGTGGGCGTCACCGTATGCGGCGAGCTCACGCTGAGCGACGCCGAGCAGAAGTGCGTGCGCCACTCGGTCGACGAGGGGCTGCCCTACCGCCGTGCCGAAGTGGAGTGCTACGTCGCGGCATGACCGGATGCAACCGGACGGGGAGGCCCTGACGAAGGACAGGGTATGAGGTCGAGGACTGAGGGTCAGGCGGTCGACTGCCGCCTGGCCTTCGCCGTGGCCTCGACGGCGCGGTCGAGAAACCTGCCGATCACCTCGCGCTCCTCGGGGGCGAACTCGTCGATCACGGTGGCGAGCTGGCGGGCCAGGGGCGTGAAGAACTGCCCGGCCAGCCGGGCGGCCTGCTCGTTCAGCACCACCTCGACCTTGCGCCGGTCGGTGGCGCTGCGGCGGCGTTCGACGTGGCCGACGCCTTCGAGCCGGTTGATCAGGGCCGTCGTGGCGGGTGGGCTGAGGTTGAGCGCGGCGCCCAGATGGCCGGGGGTGAGCGGGTGGCCGGCGGCGTACGCGTCGAGGATGACCACGAGCGCGTTGAGGTCGGTGCGGTGCAGGCCGTGCAGGTCGGCGAAGCGCTCGGCGAACCGGTCGTTCTCCACGTTGAGGCGCCGGATCGCGAACATCAGCTCGGTGGCGTCGGGAATGCGCGCCGTCACGGTCCCCCCTCCCTCAGCTCCGCCTCTTGGGGCATGCTAACGTTTCCACCATCGAAATATTCCACCATGGAAAGAGTTTTACATGTGGCGAGCAGAGCCTAGTAGGTGGGACGTCTTGTGGGGCAGATCGGGTAAATGGCTCACGATCGTTCTCGCGATCGTGATCTCCGGCCTGGCTCTGGCGTTCGGCGGTGCCGCCAAGGTGAGCACCGACCCCGCCGACTCGCTGCCCAAGGGGGCGGAGTCGGCGGCGGTGGCGCGGCTGCAGCAGGAGTTCCCCAGCGGCCAGGTGCTGCCCGCGCTGGTCGTCTACAGCCGGTCGGGCGCGCTGACCGCCGACGACCGCGCCGCCATCGACGCCGACGCCGAGCGGATGGCCGCGCGGGCCGTGGGCGGCAGGGTGCCGCCGCCGGTCATGGCGCCGGAGGGTGACGTGGCGCTGCTGACCGTGCCCCTGGCGGGCACGCTGTCCAACAGCGAGCTGTCCGAGGCCGTGGCGCAGGTCAGGGCCGAGGCGCGAGACGGCCTCCCGGCCGGCGCGAGGGTCGAGGTCACCGGCGGCGCCGGGTTCAAGGTCGACCTGTCCTCGGTCTTCAGCGGGGCCAACATCACGCTGCTGGCCGTCACCGCGAGCGTCGTGGCGCTGCTGCTGCTGCTCACCTACCGCAGCCCATGGCTGTGGCTGGTGCCGCTCGCCGTCGTCGGGGTGGCCGACCAGGTCGCCGCCAAGGCCGTCGCCCTGCTCACCAACCTCACCGGGCTGACCGTCGACGACTCCACCCTCGGCATCACCTCCGTCCTGGTGTTCGGAGCCGGCACCAACTACGCGCTGCTGCTCATCGCCCGCTACCGCGAGCAGCTCCGCGTCCACGAGGACCGCCACCGGGCGATGTCCGCCGCGGTGCGGTCCGCCGCGCCCGCCATCCTGGCCAGCTCGGCCACCGTCGCGCTGGCGTTGTGCACGCTGCTGTTCGCGCTGTCGCCGTTCAACCGGGCCATCGGCATGGCGGGCGCCATCGGCATCGTGATCGCCGTAGTTTACGCGCTGATCGTGCTGCCGGCCGCGATGGTGCTGTTCGGCCGCGGGCTGTTCTGGCCCTTCGCCCCCAAGGTGGGCCAGGCCGATCCGGCGCGCGACGGGCTGTGGCGGCGCGTCGGCACCGGGGTGGCCCGTCGCCCGATCCTCATGACGCTGGTGAGCGTCGGCGTCCTGGCCCTCCTCGCGGTGGGCGCGGTGGGCGTACAGAGTGGGCTGTCGCAGACGGAGCAGTTCCGCGAGAAGGTCGAGGCCATCGCCGGGCAGGAGACCCTGAGCAGGGCCTTCCCGGCGGGCAGCGCGCAGCCGGTGGTCGTGATCGCCCGCGACCGGGCGGCCGAGGCCGTGCTCCAGGCCGCCGAGGGCGCACCGGGCGTCTCCACGGCCACCGTGGCCGACAGCGCGTCCGATCTCACCAAGATCAACGTCGTGCTGGAGGCCGAGCCGGGCAGCGACGCCAGTCTCACCGCCGTCGAGAAGCTGCGCGAGGCGGTCAAGGCCGTGCCGGACGGGCAGGCGCTGGTGGGCGGCCCCGAGGCCATCGACCTGGACGAACGGCAGGCCGCCACCCGTGACCAGTTCGTCGTCATCCCCTTGGTGCTCGGCGTGGTCATGCTCGTGCTGCTGCTCCTGCTCAGGTCGGTCGTCGCCGCCGTCACGCTGGTGACGACCGTGATCATCAGCTTCGTGGCCAGCTTCGGGGCCGGGTGGTTCGCCTTCGAGCGGTTCTTCGACTTCCCCGCCATGGACCTCTCGGTGCCGTTGCTGAGCTTCCTGTTCCTGGTCGCCCTGGGTGTCGACTACAACATCTTCCTCACCCACAGGGCCCGCGAGGAGGCCGTCCGCCAGGGCACGCACGCCGGCATCGTCACCGCCCTGGCAGTCACCGGCGGCGTCATCACCAGCGCCGGCATCGTGCTCGCCGCGGTTTTCGCGGTGCTCGGCGTGCTGCCGCTGATCACGCTCACCCAGCTCGGCATCATCGTCGGCTTCGGCGTGCTGCTCGACACGCTGCTGGTGCGCAGCGTGCTGGTGCCCGCCCTGGTCACGCTGATGGGCGAGCGCTTCTGGTGGCCGAGCCGCCCGCTGTCGCTGAGCGCCGCGCGGAGGCTCGACAGAGAGCGCGAGCTCCAGAGCTCGTAGAGTTGGCGGGGTTCGCGGGTCAGGCGGACAGCGGGTTGACCGCCCGGTGGTGCAGGCCGATGACGGGCATCTCGTGCAGGCTGCCCGAATACAGGAACTGCGTCATGCCGACCAGCAGCCGCCGCACGTCCTCCTGAGGGCGCACCACCAGCCGGAGAAACTGGCTGGTGGTGCCCAGCTTGTTGCCGCACTCGCGGACGTACACGCCGTGCTCGGTCAGCAGGTGGTCGCGCAGGGGCACCCCGTCATACCCGGGAGGCAGCTTCACCAGCAGGAAGTTGCCCTGCGAGGCGTAGACCGACAGCTCCGGCATGGTGCTGAGCTGCTGGAACATCACCCGCCGGTCCTGGCTGAGGCGCCTCAGGCTCTCCTGGTATTCGCCCATGCACTGCTTGATCATGAACACCACGACCTCGGCGAACGAGTTGAGGTTCCACTTCGGCAGCGCATCCCTCACCTTCCCGGCCAGCGCCGGGTTGGCCACCAGGTAGCCGAACCTGATGCCGTGCAGGCCGAAGTTCTTGCCCAGACTGCGCAGCACGATCACGTTCGGCCGCACCGCCGCCTCGGCGGCCACCCCCGGATACGGCTCGGCGTCCACGAAGTCGCCGAACGACTCGTCCACGATCACCAGGTCCAGGTCGATGAGCTGGTCGAGCAGCCGCAGCACCTCGTGCTTCGGCAGGTAGCCGCCGTCGGGGTTGTTGGGGTTGCAGATCACCGCCACGCGTGAGCCGCGCATCCGGATGAAGGACACGTAGTCGTTCACGTCGAGGGCGAAGTTGCGGCTCTCCAGCAGCGGATACATGTCGACCCGCTTGCCCGTCTCCAACGGCTGGTCGGTCCACCGGCCGAAGGTGGGGATCGGCACCGCCAGGCTGCCGCGCACCAGCAGATGGTCGATCCAGGTGATCAGCTCGGTGGACCCGTTGCCCATGGCGACCGTCTGGGGGTGGAGGCCGAGGGTGGAGCAGAGCTCCGCGGTGATCGTGTCCGCGCCACTCGGATAGAACTTGAGGATCGTCTCCAGATTTCGCCCGAGATGCTCGAATATCTCCGGTGTCGGGAAGTACGGGTTGCACGGGATGCAGAAGTCGACCGGTGCCCGTTGCCCGGAGGACCCGCGCAGCAGTGAGAAGTACGAAGGGCTGTGCGCCTGTGTACGCAAGAGGCTGAGCTCCACGACACCTCCATGGACGCGGGTCCGGACGTGTGGAGGTACGCGCCCGCGCGCCGACCGGTTCAGCCCGACGCCTCCGGTTCCGGTGCGTGACAGACCGGAGCGGAAAGATTCCCCCATGTCGGCGGTTCGGTAGTAACCCCCGCACAACGCCCGGAGAGCATGGAAGCGACCCGGATGCGACGCAACCGAGCGCCGCCCGGATCCGAAGGATCAGGACATGGACGCTCTTCGCGATGCACCCGTCACCCGGCCCGCGCTGGGTCAGGCGCTGGGCGCGGTGTTCCTGTGCGCCATGGTGGCCGCCCAGGTGATGTCCGGGCTGAGCGACGACCCGCTGCCGTTCACCGGTGTCGTCGTGGCGCTGCTGGCGGTGAGCGCCGTGGGCTTCGCGGCGGCGGCGCTGGGCTGGCCGCGGGCCGTGGCCGCCTTCGGCGCGGCGGTGGCGGTCGGCTACCTGGCCGAGCTGGTCGGCGTCCACACCGGGTTCCCGTTCGGCGCCTACCACTACACCGGCGCGCTGTGGCCGCAGGTCGGCGGGGTGCCGCTGGTGGTGGCGCTGGCCTGGGGCGGCATGGGGCTGGCCGGGTACGGGATCGGCGCCACCGTCGGAGGGCGGGCCGGCGTGGTGGTCGGCGCGCTGGCGCTGACCGCGTGGGACCTGTTCCTCGACCCGCAGATGCTGCGGCTGGGGCTGTGGTTGTGGGCCGAGCCGGGCCCCTACCGCGGCGTCCCGCTGAGCAACCTGGCCGGCTGGCTTCTGGTGTCCCTGCTGGTCATGGTGGTCGTCCGGCGGATCGCCGGGCCCGACCGCCCGGCCCGCGCCGGGCTGCCGGCGCTGTACACGACGATGGCCGCGATGGAGACGCTCGGCTTCGCGGCGGTGTTCCAGCCGCCCGATCCGCTCGTCGCGGCAGTGGGAGGGGTGGCGATGGGCACGTTCGCGGCGCTGGGATGGAGGCGGCTGTGGCTTCGGTGACCGTGGTGGGCGGCGGCTTCGGCGGCATGGCCGCCGCGCTCCTGCTGGCCCGGCGGGGCCACGAGGTCCGGCTGTACGAACGGCTGCCCCGGCTCGGTGGCAAGCTCGCCGAGCACCGTCGCGACGGGTTCACCTTCTCCCTCGGCCCCTCGCTGCTCACCATGCCGGACGTGTTCCGCGAGCTCGGGCTGGAACGGGAGCTGATCGAACCGGCCGAGCTGTGCCGCTACTGGTTCGCCGACGGCTCCCAGCTGACCGCCCGGCGCGACCCCGCCGAGATGGCCGCCGAGGTCGACCGCCTCGTCCCCGGGGAGGGCGCCGCCTGGCGGGCCTTCCACGCATGGGCCGGCCGCTGCCTCGCCGCCGCCGGCCGTACCTTCTTCGCCGGCCCTCTCACCCGCCCTCCCGAGCAGGCCCGTCCGGCCGACCTGCTCGCAGTCGCGCCCGGCCGCACCCTGCACGGCCTGGCCCGCCGCCACTTCCGCGACCCGCGCCTCGTCCAGTACGTCGACCGCTACGCCACCTACGCCGGCTCCGACCCGCACCGGGCGCCCGCCGCGCTCGGCTGCATCCCCGCCCTGGAGCACGGCCAGGGCGGCTGGTACGTGCCCGGCGGCCTGCCCCGGCTGGCCGACGACCTGGCGGCGCTGCTGGACAAGGCGGGCGTCGAGGTGCACCTGTCGGCTCCGGTGGCCGCCGTCACCGCCGTCGGCGACCGCGTCACCGGGCTACGGCTGGCAGGTGGCGAGCGGGTGCCCGCCGACATCGTGGTGGCCAACACCGACGCCGCGAGCCTGTACGGCGACCTGCTGCCGCACCGGCGGCGGCTGCGCCGGATCGCCCGGCTGGGCCGGTCCTCGTCGGTGTTGCTGCTGCTGGCCGGCGTCGAAGGCCGTACCCCCGGGCTGGCGCACCACTCGATCGTCTTCTCCGCCGACTACCGGCAGGAGTTCGCCGACATCTTCGAACGCCGCGTGCCGCCGCGCGACCCGACCGTCTACATCGGCTGCTCGGCCGTCGACGACCCGTCGCAGGCGCCGGACGGCACCGAGAACCAGGTCCTGCTCGTCAACGTGCCCGCCCGCGATCCGGGCCGGTGGCCGGTGTCCGTGGAGTCGTACCGGGATCTCGTGCTGGAACGGCTCGCCGAGCGCGGCCACGACCTGGCCGGGCGGCTGCGCTTCGTGGACACCTTCACCCCCGCCGACCTGCGCGACCGCTACGGAGCCTGGGGCGGAGCCATCTACGGCGCCGCCACCCACGGGACGCTCTCGCCGTTCCTGCGGCCCGGCAACCGCGGCCCCCGGCGCGGCCTCTACCTCGTGGGCGGCTCCGCCCACCCCGGCGGCGGCCTGCCCCTGGTCACCCTGGGCGCCCGCATCGTGGCCGGGCTCGTCGCCCAAGACTTCCCCACGGCGGCGTCGCCGAGGCGCGATGGCCGACCGGGCTCCCCGATTCGCGTGACCGGGCAGGCCCGACCAGGCGTTCATGCGCCCGGCGAAGGGCAGGCCCGATCGGGCGTTCATGTGCCCGGCGAACGGGAGGGCCGATCGGGCGGTAGGGCTGTCGACGAAGGGGAGTGCCGGTGAGAGTTCGGCCGCTTGTCGTCGC
Source organism: Nonomuraea sp. CX421 (assembly GCF_059358955.1). Classification (NCBI taxonomy): domain Bacteria; kingdom Bacillati; phylum Actinomycetota; class Actinomycetes; order Streptosporangiales; family Streptosporangiaceae; genus Nonomuraea; species Nonomuraea sp. CX421. The sequence goes on along the minus strand of NZ_JCADBK010000001.1, from coordinate 337,086 downwards.
GCAGGCCGTCGCGGCCGTCGTCGTCGCCGCCCGTCTGGCCCGAGGCCGCGACCGCCTGCCGCCCCTGCGTCCCGCCACGCCACCCGCTGACGACCGGCTGTCCGGTGAGGTTCGGGCGCGGGCCATGAAGACGCCTGACGAGGCGGCCCGGATCGGGCGGGCCGACCGGGGAGTCTTTGCGGGAGTGCCGGCACATGAGGAGGAGGGCCGGGGCGGGCGGGCCGACCGGAGGATCTCCGTGGTGGTGCCGGCGCGGGACGAGGAGCGGCGGATCGGGCCGTGCCTGCGGGCGGCGCTCGCCGACCCGTACGTCGACGAGGTGATCGTCGTGGACGACGGCTCGACCGACGGCACGGCGGCGTTGGCCGCGTCCCTGGGCGCCAAGGTGGTCACCGGCGCCCCGCTGCCCGCCGGGTGGGTCGGCAAGCAGTGGGCGTTGCGCCAGGGAGTGGCTGCGGCGCGGGAGGACGTGGTCATCACGCTGGACGCCGACGCCCGGCCCGACCCGGGCCTGTTCGGAGCGGTGGCCGCCGCGCTCGACGGCCGCGACCTGGTCACCGTGGGACCTCGGTTCAGCTGCGACGGCGGCCTGGAGCAGGCGTCGCACGCGTCGATGCTGGCGACGCTGGTCTACCGGTTCGGCCCCATCGGCCCGGCCACTCCGCCCGCGCCGCACCGCGCGGTCGCCAACGGCCAGTGCATGGCGTTCCGGCGTGAGCGGATGCTCGCGGCCGACGGGTTCGCCCGGGTGCGCGACCGGATGACCGACGACGTCGCGCTGGCCCGCCATCTGGCGGGTGAGGGCTGGTCGGTCGCGTTCCTCGACGCGGGGGCGCTGCTGGAGGTCGACATGCACGACTCTACGGCGGAGCTCTGGCGCGAGTGGGGCCGGTCGCTGCCGCTGCGGGACGTGACCGGGCCCGGCTGGCAGGCGGCCGATCTGGCGGTCGTCTGGCTGACCGCCGCGCTGCCCGTGCTGCGGCTGGCGATCGGCCGCCCGTCCCGGCTCGACCTGGCGCTGCTGGCCGTACGGTGGCTGCTGGCGGCGGCGTTGCGCGGCAGCTACACCCGGCCCGGCGTCGGCCTGTGGCTCTCACCGCTGCTCGACCCCGCCACGGCGGTCCGCCTGACGCAGGCCACGCTGCGCCCGGTCCGCACCTGGCGGGGCCGCACCTACCCGCCGGCGGTCAGGGGCGCTGCGAGGCCAGGGCGGCCTGCCCGAAGCGCAGGCCGATGAGACAGAGCAGCGCGCCCGTCGCGGCCACCTGCGGGGCGGGGACGAACAGCAGCTGCAACACCGGCACACCGAACACGGCGACCCTGGCGCCCACGGCGAACGACCGGGCCACCAAGGAGACGAGCACCAGCGCCAGAACGGCCAGCAGGAAGGCGGGCAGGCAGATGACGGCGACACCCCCGGCGAAGGCGAGGATCGAGCGACCGCCCCGGAACCCGGCGAACACCGGCCAGGCGTGGCCGAGCATGGCCCCCGCCACGGCCACGTACACGGGCAGCACACTCGGTGGCACCACGACCGCCCACTCGCCGACGTGCCCGCCTCCGGCGAACAGGCCGAGCAGCCCCGCCGCGGTGCCCTTCAGCGTGTCACCGGCGAACACCGGCACCGCGGCCCGCCAGCCCAGTTGCTCCTTCATGTTCCAGAAGCCCGGGTTGCGGTCGCCCACCTCCCGGGGGTCGAACCCGTGGGCGCGCGCGACCAGCAGGGCGACCGGCACCGAGCCGGCCAGGTAGCCACCGATGAGCGACACCAGCACAGCGACCATCGCTTCGTTCCACCTCATCCGATATGACACCGTCGGCGCGATGCGCCACATGGCCTTCGACCGGCCGGTGCTGCGGAGCACCGGCGGGTTGCGGTTCTGGCGGCTGCTGGGCACCGGCCGGGGCCCGAGCATGTCGCTGGGAGCCGATCTGCGCCGCTGGGCCCTGTTCGCGGTCTGGCGTGGTGAGCCGGACCTGGACGACTTCCTGCGGCGCTCGCCGATCGCGGGCCGCTGGCGGGACGAGGCGCGGGAGTCCTGGCACGTCCGCTTGCGCCCGCTGGCCGCCCGTGGCGCCTGGGGCGGCGTCGACCCGTTCGCCCCCTTCACCCAGGTCGGGCGGCCCACTGTCGCCGCTGGGGTGACATCGCCCGGCGCCGCTGGACAGGATGCGACCGGTCTCGCCGGGGCCGTCGGACAGGACGCGGCCGGGCCCGTGGCGGTGCTGACGCGGGCGTCGATCCGGATCGGTCGGCTGGCGGCGTTCTACCGTGCGGTTCCGGCGGTGGACCAGGCGCTGCGCGAGCAGGAGGGACTGCTGGCCTCGGTCGGCATCGGCGAGTGGCCACTGGCCCGCCAGGCCACCTTCTCCCTGTGGCGCGACGCGCACGCCGTCCGCGACTTCGCCTACCGCACCGCCGACCACCGGACGGTCATCACCCGCGTACGGGCCCACGACTGGTACGGCGAGGAGCTGTTCGCCCGCTTCACCCCGTACGGAAGCCAGGGCGTCTGGAACGGCGCCGACCCCCTCGCCGGCTTCGGCTTCGGCGCCCACACCGGGAGCGGGACCGGGTGATCTGGTCACGGCACCGGCTCCGTGGCGAGAGGCGCTGTGACTTGTGAGGTGATCCGGGCCGCCACGTCGGCGCGGGCCAGGTCGTGGGCCACCACGCAGGCGCGGGCGATGGTGGCGGCCGTGGCGGAGCCGTGGGCCACGACCGCGGTGCCCTTGAGCCCGAGCAGGGCGGCGCCGCCGTGGGTGCGCGGGTCGTAGCGGGCCGCCACCCCGGCGAGCTGGGCGGGCGAGGCGATCCCGGACTCCGCGACCATGGCGAGCGCCGCGCGTACGGTGCCCTCGACGTTCTTGAGCACGACGTTGCCGGTGAAGCCGTCGGTGGCGATCACGTCCACGGTGCCGGCGAGCACGTCGTGGCCCTCGATGTTGCCGTGGAAGCGCACCGGCAGGCCGGGCAGGATCTCGGCGGCGCGGCGGGCCAGCCGGTTCCCCTTGCCGGGCTCGGAGCCGATGGACAGCAGCCCCGCCACCGGGTCGGCGACGCCCAGCACGACCCGCGCGTACGCCGCGCCGAGCAGCGCGAACTGGCCGACCATCTCCGGTGTGGGGTCGGCGGTCGCCCCGGCGTCGACCAGCACGCTGGCCCCGCCCCCCAGGGACGGCAGCGCCACGGCCAGCGCGGGCCGCAGGACGCCCTCGGCCCGGCCGATCCCGCGCACGGCGCAGGCGACGACCGCTCCGGTGGACCCTGCCGACACGAAGGCGCCTCCCGCGCCCCGCCGCACCAGGTCGCAGCCCATCACGAGACTGGAGGAGGCGCTGGCGGCGGCGCGCGCGCCCGGCTCGGCCATGGGGACGGCGTCCGGCGCGTGCACCACGCCGACGTCGCGGGCCGCGCCGAGCCGGTTCAGCCGGTCGCGCAGCAGCGGCTCGCGGCCGACGAGGAGCACGGGCACGCCGTGTTCGCGCCAGGCGCGCACGGCGCCGTCCACGGTCTCGGCCGGGCCGTGGTCGCCACCCATCGCGTCCACCACGACGGTCGGCATCACGACAGTCCCCGTCCCGGCAGTCCCCGTCCCGGCAGTCTCCATCCTGACAATCCCGTCACGGCAGATCCCGTCACGGCAGATCCCGTCACGGCAGATCCCGTCACGGCAGATCCCGTCACGGCAGCCCCGGTCCTGGCGGTCCCCGGGGCGGTGGTTCCCGTCATGACGGCTCCAGCCGCAGCAGGCGTTCGGCCCGGCCGGTCGAGGCCGAGGCGATCAGGTGGCGGGCGAAGGTGACGACCCGGCGGCGGCGCGGCACCCGTGCCCGCCGGGCCAGCACGTCGTAGCCGCCGCGCTCGATCTCGGTGAGGATGCCGCCGTACAGCTCCACGGCGGCGCGCACGCACGGCCGTGAGGAGGGCACGAGCAGTTCGATGCCCTCGGCGGCGGCGCGGTAGTGTTCGCGCGCCCGGTCCGCCTCGAAGGCGAGCAGCTCTCGTACGGCGGGCCCGGCGTGCGCCCGGCGCAGGTCCTCCTCCTCGACCCCGAACTTGGCCAGGTCCTCCTGCGGCAGGTAGACGCGCTCCCTGGCGAGGTCCTCCGACACGTCGCGGAGGAAGTTGGTGAGCTGGAAGGCCAGGCCGAGTTGGCGGGCGGGCTCGCGGGCCCGCGCCTCCGCGCCGGACACGGGCTCCAGGATCGGCAGCATCATGGTGCCGATGACGGCCGCCGAGCCCTCCATGTAGTCGAGCAGGTCGTCGTAGCTCTGGTAGCGGGTCACCGACAGGTCGGCGCGCATCGCGCGCAGGAAGGCGTCGATGTCGTCGCGGGCGACGCCGAAGGAGCGGACCGTGTGCAGGAAGGCGGGCAGCACCGGATCGCGCACCCGTTCGCCCGCCAGCCCGGCGGTCACCTCGGCGGCCAGCGTATTGAGCGCGCCCGCCCGGTCGCCGGTCACGAGGAAGGAGTCGACGATCTCGTCGGCGTGGCGGGCGAAGCCGTACAGGGCGTGTACGTGCCGCCGCTTCCACGCGGGCAGCAGGCGGGTGGCCAGGTAGTAGGAGCGGCCGTAGCCGGCGTGCAGCCGGCGGCAGCGTTCGTAGCTGGCGGTGAGCGTCATCGCGCGGCCTCCAGGATGCGGTCGGCGGCCAGCCGGCCGGAGATCAGCACCGGCGGCACGCCCACTCCCGGAGCGGTGTACATGCCGGCGAAGTGCAGCCCGGGAACCCGCCTGGCCATGCCGGACGGGCGGAACCAGGCGGTCTGGGTGAAACGATGGTCCAGTGCGAACGGGGTGCCCGCGCTGTGGCCGAGCCGCTGCCAGGCGGGCGGGTCCAGGACCAGGCCGGGGGCGTCGGACAGGGTGCCGTAGCCGAGGCCGGACAGCCGCTCGCGCAGGCGGTGCTCCAGCTCGGGGCGGAGCCGCCGCCAGTCGGCGCCCGTCAGGTTGGGGGCGGGCTCCAGCACGCTGAGCGTGGCGTGGCCGGCGGGCGCGGCGTCGGCGTCGCGCGGACAGGTGATCAGCAGGCTCGGGTCCGGCTGTGGCTGCCCGTTCTCCAGGGCGCTGAAGGTCTCCTTCCAGGTACGCCCGAAGTGCACGGTGTGGTGTGCCTGGTCGGGCAGCTCGCGGTCGAGCCCGGCGTGCAGCACCAGGCAGGACGGCGAGAAGCGGGGGCGGCGCCAGCGCCAGTCGACGGCCTGTTCGGGCAGCAGCCGGGCCGCGCGGGCGGCGGGCAGGTCGCAGGCGACCACCACGTGGCTCGCGGGCAGCCACTCGCCCCCGTCGAGCCGTACCCCTGTGACGCCGTCGCCGTCCGCCTCGACCCGGCTGGCGCGCACCCCGTAGCGCAGGCAGGCGCCCTTCTTCTCGGCCAGGGCGGCCAGTGCGCGCGGGATGGCGTGCATGCCGCCCCGCTCGGGGAAGTAGACGCCGCCGACGGTGTCCATGTGCGCGATCACCGCGTAGATGCCGAGTGCCCGCTGCGGTGACAGACCCACGTACAGGGCCTGGAAGGTGTGTGCCCTGATCAGCCGCTCGTCGGTGAGGTGGGCGGCGGCGAGCCGGTCGAGCCGCCGGAAGCCGCCGAGGGCGGCCAGCCTGAGCAGGGTCAGCGGCCGGACCAGAGCGCGCGCCCGGGTCATGTCGGCGTCGATGAACGCGGGCCACTCCGCCTCGAACAGCTCGCCGAGCCGCCGCCGGTAGGCGAGGTAACGGCCGGCCTCGGCCGGGCCGCAGAGTCGTCGCACCTGCTCGGCCATCTCCTCCCGCTCGGACACGATGTCCAGGTGGGAGCCGTCGTGGAAGGCCAGCCGATAGGCCGGGTCGAGGCGGCGCAGCGGCAGCCAGGACGCGAGGTCCTCGCCGGCGGCGGCGAACGTGTCGGCCAGTACGCCCGGCATGGTCAGGACCGACGGGCCGGTGTCGAACCGGTACGGGCCGGCGCTCGCGGTGCCGCAGCAGCCGCCGGCCCCGTCGGCCGCCTCGACCACGGTCACCTCGCGACCGGCCGCGGCGAGATGGACGGCGGCGGCCAGGCCGCCCAGACCGGCGCCGACCACCACCACGGGCGCGTGCCTGCTCATCGGAGCGTCCTCTCGGTGGCCAGGGCGGCGAGGTCGGCGAGGGCGACCACGGCATCGGCCGGCAGCTCGCGGGAGACCGCCAGCGCGGCGGTGGACTCGCTGACCAGCTCGGCGATGCGTTCCTCGACCGCCGCCAGGGCTCCGCAGGACACGATCAGCTCGCGCGCGGCGGCGAGGTCGTCCTCGTCTCGCAGGTGGTCGAGGAGCGCGGCGTCGAGGCCGGCTCGCGCGCGGGTCTGCGCGAGGAGGTAGGTGGCCTTGCCCTGCCGGAGGTCGTCGCCGACGGGCTTGCCGGTGTCGGCGGGGTCGCCGAACGCGCCCAGCACGTCGTCCCTCAGCTGGAACGCCTCGCCCAGCGGGATCGCGTACGAGCTCAGCCGCCGCCGGGTCTCCGGGGTGCCCCGCGCGATGGCGTGGCCGAGGTGCAGCGGCCGCTCGATGGTGTACTTGGCCGTCTTGTAGACCGAGATGTGCGCCGCCTGCCGCACGCCCACCGCGCCGCGTGCGGTCCAGGCCAGGTCCAGGTACTGGCCGCCGATCGCCTCCTGGCGCAGCAGGGTGAAGACCTCCAGCGCCGGGCCGAGGTCGTCGCCGGTGTCGAGCAGGGCGGCGTCGGCCCAGGTGAAGGCCAGCAGGCCGAGCAGGATCGCGGCCGACTCGCCGAACCGGCCGGGATCGCCCCGCCAGCGTGACTCCCGGTGCCGGTCGGCCAGGGCGAGGTGCGCGCTGACCCGGCCGCGCCGGGCGTCCGCCTGGTCCATGACGTCGTCGAGCAGCAGCGCCGCCGCGTGCATGATCTCGATGGCGCAGCCCGCCGCCAGGACCGCGTCGAGCCGGTCGTCCGTGCCGCCGGCCGCCCGGTGTCCCCAGTAGACGAACGACGGCCGCAGCCGCTTGCCGCCGTCGCGCACGAAGCCGGTCAGGAAGTCGCGCAGCGGCTCGGCGTCCTGTCCCAGGAAGGCGAGCCCGTCGCCCTGCCTGTCGAGGAACTTCTCCAGGCGGTCGTCGATCAGCTCGCGGACGGTGTCGGCCCGAGAAGTCACCGCGGTCATGGATGCCACTCCTCCGTCGCGAACGCTTCGCATCTGTTTCACACCCGTGCCCGATCGCTGGTATCGAGGCGTCCGGGGGCGCGTAAAGAACTGATGATCAACGGCTTCCTCTCGGGTCAGGTCAGGAGCGTTGCGAGCCGGTGCAGGCCACGGGAGGTTCTGGCCTTGACCGTGCCGAGCGGGATGCTGAGTCGTTCGGCGATCTCCCGCTGGCTCAGGCCGGCGTAGTAGGCCAGCACGATCGCCTCGCGCTGGGCCACGGGCAGCTCGGCGAGCGCACGGTGCAGGCGGTCACGCTCGGCCAGCGTGGTGGCGCCGGTTCGCCCGTCGTCTCCGGCGGGCTCGGCGGCGTCGTCGAGCGGGACCGTGTGCGGCCTTCTGCGCCGCAGGTGGTCGACCGCGCGCTTGTGGGCGATGCCCAGCAGCCAGGCGCGCGGGCTGCGCCCGGGGTCGTAGCGGTCGCGCGAGCGCCACGCCTCGGTGAAGACCACCTGCAGCATGTCGTCCACGTCCTGCGAGGGGACGAACCTGCGCAGGTACGTCCGCACGGAGGGCGCATGGGTGCGGTAGATCTCGGAAACCTGGTCGGCCCCCACGGCGGCACCCCCTAAATAAGTTACTCAAAACTTATTCAAACAGAGCCAGGCGAGCCCGCGCAACCGGTCACGGAAAGGTCAGTCCAGTGCGTCCAGCACGGCCGAGACGGCTTCGTCGAAGCTGTGAACCCGTACGACCCCGCGCGGCAGCGGCTCCCACCAGCCGTTTCCGCCCACGACGAGCCGGGGCGGAGGCCGCAGCGCGGGCAGCGCCGCGAGCGGGGCCGGATCACCGGTCGTCTCCTGCTGCGACCAGACGAACACCACGGCCGGCCCGAGCCGGCGCATCGCGGCCGCCAGCGCTGAGTTGGGCACCCGCGCGCCCAGTGTCCGCGCGTCGACGCCCCGCTCGGCCAGCCCGGCGGCCAGCGCGTGCACCGGCAGGCTGTGCTGTTCGTCCTCGGCGCAGGCCAGCAGGACGGCCCTGCCGGTCACCGGCACCGGGTGGCGCTCGGCGTAGCGGTGCAACTCGGCCAGCAGCCGGTCGGAGAACAGGTGCTCGACGTCGATGCCCGAGCCGGTGCGCGCCTGCGTGCGGCAGATCCGGTCGAAGACCGGCAGCACCAGCTCCAGCCAGGTCCAGCGCACGCCGCGACTGTCGAGCGCGGCGGCCACGGCGGCGGCGACGGTGGGGCCGTCGAGCGCGTCGGCCGCCCGCGCCAGCCGCGCCATCGACGGCACCGCCACCCCGCGCGGCCCGGCAGGAGCCTCCGCGGGAGGGGAGGGCAGGGAGAGGCGCAGCGCCTGGGCGGCCGCGTCGGCGGGCGCGATGCCGGACTTGATCAGCCGGTTCATCTCCTCCAGGCGCAGCAGGTCACCCTCGTCGTAGCGCCGGTGACCGCCCGGGCTGCGGCGGCTCGGTCCCAGGCCGTAGCGCTGGTTCCAGGTGCGCAACGTGGGCGCGGGCACGCCGAGCCGCCGCGCGACCGCTCCGATGCCGTAGCCGGGTCCCGCGTCGTCGGCGCCGTTCGCTGCTGACTCCACCATGGGATTCTTTCGGAATTTCCAGGCCAGGGGTTCCGCTCGGCGGCTATGCGGCCGAAGTTCGTTCCACCACAGCCGTGTACGCGACCGGCGGCGCGTCGTCAGCGCGGCCGTCAGGGGAGACGCCGCCTGGTCTCAGCCGCCAGGTCTCGCGCCACTGGTACATGACGGCCACCACGTCGGCGCGCTCGGCGGCCAGCGGACTACCTGGCCGCCGGTGACGCGGCCCGTTGTCCGCCCCGTGGGCATGCGGATGTTCGTACAGTGAGTGCACGGTGTCGCCGCCGAAACGCGTCACGCCGCGCCCCCGCCCGCCCGTAGCCACTCGCGGGCTCATCGGCGCAGCGTGAGCGACCGCGGCCGGTCGGCGATCGGCGTGGGCAGGACGAGCGGCTCCGCGCCGGGCGTGAGCGTGCCGAGGACGCGGGCGGCGCGCGCGCCGGTCCCGGCGGGCACGGTGCCCGGCAGGCCGTGGGCGGTGCACCAGCCGATCAGCGCGAAGGCGATCGCCTCCTTCTCGTCCGCCGGAGCGCCGTACTCGTCGGTGTACGTGACCCGCACACCGGGAAGCGTCTCGCGCAGGCCGTTCGTCATCACGGGGTTGCGGGCGCCCCCGCCGGAGACGACGAGCAGGTCGGCGCCCGAGGCCAGCACCTCGCGGGCGACCGTCCGGACGGTCAGCTCGGTCAGGGTCGCGACCAGGTCGGCGTCACCGGGACGGCGGCCCGACCTGGCGATCGCCTCCTCGACGTAGGCCAGGTGGAACAGCTCCTTGCCGGTGCTCTTCGGCGTCGGCAGCCGGTAGTAGGGCTCGTCGAGCAGCACGTCGAGCAGCCGCTCGTCCACCTGGCCCGAGGCGGCGATCCGGCCGTCCTCGTCGAAGCCCCGCTCGCTCAGCCCCCTGCTCGACACGACGGCGTCGACCAGCGCGTTGGCCGGCCCGATGTCGTAGGCGACGAGGTCGTCAGGGCCGCGCACCACGGTCATGTTGGCGATGCCGCCCAGGTTGAGCGCCGCCGCGACCCCTTGGTGCCCGGCGAGCAGCAGGGCGTCGAGCACGGAGACCAGCGGGGCGCCGTGGCCGCCCGCCGTGATGTCGCGGATCCGTACGTCCGACAGCACGGGTGCGCCCGTCCGTTCGGCGATCCAGGCGGGCTGGCCGATCTGCAGCGTGCCGAGCGCGTGCGCCTCGTCCACCCAGTGGAACACCGTCTGGCCGTGCGACACGACGAGGTCGACCGGGCCGGCCTCGTCGATCGCCGCGGCCGCGACGTCGGCGAAGCTCTGTCCGATGAGGGTGTCGAGGACGCACACCTCCGCGAGCGTCGTCGGCGCCGGAGGCAGCGCCGCGACCAGCCGGGCGCGCAGCTCCGGCGGGTACGGCGTGCTCGCGGTGAACTCCACCTTTCCGGTGAGCGTGCCGCCGGCCAGGTCGAAGTCGACCAGGGCGACGTCGATGCCGTCGTGGGAGGTGCCGGAGATCATGCCGAGGATTCTCATGTGCGTCATCCGCGAACGAACCTGACCTCGGAGCGATCTCGCCGGTTCGCCGTCGAGCCATCAGCTGCTGTCACATTCGTAGATCGTAGGGCGGTTTCGAACTCCCGCTATCGTCTCGCGTCGGCGATGAGCGGCAGTGTGCTGAGTCGCTGTTCGATATGGGTGGCGACGAAAGAGGGAACCTCTGCTTCGGCCTTGACCTGTGGCCATGTGTCCACCATTGTGGCCACGGTCCCGCGCACGACACTCGTCACCAGATCCGCGTCGAGACCGGCACCGCCCGCGAGTCTCCGGAAATTGTCCATGGTGACGAGCTTGGCCACCTTGCCGCCGTTCACCGGGAACGCCAGCGTTTCCGAGCGGAAGTCGTCGTAGGACGAAACGGAGACGAAGTCATAGGCCGGGGAGAGCCGCGCCGTGACACCGTCCGGATAGCGGATGGTCCAGTTCTTGAGATGGGCGTCAAGGTTACCCATGACGACGATCGCGGCGAGTCTCCGTAGATACTCCTCCATGTCCTGTGGGCAGACCGCGTTGATGAACCGGGCCAGACCGGCGTAGGTGGCTCTGTCGTACTTGGAGGCAACGGAAACCTCTCTGATCTGCGCGAAGTCCTCCTGGTGCACCCGCCCTCCGGCCGGCCTGTCGAAGCGCCGCACGGCGAAGGCGTTCTCACCCGGTCGGATCAGGCCGTCGGGGAGGCCGCTGATATCCGCCCCGTCGAGAAGCCGGATCTCCGGCACATCGATGCCGGCGAGCCTTGCCCACGTCAACATGGAGTACTCGTTGGCTGGAACCTCGCGAAAGCGCCGGTCGGGAAGCTTGACGATCCAGTCGCCCCCCTGTCCTGACACGGGCAGGACCAGGCCTTTGCCTTCCCACCGCATGGAGAACTTCGCCTGGACTCCCGCCAGCGAGAAACGCACCATCCCGATGCCGTCGTCCTGCGCTCCCGCCACCGCTTCCGGAATGACAGGAACGTCCGACTCGGACACGACCCGGATGTTTCCCGGAAGATCCTCTCCCAGGAAGATGAGGACCTGAAAGTCGTGCGGGTTGGCACGGCCGAGCTCCCTGCCGATCAGATCGCGTAGCCCGCTGCCCTGTTCGGGCAGCAGATTGGCGAACCACTCCGGCACTGAACCACTCGCCACCCGGCGCTTCTCCGGTCTCGCCTCGAAAGCCTGCCCGAGCACAGGGTGAACAGGATCCCTGTCCTCATAGTCGAACCAGGTGCTGCCGCCGCGATAACTCAGAGTGCCGACTCGGCGGTCGCCGAGAAATACTCCTGCCGTCGCCCCCTCAGCCAATCTCTTCACCTTCGTCGAACAGGGTGGTCACATCCGGACCATCCCGGAAGCCGAAGAGGGCGCGGCTCTGAACGTGGTCGAAAATGATCGCCTCGATTTCTTTCGCACGTCGTTTGAGGAATTCGGTCATTCGTCCATGACGCAACATGGCGACCGACTCGGAATCGAGGCCGTGGCTGGCCAGCACCCTCTCATCGAGATCCTGATGGAGGAGTAGCTCTGCGACGTCCACCTTGCCGGGAGGCTGAATCAGCCGGTTGGCCAGTCCGGTTCCCAGCACACTCTTGTCATCCAGGATCGGAATCAACGGTGCGCCGGATTCAAGGAGTTGGGCAGCGTCGACAGGCTCGCCGAAATGGTCGGGAGCGAGAATTCTTGGAGCCAGCGACAGCAGGCTGAGAATGTTGACCTTGGTCTGCGCGCGGTTGAGCCGGGTCTGTGAGATATCCGGTCTCCACGGAGCCGCTGGAGGCAGCAGATCGATCAGCCGCTGCGCGCTGGCCAGCGGATCCGTGTGCACCGCGGCCGCCCCTTGCCGTAGCCCGACCGTATTTCCCTGGGGGGCGACCCCGAGCACCGCACCTCGCCAGATCCAGCGCCGGAGGAGTTCGGCCGTTCGCCCCTGCGGCGGGCCGAAAGTCGCCATGAATCGGGCTAGTACCGGAATGAAAAGGGCGTAAGGGACCAGCTTCACGTGCGGGATGCCTACGTCGTCGCGCAGGTAGTCGATCACGTGGCCCAGCGCCGCCTCCGTCTGGACGAACGCGGAATGCCGGTCGTCGTCGTCGAACTCCTCGCGGAAATCCCGATCGACTTTCGGACTGCGGATCGCCAGCAGACTTTGCATGAGGATCTGCTCGGACAGCTCACCGAAACCGAAGGTCTGGACGCTTGCGCTCAAGGTGCGGAGGTCGCCGGGTTTCTGCTCACCGGTGATCGAATGAAGCGCGTTGAACACCTCCGCGCTCTTCAGTGGCTTCCCGAAGGTATTCATGCGGTCGAAAATGTCGCGCAAGGCATGGTCGTCCTCGCCCGTGACGACGTACAGGGGGATCTTGTAGTCGCGAACGGCCGCCACTACCTGATCGGCCAGAGCGATCTGCTCATTGCTCAAATGACTTCGGGCGCGGATCCACGCGTTGGTCCCTGCTGTGTCCAGGACAAGAGACATAGGTAGCTGATCGCTGCCTGGCTGATGGCGGCGCGGGAGCGAGACGAAAGCTTCACGTGCCAAGTCGAAATAGATGCGGAATCGCGGGTCAACGGTGTCGTCGGTAGCCGTGAGCGCACCGACGAGGCTCGTGATCCGTTGCTGGCCGTCGACCACCCAGAAGGCATCCCCGACTGCTTGCGCCTCAATGAGCAGGTGACCGATGACCACGCTTCCTGGCGGTGCGGGCCGCTGCCAGACCAGCACGTTTCCGATCGGGTAGCCACGCAGGATGCTGTCGAACAACTGGGTCACGTCACTGCGCTCCCATCGATAGGAGCGCTGGAACGAGGGGACTCGTATCCTGCCTCTGAGCGTGTACTCCACCAATTCGCTCGGCGAAATACTGTCGACCTTCGGCCGAGTCACCGCAGCCATCGCAGCCTCCCCTCCGCGACCACCCTATGTTGAAGCACGGCCACCGGCCGGTGAGCCTGGGCTGACCAACCCCGAACTCCGACACTTCCCGGCGGAATGCGAACCGCGCCGCCGCGACCACGGGTTGTGACACACGATCAAGATGTGGCGGCGCGTGCCGTCACCGTAGCGCATGGGCCACCCGCCCGGGTGGATCGCAGTCGTCCGGTCCCACTCCACCTTCGCCGGGCACGCGCTCCACCTGCACCGTGACGCGGGCATGCCGTTCGCCGCGATCAGCGGCCGGTTGGCCGGTCAGCCGAGGTGAAGGCGTCCTAGGGGAACCGGCCCAGACCTTGTCTGCCTAACTGGGGGGAATTATTACCATAAAAGCGTCATAATCCTGTCCAGTGGGCCGCGCCGCACACTAAAGAGAGCAGGACCAGGATGGCCAGATTCGCCATGATCGCCGGGTGTGTCACGTTATCAGGCATCGCCACGCCCGCCGGAACGGCCCGCTGATGACGATGCCCCAGAACTCCGACGACGTCGGAGTCACTCCGGCGCGGGTCGCGGCCGTCGTCATGGCCGTGGTGTCCCCCGCGCTCGCCGTGACCGCGCTGGTGATCTGGGCCAGGCTGCCCGAGGCGTGGACACCGGCCGGCGCCACCGTGACCCCGCAGTCGGCCGTCTCCCTGACGTTCCCCGCGGTCGGCGCGTTCCTCATCTACCACCGGCCCCGGCTGAACATGGCCTGGCTGATGTCCGTGGGCGGGCTGGGCGGAGCGATCAGCGACGTCTCGCAGGCGCTGATGCTGCGGGCCGCCGCCGACGGGGAACTCGTCCTGGCCTCGTGGCTGAAGTTTCCGGGCCAGGCCGGCTGGGCGGTGTGCGGCTTCACGCTGACCATGCTGCTGCCGTTGTGGTCGCCCGTCGGCCGGTTGCCCTCGCCGCGCTGGCGGCTCGTCCTGGTGCTGGGCGGGGCCGCCCTCACCGTCGCGTCGCTGCGGGCGCTCCTGCGCCCGGATCCGCCGCTGGAGGTCTATCCGTTCCCCGCGGTCATCCCCAACGTGCTCCAGGTCCCCGCGATCGGACCGTACGACCGCCTCATCTTCACGCTCGCCTGGACGTTCATCTACACCGCGATGGTGCTGTCGGCCCTGTCCCTGGCGCTGCGCCTGAAGCACGCCGACCCGATCGGCAGGCGGCAGATCGGCTGGCCGCTGCTCGCGTTCACCGGCTACATCGTGTTCCTGATCCCGGGGCAGTTCCTGCCGGTGCTGGTGTGGCCCGCGATCATCTGGGCGGGGCTCATCCCGGTCGCCGTCGCGTTCGCGGTGACGCGCTACCGGCTCTACGGCATCGACACCGTGATCAGCCGGACGTTCGTGGCGGCCGGGCTGCTGATCGTGATCAGCGCCGTCTACTTCGGCGTCGGCGCGCTGTCCAGCCTCGTGCTCTCCGGCTACGACCAGCTCGCCGGGCTCGCCTCCGCCCTGTTCGCGGGCGCGTTCTTCCAGCCGCTTCGGCGCCTGCTGCAACGGCTGGTCGACCACCTGCTGTACGGCAGGGTCGGCGATCCCCGCGTGCTGGCCGAGCGGCTGACGCAGGCGGTGCGGCGGGGCGACCCCGCCGAGGCGCTGACCTCGGTGGTGAGCGTGCTACGCGACGGCCTGGCGGTCGAGGGCGTCGCCGTGGAGGTGACCGACGGCGAGCCCCGCTACGTCGAGAACGGCCGGGTGGGCGAAGACCCCCGGGAGGTGCCGCTGGTCTGGCATGGCGAGATGGTGGGCCGGCTGCTCGTCGGCCCGCCGGGCCCGCGCCGCTTCCCCGCCGCCCACAACGAGCGGGTGCTGTCCACACTCACCCCGTACGCCGCCGACGTGGCCCACGCGGTGCGCATGGCGGCCGACCTGCAACGTTCCAGGGAACGCATCCTGTCCACCCGCGAGGAGGAACGCCGCCGGCTGCGGCGCGACCTGCACGACGGGCTCGGCCAGACCCTGTCGGCCATGGCCATGACCATCAACATCGCCCGGAGCAGGCTGAAGAAGTCGCCCGAGTCGGCCGACGCGCTGCTGCGGGACCTGCGCTCCGGCATGGACGCGGTCGCCGGCGACATCCGCGAGCTGGTCTACGGTCTGCGCCCGCCCGCCCTCGACGACCTCGGCCTGGCCCGGGCGGTGCGGGCGCTCGCCGGGCAGTCCTCACCCGGCACCGAGATCGAGGTGGCGGTCGACGGGGACCTGTCCGACCTGCCGGCGGCCGTCGAGGTGGCGGTCTACCGGATCGTCCAGGAGGCCCTCACCAACATCCGCCGGCACGCCGGCGCGACCCGCGCCGACATCATCCTGCAGCGGGAACGGTCGGTGCTGCGGGTGCTGATCAGCGACGACGGCCGCGGCCTGCCCGAGGAGCGGCGGGCCGGCGTCGGCCTCAGCTCGATGCGCGAACGCGCCGCCGAACTCGGCGGCATCTGCGTCGTCAGCGGGGCGCCGGACGCCGGGACCCGGGTCGAGGTCATGCTGCCGCTCCTCGCGACGGCGGTGGAGCCCCGGACCGAGCGGCTCGATCCACTGGACAGCCGCTGACGGTGCGCTGACCGGTCGGCGGGGACAGGCCTGAGGCGACTGACGGTGCGCCGGCCGGTCAGCGGGTGATGACGCCCGAGGCGACGAGCCAGTCGACGGCCTCGGCGATGGCTTCGAGCGAGGTGTGGCGCGGCCGGTGACCGAGCAGCCGCTCGGCCTTCTCCATGCTGCAGTGGGGGCTGTGCGCGAGGTGGTCGTAGGTGAGGCGGGCGTCCTCCTCCGACACCGTGCCGCGCCACTGCTCCCACGGCAGGTAGGCGAGCCGCGCCTCCCGCCCGAACCAGCCCGCCACCGCCTCGGCGTAGCCGCGCAGCGTCAGGGCGGTGGTGGCCACGGAGTGGAAGCCGGCGCCCACGGCGACCGACGGACTGTCGAGCGCCGCCATGAACAGCCGGGCCACGTCGTCGGCGTGCACGTGCTGGACGGTCTCCATGCCCAGGTTGGGCAGGACGACCTCGGCCCCGTCGGCCAGGGCCTGGAACACGGCGGGGTTGACGTTGCCCGCCGGGTTGACCGGCACCCAGCCGGGGCCGGTGATGTGGCCGGGGTGGATGACCGTGGCCGGGAAGCCGTCACGCTGGGCCCGGTCGAGCAGGTAGGACTCGATGGCGGCCTTCTGCCTGCCGTACTCGCCGATCGGTCGCTTCGGCCGGTCCTCGGTGGTGGGCACCCGCGTGCTGGGGCCGTGCACCCAGATCGTGCCGCAGTGGAGGAAGTGGCGGACCCGGCCGGTCAGCGCGGTCACGAGCTGCCGCGCGCTGGACTCGCGGAAGCAGATCAGGTCGATGACGGCGTCGCCCTCCAGGTCGGCGACGCGCCGGCCGAACGTGCCGTCGGCCTCCTCCGCCTCGCGGTCGGCGGTGACCGCCGTGACCCGCTGCCAGGCGCCGTGCGGAGTGTACGGCTCGCGCTTGCCCCTGCTCACCGTGACCACGTCGTGGCCCGCGTCGACCAGCCGGGGCACCAGGTAGGTGCCGATATGGCCGCTGGCGCCGATCAGCACGACTCGCATGCGCTCACCCCTGCCTCGTGGTCCCGGATGTCAGGTGCGGCGAAGGCGCAGCCGTACCTGGGTGCCCGCCTGGCCGGTGCGCACCTCCACCAGGTCGCACAGCTGGCGCGCCACCCACAGGCCGTAGCCGCGGGCGGTCGCCGAGGTGGGCGGCAGGTAGCCGGCGAAGAGCTCCAACCCCTCGCCGTCGGGCCGTCCCGCGTCGCGGATGTCGCAGCAGATCGAGTCGTCCTCGGTCCACAGCAGGATGTCGCCGCGCCCGCCGCCGTGCTCGACCGCGTTGGCGGCCACCTCGTTGACCACGATCACCAGCCGGTCGGCCGTCTCGGCGGGCAGCTCGCCGGCCGCCGCCCACGCGGTCACGTACTGCCGCAGGAGGCGGAGGTCGGCGTCGAACACGTGTCTGGTGCCGTAGTCCTGACCCGGTGGCGGCAGCGGCAGCAGGTCCCTGGAGTGGCCGAACTCCGACGGTTCGGTGTAGGCCGGGCTGACGGTCGTGCCGTGTCCCGTGACCAGCTCGGGGTGGGTGCGCCGGGCGTCGTCGAGGATGTGGCGGGGCAGCGCCCGCGTGTCGTAGGTACACATGATCCACACCGGGCTGCTGGCGAAGGCCGCGTTGAGCATGGACTCGTACCGGGTCCACTCCGCCTCCTGCGCCCGGTCGAGCCCTCGCCAGACCGGCTCTCCGAGCATGCGGACGCGAGGGTGGTCGAGCCGGTGGGTGTTGACGTAGCGGCCGCAGGCGTCGAGCGTGCGGCCCGGCGCGTCGTACCACTCGAGTGCGTTGACGAGCTCGACCCGCGCGGCGTCGGCGCCGAGGACGTCCTCCAGCGCCTCGATGTTCGGCGGCGTGACCACGGCCATGATCCTGTCGCCCCGCGCGAGGCCGTCGAGGCAGAAGCGGGCGGCCGCGGCGGCGAACGTCTCGACGTCGTCGTAGAGCAGCGCCTGGTGGATCAGCGTGGACGCCGGGTCGCTCGTAGCGGGGTTGGAACCCTCCTCCGCCTGGCGCATCACGTATTCATCCCCGGCCGAAACTGTAATTCTCTCGCCTTCACCGTACCTTTTCTACCCCCATACGCCTAGGGAATCGCTCACACAAGAGATGTCTGGTCCCAAATTGGGAGAAGACGGCCAGGTGGAAGATCTGCCCGCCTTTGACGTACGCCAGATCCAGCGACAGGCCGGACCCGCATACCTTGAGGGACAGACAGGGAGAAAGGGCGGTCATGACTGCTGGTGAGCCCGGCCACGCCGGCGAGTCCCGCTACCTGCCGATCGGCGACCACGGCCTCATCGGCGACCTGCGGACCGTCGCGCTCGTGGGGACGAACGGCACCGTCGACTGGTACTGCTGCCCGCGTTTCGACGCCCCCAGCGTGTTCGCCTCGATCCTCGACGCCGACCGGGGTGGTTCGTTCGAGCTGGCCGCCGACACCCCGGCCCGGACCAAGCAGTTCTACTTCCCCGACACCAACGTCCTCATCACCCGGTTCTTCGCCGACGACGGGGTGGGCGAGATCCAGGACTTCATGCCCGTCGCGGACGACTCGCGCGAGGCCGACCGGCACCGGATGATCCGCCGGGTGTCCTGCGTCCGCGGCACGCTCCCGTTCCGCGCCCGGGTGGCGCCCCGCTTCGACTACGCGAGGCAGCCGCACACCGTGCGGGAGGAGACCGGCGGTCTGCTGTTCGAGTCGCCGGCCCTGTCCCTATCCCTGAGCTCCAGCGTGCCGATCGAGACCGACGGGCAGGACGCGCGGGCGCGGTTCACGCTCAGCGAGGGAGAGCAGGCGGTGTTCGCGCTCGACCGGGTCGGCGACGGCCTCTCAGCCCGCGGCTGCCCGCTCGCGGAGGCCGAGAGCGAGTTCGCCGCCACGGTCCGCTACTGGCGGCGCTGGCTGTCGGCCTCGCGCTACCGAGGCCGGTGGCGCGAGGTGGTGCACCGCTCGGCGCTCACGCTGAAGCTGCTCACCTACGCGCCGACCGGCGGGATCGTCGCCGCGCCGACGACCAGCCTGCCCGAGCGGATCGGCGGCGAGCGCAACTGGGACTACCGCTACGTGTGGATCCGCGACGCCGCGTTCTGCGTCTACGCGCTGCTCAGGCTGGGCTTCACCGACGAGGCGGAGGCCTTCATGGGCTTCCTGTCCACGCACGTGCCGCTCAGCAGCGACAGCGGCACCGGCCCGCTGCAGATCATGTACGGCATCGACGGCCGCAGCGACCTGCCCGAGGAGGAGCTCCACCACCTGGAGGGTTACCGGGCCTCCGCTCCGGTGCGGATCGGCAACGCCGCGGCCGACCAGCTCCAGCTCGACATCTACGGGGCGCTCATCGACTCCATCTACCTCTACAACAAGTGGGGCGACCCCATCGCCAGCGACCGCTGGGACGAGCTCTGCACCCTGGTCGAATGGGTCTGCCTGCACTGGGACCAGCCCGACGAGGGCATCTGGGAGACCCGCGGCGGGCGCCGGAACTTCGTCTACTCGCGGCTGATGTGCTGGGTGGCCATCGAACGCGCCATGCGGGTGGCGATCCAGCGCGGCCTGCCCGCCGACATCCCGCGCTGGCGCGAGGCCCGCGACGCGATCTACCAGCAGATCATGCGGCGCGGCTGGTCGGCCGAGCTCGGGGCGTTCGTCCAGCAGTTCGACGAGGACGTGCTGGACGCCTCCATCCTGATGATGCCGCTGGCCAAGTTCGTCTCGCCGACGGACCCCAAGTGGCTGTCCACCCTCGACGCGCTCGGCCACGGGCTGGTCTCCGACTCGCTGGTCTACCGCTACGACCCGGAGATCAGCCCCGACGGCCTGCGGGGACCGGAGGGCACGTTCTCGATCTGCTCGTTCTGGTACGTCGAGGCCCTGGCCCGCGCCGGCCGCGTCGACGAGGCCCGCCTGGCCTTCGAGAAGATGCTGACGTACGCCAACCACCTGGGCCTGTACGCCGAGGAGATCGGCCACACCGGCGAGCAGCTCGGCAACTTCCCGCAGGCCATCACCCACCTCGCGCTGATCAGCGCGGCCTTCAACCTCGACCACGCCCTCGGTTAGGGCCCTCGGCCGGGGCCCGTGAGATATTGGGCCCGTGGCCTCGACGGGAGCGCGTCGCGGGCCGCCCACGGCCCCCCGGCGGACTGAGCGCGTCGAGGGAGGACGGCTGTGCGGCTGCACGAGCACGACAGCGGGGGGCGTGGCGCGCCGGAGCGCGGACGGGAGTTCGGGCGGGTGTGGGCCTCGCGGATCCACGCGGCGATCGCCGCCTACCGGCGCCACTACCTCCAGCTCGGCATCGCCCCCGAGACCAGCGCCGCCGTCGCCGAGAAGTCCTGCCAGGCCCTCTTCGCCTGGCATCCCGCGCTGGGCGACGAGCTGGAGTCGATCGCCGCCGGGGCCGGGATCACGGTTGCCGAGCTGGGGCTGCTCAACTCGCGTACCGAGATCCTCGCCGTCGCGCCGCCCCAGGGCGACGGCGAGTGCTCCACGGTGGTGCGGGCCGGCGCGGCAGGCGGTCCGCCGGTCGCCTTCCAGACCTGGGACTGGCACCCCCGCCTGGTGCCCGACGCCGCGCTCTGGCGCTATTCGCCGGCGCCCGGACGCTGGGTCAAGACGTTCACCGAGCCGGGCATGCTGGCGAAGATCGGCCTCAACAGCGCCGGGCTGGGCGCCAACTTCAACTTCCTGCACCATCGCGCCGACGGCTCCGGGGACGGCGTGCCCGTGCACGCGATCGCCCGCCGCATCCTCGACGAGGCCGGCACCGTGCGTGAGGCCGTCGACCTGGCCCGCTCGGCCCGGGTCAGCGCCTCGACCGCGATCACCGTGACCGCCGTCGCCCCGGCCGCCGAGGCGGTCTCGATCGAGCTGACCCCGGCCGGCGCGGTGGTGATCCCGGTGCGGGCGGACGGCTGGCTGATCCGGACCAACCACCTGCTCGGCGCCGAGTTCCGCGACGCCGACGTCCGGCAGCCGACCAGCACCTCGCTGCCCCGCTACGAGCACCTGGACAAGGCGCTCGCCGCCGGCGTTTCGGACGGCGTTCCGGACGGCGGCCTGCCTGAGCTGGCCGGGCGGCTCTGCGGCGAGGCCGGTGCCGGGGCCCCCATCTGCATGCGCGAGGACCCCCGGCTGCCCGAACCCGCCCGCCGGCGCACGATGCTCACGATCCGCCTGGACCACGCGGGCGGGGCCATCGAGTACTGGCCGGGCAGCCCGGCGGCCGCGGCCGAGGCGGGACACGCCTGCCGCTTCTGAGCCATGGGAGATCATGATCCGGACCCCCGGAGCCGAGCGGTTCCGAGCACCCCCTACAGTGAGATGAACCGGGAATGAGCTGGGAGAATCCGTGCTGCACGAGAAACTGTCGTCGATCTATGACAACGTCCTCCGCCGCAACCCCGGTGAGATCGAGTTTCACCAGGCGGTGCGCGAGGTGCTGGAGAGCATCGGCCCGGTCCTGGGCAAGCACCCCGAATACGCGGAATCCAAGATCATCGAGCGCATCTGCGAGCCCGAGCGGCAGATCATCTTCCGGGTGCCGTGGGAGGACGACCGGGGCGAGGTCCACATCAACCGTGGCTTCCGCGTCGAGTTCAACAGCGCGCTCGGGCCGTTCAAGGGCGGGCTGCGCTTCCACCCGTCCGTCTACCTGGGCATCGTGAAGTTCCTCGGCTTTGAGCAGATCTTCAAGAACAGCCTGACCGGCCTGCCCATCGGCGGCGGCAAGGGCGGCTCCGACTTCGACCCCAAGGGCCGGTCCGAGCGCGAGGTCATGCGCTTCTGCCAGAGCTTCATGACCGAGCTCTACCGTCACATCGGCGAGCACACCGACGTGCCCGCGGGTGACATCGGCGTCGGCGGGCGCGAGGTCGGCTTCCTGTTCGGCCAGTACAAACGCATCACCAACCGCTACGAGTCCGGCGTGATCACCGGCAAGGGCCTCGCCTATGGTGGTGCCCAGGTCCGCACCGAGGCCACCGGCTACGGCTGTGCCTTCTTCGTCGAGGAGATGCTGAAGGCACGCGGCACCTCCTTCGGCGGCAAGCGGGTCGTGGTCTCCGGCTCCGGCAACGTCGCCATCTACACCATCGAGAAGGTCGAGCAACTCGGCGGCCTGGTGGTCGCCTGCTCCGACTCCTCCGGCTACGTCATCGACGAGAAGGGCATCGACCTGCGGCTGCTCAAGCAGATCAAGCAGGTCGAGCGCGGCCGGCTCGACACCTACGCCGCCCGCCGCGGCGACCACGTCGTGTTCGTGCCGGGCCACAGCGTGTGGGAGGTGCCCTGCGAGGTGGCGATGCCGTCCGCCACGCAGAACGAGATCACCGGCCGAGACGCCGCGGCCCTGGTCGAGGGCGGCTGCCTGGCGGTCGGCGAGGGCGCCAACATGCCGACCACGCCCGAGGCCATCAAGGTGTTCCTGGACGCGGGAGTCGCCTTCGGGCCGGGCAAGGCCGCCAACGCCGGCGGCGTCGCGACCAGCGCCCTGGAGATGCAGCAGAACGCCAGCCGCGACTCCTGGACCTTCGAGTTCTCCGAGCACCGGCTCCAGGAGATCATGCGCGACATCCACGGCCGCTGCCTGGAGACCGCCGACGAGTACGGCATGCCCGGCAACTACGTGGCGGGCGCCAACATCGACGGCTTCCGCCGGGTCGGCGACGCGATGCTGGCCCTCGGCCTGATCTAGCCGAGGTCGCGCGCTCCCGGCTCCGGCTTGCGGGCGACTCCGGCGACGACCCACGCCTGCCGCGCCTTCTCCTCCGACACCGGTGTCTCCGGCCGCCACTGGCGGACGTAGACCAGGCCCGGATCGACGAGTTCGAGCCCGTCGAAGAAGCGGGCGACCTGGGCGCGGGTGCGCGGGCCGCCGTCGGGGCGGCCGAGCGCCTCCCGGTAGATGTCGGCGACCTGCTCCGCGATGTCCGGGCGGGTGTCCAGCACGGCATGGGTGAGACAGAGGTAGCTGCCGGTCGGCAGCCGCTCACACAGCCGCGCCACGTTCTCGAACGGCTGGTCGGAGTCGGGGATGTACTGCAGCGAGCCCACGATCAGCACGGCCACCGGCCGGTCGAGGTCGATCAGCCGCCGCAGGCCGGGATCGTCGATCAGCTCGCCGGGGTGCAGGATGTCCCCCTCGACCACGCCGGTCTGCTCGTTGGTGGCGAGGATCGCCCGCGAGTGGCTGAGCACGACCGGGTCGTCGGCGACGTAGACGACGTGGCTGTCGGGGGCGAGCGACTGCGCGATCTCGTGCAGGTGGTGGTCGGTGGGCAGCCACGGGCCGAGGTGGACGAACTGCCTGACGCCCCGCCCGACGAGGTGGCGTACGGCCCGGTCGCGGAACGCCTGGACCTCCTCGCCCATGAGCCTGGCCTCCGGGGCGAGGGCGAGCACCTTGTCGACGGCCTCGCGATCGGCCGCGAAGTTGTCCTTGCCACCCAGGAAGTAGTCGTTCATGCGGGCGACATTGGGGGTGCCGGCCGCCACGTGTGGCGGCCGCTGGGGGGCGTCACTCATCCGTGATCTCCATGTTTCCGGCATGTGAGGAGGACGCTACCAGGTCGTCCGCGAGATGCATGATTGAACCGTTTTGTCCCCCGGATCAGCGCAGGGTGAGGACGATCCGGCCGCTCGCCGAGCCGTCGGCCTGGCGGGTCCAGGCCGGCCCGGCGGCGTCGAACGGCACGACCTCGTGGGCGACGGCCAGCCGCCCCCGCGCGGCGTGCGCGGCCACCGTCGCCACCGCCGCGGCGCGCTGCCCGGAGGTCAGCTCGTTGTTGGTGTAGCCGAGCAGCCGCAGCGACCGGCTGCGCAGCGTGGCCGAGTCGAGCGGGCACGTCTCCGAGGCCGAGCCGCCGAGATTGACCAGCCGGCCGCCCGTCCGCAGCGTACGCGCGGCAGCCGCCGCCGGCGGGCCGAACAGCGGGTCGAGGACCAGGTCGGCCGGTCCGTCGACGACCGCCTCGAACCGGGCCGCGAGCTCGGCCACGTCGTCGGTGTCGAGCGCGACGACGGCGTCGGCGCCGGCTTCCGCCGCCCGTTCGCGCCCCGCCGCCGAGCGCGCGGCCGCGACGACCCGGCGCGCGCCGGCGATGCGGGCCAACTGGACGGCCGCCTGCCCCACCACGCCTCCCGCGCCCAGCACGATGACCTGCTCGCCGGCCGCCAACTCGCCCCGCCAGGTGAGCGCCAGGTACGCGGCGACCGCCGACAGGCCGAGCGCGGCGACGGCAATCGGCTCGGCCCCCTCGGGCAACTCGACGAGGTCGGCCTCGGGCACCCGGACGACCTCCGCCATGCTGCCGTCACCCGGGGCCATCCCGGCCGAGGTGGGGAACCACACCAGGCGACCGCCGGCCGTCCCGACCCCCTGCACCCCCGGCACGTACGGAGTCGACGGCGTGCCGAAGTAGGACGTGCCGCTCGCGCAGAGCACGTCCAGCGGGGTGATGGGGGCGGCGAGGACCTCGACCAGGGCCTCGCCCGTGCCGGGCGCCGGGGCGGGCCGCTCGGACACCACGGGCGGCCGGCCGGGGCGCCGGATCTCCAGTGCGCGCACGACTCAGGTCGCGATGTCGGGATAGGGCAGGCTCAGGTGGGAGAGTCGCCGGGCGTACTCGGTCTGGAACCCCAGCGGCTCGTGGTCGCGTTCGAACATGGCGATGAACAGCGTCAGCGTGAGGAACGGATGCGCGCCGAGCTCGAACAGCCTCGGATAGTCGTGCGCGGCCAGCGCCTCACGCTCCACGTCGTCGAAGCGCAGCCAGGTGGACGACTCGCCCTCGTGGCAGCCGAGGATGCGGTTGGCGTAGTCGGCCTCCCACATCTCCACCGTGGCCCGCGGCTCATCGCGGTAGCGCTCCACCAGCTCCGGATCGCGGTCGACGGTGAACAGGAACTTGTTCAGCAGGTACTTGCTCATGCCTGCCCTCCGTTCGGATACCAGGTGAAGTAGGCCTCCATGGTGTGGAACAGATCGTAGGTGTCGACGTAGTCGGCCTTCCGGCCCTCGCCCGCGACGCCCATCATCAGCATGAAGTCCATGAAGCCGTGCGTGGCGTTGCCCGGCAGGTGCAGGCTGTCGAGGGTGACCTCGGCCAGGCAGCCCTCGATGTCGCCGGTCGAGATCCACTCGACGGCCTTGCGGTCGAACTCGGGGTCGGGCCCGTGCGGGCCGAACTGTCGCGGCCCCCCGAGCTCCAGCGACAGGTGCCCGGTGCCGATGACCGCGACCCGCCTGTCCGCCGGCCACGACTCGACGAGCTCCCGGATGGTCTGCCCGAGCTGCACGAACCGTTTCGGCCGTGGCAGGGGCGGGGCGAAGATGTTGGTGTAGACGGGCACGATCGGCAGGTCGTTCTGCGGGCGCAGGGTGATGATCGGGCAGGTGATCGAGTGGTCGATCCGCAGCTCGTTGGAGAACGCCAGGTCGAACCCCGCGTCGAGCCCTTCGCGCAGCACGTGCGAGGACAGGTCCTCCTGGCCCTTGAACAGCATCCGGGGCAGGCCGAACTCACGTTCCTCGTTGTAGAAGTTCGCGTCGTAGAAGGGGGCCTTGCCGACCAGGAACTGCGGCATGTTGTCCAGCCACAGCTGGTGGAAGTGGTCGGAGCCGACCATGACCAGCACGTCGGGGCGGGCCCTGGTCAGGGTCTCCCGGAACGCCTCCACCTTGCGCACCCACTCGTCCGCGAACGGGGGACGGTCCCCCCCGGTGGCCGTGCTGGCGCGGTAGTAGAAGGGGTGGTGAGTGGACGCGATCACCGCGACCAGTTCAGCCATGCGAACCTCCAGGGGGGTACGGCTCGGGGGCGACGGACCGGTTGTTCAGGTCCACCGACAGGAAGATCTCGTTCGCGACCGGGCGGCGCAGCTCCTCGGCGAGCTGCCCGATCAGTCCGGCGGTCCTGGCCAGCAGGGCGAAGCCGCGCAGCAGCTCCAGCGGCAGGCCGAGATCGGCGAGGGCCGCGCCGCAGACGCCGGCCCCGTTCAGCGGCAGCCTCTTGCCCAGCACCTCGGGATGGACCCGGCCGATCGCGGCGAACAGCGACAGGTGCGGCCCGTACAGGCCCTCCTCGGCGGCGATCCGGAACAACCGCGCGGTGCGTGGATCGCCCTGCTTGTGCACGTGGTGGCCGAGGCCGGGCACGAACCTGTTCGCCTCCCGCTGGGCGCGCACGGTGCGCAGGGCCAGGGCGTCCCAGCCGTCGTCGTCGGCCGGCGGCGGGTCGCACGAGGCCAGCACGTCGTGCAGGAACCGGCCGCAGTCCTCGGTGACGCCCAGGAAGCGCGACCCGCCGCCGAGCAGCCCGGCGGCGAGCGCGCCCTGGATCGAGTCGGGCGCCGACAGGTAGGTCAGCCGGGTCACGATCGCGGTGGGCGTGAAGCCGTGGTCGGCGAGTGCGGCCAGCACGGCCTCGAACACCCGGGTCTCTCCCGGTGTGGGCCGCCGCTGGGTCGCCAGCCAGAAGGCCAGCTCGCCGAACCCGACCTGGCCCATGACGTCCTCGGCCAGGTCGTGGCCGAGCAGCGTGATCGTCTCCAGCGACGACGCGCCGAGCGCGGTGGGGTAGTCGGGCCGCTCCGTCTGTCCCGCCTGGTCAGCCATCGCCGTCCTCCCGTGGGGTGGTCAGCCAGGCGCGCAGCTCGGCGCCGTGCTCGTCGAGCTCGGGCGGCGGCAGCGCGTAGCCGACCGGCGTCTCGGAGAACCGGATCGGGTGCCGGGTCGTCGGGATCGCCCGCTCACCCTCGCCGACCTCGACGATCGGGTCCAGCCCGAACCGTTCGGCCATCGCGAAGCCGCCGTCGATGGTGTTGATCGGCCCGCTCGGCACCCCCGCCTCGACCAGCAGCTCGAACCACTCGACCGCGCCCCGCTTGGTCAGCTGCTCGACCAGGATCGGGCGCAGCTCGTCGCGGCGCGCGGTGCGTCCGGCGTTGCGGGCGAAGCGCGGGTCGTCCGCGATCTCCGGGATGCCGAGCACCTCGCAGAGCCTGCGGAACTGGCCGTCGTTCGCGGCGGCGACGATGATGTCGTTGTCGGCGGTGGGCAGCGGCTCGTACGGGAAGACGCTCGGGTGCGCGTTGCCCATCCGGTAGGGGACGACACCGCCGGACACGTACGCGGAGCTGTGGTTGACCAGCCCGGTGAGCGCCGACGACAGCAGGTTGACCTCGACGTGCTGTCCTCGCCCGGTCGCGTCGCGGTGCCGCAACGCGGCCAGGATGCCGATGACGGCGTGGTTGCCGGCCATCACGTCGAACACCGAGATGCCGGCCCGGTACGGCGGCCCGTCCGGCTCCCCGGTCAGGCTCATCAGGCCGGACATGGCCTGCACCATCAGGTCGTAGCCGGGCACGTGCCGGCCCGCTCCCGAGCCGAACCCGCTGATGGAGGCGTACACGACGCCGGAGTTGCCGGCCCGCACGGTCTCGAAGTCCAGCCCGTACTTGGCCAGGCCGCCCGGTTTGAAGTTCTCGATCAGCACGTCGGCGCGGCGGGCCAGCTCCCGCGCCACGCGGGCGTCGGCCTCGTCACGAAGGTCGAGCGCGATGGACCGCTTCCCGCGGTTGACTCCGAGGTAGTAGGTCGACACGTCGCCGCGCACCGGCGGGGTCCAGGAGCGGGTGTCGTCGCCCTTCGGCCCCTCCACCTTGACGACCTGGGCGCCCATGTCCGCCAGCAGCATCGTGGCGTACGGGCCCGCCAGGACCCGGGAGAAGTCGGCCACCAGCACGCCGGACAGCGGCCCCCCGATGACGGCGTTGTCTGTCATCCAGCTCCAGTCCTCTGCTCCGCTCAACGGACACCTGTCCGCTGAAGTGATTCTGGGTATCCAGCGGGTCAAGGTCAAGCCTTGACAGCCGGACCGGCGCTCATCAGAGTTACGGCGAACAGCGGTGACCGCATGACGGACAATCGTTCGCAAGATCGGTTCAGGGTCGGGTCATCGGTCGGGACACAGGGTTAGGAGCCCATCGATGAGCGAGCCGAGCGAGTTCCAGCCGGGACGGCCCGTGGTGCTGCGCGGCGGCACGGTGCTGCCGATGGACGACGGGCGCGGGGTGCTCACCCGCACCGACGTCCTCGTCGTCGACGACCGGATCGCCGCCGTGGGGCCCGAGCTGGAGGTGCCGGAGGGCGCCGCCGAGATCGACGCGACCGACGGCATCGTGATGCCCGGCATGATCGACACCCACCGGCACATGTGGCAGACGGCCATGCGCGGCTACGGCGCCGACTGGACCCTGACGCAGTACTTCGTCTGGTACTACCTGGAACACGGCAAACTGTTCCGCCCCGAGGACGTGCACGCGGGCAACGTGCTGGCCGCGATCGAGGCCATCGACGCCGGGGTCACCACCGTCGTCGACTGGTCGCACGGCCTGCGGACCGTCGACCACGCCGACGCGGCCGCCGACGCGCTGCAGTCGGTGCCCGGCCGGTTCGTGCTCGCCTACGGCAACATCCAGCAGCCGCCCGCCGAGTGGACCGCCGCGCCCGAGTTCCGCGACTTCGTGCGGCGGCGGATCACCGGCGACGACATGCTCGGGTTCCAGCTCGCCTTCGACGTCCTCGGCGACCCGGCCTTCCCCGAGAAGCCCGCCTTCGAGGTGGCCCGCGAGCTGGGCGTCGCGGTCACCACCCACGCCGGCGTCTGGGGCGCGACCAGCGACGACGGCATCAGGCTCATGCACGACCACGGCTTCATGACCCCCGAGACGGTGTACGTGCACGCCGCGTCGCTGTCGGCCGACTCCTACCACCGCATCGCCGCGACCGGCGGCTCCATCTCCGTCTCGACCGAGAGCGAGCAGAGCGCCGGCCAGGGCTACCCGCCCACCTGGGCCATCCGCGAGCACGGCATCCCGGTCTCCCTCTCCATGGACACCAGCGTCTGGTGGAGCGGCGACCTGTTCTCCGCGATGCGCACCACGCTCGGCGCCGACCGCTCCCGGGAGCACCTGCGGGCGCAGGCCGAGGGCGACACCGTCACGCACTGCGCCCTGCGCTCCGACCAGGTCGTCGAGTGGGCCACGCGGGGCGGAGCGCGCGCCCTCGGCCGTGACCACGACCTGGGCGGCATCGAGGTCGGGAAGAAGGCCGACCTCGTCCTGATCAAGAACGACGACTCGCCCGTGTCGTTCCCGCTGCTCCACCCCTTCGGCCACGTCGCGTTCCAGGCCCAGCGCGGCGACGTGCACACGGTGATCGTCAACGGCCGGGTGGTCAAGCACCGGCACCGCCTGATCGGAATCGATCTCGCCGCGGCCCGTCGCGACGTCGAGCGGACCGTCGACCACCTGCGGTCGACGATGGGCGAGGAGGCCTGGGTGAAGGGGATGAACCCCGACATCCCGGCAACGAAGATCCTCGACAACCCCTACACGTACACCGACTATCGCAGCGAAGCGACGCACAGCCAGTGAGCGCGGCCGGTCTAGAGTCGGATCCGTGATGTGCAGCAGACGAGGCGTCCATGGCACGTGCTGACACGGGGCCCGACTTCATCGAGGCGCTGGCCCGCGGTCTCGACGTGATCAGGGTGTTCCGGCCGGGGCGCCCGGTGATGTCGCTGACCGAGGTGGCCACCGCCGCGGGGCTGGCCCGGCCGACGGCCCGCCGCATCCTGCTGACCCTGCAGGAGCTCGGCTACGCCAGGGCCGAGCAGGGCGGGTTCGCGCTCACCCCGCGCGTGCTGGAGCTGGGCGTCTCCTACGTGCGCTCGATGGGGCTGTGGGACGTGGCCAGGCCGCACATGGAACGACTTGTCGCCCAGACCCACGAATCCTCGTCGATCGCCCAGCTCGACGGCTCCGACATCGTCTACGTCGCCCGGGTGGCGGTCCCCAAGATCGTCACCCTGTCGGTGCAGATCGGCACCCGCTTCCCGGCCCTGCAGACGTCGCTGGGCAAGGTGCTGCTGGCCGGCCTGCCGCCCGCCGAGGTCCCACGGGTGCTGGCCGAGCCCAGCCGGTCGGGCATCGAGCCACGCTGGCGGCCCGCCGCCGAGGAGCGCGACGCGGTGCTGCGCGGGGTCCGGGCCAAGGGCTGGGCGTTGACCGACGAGCAGCTCGCCCTGGGGATCAGGTCCGTCGCCGCCCCGCTACGCGACGGGCTCGGCAACGTCGTCGCGGCGCTCAACGTCAACGCCCACGCCGCCGAGACGTCCATGGAGCAGCTGACGGACGAGTACCTCCCGCTGCTGCTCAAGGCCGCCGGGGCGATCAGCGCCGACTGGGCCCTCTGCGAGGCCATGCCCCAGGTCACGGCCTCCTGAACGAGCCGGGACGCCGCACCGAGAAGCAGCCGACCTCACCGGGGGCGGATCGCCGGTCCCTGGGAGGCGCCCCAGCATCGCCCTCCGCCCTGACCAGCCTCTCTGATCGGCCGGCTCAGATATCGGTGTCCGTAGGGTGGCGGGGTGAGGCGTAGACGAGATGCACGGTTCGCCGGAGTTCGTCGACGAGGTAGCGCACGCGACCGCCCGAGGTGACCTCGTACTCCCACTGCGGATAAGCGCGACCGCCCATGGTCCCGGTGGCGAGACGGCCGCGTAGCCGATGCTGACGGTCAGGGTCCTCCTGTGAAAGCGGATCATCACGCAACGCCTCGAAACAGCGCCGGGTATTGCCGGAGGCCTCGGCGCACAGGTCGATCCAGCCTTTGGCTGCCTCGTTGGTGGCGAATCGTAGATGCCACTCGCCGCCGACCGGTGGCGGGGCTACGACGTCGCCGCGCTTGGGGCTCAGGGCGCGGTCACCTCGCCTGGTCTTCCTCTGGCAGTGGGGTGGTGAGTTGTGCGGTCAGCGCGGGGTCGGCCAGGATGCGGGCGGTGGCACGCCACTCGACGATGACCCGGTGCAGGGTGGCGTGAACGTCCAGGTCGATGGCGTCCCGCGTGGCGTCGAGGAGTTCCTGGACGAATTCCTGTGTCTCCTCTGCGGAAAGGTGCCGGGCCCACGGAAAGACAGTGGTCAGGGCGTGCAGGACCACGCCCGTGCCCTCGTCGCTGGCGAGGAGCGCGGTGATCATGCGGGCCGCGACGTCGGCGGTCTCTTCCCGTTGCCGGTCGTGCTGGGCAGTGGAGATGTACAGGTCCTCTCCGTCGCGTCGCTTGACGTGCACGCGATGGAATCGGTCGATGGTCTCGGCTACCCGTTTCGAATGCTTGGACAGATCGGAAAACGGGACAGTGGGCGTGGTCATGCCGCATGTTACTTCGGAACACGTTCCGAAGTAAATCCGTTGTACGGTCTTGAGTCCGGCGGGCGGATCGCCGACCCCAGCGAGGCCGGGGGAGTCAGGCGGTGCCGAGGCTCCAGACTCGTAGGTAGCCGTCGGTCGCCGCGACGGCGACGGGGCGGCCGTCGAGCCGGGCCAGGGTCAGCGCCCGGATCGGCTCGACGTTCAGCCTGCCGACCGTCCTGCCGTCGCTGAGGTTCCAGACGCGCAGGAACGAGTCACCGGAGGCGGGGCTGTGGGCGGTGGCGGCGATGGGCACGCCGTCGAGCTCGCCCGCGACGAGGGCGCTGGTGCCCCGGTCGTCGGGGCTCCGGCCGCTGAACGTCCACTTGCCCGTACGTTTGCCGGTGGCCAGGTCGTAGACGCGCAGCGTGGCGTCCAGGTGGGTGGACACGACGACGGGCCGGCCCTTCACCTGGCCGCAGGCCAGCCGCTCGATGCCGCCGACCTCGCCGGTGCCGAACGCGCGTATCTGCTTGCCCGTGGCCAGGCGCCACACCCGGACCTGGTTGCGGCCGTCACCGGTGACAGCCACGTCGTCGTCGCCGAGCCGGCCGAACGCCACGCCGTTGACGCCCTGGAAGTGGCTGGTGATCGTGGCGCCGATCTGCCTGCCGGTGGAGATGTTCCAGAACCGTACGGAGCTGGTGAGGTCGGTCAGGGAATCGTACTTCTCGGTGATCGCGACCGCCTCGGCGCCGATCGTCACGGCGAGGACGGGGTCGCGCAGCCGGTGTTCGGCGCTGGGATCGCCGGTGGGTGCCCGCAGCGGGACCGCGCTGTCGGGGCCCCAGGGCGATGTCCACAGGCGGACCGTGCCGTCGGGGTGCCCGGTGGCCGCCGTGACCCTCCCGGCGACGGAGCCGAAGGCCACCGAGGTCGTCCTGGTGCCCGAGTCGCCGAGCCGGTGGGGCGCGGGCGCGGCGGCCGGGTCCCAGGCCAGCGCCGGCCCCTTGGCCAGGCCGCAGACCACGGTGGAGCCGGCGGAGGCGAGGGCGACCGGTGCGCCGTCCAGAGAGACGGGCTCCCCGATCGGGGTGCCGAGCGGCAGTCCGCCGTTCGTCGGGCCGTTCGTCGGGCCGTTCGTCGGGCCGAGGGTGGAGGTCGGTGTGGACGTGGCGGGCCGGTCGGTGCCGGCCGCGACGGGTGAGGCGGAGGGCGAGCCCTGGATGCCCTGCCGGTCTCCCGCGCGGATGAGGGCCACGGCGGAGACCGCTGCGGCGGCAGCCGCCGCGACGCCGCCGATCAGCACCCGGCGACTCATGGACCTGGCACCACGCGACAAGGTCGCCGCCCCGGCCCCGGCTTCGCCCCCGGACAGGGCCTCGGCCCGCCCTGGCATGGTTCCGGGCGCGGACGGGGCTTCGGCCCGCCCTGGCATGGTTCCGGGCGCGGACGGGGCTTCGGCCCGCCCTGGCATGGTTCCGGGCGCGGACGCCGCCTCCGCCCGCCCTGGCACGGTCCCGGGCGCGGACGCCGCCTCGGCCCGCCCCGGTACCGTTCCGGGCGCGGACGCGGCCCCGGTCGCAGGCATGGGCCCGCTTAGAGCCCCGGCCCCGGCCCCGCCCTCTGGCGCGGCCCCGGCACCGAGGGCGGCCTCGGGTGCAGCCGTAGCCGTGGGTGTGGCAGCGGGAGTGGTGGGCGGGGGGAGTGGGGTGGCGCGGCCGGTCAGCCGTTGGAGCAGGGCTAATGGCGTCGGGCGGGTCGCGGGATCCTTGGCCAGGCAGGCGCGGATCGGGTCGGCCAGGTGGGGCGGCAGGCCGGCGAGGTCGGGAGTGCCGCTCAGCACGCCGTTGAGCACCGCCGGGATCGTCTCGGCGGTGAAGGGCGGGTGGCCGGTGGCCGCGAACACCATCGTGCCCGCCCAGCTGAAGACGTCGGAGGCGGGCAGGACGGCCTCGCCCCTGATCTGCTCGGGCGACATGTAGGCGGGTGTGCCGACCGGCCCCGAGGCACGCGTGGTGCCGTCGAGCGCCTTGGCGATGCCGAAGTCGATGACGATGGGGCCCTCGGGACCCATCAGGACGTTGGCCGGCTTGAAGTCACGGTGCACGATCCCGGCCTGGTGGATGGCGGTGAGCGCGGTCAGCGTGGAGATCGCCAGCCGATCCAGCCCGCCGCCGGCCCGGGGCCCCGAGGCGCGTACGAGCTCCTGCAGGGTGACGCCCGGCACGAACTCGCTCACGATGTAGGGCTGCTCGCCGAGCACCCCGACGTCCAGCACGCTGGCCGTGCAGAACGCCGCCACCCGCTGCGCGGCCTCCACCTCGCGCAGGAAGCCCCGCCGGACGTCGTCGTCGTGACTCAGATGGCTGTGCAGCAGCTTGATGGCGACCTCGCGGCCCGAGTCGGCGACGGCGCGGTAGACCACGCCCTGCCCGCCCGAGCCGAGCACGCCGACGAGCCGGTAGTCACCGATCCGCTCGGGATCGCCGGGCCGCAGCGGGCGTACGTCCGGCATGCGGCTCCCCCCTTCACGGACACAGACGATCCCTCACCCTAGGACCGTCTCCGCCGTACGGGAAGGCGGCGGGTCCCTCCGGTGTTCACGTAAAATCCCCTTGAAATGCATGGATTTCTAAAGGGAAGGTGAGTAGCCGTGCCCGGTCCCCTGTCGTGGCCTAATCTCATGCCCATGTCGATGGATGAGGACGTTCGCCGGCTTGCCGGTCTGCTGCCCGACCCCGACCGCGCGGCTGTCGCGGTCGTGCCCCCGGTCTCGGGTGACGGCCATTGGGCAGGGGCCCCCAGCGCGGTCGCGGCCGACGGGTTCGTTTATCTCGCCTACCGGCTGCGGAGACCCGTGGGCGAGGGGCGCGGCTACGCGGTCGCGGTCGCCCGGTCGGCGGACGGCGAGCGCTTCGAGACCCTGACCACGATCACCCGTGAGCAGATGGACGCCGAGTCGCTGGAGCGGCCCACGCTGGTGCGCGTGGCCGAGGGGCGCTGGCGGCTCTACCTGAGCTGCGCCACCGAGGGGACCAAGCACTGGCGGGTGGAGGTGCTCGAGGCCGGCGACCCGTCGGCGTTCGACCCGGGCTCGCGCGTCACCGTCCTCCCGGGTGACCCCAAGACGGGGGTGAAGGACACCGTGATCGTACGGCGGGGCGCGACGTGGCACCTGTGGGCCTCCTGCCACCCGCTGGCCGACCCCGGCCAGGCCGACCAGATGGTGACCGACTACGCCACCAGCGCCGACGGCCTGGAATGGACATGGCACGGCACGGCGCTGAGCGGCCGCCCGGGCATGTGGGACGCGCGGGGCGCCCGCGTCAGCGCCGTACGGTTCGAGGGCGATCGGGTGCTGGCCTTCTACGACGGCCGCGCCACGGCGGCGGAGAACTACGAGGAGCGCACCGGCGTCGCCGCGGGCACCGATCCGGCGGCG
Source organism: Nonomuraea sp. CX421 (assembly GCF_059358955.1). Classification (NCBI taxonomy): domain Bacteria; kingdom Bacillati; phylum Actinomycetota; class Actinomycetes; order Streptosporangiales; family Streptosporangiaceae; genus Nonomuraea; species Nonomuraea sp. CX421. The sequence goes on along the minus strand of NZ_JCADBK010000001.1, from coordinate 302,741 downwards.
CTGACCCCGCTGGGCGACGCCCCCGCCGCCGAGTCGCCCCACGCGGGCGGCGGCCTGCGCTATGTCGACCTCGTCGAGCTGCCCTCGGGCGGGATCCGGCTCTACTACGAGTACACCCGCCCCGACGGCGCCCACGAGCTGCGCACTGAGCTGCGCTGATCCGGTCCTGGCGGATCACGCCGGGGGCGGCCGGCCGTTCCGCGACTGGCGCTGACCGGGCGGCCGGGTCCCGACCAGGCCGCCCGAGCGTTCCCTGGGCCGCAGCCAGTCGCCGAAGTCCTGCCCGGTGACCTCCTGGAGCAGCCGGACGTCCGCCGCGAAGTAGGGGATGAGCGACTGCCGCTGCTCCCAGGTCAGCGGCCGGCGGGGGTCGCCGTGGTGCTGGAGCAGCTTCTCGATCGGGGCGGCCAGGCCGGAGGGCACCCGGCGCCGGAACGACGCCAGCAGCGCGTGCCGTGGGCTGGCATCGGGATGCGCCGTCACGTTCTCCCTCGGGAGCACGCTGACCAGGCCCTGGCGTACGCCGAGGAAGGCGCAGATCCGGTCGAGCGTCTCGGCGGGCCGGTCGACGAGGTCGCGGTAGCGGAAGATCAGCACCTGCTCGCGGGCGAACAGCGTGAACAGGTGAGCCAGCTGCTCGCCGTACCTGCCGAGTGCCACGTAGTGCCAGAAGTGCGCCCACCCGGCGGCGATCCGTCGTTCCTCCTCCGCGCAGGCGCGGACCACGTCGCCGATCGGCTCCAGCCCGGCCGACCACAGGTGCGTCCAGTTGGAGTGGGCCCGTTCGACGGGGTCGCGCAGGATCACGATCAGTCTGGCGTGCGGGACGGCCTCGCGGATGCGCCGCTGCGCGGCCAGGTCGTACAGGTAGAAGGGAGTGGCCTCGCCGGCGAGGGTGCCGGGGGGCGCCACGGCGAAGAGTTTCTCGTAGTCCGTGCGCCGCCAGACGTGCTCGCGGTAGGTTTCGGCGTCGCCGGGACCACCCGTGCTCGGGGGAGGCCCGTCGGTGAGGAAGTGCTTCGGCTCCTTGACGGGCGACAGGAAGAGGTCAGGATGCCGGTGGAGAGCGGCGTGCAGGGCCGTCGTCCCGGCCTTGGGGACCCCGATGATCAAGAAATCCGGCATGGGCACAGACGACCTCCCGATCTCAACGGTATCTATACCTATTTTCCTACCAAATATGTGGGATGCTTCAAGTATGGGTTTGGATGGAACCCGCTCACCGAGCGAGCACGCTGAGACACCGTTGAACGCCGCCATCCTGGCCGCACGCTGGGTCCGGTCCGCGGCCGTCGACGACCGTCGCGGGCGGCACTGGCAGGCCAACCCCGACCCCCGGGGCAGGTCGGCCGTCGGCACGGAGCCCGCTTCCCTGTACGCCGGAGCCGCCGGCATCGTGCTGTTCTTCCTCGAACTCGCCGCGGCGACCGGGCACGAGGCCTACCTGGACGACGCCCGCGCCGGTGCCCGCTACCTGGCCGCCGCCTGGTGCGATCAGCGAGATCTCACCTTCCACCACGGCCTGGCCGGCATGCTCGTGGCGCTCACTGAGGCCGACTGGGCGCTCGGCGGCTTCGAGGAGACGATCGCGGAGATGGCCGACCGGATCGTCCACGCGGCCCGGCCCCTCGACGGCGGCCCCGGCTGGACGGGGGATCCGGCCCAACGCGGCGACGGTGGGATCGTGCTCGGCCTGCTGCGGGCCGCCGCGGTCCTCGGCGTGCCCGCCTACGAGGAGCTCGCCGCCGAGGCCGGGGCGCGCATCGCCGGCCGGGCCGTCCCGGGTCACCGCTTCGGCGACTGCGCCGACCTGCCCACCGACGCCGTCACCCCGGGTTTCCTCTCCGGTACGGCGGGCACCGCCTTCCTCCTGGCCCGCCTCCACAGCGCCACGGGTGAGCGGAGCTTCCTCGACGCCGCCCGCAGGGGAGCCGACTTCGTCCGCACGGTCAGCGTCGTGACCGGCCGGTGCGCCGTCGTGCCGCATCGCGTGCCGCAGGCGCGAGGGCTGCACTACCTGGGGTTCTGCTCCGGTTCGGCCGGGGTGGCGCGGATGTTCTACGAGCTGTACCGGGTGACCGGCGACGCGGGCGACCTCGACTGGGTGGTGCGGCTGGCCCGTGGCATCACCGAGAGCGGCGTTCCGCGCCGGCGCACGGCCGGGTTCTGGAACGTCGCCTGCCAGTGCTGCGGCTCGGCCGGCCTGCTGGAGCTCTTCGTCGGGTTATGGGCGGTGACCGGGCGGGAGTCGTACCTGACCTACGCCGCGACGCTCGCGAGCGACCTCGTCGGCCGCGCCACCGGCCATGACGACCGGGGGCTGCGCTGGTATCAGGCGTACCGCCGGCTGCGGCCCGGCGAGGTGACCGCGGACACCGGCTATCTGGTCGGGGCCGCCGGGATCGGCGCCGCTCTGCTGCACTTCGACGCGGCGACGCGACCGGACGAGGCCCGCCGGGTGATCCTCCTCCCGGACAACCCGTTTCCGGCCATCCCCGTCCCCACCACCACCCTGCGTCCCCACCAGAACCCGTGATGAGTTTTCATGTAAAACATGTAGGGAATATTGACTTGAGTTCGGACACCCCCCGCCGCGCGACGAGGTCGCCGCGGCCCAGCGAGAGGAGGCGACCTTCGTTGCCTGAAGCCGCCACCCGTACCGAAGCGCCGCCGGAGCACGGCGACGTCCACAGGTACGACCTGCCCGACGACGACGCCGAGCCGGACGGAGACGCCGAACCGCCCCGCGCCCGCAGGCGCCCGTGGCGGATCCTGACGACGGCCCGCTTCGCGGCCGGGTCGTCGGGTGGGATGGTGGATGGGGTGGTGGTCTCGTGAGCGGCATCGTGGCGCTGGTCGGCAACCCCAGGAGCGGGTCCAGGACCCTGGCCGTGGCGGTGGAGGCGGCCGAGACCCTCGGCCGGCGTCTCGGCCACGCCGCCGCCCCCGACCTGATCGACCTGGCGGCGCTCGGCCCACAGCTGCTCGCCGTCCTGCCGGCGCCGGCGGTGGAGGTGGCGCTCGAACTCGTGGCCGGGGCCGACCTGGTCGTGGTCGCCAGCCCGACGTTCAAGGGCACCTACACCGGCCTGCTCAAGGCGTTCCTTGACCGGTTGCGGCCGGACGCGCTGGCGGGCGCGGTGGCGCTGCCCCTGCTCGTCATGGGCGATCCCCGGCACGCCCTGGCGGTCGAGGTGCATCTGCGGCCGCTGCTGGTCGAGCTGGGCGCCGTCGTGCCCACCCCTGGCCTCGCGCTGGTCGAGTCCGATCTGCCGCGCCTGGGCGAGGTGCTGGACGGCTGGTACGACCGGGTGATCCCGCAGCTGGGCGCGGCCGTTCAGGAGACACCGGTCACGCGCTGAGCAGCGCGCCGGAGGCTGCGCGTCAAGACCGCGAGCCGTCAGCGCCCGGAGGCCGCGTCACCGGTGCCGGAGACCCGGACGCGCGGCGAGCGTCGGGCGGTGCCCGATCCGTCACCGCGTGTACGCTGCGCGGATGCGGCGCGACGACGGGTAGGTGAGCGCGGCGATGCTGAAGCTGGATCGGCTGGTCAACGTTCTCGGGGGCTACGGGGCGAGGTTGTGGAGCGCGCCCGCGTCACGTGACGTCGCGCTGCGCAGCGTGGTGGTGCACGACCCGACCGACCCTCGGGCGGCGACCGGTGACGTGTTCCTGGCCGTCGGGGTGGAGTCGGCGGCCGAGGCCGTCCGGCTGGCGCGGGCCGCGCGGGCGACGGTGGTGCTGGTGCGCGAGAGCACGGCGCTGGCCGAGACGGCGCTGGCCGAGACGGCGCTGGATGAAACGGCGCTGGATGAAACGGGCCTGGACGAGTCGGCGGAGACGGCGTTGGCCGAGGCGCGTGACGGCGGGGTCGCGGTGCTGCTGGTCGATCCCGAGGTGTCCTGGAGCCAGCTCTTCGGCGTGGTGTACGGGCTGGTGCTCGAAGGCCGCGAGACCGAGGCCGGTCGGGGGCCGACCGACCTGTTCGCGTTCGCCGACACGCTGGCCGGCGAGCTCGGCTACCCGGTGACGATCGAGGACCAGATGTCGCGGGTGCTGGCCTACTCGGGCTCCCAGCAGACGGCCGACCCGGTGCGCCTGGAGACGATCCTCGGCAGGCGGGTCTCCGAGGCCATGCACCGGTTGCTGGAGAGCAAGGGCGTCTTCGCGCATCTGGCGGTCTCCGACGAGCCGCTGTTCGTCGAGCCGTCGCCGGCCCACGGGCTGCGTGGCCGCATGGTGGTCGCCGTCCGGGCCGGGCGCGAGCTGCTGGGGTCGATCTGGGTGGAGTGCGAGCAGCCGCTGGCCGGTGGGCGGAGCACCGCCCTCGCCGACGGGGCGCGGGCCGTGGCGCTGCACCTGCTGCGTTCCCGGGTCAGCGCCGACCTGGAACGGCGGGTGGAGTCCGACCTGGTCATCCAGTTGCTGGAGGGCACGGCCGACGTCTCGGCGGTGATCAGCCGGCTGGGGCTGCCGGGTGGGCAGTTCCGGGTGATCGCGCTCCAGGCGCACATCGCCGAGGAGCGGCACGCGGCGATCCTGCTCGCCTTCGAGCGGGCGACCACGGGGTTCGGCTGGTCGCGGCCCGGCCGCAGCGCGCTGTTCGGCAACACCCTCTACACGGTGCTGCCCTCGGGCGGCGACGTCTCGGCCGCCCTCGACTGGCTCGCCGCCATCGTGGGCGTGCTGCCGCGCCGGGTCACCGTGCTGGCCGGGGTGGGCGGCCCGGCCACGCCCGCCCACCTTCCGGCGAGCAGACAGGAGGCCGACGAGAGCCTCGCCCTGCGGGCGTCCCGGCCCGAGGGAGGTCCGGTCGTCTACGACGAGTCGTGGGACGAGATCCTGCTGCAACGGCTGCGCGCGGCCGCCTCGGCCGGGCGCGCTCCGGCGCGCGGGCCGGTGGCTGACCTGACCCGGCACGACGCCGAGCACGGCACCCGCTACATCGAGACGCTGCGCGCCTGGCTGGAGGCGCAGGGAGATCTGGCCGTCGCCGCCAGCCGCCTCGGCGTCCATCCCAACACGGTCAGATACCGGCTGCGGAAGATGGCCGCCGTCACCAACCTGCGGCTCGACCTGCCGGAGAAACGGCTGGCCATGATCATCGCGTTGGCGGTGCACCAGGGCGGATGATTGTCGCGGCCGAACAAAAGCCGCATTAGTGCTTGTCCGAGATGTACAGCCCATTCTCGCTCCGTACGGGCGATGCTCGCTCGTATACGGACATGCGAGAGCGGAGTGGCAATGAGCATCGACGGTGGGCCGCGTACGGTCGTGGTCGTCGGCGCCGGTGTGGTGGGCCTGTCCACCGCCTGGTTCCTGCAGGAACGCGGTGTCGACGTCACCGTGGTGGACCGGGACGGCGTCGCCTCGGGCGCGTCGTGGGGCAACGCGGGCTGGCTCTCCCCGGGGCTGGCCATCCCGCTGAACGAGCCCGGCGTCCTGCGCTACGGCCTGCGTTCGCTGCTCGACCGGGACGCCCCGCTGCACGTGCCCGTCACCCCCGACGTGGGCCTGTGGACCTTCCTCACCACGTTCGCCCTGCGCTGCAACTGGAAGGACTGGGGTCGCGCGGTACGCGCCAACCTGCCGTTCAACGAGGAGTGCCTGGAAGCGTTCGACGTGCTCACGTCCAACGGCGTCGAGGCCCCCACGCACGACGCCCCGATCATGGCCGCGTTCCAGACCACGCGCCAGGCCGTCGCGCTGCTGCACGAGCTGCGCCGCATCAACGACTCCGGGCTGGAGATCAAGTACGCCGCACTCGAGGGCGACGACCTCTACGCGCAGGCTCCGCAGCTCTCCCGGACGGCCAAGGCCGGGATCCGGCTGGACGGCCAGCGCTACGTCGACCCCGGCGCCTTCACCCACGCGCTGGCCGGCGCCGTCACCGAGCGGGGCGCCGCGATCAGGTCCGGCTTCCGGGTGACCGGCGTGAGCGAGGACCGCGGCGGGCTCACCGTCTGGTCGGACACCGGCGAGTCGGTCACGGCCGACGCCGTCGTCGTGGCCACCGGCGCCTGGCTCAACCAGCTCGCCAAGGAGTGGGGCGTCCGGGTGCCGGTGCGCGCCGGTCGTGGCTACTCGTTCACCGTGCCCACCGACCAGCCCGTGCCCGGACCGATCTACCTGCCGGCCGTACGGGTGGCCTGCACGCCGTACCAGGGCAAGCTGCGGGTGGCGGGCACCATGGAGTTCTGCGACGCCGACGCCCCGCTGTACCAGAGGCGTGTCGACGCGATCATCGCGTCGGCGAAGCCGCTGCTCAGCGGCGTCTCCTGGGAGGAACGCACCGACACCTGGGTCGGCCCGCGTCCCGTCACCCCCGACGGGCGGCCGCTCATCGGAGCCACCCACGTCCCCGGGATCTACGTCGCCGGCGGTCACGGCATGTGGGGGCTCACCCACGGCCCGGCCACCGGGCGGATGCTCGCCGAGCAGATCACGACCGGCAAGCAGCCCGCGGCCCTGAGGGAGTTCGACCCCACTCGGTAACCGGGCGGGGCGAGATCACGGAACCTCGTTGACAGTCGATCGTCAACGGCCTGACATTCGGAGTCACCACACCCTGTGCACCCTCACGGGAAGGGACTCCCCGCATGCCGACGAAGAGTTCGACCGTCATCGTGGCGTTATGCCTGGTCGCCTCGTTCCTGGTCACCGGACCGGGCGCCCAGGCCGCCCGGCGGGCCGCCGCCGTCAGCGGTCCGCCCGTCATGAACGGCCCCGTCTTCAACGACCCCACGGCCGACACCGGCACCCCGGGCACACCGAGCGCCGCGCAGTCGGCCGTCATGGACCAGCTGATCCGGCTGATCCAGGCGACCCCGCCCGACGGTGAGATCCGCTTCGTCAACCACCAGTTCTCGACCGGTCAGCGGTCGAGTGAGGTGGCCACCGCGCTCGTCGCCGCCCACAGGCGGGGGACGCGGGTCAAGGTGATCCTCGACAGCATGGAGAACGGTGCCAACGACGCGATCGCCGCCCAGCTCGCCTCGGCCCTCGGCGCCTCCGAGACGGCCGGCTCATGGTTCGTCCAGTGCGAGTATCCGAACCCCGCCACGGTCAACCGCGGCTGCATCGCCCGCAACTACCTGCACAGCAAGTTCGCGCTGTTCTCCAGCGTCGTGGTGGACGATGTCACGTATCCGAACGTGGTCTTCCAGACCTCGTCCAACCTGTCCGACTGGTATCTGTACAACTCCTTCAACGACGCCTACACCTTCTCCGACGCCGCCGTCTACACCGGCTACGGCCGCTACTTCGAGGACCTGCGGGCGGGCCGCCGCGTCGCGGTCAACCCGGGCTACTACTGGACCACGCCGACCGGGTCGACGTACCGGGCGAGCTTCCTGCCGAGGCGCGTGACCGACGGCGATCCCATCGTCAACATCCTCAAGCTCGTCCGGTGCTCCTACCAGGACGCCGACGGCGTCACCCGGCAGACCGGCATCCGCCTGGCGCTGACCGCCTTTAACAAGAACCGTGTCGCCATCGCCAACGAGCTGCGCAGGCTCCGTGGCGAGAACTGCTGGATCGACATCGTCTACTACGAGAACGCCCCGGGTGACGACAAGAACGTCGACGACACCATCCGGCAGGTCCTGGCCCAGCCGGCGAACGGCAGGTCCGTCCATGTCACGCCGTGCAGGTTCAGGGTCGGCAACCGCGACGTGGTGCCGCACAACAAGCTCATGATGATCGACGGCTTCTACGACGACGACATCACCCCGCGCGTCTACACCGGCAGCGCCAACTTCACGCACCTGGAGAACGCCGACGACGCCCAGGTGCGGATCTCGGGACGACAGCCGCACGCCACGTACCTGAACTGGTTCCTCGGCCTGCGCCGCGCCTGCGGCGGGCCCTGACGCCGACGCGGCCGGTGGGCGCCGCGAGCGGGCGCCCACCGGCGCGGGTCACCAGTTGGCCGGCAGGCCCGGTGTCGAGGCGGGCAGCGCGTGGCCGGGAGGGGTGATGACGTACACGATGCCGCCGCTGCTGGAACTGCGGAGCCAGACGTTCTCGAAGTCGGCCCGAGGGTAGACCCGGCGCACCGCGGTGTTGCTGGAGGAGGCGGGGTCGTTGGCGATCACGTCGCCCTCGGCGGTGAAACCGACGACGACCATGATGTGCCCGTTGGTGCCGTATCCCGCGCCCGGCAGCTCGTTCTTCTTGAACGACTGCGAGGTGATCACCGGAACGCCCGCGCTGATGAGGCGTTCCAGCTCCGTGAGCGAGCGCAGCCGGGTGACGAAGCCGTCCATCCCGTAGCGACCGGCGTAGGCGGTGTTGAACGGCCAGTTGCCCGCGCCCTCGTAGGCGTGGTCAAAGGTGAAGCGGGCGGCGTAGTCGACCTCGGGATCGGGGTCCGACGGGTTCACCCAGGCGGTGTCCTGGGCACTCGGCCACCGGTCCCAGAACCCGAGGACCATCGTGGTGGACGTCGGGCTGCACCAGGCCTGGCCGCCCCCGTCCCATTCCGGGTAGTGGCCCGCGTGCACGTTCTGCGAGCGGCGTGGCACGGCCAGCTCGGTGCCCCACGCGCCGCCGCCGGGGCTGACCGGGACGGTTTTGCGCTCGGGCACGTACGAGGCCATCGCGCCGAGCGTCCGCACGCGCGGCTGGACGGTGGAGCCGGGCGTGCGATAGAGCGTGAGGCGCAGTTGGTAGGCCTCGATCCGCTTGCCCGCCGCCGCGACGAGCGTGTCGACCGCCACGGTGCCGTCGGCGTCGCCCTGCCCCGGCACCGAGGTGCGGCGGATGTCCGCCTCCTCGTAGGCCCAGCGGCCGAGCACGTACCACTTGGTCAGGCCGGAGGTGTGGCGGGTGCGCGCCTCGACCTGCAGCCAGCTTCCGCGAGGGACGTCGGCCGTCCAGGAGGCGATCAGCTCGGTGGCGGCGAAGCCGACCGCCCGCTCGGGGCCGGTCCAGCGGGCGTACTCCCACTGCTTGGTGCCGAGCGCGTCGGTGTAGGAGGTGGTGCCGGCCGCGGCGGCGAACGACAGCCCGTTGCCGGACGTCGTCCCCTCTGCGGTGCCGACGGCGAAGTCGGCCCGCTGGAAGACGACGTCGGTGGTGCCGGCCGCGGGTTTGACCCCGGCCGAGACGGGCGTCGTCAGCGCCGTGGCCAGTAGGACGGTGGAGACGAACACGGTCAGCGTGCGCATGGACCCACCTTCTCGGACGATGCTGAATCCGGCCGAGAGTAGGCACATCAGGCATGAAGCGCATCGGGCGATCTACGTATGGTCCGCTCGTCGGCGAGGCCGGGGGAGGGGCGTCCCGATCACGTTCCGGGCCGCCATACCAGGGCGGCCTGCGGTCTTTCCCGAATTTTTCCGCGTTCCGGGAAATCGGATCCGGTGTGGCGTGGCGAGGGCACTTGAGGCAACTGTAAGCATCTGAACCATCACGTTCGGTTCGTCCGGCGAGGGCTGGCATGGGCCGCATGTCCGGCCGGCTGGTCAGTCGCGGCGATGGGCCGCGTTCCGAAAGGAGCGTCACCTTCATGTCCACACTCAGTCCCCGAACCAACGCCCCGGCCCCGCGTGCCCGGCGGACAAGGTGCCGATCGATCAGCGGACTGGCGGTGTTGACCACGGTGGGCTCGCTGTCCGTGACCCTCGCCGTGCCGGCCGGTGCCGTACCCCGCGATGACGAGACGACCGAGACGACGAGGACCGACACGACGACGAGCGAGACGACCGCGACCGACACGACCACGACCGGCAGCAAGAAGAAGTCCAAAAGGGTGGGCAAGGTGCGAGACGTCGCCTGCGCGCCGCACGTCTTCTTCAAGGTCCGTTCCTTGCAGCCGAGAAACTTCTTCATCCCCCGGACCCGCTTCATCGACGGCCCGGGTGGCGAGATGTCGGTCTCGGTCACGCGGGAGCACGAGGTGCTCGCCTTCATCGAGACCGAGAACGAGAAGCTGAAGTCGATCACCACCGACGATGTCGTCAGACAGCTGCGCCAGATGCTGCTCCCGCACCTTGAGGTGCGGCACATGGTCTTCGTCGGCCATGACTACACGCAGAAGATCAGCAAGGGCATGTACGGCAACATGTGGTACCGCGTCTTCGGCTACCGCGTCGGCTGGTCGGCGTGGCAGCGGCTGGACAACTGCCGCCAGGTCAGGGTCACCACCGGCATCGCCAACATCCCGTCGCGGGTGGAGGGCTGGCGCTACTGGGAGACCAAGCACCCGATGTTCAAGGGGCGCATCCTGTCCCGCAAGTGATCGGTCGCCGCGTAGATCGAAGTTTAGGGCGGTATAGAACGCCTAAAACCTTCCGTCCGGAATAACGCGACTGGCGGAGGAAAGGGACATACGGAGAGTCGCTGTCGCGGTCTCGCCGTCCTTGGCTCCGGTCAGGGAACAGGCGTCGGAGGAGGAGCCATGGCGGAAAGCAAGACGCGCCCGTCTCAGGAGCGTTCCGCGCCCACGAACGGTCACAAGAAGCAGTACACCCTGGGTCTGCCCATGATGACCATCCAGGTGCGCCCGCCGGACGTCCACATGCCGCACATCGGCGCGCCCTCCATGCCGCACGTCCAGCTGCCGCACATCAGCAGGCAGGAGCTCGGCCAGGCCGTCGACATCGCCCGGTCGTTCATGCCGCCGCCGGAGCGTCTCGCCTACTACGGCGCGCTCGGCGCCCTCGCGGTGTTCGGCGCGATCGACTGGCCGGTGGCGGTCGCGATCGGGGCGGGCGCGATCCTCGCGCAGCGTTCGCGTTCCGGCCGAGTGACCAGGTCCCCGCTGCGCCGGACGTCCGCGACGACGGCCGGCGAGGCGAGAAGGACCGGCCGGGCCGCTGAGAAGGCCACTGAGAAGGCCGGCGAGAAGACCACGACCACGCGGAGCAGGCCCTCGACCTCCCGGAGCAGGACGTCCACCGCCGCGAGCAGGACATCGGCGTCGCGGAGCGGCTCCTCGTCCACGAGCGGAACGTCGGCCGCGCGGAGCAGGACGTCGGCCGCCGCGAGCAAGGCGGCGGGGCAGGCCAAGTCGACCGCGTCCACCACCCGGCGGAAGGCCGCCTCCGCCAAGCCGGCTTCGGCCAAGCCCGCTTCCGCCAAGCCCGCTTCCACAAAGCCCGCCTCCGCCAAGACCGCTTCTGCCAAGCCCGCTTCCACCGGTACGAGCGGGCGGAAGAGGAGCACGGCCGCGCGCACGGCCGGCTGAACCTGAGACATCCGGTCCGATACGAGAACACCGTCGACAGGAGGCCGCATGGCGGTGTTCGATCTGTTGTCCGTCGAAACCCTGCTGAACATCCTCCCCGAGCCGATACGCGGCCTCGTCCCGCGCCCCCGCCACGTACGGGACTGCCCGGGGGGAGTCCGCGTCGAGTTGCGGCACATCGGCGGCCCGGGCACCGAGCGGGAGGCGCGCGCTCTGGAGGAGCGGCTGCTCGCGATGGGGATGGCGCGGGCCGAGGTCAACGGCACGCTCGGCAGCGTCTTCGTGAGCTGCGAGGCGGGCACCGACCGGGACAAACTCCTCGCCGTGATCGAGGAGTACGACCGGGACGGCGGGACGGCGGGCGTCGCCCGCGCACTCGACGGCATGGAGCAGCAGGCCCGTGCCGCGGCCAGCCTGGCCCTGAACATCGTCGGCACCGGGCTGGCGGCCACCGGCCGGCTCGCGCGCGTTTCGATGCTGCCCATGGTGGTGCCCGCCTTTCTGGCGGCGGTCGACGAGACCCCGCGCCTGCGCCATGAGGTGGAGCGTCGCCTCGGCAAGCCGGTGGCCGACACGGTGCTCGCCACGGGCCGGATCGTGTCCACCACCCTGGCCGCGCGGCCCGTGTCGATGCTGATCGACTCGGCCGCCGCCATGAGCCGGTACCTCGCCATGCGCGCCGGTGCCCGGGCCTGGGCGGACCGGGAAGAGGAACTGGCAGCCCTGACCGGGACGTACCGGAACATCCCAGTGCGCGAACTGCCGCGCCCGATCCCGCTCGCCCGCGGTCCCGTCGAGCGGTACGCCGACCTGGCCAGCGCGACGGCACTGGCTGTCTACACCGTCACCGCGACGGTGGGCGGCGACCACGAGAAAGGGCTGTCCCTGCTCATCGGCGGCATGCCCAAGGCGACCCGCATCTGCAGGGACGCCTTCATCAGCGGGCTGGTGCGCGCCCTGTCGGCACGCGGCGCGATCGTGCTCGACCTGTACGCGCTGCACCGCATGGACCGCGTCGACACGGTGGTGATCGACGCCACCGCGCTCATGACAGGCGCGTGGACGATCGACGACGTCCACACTCTGCTCCCGGACGTGGACCTGGACGATCTGCACGCCCGCCTCTACACGCTCCTCGACCTCATGGACCCCTCGGCGCGGCGCGAGTACGACGGGTGGACCGCCGCGCCGTGGGACGCCTCGGACGGACCGGCGCCACCGGAGCACTGGCAGGAGAAGGGGAGCCGCGTGGTCGTGGTGTCCCACCAGGGCACGGAGGTCGCCCTGGTGGGTCTGGCCAGGGAGCTCCACCCGATGGCCGAGGCTCTCGTCGCGGCGCCGAAGGACGCCTGTGAGGTGATCCTGGCCGGTGGGGAGCCCGGCCTCGCTCTCCGGCTCGGCGTGGACCGGACCGTGGAGGGCGGATCCCGGCTGGTCACGTCGGTGCGGGAGCTCCAGCTGGAGGGCCGCGGTGTGGCCCTGGTATCCCAGCGGTCGCGGCGCGGCCTGACGCAGGCCGATCTGGCCATCGGCGTACTCGACCGGTCGCGGCGGATTCCGTGGGACGCGGACGTGATGGGTGAGCTCGACGGGGTGCATCTGCTGCTCCGGAACCTCCCGATGGCGCGGCGGGTGAGCGCGCGGGGCGCGTGGGTGGCCGCGACGGGCGCCGTTTTCGGGACGGGTCTGTCGTTCGCGGGTCCCGCGCCCACGGTGGTCCGCCGCGCCCAGGTGGTGCGTGACTGTACGTCGGCGGTCGCGTTCGTCGTCGGGCACTGGGCGGGCCGCGTCGTCGGGAGGGGAGCGCCGCCCATCTACGCCGACACCACGCCCTGGCACGCGATGGCCGCCCGCGACGTCCTGGCCCGGCTGGAGACCTCGCCCAACGGCCTGACCGAGGCGGAGGCCGCCGGCCGCCGGGTGAAACCGGAGCGGAGGGACGAGTTCCATCCCAAGTCGTTGCTCGGCGCGGCCCTGGAGGAGCTGGCGAATCCGCTGACCCCCGTTCTCGGCGCGGCGGCCGGGGTGTCGGCCCTGGTCGGCTCGGTCGTGGACGCACTCCTGATCGGCGGCGTGCTCGGCGTCGACGCCCTGCTCGGCGGGGCCCAGCGGCGGGGCGCCGACCGGGCGCTGCACCGCCTCACCGAGGCGACGGCGGTGACCGCGCGCCTGCGCCGGCCCGGCGGCGTCGAGGAGGTCCTGGCCGACGACCTCGTACCGGGAGACGTGATCGAGCTGCGGGCCGGCGACGCCGTGCCGGCGGACGCCCGGCTGATCAAGGCCTCCGGCCTGGAGGTGGACGAGTCGACGCTCACCGGCGAGTCGCAGCTCGTGGCCAAGACGACGGCGCCGACCGCGGCGGCGGCCGTCGCCGAGCGGAGCTCGATGGTCTACCTCGGCACCACCGTCGCGGCGGGCAGCGCCCGCGCGGTGGTGGTGGCGACGGGCGACCTGACCGAGGCGGGCCGGACCGCCCGGCTGGCCCGGCAGGAGGCGCCGCTCAGCGGAGTGGAGCTGAGACTGCGCGCGCTGAGCCGCCGCATCCTGCCCGCCGCCGTCGGCTCCGGCGTGCTGCTGATGGGCATCGACCTGGTTCGCGGCACGCCGCTGGCCACCGCCCTCGGTCCCGCGGTGAGCATGATGGTGGCCGCGGTGCCGGAAGGACTGCCGTTCGTCGCCACCGTGGCGGAGCTCGCTTCGGCCAAGCGGCTGGCGAAGCACAACACCCTGGTGCGCAACCCGTCCACGATCGAGGCGCTGGGCCGGGTCGACGTGCTCTGCTTCGACAAGACCGGCACCCTGACCGAGGGCCACATCAGCCTGGGCCAGGTGTCCGACGGGTGGTGCGAGCAACCACTGGCCGAGTCGAAGCCCGAGATGAGAGCCATCGTCGCCGGGGCACTCCGCGCGGGGCCCCGGTTCGGCGGCGGGCGGGTGATCGCCCATCCCACCGATCGGGCCGTCGTGGAGGGAGCCCAGAGCGTCGGCGTCAGCCCCGACGAGGGCCTGACGGAGTGGCGCCGGGTCGACGAGCTGCACTTCGAGCCGGCGCGCGGCTACCACGCGGTGCTCGGCCTGTCCGGCGCCGGGCACCTGCTGAGCGTCAAGGGCGCGCCCGAAGTGGTGCTCGGCCGCTGCACGTCGCTCGTCAGGGACGGGCGGACGGTCCCGCTGGACGACGCGATCATGGGTGAGCTGGAGCAGGAGGTGGACCGGCTCGCCCGGCGGGGCTACCGGGTGCTCGCCGTGGCCGAGCGGCCGGCCTCCAGCCGCGCGGATCTCGACGAGGACCGCATCGAACGGCTGTCCTTCCTCGGCTTCCTGGGCCTGGCGGATCCGGTGCGGCCGACGGCGAAACGCAGCGTGGAGCAGCTGGTACGGGCCGGCGTCCGGGTCGTCATGATCACCGGAGACCATCCCAGCACGGCCGAGGCCATCGCCGCCGAGATCAACGCGGTCAACGGGCTACGGGTGATGACCGGTCCCGAGATCGACCGCCTCGACGACGACGCGCTCGCCGAGGTGCTGCCGCAGGTGGCGGTCTTCGCGCGGACCACCCCCGAGCACAAGGCGCGGATCGTCACCGTGCTGCGGGGCACGGGCAGGGTCGTGGCCGTCACGGGCGACGGAGCCAACGACGTGCCGGCGATCCGGCTCGCTGACGTGGGCGTAGCCCTCGGCGCCCGCGCCACTCCCGCCGCCCGGTCGGCCGCGGACATCGTCGTCGCCGACGACCGCATCGAGACCATCATCGACGCGATCGTCGAGGGCCGGGCCATGTGGGGCTCGGTCCGCGACTCGCTCGGCATCCTGCTCGGCGGCAACGTGGGCGAGATCGTCTTCACGCTCGGGTCCAGCCTGCTGACCAGGCGCAGCGCGCTGAACGCCCGCCAACTGCTCCTGGTCAACCTGCTGACCGACATGCTGCCCGCGATGGCCGTGGCCGTCCGGCCGCCGAGCGCCGCCAGCCCCGAGAAACTGCTCGCCGAGGGGCCGGAGGCGTCGCTGGGCGCCGCCCTGACCCGCGACATCTACGTGCGGGCCATCGCCACGGCCGGAGGGGCGATCGCGGCGTGGACCTTCGCCCGCGTCACCGGCACCCGCGGCCGGGCGGACACGGTCGGGCTCATCGGCCTGGTGGCGGCCCAGCTCCTGCAGACGCTGGCGTTGGGACACCGCGACCGTACGGTGGTGCTGGCCTCGCTGTCGTCACTGGCCGCGCTGGGGCTGATCATCTCGATACCCGGCGTCAGCCAGGTGTTCGGCAGCCGGCCGGTGGGCCCGGTGGGCTGGGGGATCGGCCTCGGCTGCGGGGCCGTCGTGGCCGTCGTGGCCGGTCTGATCGAGAAGGCCGTCGCCGGATAGACGTCGTCAGTTCACCCGATCGTCGCCTGGCCTTCTTCCCCAGCACTATCTTGTGGTGAAATATGCCAGTAAAAGCTGTTTCCTCCCTATGAGGTGTCCCATGTCCGAGTTTCTGGCCTCTGTGCTGGCCAAGGCGGCGTTCCTGCTGCTCGAAGCGCTGATCATGCGCCTCGTCCACGCCTTCGTCACCTCCACCCTGCGCCCCACCGGCCTCCGCCTGGTCTGAACCCCCGCCGGCGGCGCCGTACGCGACCGGAAGATCAGCCCGGCAGGGCGCCGGCCCGCCGCAGGACCAGCTTCCGCAGCTCGCTGACCCACAGCACCGCGCTCGCCATCGCGACGCAGACCAGCCACTGCTCGAACGAGAGCGGCGAGGTCGTGAACGCGGTGTTGAGGAAGGGCACGTGGACCACGGCGATCTGCAGCACCAGCGAAAGCCCGATGGCCCCCCACAGCCAAGGGTTGGCGAACAGCCGCTGGAAGGCGCTGCCGGTCTCGGACCTGGCGTTGAGGGCGTTGAACAGCTGGGCCAGCACGAGCACCGTGAAGCCCGCCGTCCGGGCGTTGTCCAGCGGCCGTGAGCCCTCGATCAGCCCGCCGGGCAGGTAGAGGTCGATGGTGGCGAGCGTCGCCACCGCCATGGCGAGGCCGATCACGATCACGCCGGCCCACATCCGGCGGTCGATGACCCGGTCGCGCAGCGAACGCGGCGGGCGGTTCATCACGTCCTCGATCTCCGAGTCGACGCCCATGGCGAGGGCCGGGGCGCTGTCGGTCAGCAGGTTGATCCACAGGATCTGGGTGGCCAGCAGGGGCAGCACGATCGTGTCCTCGCCGTGTGACAGACCGATGACCCCGGCGAGCACGACGCCGAGGAAGACGGTCAGCACCTCGCCCATGTTCGAGGAGAGCAGGTAGCGCAGGAACTTCTTGATGTTCAGGAAGATGTGGCGGCCTTCGCGAATGGCCCGCACGATGGTGGCGAAGTTGTCGTCGGCGAGGATCATCTTCGCCGCTTCCTTGGTCACCTCGGTGCCCGTACGGCCCATCGCGATGCCGATGTCGGCCGACTTCAGGGCCGGCGCGTCGTTGACGCCGTCTCCGGTCATGGCCACCACTCTGCGGTCGTCCTGGAGCGCGTCGACGATGCGCAGCTTGTCGTGCGGCGTCACCCGGGCGTAGACCGACCTGTGGCGGACGATCTCGCGGAATCCCTCCTCGTCCAGCCGGTCCAGCTCCGCCCCCGACACGGCGACCGCCTCGTGCTCGACGATGCCGAGGTCCTCGGCGATCCGCGCCGCGGTACGGGGGTGGTCACCGGTGATCATGATGACCCGGACGCCCGCGCGGTGCGCCTCGGCGATGGCCGCGGCCGCCTCCGGGCGCGGT
The DNA here is from genome assembly GCF_059358955.1 of Nonomuraea sp. CX421. NCBI lineage: Bacteria > Bacillati > Actinomycetota > Actinomycetes > Streptosporangiales > Streptosporangiaceae > Nonomuraea > Nonomuraea sp. CX421. The sequence continues at coordinate 285,796 of NZ_JCADBK010000001.1, read as the reverse complement.
GGGTCGATGATCCCGACCATGCCCGCGTAGACGAGGTTCTCCTCAAGCGACTCGTCCATCTCGGGTGGTTCGGTCACCTCCAGCCGCCGGTAGGCCACGCCCAGGGTGCGGAAGGCTTCGCCGGACAGGCGTTCGACGTCGTCCAGGACGCGGGCCCGCCGGGCGTCGTCCAGCGGCTCGGCCGCGTCGCCGACCCGTACGTGCGTGCAGCGCCGGAGCAGCACGTCCGGGGCGCCCTTGGCGACCACGGCCAGCTTGCCGGCCCGCTCGGCGTCGGCCTCGACGCTGGTCATCATCTTCCGCTCGGAGGTGAACGGGATCTCGCCCACCCGCTGAAATCTCGACGTACGCCGGTCGCTCGCCCCGAGCTTCGCCTCGGCGACCAGGAAGGCGGCCTCGGTCGGGTCGCCCTGGACCAGCCATTCGCCGTTTTCCTCGCGCAGGGTGGCGTTGTTCGCGAGACTGCCGCCGACCAGCACGAACGCGGTCTGACGCCACAGGACGCTCCCCTCCTCCAAGGGCGCGCCGTCGTGCGTCATCCGCCCCTCGGGCCGGTAGCCCGCGCCGGTCACCATGACCTCTCCCGACGCGGTCACCACCCGGCCGATGGTCATCTCGCCCTTCGTCAGGGTGCCGGTCTTGTCCGAGCAGACGACCGAGGCCGAGCCGAGCGTCTCGACCGAGGAGAGCTTCTTGACGATCGCGTTGTGCAGAGCCATCCGCTGGACGCCCAGCGCGAGCACCACCGACAGGATGGTGGGCAGCCCCTCGGGCACGGCCGCCACGGCGAGCGACACCCCGAGGAGCAGGGCGGTGACGACGTCCTCGACGCTGTCGACCCCGAAGAACAGGAAGATCGTGGCCATCACCACCACGGCGATCACGATCACCGCGATCCCGAGCATCCGGCCGACCCGGGCGATCTCCCGCTGCAGCGGCGTGGGGTCCTCGCGGGTGGTGTGCAGCAGGTCGGCGATCTGCCCCATCTGGGTCGCCATCCCGGTGGCGGTCACCACCGCCCGGCCGACGCCCTGGGTGACCGCGGTGCCGTTGAACACCATGTCGAGCCGGTCGCCGAGCGCCGCCGGCTCGGGCAGGGTGTGGGCGTCCTTGAGCACCGCCTCGCTCTCCCCGGTGAGCGAGGCCTCCGAGATCTTCAGCGTGGCGGCCGACAGCAGCCGCGCGTCGGCCGACACGGTGTCGCCCTCGCCCAGCACCAGGACGTCGCCGGGCACCAGCTCACGGGTGGGCACCCGCGACGGCACGCCGTCGCGCAGCACGGTCGCCGTAATGGCGCTCATCCGTTGCAGCGCCTCGACCGCGTGCTCGGCCTTGGCCTGCTGCCAGTAGCCGAGGATCGCGTTCAGCACCACGATGATGGTGATCACGATGGCGTCGAACGGCCAGCCCTCGGCCCCCTCGATGAGCCAGGCCGCGAGCGAGATGACGATCGCCGCGAACAGCAGGTAGATCAGCGGGTCGCGGAACTGCTCCACGAACTTGCGCCACTTCGGCACCGGCCTGGCGGAGGTGATCTCGTTGGGCCCCGCCGACGCCAACCGGCGGGCGGCCTCGTTCGAGGTCAGGCCCCGCTCGGGGTCCGTGCCCATCGACTCGGCGACGGTGCGCGCGTCGACGACCGACGGATCGAAGTCGAGGGCTCCGCTCGCCATGAGACGTCCTCCCGTCGTCTTCGTACGAGATCTGCGCGGCATCACCTTCCTACCCCGGGCCTCGCCGTCCACGTCCGACCCACGTGACGTGCCGCCTGGCGGCGATCAGGACGGGGGTGCGGGCGGCTCGCCGCCCTCCTGCCGGGGCTCGCCCTCGTCCGGTACGTCCCGCGCCCGGTTTCCAGGCGCCCCCGGCCCATCCGGTACGCCCGGTTCATCGGGCTTCTTGGGACCGGGCGGGAGCGCGGGCGGCTCGGACCGGAAGAGCTCCGGGATCCCCCGATAGAGGATCGCGGCGATCGGCACGGCCACGACCGCGCCCGCGATCCCGGCCAGGATGCCGCCGACGGCGAGCACGATGATGATCGCCAGGGGGTGGAAGTGCAGGCGCCGGCCCACGATCTGCGGCTGGAGGACATGGTTCTCCAGCTGTTGTTCGAGGATCAGCAGGCCGAGGAAGATGAGCGCGTAGATCGGCCCCTTCGTGCCCAGGGTGATCAGCGTGGCGACGGCTCCGGCGAACAAGATGCCGATGATCGGGATGAAGCTGGACACGAAGATCAGCAAGGCGAGCGCGACCCAGAGCGGCACTCCCATGATCGCCAGGGTGACGCCGAGGAGGACGGCGTGCACCGCGGCCACCGCCACGGTGCCCTGCACGTAGAAGGAGAGCGCCCTCCACGCGGCCCGGCCGGCCCGGTCGACCCGGCGCGCCTCCCCGCCGAAGGCCTTGAGGAACCAGGCCCAGATCCGGTCGCCGTCCTTCAGCAGGAAGAACGTCACGAAGAGCAGCAACACGATGGAGGCCAGCGCCTCGATCAGCGCCACGGTGCCGGCCAGCACCGTGGAGGTGATCTCCTGCTGGCGCTGGGTCACCAGCTTGGCCGCCTCGTCGAACCAGATGCTGAGCTGGCGCGGTTTCAGGTGCAACGGGCCGGTGTAGAGCCAGGCTTCCAGTGACTTGACGGTCTGCCGCATCTGTCGCACCAGGCCGGGGAACTCCTCGCTGCCCCGGACGCCGATGATCGATCCGAGCCCGCCGAGCAACGCGAACGCGACGAACATGGTGACCCAGGTGGCCCAGATCGGCCGCATTCCCCGCCTGCGCAGCGCCCCGGTGAGCGGGAACATCAGCGCGGTCAGCAACAGGGCGACCGCGACCGGGAGTGCGACCAGCCGCATCGAGGACACGACGTTGACCACGAAGTTGGCCACGATCCCGATGAGGATCAGGCAGCCGCACCACGCGGCGATCCTGGCCAGCGTGGGCGGCACGAGCCCCCAGAGACGGTCCGGCTTCGTCGGTTCCGGAGCGTTAACTCCGGTTGCGATGCGCACGCCTCCCTCTTACCCGCAAACCGGACAGTAGGCACCGAAGTGCCTGAAACCCCCACGGGTAGGAGGGTGTGCCTCATCGTGCCGAGGTGTCCTCTGTGAAGTAGGCCGTCCGGGTTGTCCGCGACGACGATGACGGTCCGCTCGTCTGTCCCTACCGTCGCTTGCGGGGCTCTGCCCGAGCGGAGTGGCGCGTTTGTAGGCTCGTCGGCGTGAGGCAGTCGGCAGAGGGGCTGACCCGGCACCTGCGGGCCGGCGGGGCCGGGCATCGCCTGCGGTTCGGCTCCGGCGCCGAGGGGATCGAGCGGCTGGAAGCGTCGCTCGTGGGCGAGGCGTTCGCGCCCCACCGCCACGACACCTACGCGATCGGCGTGACGCTGGCGGGCGTGCAGACGTTCCGCTACCGGGGCGAGACGCGCCACTGCCTGCCCGGCGAATGGCACATCCTGCATCCGGACGAGCTTCACGACGGGGCGGCGGGCACCGAGGAGGGGTTCGGCTACCGGATCATCTACCTTGATCCGTTCCTGGTCCAGGAGGCGCTGGGCGGGGCGCCGCTGCCGTTCGTGGCGGATCCGGTCGTCGGCCGCCGGGAGATGGATCCGGCCCTCGCGGCGTGCCTGCGCGACATCGACGAGCCGATCGGCGACTTCGAGCGCCTGGAGGTCACGCTGCTGGTCGCGGGAGCGTTGAACAGGCACGCGTCCGTGCCCGCGCGCAGGCGGTCGCCGCTCGCCGTGGCGGCCCTGTCGCGGGTGCGCGACCTCATCGCCGACGATCCCACGGTCAGGCGTACGGTCCGGCAGTTCGAGGAGGTGTCGGGGCTGGACCGCTGGACGATCGCGCGGCAGTTCCGGGCCGCTTTCGGCACCAGCCCGACGCGCTTTCGCACCATGCGGCAGCTCGACCGGGCCCGGCGGGCGCTCAGGGGTGGCCTGCCGCCGTCCGAGGCGGCGCTGGAGGCGGGGTTCGCCGACCAGAGCCACCTGACGCGGATGTTCAAGCGGGCGTACGGCCTCACGCCCGCCGCGTGGACCGCCGCGCTCGCCGCGTCACAGCCCGCCGGACACGTTCAGGACGGCCCCGGTGACGTACGACGACTTGGCCGACATCAGCCAGGAGACCGCCTCGGCTCCCGCCGGTGACGATCACGATCGGTCTGGTCGTCATGCTCCGGTGCCGTCCTTCCAGGATGAGGAGGAGGTCCTGGCCTCGATCGCGTGGACCACGGCCGCCATGTCGAACCGGCCGTGCCCGAGTGACAGGGCCTCGCCGTACAGGGCGTGGCAGACGTCCAGCAGGGGTGAGGCCAGGCCGGAGGCGCGGGCGGCCTCGGCGATGAGCCGGTTGTTCATCAGCACGTCGGTGATCGACGCCTGCGGGGCGAAGTCACGTTCGACCAGTTTGGCCGCCTTCACCCGCGAGACGTCGCTGGCCATCGGCCCGGAGCCGAGCACGTCGAGCAGGAGGCGCAGGTCGAGCCCGTGCCGGTCGGCGAAGTGCACCGCCTCGGCGAGCCCGGTGACCATGGTGATCAGGAACACGTTGACCGCGAGCTTCGTCAGCAGCGCCGACGGGACCGCCCCGCACGCGACCGTCTCGTGGCACATCGGCCCGAGCAGCGGGCGTACCTCCTCGACGTCCTCGGCCCGGCCGGCGAGCATCGCGACCAGCCGCCCGGCCTCGGCGGGCCCGCGCGAGCCGGAGACCGGCGCCTCGACGTACCGGCCCCCGGCCGCGCGGACGTCCGCCTCCAGCCCGGTCGAGTAGACGGGCGAAGTCGTCCCCATGTGCACCACGATGTGCTCGGTGACGTTCGCCGCGAACCGAGGTGTCCCGCGACCCAGCACGGAGTCGGTCGCCTCGTCGCCGGCCGGCATGAGGATCACCACGCGAGCCTCCGAGAATACCTCCGCCGGGCTCGCCGCCACCCTCGCGCCCGCCGCCCGCACCGGCTCGCACCTGCCCGCCGTACGGTTCCAGACGACGAGGTCCGTGCCCGCGCGGGCCAGGTTGAGCGCCATGGGCTGCCCCATGAGCCCGAGCCCGATGAACCCCACAGCCATGAACCCGCCTCCCCACCTGGTTCTATCCCGGGACGTTCTATCCCGGGACGCGGCGGCCGGTCTTGAACGATTGTGCCGCGCCGCCCGTCACCGCCGGGACCGGAGGAGGGTGACGACGAGGAGGGCGATGCCGGCCATCAGGCCGGCGCTGATCGCCGCGGCCAGGTGGAAGCCCTCGACGAAGGCGGCTCGCGCGGTGCCGAGGAGCTCGGCCGCGAGCCGTTCGGGAAGGCCGTCCGCCACGGCCACGGCGGCGGTGAGGCTGTCGCGGGCGGCCGGCGGGAGGGACGAGGAGACCTCGTTCCGGTAGACGGCGGTGATGACGCTGCCGAGCAGCGCGATGCCGAGCGCGCCGCCGAGCTGGGGAGCGGTCGAGGAGATGGCCGCCGCCGCGCCGGCCCGCTCGGGCGGCGCCGAGCCGACGACGAGGTCGGTGGCGAGGGCCATCATCGGGCCGAGGCCCGCCGAGACGACGACGGCCCCCGTCACGAGGACGGCCAGCCCGCCGGTCTGGGTCAGCACGAGGTAACCCGCGGCGGAGACGGCCAGGCCGACGCCGATCACCATGGGTGGGCGGATCGTCCGCGCCAGGCGGGGAGCCAGCAGGGATCCGGCGATGACGCCGGCCGCCGAGGGCGCCGTCCACAGGCCCGCCTCCAGCGGGGACAGGCCGTGCACGAGCTGCAGGTACTGCGCGATGGCGTAGTTGGAGCCCCAGAGCACGAAGATGCCGAGTGCCAGTGTGGCGGCGGCGACGCCGAACGTCCGGTCGGCGAACAACCGCAGGTCGACGAAGGGCACGGCGAGCGCCCGCTGCCTGCGCGCGAACGCCGCGCCCAGCACCACCCCGGCCGCGATGGCGGCCGCCGACGGCACGTCCGGGCCGTCGGCGGCGATCTGCTTGAGCCCGTACACGACCGGCAGCACCGCGCCCAGCGACAGCAGCGCGCTGGCCAGGTCCAGCCGCCCGGCGCCGGGGTCGCGGACCTCCGGCAGCAGCAGCGGCGCGACGACGAGCAGCACCGCCATGAACGGCACCGCGAGCAGGAACGCCGACCCCCACCAGAAGTGGGCCAGCAGCCAGCCGCCGACCAGCGGGCCGATGGCGGTCCCTCCGGAGACGCTGGCGACGATGACCCCGATGGCGACCGCCCGCTGCCGTGGCTCGGGGAACAGGGCCGTGGCCAGCGACAGGGTGGACGGCATGAGGGTGGACCCGGCGACCCCCATCAACGCCCGGGCGGCGATCAGACTTCCGGCGTCGGGGGCGAAGGCCGCCAGGAGCGAGGCCAGCCCGTACGCCGCCGCGCCGATGAGCAGGAGCCGGCGGCGGCCGATCCGGTCGCCCCAGACGCCCATGGTGATGAGCGACCCGGCGAGCAGGAAGGCGTAGATGTCCACGATCCACAGCAGCTGGGTGCCGCTCGCGCCCAGATCCCGGCCGATGGCGGGTAACGCGAGGTTCGTGACGGTCAGTTCGAGCGAGGCGAGGAGGGCGGGCAGGGTGAGCACGGCGAGGCCGATCCACTCCCGCTTTCCCGTGGTGACAACGTTCATGATCTCAGGATGAAAGCTCAACCAAAGTCGAGGTCAACTCGTCAGGGTTCGGTCCGTCGCCGATCGAATGAGGAAGTATACCTACCGAAAATATGTGGATATGCTACTGTCCTCCCGACGATCTTGGGTTGCACGTGAACCCGGCTGGGGAGGGCGGTTGGACACCAATCTGGAAACACAGGGCTTCGACAACCTGGTGGGGGCCGCGCTGCGCGCGCTGAAGTCCACGGGGGAGCCGGACCGGGAGGCCTCGGCTCGCGCGGAGGGCACGGCTGACGACGGCAGGGTGCGCGCCACCGTGGTGACGGGAGGGCGGCTGGCGGCCGTGCGCATCGACCCTCGCGCGATGAAGCTGGGCTCCGAGACGCTCGGCGAACAGATCGTGCTCGCGGTCAACGCGGCCCTCGACGAACTGCACGCGGCGCCCGCCCCTCCAGGGGAGGGTGATCCGGCGGCGCACCTGCGCCGGATCCAGGACGAGGCCGTGCTCCGCCTCGACGTCTTCGCCAAGGCCGTCGAGGACGCGCTCGCCCGGGTCGAGGCGCGATGAGCACGACACCCCCGGAGCTCGGCATCCACCACTCCAGCCTGCGGGACGGAGGCGACGGGCTGCGCGCTTCGGCCACCGAGCTGGGAACGCGCATCGAGGCGCTGGCCACGTCGCTCGAGGCCCTGGGGCCGCTGGGCGGCGCCGACGACATCAGCGCGCTGATCGGCGAGGCTTACGAGGCCATCCACAATGCCGCGTTCGAGTCCCTCCAGACCGCCTTGGAAGCCCTCGCCCAGGACGGGAACACGCTCGACGCGATGCGCGTGACCTTCCGCGTCCAGGAGCGATCGACCGAGCAGAGCATCGACTCCCTGAGGGCGTGACGCATGGGACTGCAGATTCCGGACCAGCTGTCCGGGTTGCTCTACGACCTCGGCTTCCTGTGGCCCGTGGTCGACGAGGAGAAGCTCTACGCCGCGGGCCTGCTGTGGCTCCGGTTCGGCGGGGACGCGGGGACGGTGGCGCGGCAGGCGAACGACGCGGCGCTGCGGGTGTCGGCTGTCAACACGGGGTCGTCGGTCGAGGCGTTCACCGGGGCCTGGGCCGAGGACGACGCGCCCCACGCGATCCTCACCGATGGAGCGACCGGCGCGTACGTCGTGGGCGCCTGCCTCTTCGCCTGCGCGGGGCTCGTCCTGGCCCTGAAGATCACCGTGATCGTGCTGCTCTGCACGCTGCTCGCCCAGGTCATCCAGGCGCTCCTCGCCGGGCCCGGCTCCGCCCTGCTGATCCCGGTGTACCGGAAGTTCACCGCGATGGCGCTGAACGCGCTGTTCAACCGTACGGCGACGGTCCTCCTTGGCTGAGCGCGCCCGGACCGGAGGCGCCGGGCATGGTTAGGGGCGGCAAGGCGGCCAGGCTCGTCGGCGGCTTCTTCGGACGGCGGGCGGGGCGGTTCTTCCGGCGGGCCCGGAAGCGTGAGGAGATCACCCCGCGCGGCTTCCTCAGGGACGCCAGGGAACGCGGCGGGTTCACCTGGTCGCCGCACACCCGCCGGCCGCCCGACGACGGCTACATGGTCGCGCTCACCGGCCACACCGTCCAGCACCCCGCGAGCCTCCTCGACGACCTGGACGCCTCGGCCTCGGCCATCGACGACTACCTCATGCGCAGGCGGTCGCTGTTCGAGAACGACCGCGACATCTATCTGGGCGGCTGGATCGAGGACGGAAAACTCTGGCTGGAGCCCTCGCGCAACGTCCGGGACCGCGCCGCCGCGGTCAGGCTGGCCCGGGAGACCGATCAGATCGCGATTTACGATGTCAGAGCGGGGACCACCATCGATACGGGAGGTGCCGGTGGCTTTCTTTAGGAAGAGCCGGAAGGTTCATGCGCAGCCGCCTGAGGGCTACTTCGACATGTCCGAGGAGGACCGGCTGGCGTGGGCCCGCGGCTTCGCCGAGGAGCTCAGGGACGAACGCGACGGCACCCCCGACGACACCTCGCCTTCGTCAGGCCGCGACGACTCGAAGGATGGTCCCTGATTGAGCCTCACTGCCCCTGGGCGAGTGAGGCCCGATCCTGACTTCTCAGTGCGCCTAGCTGGAGCCCCTGCGAGCTTCGCGGTGTCCGCCGCAGTGATCGAAGCCCTTCGAGCCGCCGTAGGCGCGGATCTGGACACCTGCCATGCGCCCGTTGTCGGGAACGTTGCCGATGCGCCCGTCGAAGGCGAAACAACCGCCCCTGACCTGTACCTTCACCGGACCTGCGTAGTACCTGAAGTTGCCCTCGTCCGGGAAGGTGGAGTGGCTTCTGAAGAAGCCTCTGCGGACGAGGGCCGCCCTGGTCGGCGTGAGCTGCCCCACGAAGCTCGACTTGATGGTGACGACGCAGTACTGATCGGTACGCACGCTGTGGAGCAGGTGGACCTGGCCTCGGACGATGCCGAGATGGTCGGTCACCGGCTGGGTGCCGCCCGCCACCCTGCCGAAGCCGCTGCCGCACACCTGCTCAGGGGTGTATCCGTTGGTCGCGGCGGACGCGGAGGCCGGCAGTGCGCTGAGGGCGGTTGCGAGCAAGGCCGCTGAGGTGAGTCGTGCCATGACTCCACTGACCATGAGTGTCCTCCTGCTTGGCGGATTCGCGGCTGGATCCCGGCTCGACGGTGATCGCCCGGTGTTTCCGAGGCTGATGGGCGCCGCGGTTGTCCGGAACCGCTCGGCGCGAAATCGCTGGTGAAATGCGGACAATGAGTTGTCCGCGGACAATTGTTCTGCTGTCCTCATTCCGTGGAGGAGCAGCGGGACACGCCTGCGATGCCCCGCAGGGCGGGCAGGCCACAGGGCAGGGCGAGGGGGAGCACGGAGCAGGCGAATGCCCTCGCGGAGTTCGTGTTGTCGCTGACCGGCGGCGTGACCGTGCGCGAGCTCGCCGGGCGTTACCACGTGGGCAAGACGCTCTGGGGCGAGTACCGTTCCGGCCAGAAGATCATCCCGCTGGAGTTGCTGAGGCGGTTGGTGCAGGACCGCACGCCGGATGAACGCACCCGCCGGCTACGTCTGGAGACCGCCCTGCGGCTGCACGCGGCAGCCCTTGAGGCGGGCTCGGCGACCAATCCGTCACCGGACCGCGACCCCTCACCGGACCGCGACCCCTCACCGGACGCGGAACCCCCACGGGACGCGGAACCCTCACCGAACCTGGAACCAGCGCCGGAGTCCGCACAGGTACCGGCTGCGAACCCCGGTGCGGCGTCCACGGTGAGACGCCGCCCACGCCTGACGTACGTCGGCGGTGGGGTCGCAGTCGTGCTCCTCGCCGTGCTCGTCCTGCTGGTCGGGTGGGGCCCGGCGGACGTGGACGGAGTGGCGAGCGCGCCCGTCGCCCCCGAGGCCGGCGGCGCCGCGATGGCCGTGCCGAGCGCGGGCACCGGCGTGTACGCCGCCGGACCGGATGGCCGCGGCGTCTTCCAGTGGAACGGCGAAGACGCGACCGGATGGACGAGAATCGGCGACGCCGCGAAGCGGCTCTGGTCCGGCCCCGCGGGCCTGTTCGCGACCAGGACGGACGACCGGCTCTACCGGTACGAAGGGCGGGGCGGCCGCTGGATTCCCGTCAGCGAACCGGCCGCCGACTTCGCGATCAGCGGCTCACACGTCTACCGGCTGACCGCCGACCGTCAGGCCGTCGACATCTGGGACGGGCGAGGCAGGTCCTGGACCCGGATCGGCGGCCCGGCGGTGCGGTTGTACGGCGGTGCCCCGGGCCTGTTCGCGACCAGCCCGAACGACGGCCGGATCTTCCGATACCTGGGCCGCCCAGGCCACTGGGACCCCGTCGGGACCGCGGGCGCCTCGTTCGCGCTCACCGGCAGGCACCTGTACGGCCTCACCCCGGAACGGGCCATGGTCAATCGCTGGCTCGCGGACGAGCACCAGGGCCCGGGACTGCCCTGGATCTACGCGGCGGGCCCGGCCGGCGACCTGTACGGAGGCGTCGCCGGGCTGTTCTCCACCGATCTGTCGGGCGAGCGGTTGCGCTTCCTCACGGAGCCGGGGGCCGACGCCACGAGTCAGAACTGGCGGGACATCGGCTCAGCGGGCGCGGAGGTGTGGGTCGGGCGGCGGGAGGCGTACGTCCTGACCAGAGATCGCTCGGAGATCCTCCGCTGGTCCCGCGACACCGGAGCCTGGAGCCGCATCGGCGGGCCCGCTCAAACACTGACGGTGTGGGCCACCCCGGAATGACGAGGCCGATTTTTCGACGTCCGTGCAGGTCAAATGGCGGCAATGACCGCGAAGGTTATTCAAGGTACGGCAGGCATCAATTGGCTTGAAAGCGGCGTGTTCCACACTCTCGTCAAGAGAGAGAGGAACCCCCATGAAGGCCAGCCGTACGATCACGATCGCCGTCGCCACCGGAGCGCTCCTGGCAGCGACCGCCGCGGGCACCGCCACCGCCGCCTCGGCCGCCACCGTCCTCACCGCCCCCGCCACGACCCCGACCATGACCGAGCAGAGCGCGCCGACCCCCTGGGGGCCGAGGTACGCGCCCGGCAAGCGGGCCGTGGCCAAGGGCACCCTGACCAGCTCCCAGCTGAACAAGCAGACGATCCCCAACATCAGCACCGTCAAGGTCAAGGGGAAGGTCACCGACCTGACCCGTGGCGGCGGCTGCGGCTGGGCCGTCTTCCGCGTCACCTACCTCAAGTCCGACGGCAGCGTGCCGTTCAAGCACCGCAGCTACCTCGACTGCTCCTACGGCACGCCGAAGCCCTTCTCCTTCACCGACCGCAACGTGGCCCTGGTGGAGCTCAAGGTCTGCAACGAGCGCAGGGCGGGCAAGCCGTCGGACATCTGCCTGTACGCCGGCACCTGGAAGACCCTCCACTCCAACCTCTGACCGTCACCTGGGCTCAGGCGGGCGCCGGGAGCACCCGCCGAACGCCCGCCGCCACCCAGATCGTGGCCAGTCCGGCATAGACGCTCAGCAGCGCGGCGCCCATCGAGTTCAGCGGCGCCGCCGCGGCGACGGCCAGGCCGAGCAGGCCGGTCCAGCCGTACAGGATCGCCCGCCCGAGGGCCGAGCCCGTGTGCGCGGTCTCCTGAACGGCGGTGATCAGCGCCATCACGGCCACGCCGACGGTGGCGACGATCTCGCTCCCGAGCGCGATCCCCAGCCCGAGCAGGGCCGCGCCCGCGACCAGCAGCGCACAGCAGAGCACGGCCACTCGGGCCTCGACGCCCTCGAAGAGCAACCGGGTGGCCCTGGCGCGGGCCAGACGCAGCGTGGTCCAGGACTCGGCGACCCACGCCGCCCAGTGCAGCACCGCGACGAGCGCGAACACCGCGATGACGGGCGGCGCGACGGGCAGCAGGAACACCAGCCGCCAGCCACCACGGAACCGGGCCCGCAGCGGATCCAGCACCCGATAGACGGGGTTGCGCTGCTTCAGGGCGGTGACGAGCAGGTCCCTGGCCTGGTGGTAGCCGGGATCCAGGCGGAGCACCTCCCGGAAGGCGTCGGCCGCCCGGCGGGGATCGCCGGCGGACAGCGCCACCGTGCCGTACACGTGGTGAGCGCCGGCGTTCTCCGGATCCAGCCGTACGGCCTGTGCGGCGGCGGCCCTGGCCGGTTCCTTCTCGCCGAGCATGGTGAGGGCCAGCGCCAGCAGGCTCGTCAGGTCCGACTGCTGCGGATCGATCGCCAGGCCGCGTCGCGCCGCATCGGTCACCTGGTGCCACTGGGCTTTGAGCACGTGCGCGCGGGCCAGCAGCTCCCAGCTCGACGGCTGTTCGGGAGACAGGGCCAGCGACGCCTGCAGGGCGGCTATCGCCTGGTCGGCCAGATGGGCACGGACGTAGACCTGTCCGGCCAGGTAGTGCGTGAACCAGTGCTCGGGCGCGAGTCGTACCCCCTCGGACGCCTCGGCGATCGCTTCGGCCGTGCTGCCCTGCGCGGACAGGGCGAGGGCCAGTAAGGAATGCGCCCCGGGGTGCTCCGGCTGCCGGGCGAGCAGCCCCCGCAGCTCGCGCTCGGCCTCGGCGGGCCGGCGCAGCTCCAGCAGGGCGCGGGCCCGCTCGATCGCATCAGGGGCGATCACCACTTGTTGCCCTTGATCCAGGGCATCAGCTCGTCCCACGCCCCCGATTCGTTGGCGTGCATCACGTAGTTGCGCGCGGTGGACATCCACTCGCGCACCGCCGTGGGCTTGGTGCTCCTCGCGGCGGCCACCAGGTCGGCCGTCGTCAGCGGGATGGGACGGCCCGCGCTGATCGACTGGTGGAGCTTGGCCTCCACCGCCCGGTCCACCACGCCCTTCAGGTCCGCGCCGACGAAGTGCTCGGTGATCCGTGCCACCGCGTCGAAGTCCATCTCGGCCAGCGGCTTGTCGCGGCACAGGATGCGCAGGATGGCCGCGCGCGCCGCGGCGTCGGGCGGCGGCACGAACACCGGCTGGTCCAGCCGTCCCGGACGGCGGAAGGCGACGTCGATGTACCAGGGGACGTTGGTGGCCGCCAGGACCAGCACGCCCTCGTTGGCGCTCTGGTCCACGCCGTCGAGCTCGGCCAGGAACTGGTTGACCAACTGCCGGTTGTGCGCCTGGCGCATGTCGGAGCGGCGCGCGGCCAGCGCGTCGACCTCGTCGAAGAACAGCACGCACGGGCGGCTGCGCCGGGCCAGCTCGAACGTGGCCCGCAGGTTGCGCTCGCTGGAGCCGACGTACATGTCCAGGATGTCGGCCAGCCCCACGTTGACGAACGACGCGCCCAGCTCTCCGGCGGCCGCCCTGGCCAGGTGGGTCTTGCCCGCCCCCGGCGGCCCGTACAACAGCACCCCGCCACCGGCCCGCTTGCCGAACGCCGCGAACAGCTCCGGCTGCTGGAGCGGCAGCAGCAGCTTGACCCGCAACGCCTCCTTGACCGCCTCCATCCCGGCCACGTCCGCGAACGTGACCCCCGACCGCTCCACCGCTCCACCATCCGGCCCACCACCCGGCGCCCCGGAATGCGGCGCCGGCGTTCCGTACGGCGATGCGGCGGGAGCGGACACTCCGTGGGACGGCGCCGCCGGTGCCTGAAGGGGCGGCACCACCAGCCGGGCGGCCAGGCCCGGGTCGCCGACGGACGGATCACGGGAGACCGCTTCGTGATAGCGGTAGGCCGCGCCGCCCATGTCGCCCTCGCCGAGCAGCGCCCGTGCCGCGATCACACCCAGCCGGGGCGGGTAGCCGGGCGAGGCCAGGAACGGCTCCAGCGCCGCCAGCGCGGAGCCGTGGGCGTTCTGCCGGACGAACGCCTCCGCCAGCCCGGCCGTGACGTCCACATCCCGGGGCGCGAGCATGAGCGCGGCGCGGTACTCGGTCTCCGCCTCAGCGAGGTACCCCTTCTCCAGCAGCAGCCCGGCGAGGTGTCGCCGCAGGGGGAGGTTGTCGGGGGACAGGCGCGCTGCCTCACGAAGCGCCTGGAGGCCGGCGTCGTCGAGCACGCGCTGGGTCCCTTCTGTGGAAGACGTCGGTTACGTAAGCTACCGAACCGGACGAATCCCGCGCATGCTTCCGCCGTGACCCGTGCCCCCGCATGGATCGCGTCGGCCTCAGCCTCGATCGCGGGCCGCGCCGTCGATGACGTGGTCGATGTGCGCGGCCAGTTCGACGTCCTTGGCCGTCACTCCGTCCTCGCTGTGCGTCCACAGCCGGAACCGGATGCCGTCGGGAGTGCGCTCGATCTCAGGGTGGTGGTCGAGCGCGTTCGCCTCGTTCATCACCGCCTCGCTCAGCCAGCGATAGCTGTCAGGCGTGATGGAGATGTCCCTGACCAGGGCGTTGTCCTCCTGGTGCCACCCTTCCAGGGCTGCCAGCGCGGTGTCGATCTCCTCGTCGGTCAGACGCATGATGTCCCCCTATGTCCGTGTTGTCGCTCTCGCTGAGGGGGCTACCACCGTGACGCCCTTTCACACCCCGATGCGGGTAGGTTGGCCCGCTATGGGAGAACGCCCGGGGATCATCCGGTCCGGTGACCGGAACCGCACGCGTGTCAGGCCCCTCGCCGCGGTGGTGGTCGCCGTCCTCCTCGCCGCCGCGGGGTGCGGTGATCCCGGTCCAGCGCGTACGGCGGACACCGCGCCGTCACCCGTGTCCACCCCGACGCGATCACCCGCGCCCGCCGCGGCCCGATCACCGGACCTCCCGGCTCCCGATGCCAAGATCCCCGGCGACGCCGCGAAGCTGGCGGCGGGCCTGGAGCGGACGTCCAGGCGGCTCGACGAGGCCATCGACGCCTGGACGGCAGGGAAGGCCGGGAAGGCGCCGAAGGGCCCGCCACCGGAGGAGGTCGAGCTCCTCGCCCTCCACCAGCAGCGGATCTACCGCTACGCCGCCCGCCATCCCAAGGTGGCCGAGCGGGCCTTCGCCCGGCTGCCCGCCGAGCGGGCGGCCCAGGCCAGGGACAACACGGCCGCCATCCGCGAGCTGCTCTCCCTGGCCCACCCCATCAAGGGCTCGGCCACGTTCAAGGTCCAGGACCCGTTGCCGGCGGGCACGCTGCTCGGCCACTTCAAGAAGGCCGAGCGCCGCTTCGGGGTGGAGTGGGAGGTGCTGGCGGCGGTGATGTTCGCCGAGACCAAGTTCGGCAGGGTGCGCTCGGCGAGCCATGCCGGCGCCCAGGGGCCCATGCAGTTCATGCCCGCCACCTGGAGGGCGTACGGGATGGGCGGCGACATCCAGAACGTGCGCGACGCCGTGATGGCCGCCGCCAACTACCTGCGGGCGACCGGCGCGCCCGGCGACTACCGGCGCGCGCTGCACGCCTACAACCCGTCGCGGGCGTACGTGAACGCCATCCAGTTGCACGCCCGTCAGATCAAGCGTGACGCCCGGCACTTCTACGCCTACTACAACTGGCAGGTCTACGTCATCACCACCACCGGCGAGCGCCGCCTCACCGGCCCCTGACCCCGGGCGCGAGAGCGACGACGCCGGTCAGGACGGTCAAGGAGGAAACCCTCCATCAGGCCCCGCGCGGTGGTCATAATGTCGGGCGCACGTTTCGGGCGGTCTTCAAAAGCTCCCGATCTGCGCACCTATGATCTGTGTTCGCATAGTCTGAGGACTCCGCCGCTGGTCTCTGTGGTGGCCCTGGCGAATGAAAGGACCTGGGAAAACCATGGCTGACAGCGCACGTTCCACCCCCAACGGCACCGGGGTCGGTGAGGCGGAGCTGCGGCAGCTGCTGGCCGGGCTGACGGCGGTCCGCGACGGAGACTTCCGGACGCGGCTGCCGGCCGACGCCGACGGACTGCTGGGCGAGATCGCGTCCGTGTTCAACGGGATGGTCGACCAGCTCTCGCTGTTCACCTCCGAGGTCACCCGCGTGGCGCGCGAGGTGGGCACCGAGGGGCAGCTCGGCGGGCAGGCCGACGTGCCGTCGGTGTCGGGCACCTGGAAGGACCTGACCGAGTCGGTCAACGCCATGGCGGGCAACCTGACCGGCCAGGTGCGCAGCATCGCCCAGGTGACCACGGCGGTGGCCAAGGGCGACCTGTCGCAGAAGATCACCGTGGACGCGCGGGGCGAGATCCTGGAGCTGAAGAACACCGTCAACACGATGGTCGACCAGCTCTCCTCGTTCGCCGCAGAGGTCACCCGGGTGGCCCGCGAGGTGGGCACCGAGGGTCAGCTCGGCGGCCAGGCCGACGTCAAGGGCGTGGCGGGCACCTGGCGCGACCTCACCGACTCGGTGAACTTCATGGCCAGCAACCTGACCGGCCAGGTGCGCAACATCTCGCAGGTGGCGACCGCGGTGGCCAAGGGCGACCTGTCGCAGAAGATCACCGTCTCGGCGCGGGGCGAGATCCTGGAGCTGAAGAACACCCTGAACACGATGGTCGACCAGCTGTCGTCGTTCGCCGACGAGGTGACCAGGGTGGCCCGCGAGGTGGGCACCGACGGGCGGCTCGGCGGCCAGGCCGACGTCAAGGGCGTCTCCGGCACCTGGAAGGCGCTGACGGAGTCGGTGAACGTCATGGCCGACAACCTCACCGCCCAGGTGCGCAGCATCGCCCAGGTCACCACGGCCGTCGCCAAGGGCGACCTGACGCAGAAGATCCGGGTCGACGCGCGCGGCGAGATCATGGAGCTGAAGGAGACCATCAACACGATGGTCGACCAGCTCTCGGCGTTCGCCGACGAGGTGACCAGGGTCGCCCGCGAGGTCGGCACCGAGGGCAACCTGGGCGGCCAGGCCACCGTCCGGGGCGTGTCCGGCACCTGGAAGAACCTCACCGACAACGTCAACTCGATGGCCGACAACCTGACCAACCAGGTGCGCAGCATCGCCCAGGTCACCACGGCCGTCGCCAAGGGCGACCTGACCCGCAAGATCGACGTCGACGCGCGCGGCGAGATCCTGGAGCTGAAGACCACGATCAACACGATGGTCGACCAGCTCTCCTCGTTCGCCGCCGAGGTCACCCGCGTGGCGCGCGAGGTGGGCAGCGAGGGCAGGCTGGGCGGCCAGGCCGAGGTCGAGGGCGTCTCCGGCACCTGGAAGCGGCTCACGGAGAACGTCAACGAGCTGGCCGGCAACCTCACCCGCCAAGTCCGCGCCATCGCCAAGGTGACCAGCGCCGTCACCTCCGGCGACCTGACCCGCTCCATCACGGTGGACGCCGAGGGCGAGCTGGCCGACCTCAAGGACAACATCAACTCGATGGTCAAGTCGCTGCGCGAGACCACCCGGGCCAACGAGGAACAGGACTGGCTGAAGTCCAACCTGGCCCGCATCTCGGGGCTGATGCAGGGGCACCGCGACCTGGCCACCGTCGCCGAGCTGGTGCTCAACGACCTGGCGCCGCTGGTCTCCGCGCAGTACGGAGCGTTCTTCCTGGCCGAGGAGTCGGAGCTGGAGCTGATCAGCGCCTACGGCTACCCCGCCGACCCCGACCGGCCCACCCGGTTCAGGATGGGCGAGACGCTCGTGGGCCAGGCCGCCCGCAGCCACCAGACCATCGCCATGACCGACATCCCGGCGGGCTACATCACGGTCGCCTCCGGCCTCGGCCGCACCCAGCCCGCCTCGGTCGTCGTGCTGCCGATCGTGGTCGAGGAGCAGGTGCTCGGAGTGATCGAGCTGGCCTCGGTGTACGTGTTCACGCCGGTGCACCGGGCGTTCCTGGACCAGCTGATGGAGACCATCGGGGTCAACCTCAACACGATCGTCGCCAACGCGCGTACCGACGAGCTGCTGGTCGAGTCGCAGCGGCTGACCGCCGAGCTGCAGGCCCGCTCCGAGGAGCTGCAGAACCAGCAGGAGGAGCTGCAGCACTCCAACGCCGAGCTGGAGGAGAAGGCCAGGCTGCTGGCCAGCCAGAACCAGGACATCGAGGCCAAGAACCTGGAGATAGAGCAGGCCCGCCAGGAGCTGGAGGACCGCGCGCAGCAGCTCTCGATCGCCTCCAAGTACAAGAGCGAGTTCCTCGCCAACATGAGCCACGAGCTGCGCACCCCGCTCAACTCGCTGCTCATCCTGGCCCAGCTGCTCGCCCAGAACCACACCCGCAACCTCACCCCGAAGCAGGTCGAGTACGCCGGCATCATCCACTCGGCCGGCTCCGACCTGCTGCAGCTGATCAACGACATCCTCGACCTGTCCAAGGTCGAGGCCGGCAAGATGGACATCAACCCCGAACGGGTGTCGCTGCGCCACCTGCTGGAGTACGTCGAGGCCACCTTCCAGCCGATGACCACGCAGAAGAACCTCGACTTCCGCATCACCACCGCGAGCGGCGTCCCGGTCGACGTGGTCACCGACGACTCGCGGCTGCGGCAGGTGCTGCGCAACCTGCTGTCCAACGCGGTCAAGTTCACCGAGACGGGCAGCGTCGAGCTGCGCATCGAGCCGGCCGCCCTGTCCGAGCTGCCGGTGTCCGTACGCCCGCACGGCGCGGCCGTCGCCTTCCGGGTGATCGACACCGGCATCGGCATCCCCGAGCAGCAACTCGAAGTGATCTTCGGGGCGTTCCAGCAGGCCGACGGCACCACCAGCCGCAAGTACGGCGGCACCGGCCTGGGGCTGTCGATCAGCCGCGAGATCGCCTACCTGCTGGGCGGCGCCATCACCGCGCGGAGCACGCCGGGCCAGGGCAGCGAGTTCACCCTGTACCTGCCCATCGCGCGGCCCGACTTCGCGGAGGGCTCCGCCAAGCCCGCCACCGCCGAGTCCGCCGACACGGCGGACGGGCAGGACGAGACGCACGAGCCCGCCCCGCCGCGGCCGGCGCCGCAGCAGCGGCGGCTGCTGGTGATCGAGCACCGGCCCCGCGGGCTGCTGTCGCTGGTCGCCGAGAGCGTGGTGACGGAGCTGTCGCCCGACCGGGACAAGTCCATCGAGATCGTCACCGCCGAGGGAGAGGAGGCGGCCGCCACGCTGGCCGCCGAGCCGTGCCACTGCATCGTGCTCGACCTGGACATGCCCGAGCAGGCGGCCTACCGGCTGCTGGAGGCGATGGACGGCGATCCGGCGCTGCGCACGGTGCCGGTGCTCGCCTACCACAACCGGCGGGCGCACCCGCAGTACGAGGCAGACCTGCAGGCACGGGCCGCGAGCCAGCCGCTCGAACTGCTCTCCGGCCTGGACGAGCTGCGCGAACGGATCGCGCTGCACCTGTCGGCCGACCAGCCGGGCGACGTCCTGCCGCTGCTCAGGGCCGAGAGCGTCGAGGTGGCGGCTCCGGAGGCCGAGGTCGACGGGTCACTCACCGGGCGTACGGTGCTGGTCGTCGACGACGACGCGCGCAACCTGTTCGCGATCACCAGCATGCTGGAGATCCACGGGCTGCGCGTACGGCACGCCGAGAACGGCCGGATGGGCATAGACGCGCTCCTCGCGCACCCGGACATCGACCTGGTGCTGATGGACGTGATGATGCCGGAGATGGACGGCTACACCGCGACCATGAAGATCCGCGAGATGCCCGAGTACGCGGACCTGCCGATCATCACGGTCACCGCCAAGGCCATGCCCGGAGACCAGGAGAAGAGCCTGGCCGCGGGAGCCAGCGACTACGTGACCAAACCCGTCGACGCCGACCAGCTCATCACCTGTATCCGCCACTGGATGAGCGCGTAGTCCGGGATGTCACAGGTCGCCGTATCGCCCGCGAGGAGCCGCACACCGTGAACATCCCTCAGCAGCCGGTGGACTCCGCGCTGCTCGCGTACCAGCTCACCGAGGCGCCGGCCGACACCAACGTCAGCCGGCTCGCGGCCACCATCCAGCGGCTGCGCAGGGAGATCGAGGAGGCCCAGCACGCCGCCGAGGGCCGCGCCCTGATCGAGCTCGCCAAGGGCGTGCTCATCGAGCGGCTGCGCTGCGGCGTCGCCAAGGCCGCCCAGCAGCTCGCCACGCTGGCCGAGCAGGCCGGGGTGACGCAGCTCGAACTGGCCGCCGACATCATCAACCAGGCCGCCCAGGACCGCATCAGCGAGGTGGTGCGCGAGTTCCTGACCGCCGCCGAGTCCGCGACCGTGACGCCCGGGGCGTCGGACGTGGCGATCCGGCTGCGGGCCGCCGAGAGCGGCGCGCTGAAGGCGCCCGACACGCAGGCGGTCGCGGAGTCCCTGCTGGAGCACGCCCTGGCGCCGCTCGGCGCGACCGCCGTCGCCGTGTGGGAGGCCGGGCCGGACGCCTCGTTCACGCTGGTGGGCTTCGCGGGCTTCAGTGAGGAGGAGGCCCGGCGGTGGCGTTACGTGCCACCGGGCGTGGTCACGCCGGCCCGTCGCGCGCTGGTGGAGCGGCAGGCCGTGTGGATGGAGGGGATCGGCGACGGTGGCCTGCCCTCGATCGGGCAGCGCGAGACCGCCGGCGGCCGGGTCACCGTGCCGGCGGGCACCGGCGGGCGGGTGATGGGCGTGCTGGAGATCGCCTGGCCGCACCCGCTGCCGCCCCAGCCGCCGCAGATCCGAAAGCAGATCGAGGCGCTCGCGGAGCTGTGCGCGCACACCCTCGACACACCCATGCGACAGGAGCACGAGCCGCGCGTCCTGCCCGAGCTCATCGACCTGGCCGACGCGCTGCCCGACCCGGCGCTGGTGCTCCGCCCGCACCTCGACGCCGACGGCCGGCTCACCGACTTCCGGGTCCACCACACCAACAGCCACTTCGTCGACCCGGCCGGCCGGCCGCGCAGCGTCGTCACCGGCTCGCTGCTGCTGGAGGCGTATCCGCTGGCCGCCGTGGACGACGGCCTGTTCACCAAGATCGAGTACGTGCACGCCACCGGTGAGCCGTTCCGCTCGGAGCAGATGATGCTCACCGCGCTGGTCGACCAGGTGCCGCTGCCGAGCGTCGCCGGCATCAGCATCACCCGGCACGGCGACAACGTGCTGCTCATCTGGCGTATCCAGGACGAGGCCGCCAGGCTGGCCAGCATCCTGCAGCACGCGCAGCGCCTGGGCCGGATCGGCGGGTTCGAGGAGAACACGCTGACCGGAGAGATCACCTGGAACGGCCAGCTCTACGCGCTGTACGGCATGGAGAGCGGCGAGCAGCCCATCCCGCTCGACCGGCTCGCCGACCACGCCCACCCGGACGACGGAGTGGCCATCGGCCGGTTCCTGGCGACGGTGCTGCACCACCGGCGATCGGCCTCCACCGCGTTCCGGCTCCAGCGGCCCGACGGCATCACCCGGCAGATCAGGGTCGTCGCCGAGCCCGTCTTCGACACCGACAACCGGCTGATCGCCGTCCGAGGCGCCTACCAGGACATCTCCTCCCAGCACTGGACGGAGGTCGCGCTCGCCGCCACCCGTGACCAACTGGCCGAGACCGAGCAGCAGGTGGCCGAGCAGAACCGGCTGGCCCTCCAGCTCCAGCACGCGATCATGCCCGCGAGCCGGGAGCCGATCGAGATCTCCGGCCTGAACATCGCTGTCCGCTACCGCCCCGCCGAGAAGGAACACCTCGTCGGCGGCGACTGGTACGACGTCGTCATGCTGCCCACGAAGCAGATCCTGATCTCGGTCGGCGACGTGGCCGGACACGGCATCAAGGCCGCCACGGTCATGGTCGTGCTGCGCAACGCGCTGCGCGGACTGGCCGTCACCGGCGCCGGGCCGGCCCAGCTCATGACCTGGCTCAACCTGGTGGCGCACTACCTGACCGACACCGTGACGGCCACCGCGATCCTCGGCCTGTACGACCCCGAGACCCGCGTCCTGCGCTGGGCACGGGCCGGCCACCTGCCGCCCATCCTGGTCAGGCAGGGCGACGCGGAGGAGCTCGACCTGCTGCGCGGGATCCTGCTGGGCGCCATCTCCGAGAGCGACTACGTGGAGGGCGAGATCCAGCTGACGCCGGGCGACATCCTCCTGATGTACACCGACGGCCTCATCGAACGCCGTGACCAGGCCCTCCAGCACTCCCAGGAGCAGCTCCTGCACACGGCACGCCATTCGGCCGAGACGCTGGAACGCCGCCTCGACCACCTGCTCACGCACAACAACTCCGACACCGACGACGACACCTGCATCGTCGGCATCCAGCTCCACTGACCGGGCTCGACCTGGGTGACTCTTGTCCGGTGCGGGAACACGTCCACCAGCGTGTCATGACAATACGTGCGCGATCGGACACATAGAGTCGGCGGCATGGATCCCTTGGACCTCGCGCGCTGGCAGTTCGGGATCACCACGGTCTACCACTTCCTGTTCGTGCCGGTCACGATCGGGTTGTCGCTGCTGGTGGCCATCCTGAACACCGTCTGGGTGCGTACGGGCAAGGTGGCCTACCTGCGCGCCACCAAGTTCTGGGGCACCCTTTTCCTGATCAATTTCGCCATGGGCGTGGTGACGGGGATCGTGCAGGAGTTCCAGTTCGGCATGAACTGGAGTTCCTACTCCAGGTTCGTCGGCGACATCTTCGGCGCCCCGCTCGCCCTGGAGGCGCTGCTGGCGTTCTTCCTGGAGTCGACGTTCCTCGGCCTGTGGCTCTTCGGCTGGAACCGGCTGCCGAAACTGGTCCACCTGGCCTGCATCTGGCTGGTCGCGATCGGCACGACGTTGTCCGCCTACTTCATCCTGGCCGCCAACTCGTTCATGCAGTGGCCGGTCGGCTTCAAGGTCGACGGGCGGGCCGAGCTGGTCGACTTCGGCGAGGTGCTGACCAACAAGGTCCTGCTGGCCGCCTTCCCGCACACGATCGTCGGCAGCTGGCTGTCCGGCGGGATGATCCTCATGGCGGTCTCCGCCTGGCATGTCGCCAGGAAGAGAGACCTCGACGTCTTCCGCCCCTGCCTCCGGCTCGGCGCGGTCGTCGTGCTGCTGGGCGCCTTCGGCACCCTCGTCACCGGCGACGTCCTCGGCAAGGTGATGACCCAGACCCAGCCGATGAAGATGGCCGCTGCCGAGGCGCTCTACCAGACCGAGCAACCGGCGCCGTTCTCGCTGTTCACCATCGGCACCCTCTCCGGCACCGAGCCGGTCTTCCAGGTGACGATCCCGGGCGTGCTGTCGCAGCTGGCCACGGGCTCGTTCGACGGCAAGGTCCACGGCATCAACGACATCCAGGCCGAATACCAGAAGAGGTTCGGCCCCGGCGACTACCGCCCCTTCATCCCAGTCGCCTACTGGGGTTTCCGGCTGATGATCGGCTTCGGGATGCTCGCGGCGCTGGTGGCGCTCGCGGTGCTCTGGCTGACCCGTAAGGGAGGGATCCGCGGCAGCGGCTGGATGTGGAGCGTCGCCGTCTGGTCGGTCGCGCTGCCCTTCCTCGCCCACAGCTTCGGCTGGATCTTCACCGAGATGGCCAGGCAGCCGTGGATCGTGTTCAGCCAGATGAAGACCGCCGACGGCGTCTCGCCCAGTGTCGGCGGCGGCACCGTGCTCACCTCGCTGATCGTCTTCACGGCCCTGTACGGCGCGCTGGCCCTGGTGGAGCTCGGCCTCATGATCAAGTACGGCCGCAAGACCCCGCCGTCCCCCGAAGACGAGGAGCCGGGCGAGTCCGGCCAGGAGTCGTTCGCCTACTAGGCCCCATCGGGAGAGATCATGGAGCTCACCAACGTCTGGTTCGTGGCGATCGCCGTCCTGTGGCTCGGCTACTTCGTCCTGGAAGGCTTCGACTACGGCGTCGGCGTGCTGCTGCCCGTCGTGGGCAGGAACGACGCCGAACGCCAGGCGATGCTCAACACCATCGGCCCCGTCTGGGACGCCAACGAGGTGTGGCTGATCACCGCCGGAGGCGCCACGTTCGCCGCCTTCCCCGAGTGGTACGCCTCGCTGTTCAGCGGCTTCTACATCCCGCTGCTGCTGATCCTGCTGGCGCTGATCATGCGCGGGGTCGGGATCGAGTACCGCACCAAACACGACGACAAGAGGTGGGAACGGCGCTGGGACGCGGCCATCGTCGTGGGCTCGTTCGTGCCCGCCCTGCTGTGGGGGGTCGCGTTCGCCAACCTCGTGCGAGGGGTGCAGCTCGACTCCCGTCACGAGTACGTCGGCACGTTCTGGGATCTGCTCAACCCCTACGCGCTGCTCGGCGGGCTGGCCACGCTGACGCTGTCGGTCACGCACGGCGCGGTGTTCCTGGCACTGAAGACCAAGGGCGACATCAGGCGGCGGGCCGCGGCCGTGGGCCTGAAGGCGGGCGCGGTCGCCGCGGTCGCCGGGGCGGCCTTCCTGATCTGGACCCAGCTCACCAGAGGCGACCTCGTCACCTGGATCCTGGGCGCCGTCGTCGCCCTCTCCTTCGTGCTCGGACTCGGCGCCCTGGCCAGGCGCCGGCAGGGCTGGGCGTTCCTGCTGTCGGCGGTCGCCATCGGCATGACCGTGATCTGGCTGTTCACGGTCCTCTATCCCAACGTCATGCCGTCAACGATCAACCCGGCCTACAGCCTGACCGTCGAGAACGCCGCGGCCACGGACAAGACGCTCGGCATCATGACCTGGGTCGCGGTGTTCTTCCTGCCGCTGGTGCTGATCTATCAGGGCTGGACCTACTGGGTCTTCCGCCACCGGATCAGCACCAGCTGACGCCACCCGGGAGGGTCAGAGCGCGTTGGTGCGCTGCGCGGCCTGGTAGACGGCCATCGCCTCGTCGCCGAAGAAGGGGCCGAACATGAAGTCGGGGGCGAAGTTGTACTTGAAGCTGTTGACGGAGTTGAGCCAGCCGAGCCCGGTGGACTCGTCGAACCCCTGGAACCACGGGCCACCGCTCGACCCGCCGGTCATGTTGCACCGTAATCCCAGGTCCCTGGTCATGACGGTGTCGTCGAACGCTCGCCCGCCGCAGTAGATCAGCGCCGAGCCGTCGAAGGGCGCCGCCGCCGGATAGCCGAAGGAGAACATCTGCCGCTGCCTGGGCTGGTTGAACGCCACCCCCTGCCCGCCCACGACATCGGTCAGCGTCCGGCCCTGCAGGGGCGCGACCACGGCGGCGGCGACGTCGAAGTTGATGTCCTCGCGAACGTTCCACTGCTGGGTGGTCAGCAGCCTGCTGGCCACCCAGGTGCCGAACGGGCGCCGGCCGTTGTCGAAGCCCGGGACGAACACCCAGTTGCGGTGGAAGGCGCCGTTCAGCTTCACACAGTGCCCGGCGGTCATCACGACGCTCTCGTTGGCACTGGTCACGGCCGTTCCGGAACAGGAGGAGTTGCGGCCCTGCGCGGTGGTGAAGAAGACCCGTCCGGCGGTGCGCACGACGGCTCCGCCGTCGGTCCAGCGCAGGCCCGGACTGTTGGGCACCACGGCCTGTCGCTGAACGGCGCCGGCCGCCTGCCGGGTGGTGACGGCCGAGGAGCGGCGGATCGTCCACGGCGTGCCCTGGCCCGTGCCCGCCGAGCCGCCCCGGGTCGCCCACGGCGTGCCCTGGGTCGGCGTGTTCGACCGGGTCGCGCGCCGGGGCGCGGGCGCGGCCAGCGGCTGCGCCGCCAGCATGCGCCGTGGAGTCCAGTACGACAGCACGGTCCTGCGCTCCGGCCAGGAGTCCGCGGCCGACCACCTGGCGGGCGTGGGGTCGAGCCCGTTCCCTGCCCTGGCCTGGGCGGTGCCCGTGGAGACCAGGGCGCCTGCCACGGCGACCGTGACAGCGGAGAGCAGGGCGACACTGCGGTGCATGACGTACCTCCCGAAGACCGGAATCTGCTATCGGGAGGTACGTACGGCGATGTCCATCTTCCTCAAGCCATGACCGTTTGGGTATGACGCCAATACGGAAAGATGTCACCACGCTACTGCTGGTCATGTCCAAGTGTCCGGTGGCCGAACATGGCCGACCCTACGCATTCAACCTGTGTACTTCGCCCAATAAACCATTCGACCATACGCATTCAACATCGTCGGATCAGGCGTTCCCTCATGGACTTCAGGCTCGATGAGCGGATGTTCATCAGAGAACATGGCGTCCAGTTCGAAGACCACCTGATCGATGTCATCGTCAAGCTCGCTCGTTCGGCGACGAACCCAGAAGGTCAATACAAAGCGGTCCTTTTCCACGCGGACGGCCACTGCGATCACATCCGAGGAAATGAGGCCCAGCAGTGCCTGCACGGCATGCAGAGCCATCTCATTCTCTCGCTGAAGATCCTCTGGGTTCGTCAAGGGGGCCCCGGCTGAGGGTTCATCGGCACCACGTCCGGGCTCTTCGTGGCCTCGATCACACATGGAACAAATGGATGCGGCGGCACGTGGAGCACACGAAACAGGTCGCGTCACGATCAGCCCAGTCAAGGTAGAAGAATTTCATGCTCATGATGCTAGACACGTTCTCATCTGGTGCGTGATCAAGCTGTGCTCCGCCCCATCTGGTGACTGTCCGGGCCCACTGCGAAATCGCCGAAGACCAAGAACAAAGACGTGTGCGGTGCCGCGCGGACACGATCATCCTGTCATCCTATGATCGGCAAAATCGGCAGGTCAGAGGCGTGCGCGGACCGGGGCGGCTCTCCTCACTCCCTCTCGTTCCAGAGGTGAGGTCTTTACCCGCGTGACTGTTGACACACTTATCCGCTCGCTGCCACGATGCAGTGACCAGTCATTCATTACTGAATAGATATGCAGCCTGTGTGTCTGGTCAGTGGCGACGTGCGTCGCCGGCTGCCCCTTCGCAGTTCGTGTGACATTCGGCAGGAGAAAACCATCGTGGCTGACGCCAGCATGCCCAGAGGTGTCCCCGCGGTCGCCGCCATCGATCAAGGGACGAGTTCCAGCAAGGCGGTCGTCGTGGGCGCCGACGGCAGGGTCCTCGGCAGGTCCTCGGTCGGCATCGGCCGGGCCGACCCCGCTCCCGGCTGGGTCGAGCAGGACGCGAACGAGATCCGGGAGAGCGTCCTCGCCGCGCTCGTGACCGTCCTGGACTCCGTGGACGTCGAACTCGTCGGCATCGGCCTGTCCAACCAGCGCGAGTCCGCCGTCATCTGGAGCCGTAGGACGGGCGAGCCTCTCGGCCCGGTCCTCGGCTGGCAGGACCGGCGCACAGCCGATCGGGTACGCCCGCTGGAGGAGTCCGGCTGGGCCGCCAGGATCCGCGCGAAGACGGGCCTCCCGCTCGACCCCATGTTCTCCGCGCTCAAGTACGAATGGCTGCTGGACCAGGTCGATCCCGACCGCGAGGCGGCCCGACGGGGCGAGATCGCGCTCGGCACGATCGACTCCTGGCTGACCTGGACGCTGACCGGCGAGCACCGCATCGAGATCGGCAACGCCAGTCGCACCCAACTGCTCAACCTGGAGACGCTGGCCTGGGACGGCGAGCTGCTCGACCTGTTCCGCATCCCGCCCGTCTGCCTGCCGCGCGTCTCCGCGTCGGCCGAGGCGACGGCGGCGCTCATCGACATCCCCGGCGTTCCCCGGGGCACGAGCATCCACGGAATCCTCGGCGACTCGCACGCCGCCCTGTACGCCCACGGGGTGCGTGCTCCCGGCCAGGTGAAGGCGACGTACGGCAGTGGCAGCTCGATCATGGGCCTCGCCGAGGTCGACGACCGGGCCGGCGCCCGCGTCCTGGACGGCCTGGTCACCACCATCGCGTGGGCCGACCCCGTGCCGGCCTTCGCCTTCGAGGGGACGATCCTGTCGACCGGCGCCACGCTGCTGTGGCTCGCCAAGATCCTCGGAGTCGACCCGGCCCAGCTCAGCACGCTCGCGCAGTCCGTCCCCGACACCCAGGGCGTCGATCTCGTACCGGCCTTCGCCGGTCTGGGCGCGCCCTGGTGGGACGAGGCGGCGGTGGGGCTGGTCAGCGGCTTCGGGCTGGGCACCGGCCCAGGACACCTGGCCCGCGCGGCGTTCGAGTCGGTGGCGTTGCAGACCGAGGACCTGTTCGACGCGGTGGAAGAACGGCTCGGCACCCCGATCGACACGGTGCTCGCCGACGGCGGCCCCAGCCAGAACGACTGGCTCATGCAGGTGCAGGCCGATCTGAGCCAGCGGCGCGTGGTGCGCAGCAACATCGCCGAGCTCTCCGCCACCGGGGCCGCCCACCTGGCCGGCGTCAGTTGCGGGCTGTGGACGGCGGACGAGTGCCTTCGCCTTCCCCGGGACCGCTCGCCGTTCGACCCCCTGATGGAGAGATCCGACGCCGACGCCCGCCGTCAGACGTGGCGATCGGCGATCGAACGCTCCCGATTCCAGCCCGCCATCCCCAGAAAGCAGAGCAACGTATGAACGAACAGGCCTCGAACATCTTCGCCGGGCACTTCGCCGGTAAGAAGGTGCTGGTGACCGGCGCCGCCCATGGCATGGGACGCGCGATCTCCCGTGCCTTCGCCGAGGCGGGAGCCGCGGTGCTGCTGGTCGACCGCGATGATCAGGTGCACGAGACGGCGAAGCTGATGCGTGCCGACGGGCTCGACACGCGCGCCCGCACCGCGGACGTCACCGACGACGCGGCCGTCAAGGCGGCCGTCGCGGTGGCGGCCGAGGAGTGGGGGCGCATCGACGTCCTCATCAACAACGCGGGCGTGATCAGCGTCGAACGGCTCACCGACCTGACGACCGAGGAGTTCAAGCGCGTCCTCGACGTCAACACGGTCGGCCATTTCATCGTGGCGCGCGAGGCCGTCCCGCTGCTGCGCGAGGCCGGCGGCGGGGTGATCCTCAACGCCGCGAGCGCCCAGGCGAGGGAAGGCTTCATCTTCACTCCGCACTACGCGGCCAGCAAGTTCGGGGTCGTCGGCATGACGCAGTCCCTCGCCAAGGAGCTCGCCAAGGACGGCATCCGGGTCAACGCCTACTGCCCCGGCATCGTCATGACCGACATGTGGGGCTACCTGGACGGCGCCTGGGGATCCAAGCTCGGTGACTATCAGCCCGGCGAGCTCGTGGCCGAGTGGATCCGCGACATCCCCCTGCAGCGCCCCGCCACCGAGGCCGATGTGGCCAACCTCCTGCTCTTTCTCGCCTCCGATGCCGCCACCTACATAACCGGCCAGACGATCAACGTCGACGGCGGAATGTCGATGGACTGACATGGACCATCCGAACACCCGTACGCCCCCTTGGAGCCAGCAGTGGCCATGACCCAGAATCCCGCGAGCGCCGGCCCGCGCGCCGATGACGGCGCACGGTCGCGGCGCGGCGCGGCCAAAGGCCTAATGCGGATCTTCGACGGAGTGGGCGGCCCGTTCCTGGGCCTGGTCGTACTCGTCGTGATCATGGCGATCTTCGCCCCCAACTTCGCCAAACCCGTCAACCTGATCAACATCCTCGACCAGGTGACCGTGCTCGGGATCCTCGCGCTGGGCGCCACCGCGGTCATCATCACCGGCGGCATCGACCTGTCGGTCGGCGCCGTGTTCGCCCTGTCGGTGATGGTCCTCGGCTGGCTCTCCCATGACGGCGGACTGCCGCTGTGGATCGCGATGATCGCCTGTGTGGCGGTCGGCGGCCTGGCCGGGCTGGTCAACGGCCTGGCGGTCACACTCACGCGATTGCCGCCGTTCATCGCGACGCTCGCCATGATGTCGGTCGCCCGAGGTCTGGCCAACATGATCACGGACGGACGTCAGATCACCGGCTACCCCGAGTGGTTCTACTCGCTGGCGTCGACCAGATACGGCGGCTTCCTCTCGATCACGTTGATGGCACTGATCGTGCTCTACGTCATCGGGTGGGCCATCCTGAAATATCGGCCGAGCGGCCGCTCGGTCTACGCGGTCGGCGGCAACCCCGAAGTCGCCCGCCTGGCCGGCATCAAGGTCAAGGCCGTGACGACCTGGGTGTACGTCGTGGCCGGCCTCACCGCCGGACTCGCGGCCATCGTGCTGGCCAGCCGGCTCGACTCCTCCCAGCCCAGTGCGGGAGAAGGGCTCGAACTCGACGTCATCGCCGCCGTCGTCATCGGAGGCGCCAGCCTCGCGGGCGGGGTCGGCCGGATCACCGGCACGATCGTCGGCGTGCTCATCGTCGGCGTGATGCACAACGGACTCAACCTGCTCGGCGTGTCGCCGTTTCTTCAGCAAGTCATCATCGGCGTCGTCATCGCCGCCGCCGTGTTCACCGACGTTCTCCGGCGCCGCAAGGAACGAAGCGCATGAGCGCCGGACGGCAAGAGATCTGGAACGTTCCCACGGGAATCATTGGGAGAGGAACCCCCCGCATGTACAAAGCACGCAGGCCCGTCAAGCTGTTCGTCGGGCTGATGACCGCCGCCCTGCTGTCCACGACGCTCGGCGCGTGCGCGTCGAGCACCAGCGCCGAAGAGGGCGAGATCACGATCGGTCTCGCGGTGCCCAACCAGCAGTCCCCCTTCTACGTGGCGATCCGCAAGTGGGTCGAGGACGAGGCCAAGCGCGAGAACGCGAAGGTCCTGATCGCGGACGCCAAGAACGACGCCGACGACCAGGTCAGCCAGGTCCAGGACTTCATCACCCGGGGAGTAGACGGCCTCATCTACATCCCGGCGGGCGCCGCCGCGGCGACGGTTCCGGTGCGTGCCGCGAAGTCGGCCGGCATCCCGGTCGTCACGGTCGACCGCAACCCCAAGGACGCCCCCGGCGACACGTTCATCGCCACCGACAGCGTCGCCGCCGCGCAGGAACTCGGCGAGTGGGTCGTGAAGAACGCCGAGGACAAGAGCAACCTCGCGATCATCCAGGGGCAGCTCGGCACCACGCCCGAGGAGGCGCGTGACGAGGGGTTCAAGAAGGGCATCGAGGGCAGCAAGATCAAGGAAGTCGCCCGGCAGGCTTCCAAGGCGTGGCTTCAGGACGAGGGCTACCAGATCACCACGGACCTCCTCCAGGCGCACCCGAACATCGACATCATCTTCGGACGGGCCGACGGGCTCGCGCTCGGCGCGGCCCAGGCCGCGCGCAACGCGGGCAGCAAGGACATGCTCGTCGTCGGATTCGACGGTGACCCCTCGGGCCTGGAGGCGGTGAAGAGCGGTCTGCTCGCCGCGACCGTCACCCAGCAGACGACGGCCATGGGCAAGCTCGCCGTCCAGTCGGCGCTCAAGCTGATCAAGAAGGAGCAGGTGCCCGCTGAGCAACTGCAGAAGGGCATCCTGACGACCAGCGAGAACGTCGATGAGTACATGGCGAACCACCCGTGATGAACGAGCCCGCTCCGAGCCCGATTCTGACGGTTCGCGGCATCTCGAAGTCGTACCCGGGCACCACCGCGCTGAATGGAATCGACCTGGAGGCGCGGCCGGGTGAGGTGATCGCCCTTCTTGGCGAGAACGGCGCCGGAAAATCCACCCTGTCCGGTATCATCGCCGGTGCGATTCAGCCCACCACGGGCACCATGACCTGGCAAGGCCGACCGTATTCACCCGCGACGCCGCGCGATTCGATCATGCGGGGCATCGGCATGATTCATCAGGAGATGCGGCTGCTCCCCGACCTGACCGTGGCCGAGAACGTCGCGGTCGGCCGGTGGCCCACCCGGGCCGGGTTCCTCAGCGCGAAGACGATGCTCCGGCAGGCAAGGGAGCAGCTGCGCAAGGTCGGGTTCACCGGCCGGATGAATCAGCCGGTCCGCGAGTTGAGCGTCGCGGGCCAGCAGCAGGTCGAGATCGCCAAGGCGCTCATGCTCGACGCCTCGCTGCTCATCCTCGACGAGCCGACCGCCGCACTCGGCGAGACGGAGACGACCGCGCTGTTCGAGTGCATTCGCTCGCTCAAGGAGCAGGGTGTCTCGTTCATCTACGTCAGTCACCGGCTCGCGGAGATCGCGCAGATCGCCGACCGCATCGTCGTGCTCCGCGACGGAGAGAAGGTCGCGGAGCACGACAGCGGGGAGATCGCCCCTGACGTGCTGGTGCGGGAGATGGTCGGACGCAGCGTCGACCGGCTCTTTCCGGACTTCGACGCCCCGCGCGAGGAGGTCGTTCTGTCGGTCGAAGGCATCTCCGACCGGGCCGGCCGCTTCGATGACATCTCACTCACCGTACGTGCCGGAGAGGTCTTCGGCATCGCGGGCATCGTCGGCGCCGGACGCACCGAACTGGTGCGGTCCATCGCCTCTCTGGAGCCCCTCCGCCGCGGCGAGATCAAGGTCGACGGTGTGCCGCTCGCGCCGAACGATCCCATCGCGGCCAAGGCGGCGGGAGTCGTCCTCATTCCCGAAGATCGCAAGCGGCAGGGCGTCATCCTCTCCGACACCATCGAGGACAACATCGCGCTGCCGAACCTCGCCGCCATAACCCGGTGGGGCTTCGTCACCCCTTCGAACGTCACCAGATTCGCCCGGAAGGCCGCGGAGCGGTTCGGCGTCAAGGGCGGCGTCGGTGACCCGGTGGCGACCCTGTCCGGCGGCAACCAGCAGAAAGTCGTCCTTTCCAAGTGGCTCTCGTCGGATCCGAAGGTCATCATCCTCGACGAGCCGACCCGGGGCATCGACGTCGGCGCGCGAGCGTCGATCTACGAGGTCATCGCCGAGCTCGCGCGGCAGGGCAAGGCGATCATCGTGGTCTCCTCCGACCTGGAAGAGGTGCTCGGTCTTGCCCATCGGGTCATGGTTCTGGCCCAGGGACGGAATCAAGGGATCATGGAGGCGGCCGACGCGACCGCCGACCGCGTCATGGCGTACGCCACCCAGTGAACATGTGCCACCGCGGACCTGAGCGATCAGCGACAACGACGGTTCAGAAAGGAGAAGCCACGTGATTGGGAGAACAGGCACCGAGAGTCGCGATTCCGTGACCATGATCGTGCAGGTCGCGCGGATGTACCACGAGCAGAACATGACGCAGCCGGCGATCGCCGAGCAGCTGCGCATCTCTCAGTCGCGGGTGTCGCGGTGGCTCAAGCAGGCGGTGGAGATGGGGATCGTCCGCACGGTGGTGTTGCCGCCCGAGGGGGTCTATCCGGAGCTGGAGGAGCAGCTCGTCCGGAAGTACGGGCTGCGGCAGGCACTCGTCGTCGAGAGCAGCGGCGACGAACGCTCCACCATGTGGGCGCTGGGCGCGGCGGCGGCGACCTATCTTGAGGCGACGCTCACGAACGGCGCGCGGGTCGGGTTCTCCTCCTGGTCGGAGACCCTGCTGGCGACCGTCGACTCGATGGTGCCCCTCAAGCGTCGGCGTGCCGAGTCGATCGTGCAGATCATGGGCGGAGTGGGACAGCCGGCGGCACAGCTCAAGGCGACAGAGCTCACGTTTCGGCTGGCCCGCATCGTGGGCGGCACCCCGATGTTCCTGCCCACGCCGGGCATCGTCGCGACGCCGTCCGCGCGTGAGGCCCTTTTCCAGGACCCGAACGTCGTCGAGACGGCGGCGGCCTGGGAAAGTCTCACCGATGTTCTCGTCGGCATCGGCAGCGTCACGCCGTCGCCACTGCTCCAGGTCTCCGGCAACGCCGTGTCAGAGGCGCAGATGCGGACGTTGCGCGAGCTCGGCGCGGTGGGCGACGTGGCGATGCGGTTCTTCGACGCCGGTGGCCGGCCGATCGACACCGAGTTCAACGACCTGGTGGTGGGCATCGGGGTCGAGGCGCTGTTGAAGACACCGCGACGCGTGGGCATCGCCGGTGGCGCGCGCAAGTTCGAGGCCATCCGCGGAGCCCTTCGCGGGGGGTGGGTCGACGTCATCGTCACCGACCTGGTGAACGCGCAGGCGCTGGCCGCCGACAACTGACCGGAAGAACCGGCGCAGAACCCGAAAGGTGCTGCCCGGCCCTCCGTCGCTATCATTGAGAATAATCATTCGTGTTTGAATATATATGCAAGGGAGGATTTGTGCGAACCGACATACCCACGTCCACGCTGCTGGAGATGCAGCGGCGGATGACGCGCATCCGGCGCTTCGAGGAGCGCGCGGCGAAGATGGTCAAACGCGGCCTGATCCCTGGAACCGTGCACACGAGCATCGGCCAGGAGGCTCAGGTCGTCGGCTCCTGCATGGCGCTCGATGACGACGACTACATGACGGGCAACCATCGCAGCCACGGCCACCCCATCGGCAAGGGCTCGCCGCTCGGCCCGCTGATGGCCGAGCTCGTCGGCAAGGCCACCGGAGTCTGCCGGGGCAAGGGCGGGTCGCTGCACCTGGCCGACTTCTCGGTCGGCAGCCTGGGCGAGTCGGGCATCGTCGGCTCCTCCATCCCGATCGCGACCGGCTCCGCGTTCGCGTCGAAGCTCCTCGGCCGCCCGCGGGTCTCCCTCGCGTTCTTCGGCGACGGCGCCGCCAACCAGGGAGTGCTCTACGAGGCCATGAACATGGCGGGCGTCTGGAAGCTGCCGGCCATCTTCCTGTGTGAGAACAACCAGTACGCGCTCAGCACGCCGGCGCACACCGTGACCTCCGGCAACATCTTCGAGCGCGCGGCCGGGTTCGACATCCCCGGCGTCCGGGTCGACGACGGCCAGGACGTGATCGCGGTGTACGACGCGGTGAAGACCGCGGCCGACCGCGCCAGGGCGGGCGAGGGCCCGAGCCTGGTGGAGGTCATGACCTACCGCTTCAACGAGCACTCCGAGGGCCTGCGCATCGACAACTACCGCGACAAAGAGCAGATCAGTGAGTGGCTCAGCCGTGATCCGCTGGATCGCCTCGCCGGGCACCTGCGCGACCGCGGCATCACCGACGAGCAGCTCAAGCAGCTCGACGCGGAAGTCATGGAAGAGGTCGATCGCGCGGTCGAGTTCGCGAACGAGAGTCCCTATCCCGAGCCGTCCGTCGCATTCGAGGACCTGTACACCGACGAGGTGACCGCCGTATGAGCATCATGAGCTATCTCGGAGCCATCGGCGCCGCGCAGCGCGAGGCGATGGAGGCCGACGAGCGCGTCGTCATCGTGGGCGAGGACGTCGAGGCCAACGTCTACGGCACGACGGGCGGCGGAAAGTCCCGAAGCAGCGAAGGCGACTTCCTGCAGATGTTCGGCCGCAACCGCATCAGGAACACGCCGATCTCCGAGGAAGGGATCGTGGGCATCGCGGCCGGCGCCGCGATGACCGGGCTGCGTCCCATCGTCGACCTGTCCTATTCGAGCTTTCTATACATGGCGATGGACCAGTTCGTCAATCAGGTCGCCAAGAACCGCTACATGTTCGGCGGCCAGGCGTCCATGCCCGTGGTCTTCCGCTCGGCGATGTTCTACGGCCTCAACACGGGCGCGCATCACTCGGACCGGCCGTACCCGATGTTCATGAACGTACCCGGGCTGAAGATCATCGCTCCCGCGTCACCCGAGGATGCCAAGGGGTTGCTCCGCGCCGCCATCGATTCCGATGACCCGGTGCTGGCGTTCGAGGCCGTGAAGCTGTGGGGGCTGAAGGGCGAGGTCGGCGACGAGCCCTTCCGCATCCCGTTGGGAGTCGCGCGGACGGTGAAGGAGGGAACCGACGTCACCCTCGTCGCGATCTCCGGTTCCGTGCCCGACGCGTGCGCGGCCGCCGACCGCCTTGGGGAGGAAGGCGTGTCGGTCGAGGTCATCGACCCGCGCACGCTCGTGCCCCTGGACACGGCCGCGATCCTCACCTCGGTCGCGAAGACCGGGCGGCTCGTCGTCGTCGAGCCGGCCCACCGTACCTGCGGCGCCGCGGCCGAGATCTCGGCCCTCGTCGCGGAGGAGGTGTTCGACGCGCTCAAGGCCCCCATCGTGCGGCTCACCGCGCCGGACATGCAGATCCCGTTCAGCCCCAGCCTCGAGCAGCAGATGTACCCCACCCGCGACGGCATCGCCGCCGCGCTCCGGCGGGTGACCGGTCTCAAGCCGGCCTAACGATAAATCGGATATACAGGAAAGGAACTGACAATGAGGGTTGAAGTCCTCCTCCCGCAATGGGGAATGGGCATGAGCGAGGGCACGATCTCCACCTGGCTCAAGAAGGTCGGCGAGCGGGTCGTCGAGGACGAGCCGCTCGTCGATGTCGAGGCCGAGAAGGTCGAGGAGACCGTGGAGGCTCCGGCGACCGGCACTCTCACCGAGATCCTGGCGACCGAGGGAGAGACCGTGGACGTTCGCGCGGTCATCGCCGTCATCGAGACGGACTAGCGCGATGACCGTGGACGGGAGCGGCCCCGCCGTTCGCGACGTGGTGCCGCTGACCGGCATCAGGCGGACCGCCGCGCGCAGGATGATCAAGGCGTGGGAAGCGCCGGCCTTCACTCTGACGATCACCGTGGACATGTCGGCCGCGCTCGCCGCGAAGCGGCGCGCCGCCGGGGCGACCGTGACCGACAGACTGATCGAGTGCTGCGCGCGAGCACTGGTGGAGCACCCGCAGCTCAACGCGTGGTACGACGAGTTGACGGTCACGCGGTTCGACGAGGTCAACATCGGTGTGGCGGTCGCGACCGACGCGGGCCTCATGGTCCCCGTCGTCCAGGGCGCCGACCGGCTCGCGCTGCCGGAGATCAGGGCCGCCCGCCGTGATCTCGTCTCCCGGGCGCGGGAGGGCCGGCTCGGCAGGGCCGACGTGACGGGCGGCACCTTCACGATCTCCAACCTCGGCATGCAGGGCGTCGATCGGTTCACCGCGATCCTCAACGTGCCGCAGGTGGCGATCCTGGCGATCGGCGCGACCACCGAGCGGTACGTCCGCCGTGACGGGGTGGCGGAGTGGGTCCCCCAGGCCGACTTCACGCTCACCTGCGATCACCGTGCGGTCGACGGCGCGACGGGCGCCGCGTTCCTCGCCGAGTTGCGCGCCCTGATCGAGACGCCTTGATCCCCATGCTCCCCGCCGATCGGACCGGCCCCCCGGAGGGAGACCCGTTTCGGCATGTCGCGGGTCTCCTGCTGAAGCTATCGCGAGAAGAGCGGGCATCCCCCATCCTGCATGTCCGTCGGTTGCCGCCGGTCGTCGCCTTCAGCCGCCGCGACACGAGGAACCCCCGATTCGAGTCCGCCGCCGCGGCGGTCGCGGCACATGGCTTCGCCGCCCACGTTCGCCCGGTCGGGGGATCGGCCGCCCCTCTGCATGAGGGCAGCCTGGTGCTCGATCACTACGGCGTCGACCCGGTCGGCGTCGTGTCCCCGCACCACCGCTTCACCGCGGTCGCGGAGGCGCTGCGCGCCGCCCTGGCCTCCCTCGGCCTGGACGCCCGCGTCGGTCCCGTGCCACGGGAATACTGTCCGGGCGACCACAGCGTCAACGCCCGGGGCCGAGTCAAGATCGCCGGCATCGCCCAGCGCATCCGGGGGCGTTCCTGGCTGGTCAGCTCCGTCGTACAGGTCAACGGCGGCGCCGCCCTGCGCGACGTGGCCCGGTCCTGTTACGACGCGCTGGACCTCGAACTGGACCCCTCGACGATCGGCACGGTCGAGGAGGAGACGGGCATCTTCCAGCCACATATCGTCGCCGACGCGATCACCACGGCGTACGTCACGCACGGACTCGTACGCTCCGGCGACATCCTCGACACCACCACCCCGGCCCCCGCGGGAGCCCGCGGCTAGCCGGCGGCCGGTGCCGGGTGCGGACGGCGGGCCGCTCGCGCCGCCATCCGCCGTTCGAACCACAGCGAGGTGAACGGCGGGACCGCGCACGCCAGGCCCAGCAGCACCGTGCCCCGGCTCCAGCCCGCCTCTCGGGCCGCGAGGATCACTCCGGCCGCGTACAGCACGAACAGCGCCCCGTGGATCGGCCCGAACACCTTCACCCCGAGATCCCCGGTCGCGGTCACGTACTTGAAGAACATCCCGATCAGCAGTCCCGCCCATGAGCAGGCCTCGGCCACCGCCACGGCTCGGAACCAGCGCAGCATGTCTCTCCCTTTCACCCGGACACCGGCGCATACTCTACAGCCTGTAGAGGAAGGTGGTCGCTGCGGCTCCGGCGCCCGGGACAGTGATCGGAGAGACGGGTCAGCCGCGCCGGTCGGCCCGGTCAGCCCGGTCAGGCCGGTCAGGCCGGTCGGCCCGGTCAGCCCCGTCGGTCGGGT
Organism: Nonomuraea sp. CX421; assembly: GCF_059358955.1. Lineage (NCBI taxonomy): Bacteria > Bacillati > Actinomycetota > Actinomycetes > Streptosporangiales > Streptosporangiaceae > Nonomuraea > Nonomuraea sp. CX421. The sequence goes on along the minus strand of NZ_JCADBK010000001.1, from coordinate 247,848 downwards.
CGGTCGGGTCGCGCCGGGCGCGCCGGGTCGGTCCGGCGCGCGGCCAGGCGGTCGGGGGACGGCCAGTGCACGTCGTGCGCCCAGCCCGCCCGCTCGAACCAGCGGATCAGCCGGGCGCTCGGATCGAGCTGACCCCTGAGCACCCCGTGCCGGGCGCAGGTGGGTTCGACGTGATGCCAGTTGTGCCAGCCCTCACCGAGCGTCAGCAGCGCCACCCACCGTACGTTCGACGAGCGGTCCCTGGTCCGGAACGGACGGTCGCCGAAAGTGTGCGCGACGGAGTTGACCGACCAGGTGACGTGGTGCACCAGGGCGTAGCGGACCAGCCCGCCCCAGAAGAAGGCGGTCCACGCGCCCGTCCAGGACATCGACCACAGCCCGCCCACCACGGCGGGCAGCGCGAACGACAGCGCCGCGACGGCTGGGTAGGCGGCGTCGAACCGGCGCACGTCCGGATCGGCCAGCAGGTCGGGCACCCAGTGCCGTGGGCTGGAACGCCGGCGCGCCGTGAAGAACCAGCCGACGTGGGCGTGCGTCATGCCGCGCAGCAGGGCCAGGCCGTCGTCGCCGTAGCGCCATGGTGAGTGCGGGTCGCCTTCGCGGTCGGCGTACTTGTGGTGGCGGCGGTGCTCGGCCGTCCACAGGGTGACCGGCCCCTCGACCGCCATGCCGCCGGCCAGCATGAGCGCGATGCGCAGCGGCCTGGCGCACTTGAAGGCCCGATGGGTGAAGAGCCGGTGATAGCCGATGGCGATCCCGAAGATGCTGATCAGGTACATCACGACCGCGATGACCACGTCGCGCGGGCCGATGCCCCAGCCCCAGGCGGCGGGCACGGCCAGGGCCGGCAGCAGCGCCGGGAGCACCACGAGGACGACCAGGTAGACGGTCCGGCGGCCGGTGGTGACCGGCACCGTCTCCGCCGTGCCCGAACCCGGCTGCGGGATGGAGGACGAGTTCACGCTTGCTCCCGTGATCGGCGAGGACGATACGGCTCCTCATTCAACGGTCGTCCGCCGGGATCACGGCAATGGCCGCCGAGTGATGAAGTCGTCACTCAGAGGAAGCAAAACACTCCATACGGTAGCCATCAGGGAAGGGGGTTTCGGCCGCCTAGATTGTGGTGGCCACACAACGTGATGATCTCTGTTCGATCCGACGTCACAACGGAAGGGGCCACGGCATGGGCGCTGTCGATCAGGCAACCACGGGCAGCCATCTGGAGAGATACGACGAGGCACTGGCCCGCGACCCGATGTCCGCGTTCGGCCTCGTCCGCGAGTGGATGCGCACCGACTGGCGCGCCCTGTTCGCCGAGCTGCGCGAGCGACGCCCGGTCTTCGTCACCCCCGCCTTCACGGTCGTGACCCGCTTCGCCGACGTCACCGAAGTGCTGTCCCGCGAGGAGGTCTTCTCGGTCCGGATCTTCGGCCCGCGGCTCGACGCCGCGCTCGGCGGCCCGTTCATGCTGGGCCGCGACGCCACCCCGACGAACTGGCGGGACAAGGGCCTGATGAGGGTCATGCTCGACCCGCGCGACACGGCCGGTGCCCGCGAGCTGGCGGGTCGCATCGCGGACGAGCTGCTCGACGCCGCCCTGCCGTACGGCCGCGTCGACGCGGTCCAGGCGCTGTTCCGTCCCGTCGCCCTGGGCGTGTCCGCCGGCTATTTCGGCTTCCCCGGCCCGGACCAGCAGACCCTGTCGCGGTGGACCCGGGCCATCGTCACCGACGGGTTCGCCAACTTCCTGGGCGACCCGGAGATCCAGGCCGCGTCGATCCGCGCGGGCGCGGAGATGATCGACTATCTGCGCGGCCGGCTCGCCGAGCACAGGGCCGCGTTGCAGGCGGGGCTCGACCTGCCCGACGACATCTTCACCCGGCTCGCCCGCACCACCCTGCCGTCGGAGATCGGCCTCGACGACGAGCGCATCCTGATCAATATGGCCGGCCTGCCCCTCGGGTTCGTGGAGAGCGGGCCCGGAGCCATGGTCGAGGCCGTCGAGCAGCTCCTTCTGCGTCCCCAGGTGCTCGCGGAGGCCGTCAAGGCGGCCGCCGACCCCGACCCGGGCCGCTTCGACCGCTACGTCTGGGAGGCGCTGCGGTTCAACCCGTTCTTCAAGCTGCTTCCCCGGCTGTGCGAGCGCGACTACGTGCTGGCCGCCGGCACCCCGCGCAGCACCCTGATCCCCGCCGGCACGGTCGTGCTCGCGGCTCCGGCCTCGGCCATGTTCGACGCGGACGTGGTGACGGAGCCCGACGAGTTCCGCCTCGACCGGCCGGGTCACCACCAGCTGTTCTTCGGCTACGGCCATCACGCCTGCCTCGGCGTGCATCCCGCCAGGGCCGTCGTCTGCGAGGCGGTGCGCCGCCTGCTGTTGCGCCCCGGCGTGCGCCTGCTGCCGCCGCCGGAAGGCCGGATCGCCCGCTCCCAAGGGATCTTCCCCGACCGGTTCCTCCTCGGACTCGGCGCCGACGGCCAGGAGGGATGAGCATGGCGGCAGGCAGGACGACGGCACGCGGCATCGCCACCGACGGAGCGGCCAACCGGCTCAGGTTTCTGGCTCTGACCAGCGGCCGGCCGTTCTGGGAGCTCGTACAGACCGTCCAGCCGCTACGGTCGCGGCTCAACGCCTCGTTGATCGACCACGCGATCCGCGAGATGCCGCCCCGGCCGGAGCCGCTGAGCACGATGGCCGACTACACGTCGTGGGTCTCGCTGACCGACCGCTCCTACAGCGGCAGGCACCTGCCCCCGTTCGCGGGGGACGAGAGCGGGCGGCCCAGCCCCCAGCGCGCCGCCGACCTCTTCACCCGTGGCGACACCATGATCCCCTGCCCGCGCTCGACGGTGCTGTTCGCCTACTTCGCCCAGTGGTTCACCGACGGCTTCCTGCGCGGCGACGTCAACATCCCGCGCGACCCGCGCCGTAACACCTCCAACCACCACATCGACCTCAACCAGGTCTACGGCCTCCACGCGGAGATGACGGCCGCGCTGCGCACGTTCGACGGCGGGCTGCTCAAGAGCCAGCTCATCAACGGCGGGGAGTTCCCGCCCTACCTGTGCGCGAACGGCAAGGTCAAACCGGAGTTCGCGCCGCTGAGCGTCATCCGCTTCGCGGAGATGACCGACGAGCAGCGTGACACGCTGTTCGCGACCGGGAGCGACCGGGGCAACATCCAGATCGGCTTCACCATGCTGACGGTGTTGTTCCTGCGCGAGCACAACCGGGTGGCCCGCCTGCTGGCCGCCTGCCATCCGGGCTGGGACGACGAGCGGCTCTTCCAGACCGCGCGCAACATCCTCATCGTGCTGCTGATCAAGCTGGTGGTCGAGGAGTACATCAACCACATCACCCCCTACCACTTCCGCTTCACCCTGGACTCGGGGCTGTCGTCGATGCTGGCCCGTGCGCCCTGGCACCGCGAGAACTGGGCCTCGGTGGAGTTCAACCTCGTCTACCGCTGGCACAGCCTGATCCCTTCCTGGCTGTCCGTGGGCGAACGCGAGCTGCCGATGGAGCAGACTCTGGTCGCCGGCGCGCTGATGCCCGAGCCCGGTCTCGGCCGGCTGTTCGATGACGCCTCCCGCCAGCGCGCCGGCCGCATCGGCCTGTTCAACACCGATCCCGTCCTGCGGGAGGTCGACGTGGCCAGCATCGCCGACTCGCGCGCGCTCAGCCTGGCCCCCTACAACAGCTACCGCGAGCACTGCCGCTTCCCCCGCATTCGCCGCTTCGAGCATGTCTCCGGCGACGAACGGGTCAGCGGCGCGCTGCGCGAGCTCTACCGCGGCGTCGACGACCTCGATCTGTACGTCGGCTTGTTCGCCGAGGAACCCGGCGCGCCCGACGCCATCCTGCCGCCGCTCCTCACGAAGATCATCGCCATCGACGCCTTCTCCCAGGCGCTGACCAACCCGCTCCTGTCCCCACGGGTGTTCAACGCCGAGACGTTCTCCGCGCACGGCCTGCGGATCATCGCGACCACGAAAACCCTGTCCGACGTGCTACGCCGCAACGTCCCGGAGGATCCGCGCCCCCACTTCGTCAGCATGTCCCGACGGGCCGAGCGGTGAGCGGGGAGACCGGCCCGGCCGCCGGGTCGCTGCGCGCCGCGGCCCGCGAGCTGGTCGACATCGGGGTCATGATCCGTGAGGCGTCGGTCCACGCCACCGCCGCGCTCACGGACGGCGCCCTGCTCCGCGCCCTGCCGCACGCCCCCTCGGCGGCCTGTTCGGCCCACCGCTCGTTGCTGCGCTCCCTGGCCAACGGCGACGGCCTCGGATACGCGCTCGCCGGCGGCCGGTTGGGCGCGCTGGCGGCGGCCTTCGGCGCCATGGCGGGCACGGAGAGCCTGGCGGTGCGCGTGCTGGCCACCTCGCTGCGGCTGCGGATCGCCGCAGTGGCCGTCGACCACCCCGAGCTGACCGGCGACCCCATGCTCGGCCGGCTCATCGAGGCGGTCGCGGCCGACCGCGACCTGGCGGCCTTCCGCGCGCTGCGCGCCCTGCTCAAGGATCGGGGCGCGGTGCGCGCGCTCAGCGAGCTCGCCCCGGTCTTCGGCGAGGTCCTCGCGCTGCGGGCGCTGCTGGACGAGAACCCACTCAACGACGACGCCGCCTGGCTGATCGCCACCGGCGGGGGCTATGCCACCGCCGACCCGATCACCGGCCTGAGCAACCGGGCCATCGCCGTCCTCGACACGGGGGAGGGAGCCGCCCGCCGCGTCGACCTGACCGACGCCGAGTCCGCGCGGCTCTGCTCGCGGGGGTCGCTGCTCGGGTTCCTGCGCAACGTCAGCGCGGTGGGCACGACGGGGCGGGTGCTCATCCAGAGCGTCGAGGGCCCCGACGGGGTGGTGCGCCACATCGTCCAGGCCCCCGGCATGCGGGCGGGACGGCCCGACCTCGACTCGCCCCAGGACCTGCTCGGCGCCTTCAGCAGCGCCGTGCTGGACAGCAGCCCCTACAGTCGCGCGCTGGCCGAGGCCGTGGCCGACTACGGCCTGCCCCAGGGGGCCGAGCTGGCGCTCATCGGGCACAGCGCGGGTGGCGCGGCCATCATGAACCTGGCCCAGGATCCGGAGTTCTGCGCCCGTCACACCGTCACGCACGCCGTGGCGGTCGGCTCGCCCATCGACTTCAAAAGACCAGCCGACCCCCGCACCTGGGTCGCCAGCGTCACCAACCAGCACGACATCATCCCCACCCTCGACGGGCAGGGCGCGGGCGGCTGCTTCGACCTGCATCCCGGCTGGTACGTGGTCGACTACTTCGACTCCACCCACCTCTTCCCGCTCTGCCACAGCATCGACCACTACATCGCCAACATCGCCGACGACCTGATCGAGGCCCGTGGCCGGATCGACGGGCAGCTCGCGCCCTACCACGGGCCGGTCGTCCGCTCACAGGCGTACCTCCTGTTCGACCGCGCGCCCGACCCCGAGGGGTTCCCCTTCCTCACCGTGCCCACCTACCCGGTGGACGGCCCGGAGGGCCCCGTCGAGCTGCCGATCAGGTGTCACGACGGCAGCGCGCTCACGGCGTACTTCGCCGCGGATCCGGGTGCGGCGGCGGAGCTGCTGGCCGGCACCGGGTTCGGCCCCGCCGTGCGGCTCGCGGGCCGTGCCCTCGTCGCCCTGTACGCGTCCTGGAACCGGCGCACCAGCGTGGGCGGCTACCGCGAGCTCCACCTGGGGATCGTCGTACCCGGCCCGTGGCCGACACGGTCGTCACGCGTCTGGCCCGACCTGCTGCGCGGCGCCGACCGGCGGCGCTCGGGCAGCTACCTGGCCGGCTCGGTGGTCGACGCCGCCGCCGTCTCGGCCGTGGCGCCACGGTTGTGGGGTGGCGAGCCGTACCTCGCGCCTCTGGAGTTCGAGCTCACCAACAGGTCCGCGCGCGTCACCGCCGGCGCGGCCGACGACCGGGTGCTGACTCTGCGCGGCCACCTCGGCCCCGGGCTGCCCGCGAGCGACCCCGACCTGGTCGGCTACACGTGCGAGGCGGGCACGACGCTGCGCTCCTGCCTGCGGACCCGCGGCCTGGGTCGTCTCCATCCCGTGCCACGGCTGCGGCTGGCCGTGGCGCCACGGTCGGCTCACCCGCTGGCCCGCCGGCTTCGCGACCTGGGTCTCGACGGCGCCCGTCCGCTGCTCTGCCTGTCGTCCGGTGCCCGCCAGACGCTCCGGCCCGCCGCCACTCCGATGCCGCTCCTGTGACCGGAATGCCGTTGTCAGCCGAGCCCGGCGGCCGTCGTCCTGCCGCTCACTGACCGGAGGTGCCATGTCAGGCGACCTGGCGACTGCCGCCCGGTTCTGATCTTCTGACCGGAGGACCCATGTCAGACGAAGCCGCGGCGATCGCCGCCCATGCCGTGGTGCTGCAGTCCGACGCCCGGACGCTCGCCGAGTGCGTCGAACGCCTGCGGGAGATCGAGGCCGGGCTGGAGGCCGGTGGTGTCGCGCCACCATGGCTGCGTGAGGCGGTGACCGCACACCTCGGCGCCTGCCAGGCGGCCGCGGCCGATCTGAGCGTGGCCGCCGCGCACCTGCACCGTTACGCCGAGCGGGCACGCTCGTGAGCCTGCCAGCCGCACCGCTCGTGGCGGGCGCCTCCTGACGAGCCCTCCGCCAGGCCCGCTGCGCCCACAGCGGCGGTGATCCGGCCTGACGAAGGCACGCTCGGCGGCATGAGCAGCGTCCGCCGGCGCCTTTGGTGCTACTTCCCGGCCGTGCCGGGTTCGCCACGGATGGACTCCTGATAGAGGTCCGCGTAGGTGCGTGAGTCCTTGACCAGGTCGTCGCAGAAGGCAGCGACGTCGTTGCCGATGAGCTCCAGGACTCCCTTGCCGGCCGCGACGCCCTCCTCGAAGAAATCGAGGATCCCTGAGAGCAGGGACCCGTCAGCCAACCCGACCGGCCCGACCTTGAAGAAATACCTCTGCATCTCCTTGTAGACGATCTGGTAATCCGGCGGGAGCGCCTTGACCCGCGCCATGTGCGCCCGCCACTGCTTCTTGCCCTCGATGATGTCCTGGACGCCCACGTCAGCCTCCTAGCCGGCCCAGTTTCCTTGCGACGTTCCTGTTCAGCTGCTCGCGCCACCGGTCGCGATAGGTCCGGGCCCCTTCTCCGCCGGCCAACGCCGCGCAGAAGCCCTCGATGTCGTCACCCAGCACCTCGTGAATGCTCTGCCCATCGGACGCCGTCTCTTCGAGCAGCCCCAGAGCACCGTCGAGAATCGGCATCAGGTTGCGGCCAGTGAAGTCCCCGTAGACAAAAAGGTGACCCTTGATCTTCTCCCACGCCGCCCGGTGGTCGGCCGGCAATGTCGCGGCCCGGGCTTCGAACGTCTTCCATTCCCTGGTGAGATCGCTGCCGGTAATGGTCTCCCAGAAGTTCATCGCATCTCCTTGAGGCTGTCGATCCGTGATGAGACGTACTCCCATTTCGCCCAGAACGTCGCGAGTTCTTCGCGCCCCGCGTCATTGAGCGCGTAGAACTTGCGCGGCGGGCCCAGCCCGGACGGTCGTTTGGTCACCTGGACAAGCCTCTTCTTCTCAAGTCGCAGCAGGATGGTGTAAACCGTCCCCTCGATGACATCAGTGAAGCCGAGTTCGTTCAGCCGACGTGTGATGGCGTATCCGTAGGTCTCCTCGGTGCCGATGATTTCAAGCACGCACCCCTCAAGCGTGCCCTTGAGCATCTCCGTCAGGTCGTCCACCCGGTCCTCCTGCATCAGTACTCTGTGGCACCGAGTACCACTATACGGTATCACGGAGTAGTGAAGGGGGGGGGCCCAGCAAGCGAGCGAGGCTGTTGCGGCGGGCCGGCTTGCTCAGCGCAGAGAAGCAACCTCGGTCCTTCAGGGCTGACACGCTGCCGATTCCGTCTCTTTGTCGGGGCCGAGGAACTCCAGCCGGTTCTCGTGACAGTCGAAGGCGTAGAAGCGACGGTGACCGGGGAAGTCGTCGTCCCAGGTGACCTTGACCCCCTGGCCGGTCAGGCGTTCGGCGAGCGCGTCGAGGTCGGCCACGAGGATGCCGGGGTGGGCCTTGCGCGCCGGGCGGAAGTCCTCTTCAACGCCCAGGTGGATCTCCAGGCCGTCGGCGCGTACCCACAGGCCGCCTCGGGCGGCGAGCACCGGCGGCTTCTGGATCTCTGTCATGCCGAGCACGTCCACGTAGAAGTGGCGGCACACGTCCTCCTCGCCCGGCGGCAGGGCGAGCTGTACGTGGTGCAGGCCGAGGCCGAAGGCGGAGGTGATCGCGGTGGTCTCGTAGGGCTGGGACTGCTGGTCGTCCATGCTGAAAGGCCTTTCGTCGGTCGCTTCGCCGGTGATCGCATTGCTGATCTCGTCGGAGCCTTCATGGTGAGGTATGCCGGCCTTGGACACACGAGAGCCCTCCCGCCGGCAGCGGCGGGAGAGCTCGGGTGCGTACGTCAGGACAGGGCGGGTGCGCTGGGGAAGCGGTTCCAGACCCGGTGTTCGGTCAGCAGCTGGACGATCTCCCGCAGTGCCGTCTGGGCGTCCGGGGCGACGAGGACACCGGGCGCCTGGGTGGGCACCCCGGCCAGTTCGAGCACCCCGGAGACGTCGCCCCATCCGCCGACCGGCTTGGCGTGCCGGTAGGCCTCGGAGAGCATGAGCAGCACGCGCGGGTCGACCACGGTCTCGGTGATCGTGGCCGTGCCGGCCTTGGCGTCGCGCGCGCCGTACGCGTCCAGGCCGGGAGCCGGCGCGCCGGCCAGGAGCAGCGCGTCGAACTCCACCGATCGCGCGGTGGCGAACGTGCGCTGCACGGTGACGGGCTCGTCGCCGTCGGCCGCGAGCGTGCCGCCGGTCGGCGCGATGACCAGCGGGACCATGCCGGCGTCCAGCACTTCCTGGCGGAGGGCGCTGACGGCCCGCAGGTCGCCGTCGCCGTCGGCGATGATGCCGACGATCCGGCCGGTGACCGGCCAGGTGTCGCCCACCTGGGACAGCGCGGGGCTGGGCCGCGGGTTCGGCAGCGGCTGCGACGGCTCGGGGGCGGGCAGGCCCAGCCCCTGGGCGACCTGCTCGCACAGGTGCGGGTCGATCTCGGCGAGCACCCGCAGGTTGCGCTCCTTGATGGCCTGCTCGTAGACCTTGCCCAGCTCGAAGGTGTAGGCGGCGATGACGTGCTCCCGCTCGACCGGCGACAGGCTCAGCCAGAACAGCCGCGGCTGGGTGAAGTGGTCGGCGAAGGAGGCCGGGGCCTCCCGCACCTTGGGCGCCGCGGCCACCTCGACCGGCACCTCGACGTACGCGCCGTTCTGCGCGCCCGCGACGAAGGGGCACCCGCCGTCCAGCGAGTTGGGCCGGTACGGCGCCACGCCCTGGTGCACCGCCGTCTGGTGCATGCCGTCACGCAGCATGTCGTTGACGGGCGCGTGGGTGCGGTTGATCGGGATCTGGGCGAAGTTGGGCCCGCCCAGCCGGGTGAGCTGCGTGTCGAGGTAGGAGAAGAGCCGCCCGGCGAGCAGCGGGTCGTCGGTGATGTCGATGCCGGGCACCAGGTGGCCGGGATGGAAGGCGACCTGCTCGGTCTCGGCGAAGAAGTTGGACGGGTTGGCGTTGAGTGTGAGCAGGCCGATCGGCTGGACGGGCGCCAGCTCCTCCGGCACGATCTTCGTCGGGTCCAGCAGGTCGATGCCCTCGAAGGTCTGCTCGGGCGTGTCGGGGAAGGTCTGGATGCCCAGCTCCCACTGCGGATACGCGCCCGCCTCGATCGCGTCGGCCAGGTCACGCCGGTGGAAGTCCGGGTCCATGCCGTTGATCAGCTGGGCCTCCTCCCAGGTCAGAGAGTGCACACCGGCCTTGGGCTTCCAGTGGAACTTCACCAGGGTGGTCGCCCCCGCCGCGTCCACCAGGCGGAAGGTGTGAACGCCGAAGCCCTCCATGGTGCGGAACGAGCGCGGGATGCCGCGGTCGGACATGTTCCACAGCGTGTGGTGGGTCGCCTCGGTGTGCAGGGAGACGAAGTCCCAGAAGGTGTCGTGGGCGCTCTGCGCCTGCGGGATCTCCCGGTCCGGGTGCGGTTTGGCGGCGTGGATGATGTCGGGGAACTTGATCGCGTCCTGGATGAAGAACACCGGGATGTTGTTGCCGACCAGGTCCCAGACGCCTTCGGTGGTGTAGAACTTCGTGGCGAAGCCGCGGGTGTCGCGTACGGTGTCGGCCGAGCCGCGTGAGCCGAGCACGGTGGAGAAGCGCACGAAGACCGGGGTCTCGACGTCCTTGGCGAACAGGGCGGCCTTGGTGACGGTCGTGGCCGTGCCGTAGGACTTGAACACGCCGTGGGCGGCGGCTCCCCGGGCGTGCACGACGCGCTCGGGGATGCGCTCGTGGTCGAAGTGCATGATCTTCTCGCGCAGGTGGTGGTCCTGCAGGAGCACGGGCCCTCGGGGCCCCGCCTTGAGCGAGTGGTCGGTGTCCCGCAGCCGCAGGCCCTGGGCGGTCGTCAGGTAGGCGCCGCCCTGCGCGAGGTCCGAGGGTGGCACGTCCAGGGGCTGGCCGGTGGGGGAGTAGGGCTCCGGCCCGCGCTGGTCGGGCTTGGGTGGCAACGGCTCCCTGGGCTCGGTCGGCTCCTCCATGGCCGGGGGCCGGCTGTTCGGCGCGCCTGGGATCTCGGGGCCGTCGCCGGTCACCGCGTCGATGACCTTGTCGACCGCTGCCTTCACCGGATGGGACTCTTTCATGATCTCTCCTGGAGCGATTATGAAGATCGACTTTGTGGGCGCTGTGGTGGGGGGCGGCGTCTCGAGGCGCTACCCTCTGCCTATCGGCACAAACCGCCACATTCTGCTCATTGACGCCGTTACGGGATGCCTGACCTCTGTCCGGTAGATCCGCCGCTCAACACGCTCGCCGCCAGGCGTAGATCCAGCCGGCTTCCGCCAGCGCGTCCAGCAGGTACGTGGCGCGGATCCGCCCCGTGGGCACGTACGCGAGGTCGATGCTCAGCAGCGTCGCGGCGGTGGTCAGGCCGATCCGGCGGGCGTGCCGGACGCCCTCCGGCGTGCCGGACGCGCGGATCTGGCTGTAACCGATGCCGACCAGCAGCCCGGCGACGGTCCGCACCAGCCAGCGGTCGACCTTGGCGCCGAAGACCTTCTCGAAGCTGGACATGTGCGCCAACGGCCAGACGCCTCCCAGCAGGTTGCACGCCCCTTGGGTACGCGCCAGCCAGGCCCCGTCGGTGTGACCGTTTTCGGCATCCATGTCCGGTGGCTGCCCTCCGGTGTCAGGGACAAACCGTAGGCGACCGGGGCGGAGGGCGCAGCCCCGTGTACGGCGGCTCGCGGAGTCGCCGGAACGGCCGTCAGTTCCCGCGCTCGACGTCCAGCGCGCTGCGGGCCGCTTCGACGGCCGGTGGCAGCCCAGCGCCCCGGCGCCCACCAGGAGTCGTCGTCGGCGAAGGTGACATAAGGCGTCGTGGCCGCGCGCACCCCGAGGTTGCGGCCCGGCGCGCCCAGGATCCGGCCGTGTGGGGGCGTCCTGGGAGGTCAGGCGTCCTCGGGCTGCCGGCGCAGTGTCCGCCTGATCTCGGCGAACAGGTCGCTCGTGGTGTCCGTGACGGTCGCGCCGTACGCGGAGATCTCCTCGTTCCCCTGGAACGGCACGGCGTTGGAGGTGTAGAAGATCAACGGAGTCCGCCGTCGGCCGGACCGCATCTCGCGCAGCAGCTTCAGGCCCGCCCGCGGCTCCTCGGCGCCGTCCTCGACCCGGTGCATGTCGGAGATGACAAGGTCGAACTTTTCCGAGTCGAGGGCCTGGAGCGCCTGCGCCGTCGTGCGGGCCTTCTCGAGGTCCACGCCGAGCCGGTGCAGGTAGTTGACCTCGAAGAGGTGGTGCCGGAGGTTGTCGTCGGCCCACAGGATGCGGCTGCCGGAGAAGGACTCGTCGTCGCGTTTGGAGGTCTGCCCGGTCATCTTCGAGATCTGCTCGCCGAGGAAGTCGGCGAGCCGGGTCGGATCGGCGCCGGGCTCCTGGACCGCCTGCCGGACCGTGTCCTGTAAGGCCTCCACCGCGACCTCGTCGAACTCGACGCTGAGCGGACCGACCGACGCGCTCCGCGCCCGCCCGGTCAGCGCGCTGAGCGCGGAGATGATGCGCCTGCGGAAGAGGATCACGATGACCAGGGTCACGACCGGCCACGAGACGAGGTGGCCGACGAGGCGGAGTATGGAGTCGACCCATTGCTGAACCGTCATCACGCGCCTTTCGTCGTCTGTCCCGCCCGCGCGGCGAACTCGGCGTCGGCAACATAACACCGTGCCGGTCGGTGGCACAGCGGTGAAACGCGTTCTCAGGCGCCCGAAGACAGCCCGTCGGTGAAAAATGCAGTCGGGCTGGAGACTTATTCTCCGACCCCTTTTGGGGCGGGGAAAGCGAGAATTTTTCCACGCTTGAATGGCCGGTCACCTGCGGAAAAGAGGGCCGGTTGCTGCTGGTTGCGGCGTGCTTGATTCGGTTATGATTATCGCGGATCGCGGCAGTCGAATTATCTGGCGATTCGATTCTCGGTAATGGGAGAAAATGTTATGACGACCTCAAGTGCCGCCCTCCGCGAGCTCGACCTGACGGGCCACACCTGTGTCGTCACCGGCGCCGCGCAGGGCATCGGAGCGGCGGAGGCGAGGCTGCTCGCGCGACGGGGCGGAGCCGTGCTCTGCGCCGATCGGTCCGACACCGCCACGCTGGTCGACGCGATCCGCGACGAGGGCGGCGTCGCCCGGTCCTGGCAGGGCGACCTCACCGAACGCGGCGCGGCCGAGGACGTGCTGGCCGCCGCCGAGTCGCTCGGCCGGCCCATCTCCGTGCTGGTCAACAACGCGGGCATCGTCCGCGACCGGATGGTCTTCAACCTCGACGACGACGACTGGGACACGGTGCTCGCCGTCAACCTGACGGCGCCGTTCCGGCTGTGCCGCGCCCTGTCCCGGCACTGGCGCGCGCAACCCCGGCGCGCGGGGCGCCGCATCGTCAACACCAGCAGCGAGTCCGGCCTGTACGGCAACGCGGGGCAGAGCAACTACGCGGCGGCCAAGGCCGGGCTCGCCTCGCTGACCCTGACCCTGGCCGCCGAGCTCGCCAGATACGGCGTCTGCGTCAACGCGATCGCGCCCCGCGCCCGCACCCCGATGAGCGAGGCGGCCTTCGGCGCGCTGCCCGCCGGTGCCGGCGCGCTGCCCGCCGAGCAGGTCGCGAGCCTGGTCGCCTGGCTGGCCGGTCCGAGCGGCGACGACGTCACCGGGCAGGTCTTCGTGGTCGCCGGGCGCACCGTGCGGCGGATGACCACCTGGTCGCCCCGGCACACGGCCCGGCAGCCGGAGGTCTGGTCGGCGGCCACGGCCGAGCGGTTCCGGGCCGACCTCTTCCAGGGGGAGAGCACCCGGCACGAGCCGGCTCCGATCAGCGCACTCTTCGTCGGGGACGAGTCCCAGGAGATCCCGGCGTGATCGGTCCTGGCGTGATCGGTCCTGGCGTGATCGGTCCTGGCGTGACCGGTTCCGTTGTGAGTAGTTGGCGCGGGCGTCCAGCTCCTCGTGGCGCCAGGCCGGCGCCGAGGGGCGCGAGGTCGGCTCCGCGCCACGCGAAACCGGTCCCGCGTGGCGCGCGGGCGGCGTCACGGCCGCGGCTCGCCTCCGGTGTCCCGCGCGTCCGCGAACGAACGGGCGTCGACCGCGGCCAGTGATTCGAGCGCGAGGCCCGGGCCGAGGCCGAACTGCAGCTCGCGCCGGATCAGCATGGTCAGGCAGGCCCGGGTGTAGCGCAGGGTGAGCGTCGTGTTGGCCGCCAGCTCGCGGGCGAGCTCCCAGGCCCGGTCGAGCAGCCGGTCCGCCGGCAGCACCTCGGCCACCAGGCCGAGCTCCAGCGCCTCGCGCGCGTCGATGGTCCGCCCGGTCAGCAGGAAGTGCCGGGCCCGGTTCATGCCCAGCAGCCACGGCCAGATGATGTGCACGCCGTCTCCGGGGACCACCCCGGCGACCACGTGCTGGTGATCGGCGAAGGTGGCCGACTCGGCGGCGAGCACGATGTCCGAGAGCAGCGCCAGCTCGGCATGCTCGGTGGCGGGCCCGTTGACCGCCGCGATGACCGGGACCTCGATGTCCAGCAGGTCGAAGAGCAGGTGCCGCCCCTCGTGCGCGATCCGGTCCCAGCCCCGAGGGGTGGTGTTCCGTTTCTCGAACGCCATCTCGGTCAGGAAGTCGTCGCCGCTGCCGGTGAGGATGACCACGCGGTTGCCGGGGTCGGTGGCGATCCGCCGGAACGCCTGGGGCAGCTCGCGGTGCGCCCGCTCCGACCACTTCAGCGAGCCGCCGTCGGTGTGCAGGGTGACCTGCAGGATGCCGTCCCGCCGGGTCATCCGCACGTCGGCGAAGAGGTCGCGGTACTCCTCGAAGTCGCTCACGGGCGGGACCCTTCCGCCTCCGGCCGGCGGCCGTCCGGGGCCCACGCCTGGTACCCCGGTTCGAGCGGCACCTGGAAGGTGGCCATCAGCGTGGTGAGCGCCCGCCAGATCGCGATCACGTAGCAGATCTCGACCACCTCGCCGTCGTTCGCCAGCAGTGACTTGAGGGTGTCCAGGGTCTCCTCGGAGATCCGGTCGTCGCGCACCATCTCGTCCACCGCGCGCATCACGGCGCGCTCGGCGGGCCCGAACCCCGGGTACGCCGCGCCCTCGCGCACGCCGAGCACGTCCGTGGGCCGCCTGCCGGGCAGGTCGACGTCCACGGCCGGGGCGTAGTGGTGCGCCCACAGATACTCGGAGCCGGTTACCCAGGCCACTCGCATGATCGCGAGCTCGCGCAGCCGGGTCGCCTCCGGGCGTACGGTCAGCCGCCCCTCCCACAGGATGCGGTCGTTGATCTCGTTCTCGACCCGGCCGGCCTGCGGTGAGTTCAGCAGCAGGCGGTAGAAGTGGATGCGCGACATCTCCTCGCGCATCCCGGTGGCGACGGCGACCCGTGCCGCCTCCTTCACGGAGAGCATGGGGACCAGGCCCTCGGATTCGTCAGCCGGCATGGCGGTCCTCCTGGTCGGTGTGTGTCGTGGCGGGGCCGAACGCGCCGGCGGCGCGCAGCCTGTCCACGGCGGTGTCGTCGTACTCCAGCAGCCCGCGCAGCACGTCGTCGCCGTCCTCGCCGAGCCGGGGGGCGCGCCGGTGCTCCGTGCGGCCGGGGCCGACCCGCACCGGGCTGCCGACCTGGCGCACCGGCCCGAACCGGGGGTGCTCGGTCTCGACGACCATGCCGCGCGCCTCGGCCTGCGGGTCGGTGAGCGCCTCGGCGACGGTGTTGATCGGGCCGCAGGGCACGCCGGCCGCGTTGAGCCGCTTCAGCCACTCGGCTGTGCCCCGCCGCGCGAACGCGGCCTCCAGCAGCGGCAGCAGCTCGTCCTCGTGGCGTCGCCGGCCGTCGAAGTCGGCGAAGCGGGGGTCGTCGCGGAGCTCGGGGGCGTCGATCGCGTCGGCCATCCGGGCGAAGAACTTCTCCTTCGCGCAGGCGACGACCAGCCAGCCGTCGGCCGTCGGGAAGTTCTGGAAGGGCACCAGCGAGGGGTGGGCCGAGCGGGCGCGGCGCGCCGGGGTGAAACCGCCGGTGAGATGCCAGGTGGCGGGGTAGGTCAGCATGGCGAGCGCGGTGTCGTACAGGCTCAGGTCGCAGTCCGTCCCGATGCCGTCGCGGCGGGCGGCGAGGACGCCGGCCAGCAGCGCCTGCCCGGCGACGAGGCCGCCGCAGAAGTCCACGATGGACAGCCCCGACTTGGTGGGCGGCCCGCCCGGCTCGCCGGTGAGCGACATCCAGCCGGCGATGCCCTGCATGATGTAGTCGTAGCCGGGCTCGGCGCGTCGCGGGCCGGTCATGCCGTAGCCGCTCAGCGACACGCAGACCAGGCGCGGGTTGAGGTGCTTGAGCTGCTCGTAGGTGATGCCGAGCCGCTCGGGCACGTCGCCGCGCAGGTTGGAGTAGACCGCGTCCGCCCGGGTCACCAGCGCCTCGAACACCTCGCGGCCGGCGGGGGCCGACAGGTCGAGCGCGACGCTGCGCTTGTTGCGGTTGAAGGTCTCGAAGAAGAGGCTGTCCTCCTGCTCTTGGAACGGCGGGATGTGCCGGCCGACGTCGCCGCCGGTGGCCGGGTCCTCGATCTTGATGATGTCGGCGCCCAGGTCGGCCAGGTGCATCGAGCCGAACGGGCCGGCGCCGAACTGCTCGACGCAGATGACGCGTACGTCGGCCAGGGGCAGCGGGCGGGTCAAGGTCTCACCTCGGTGGTGTCGGGGGCGGGGACGATGGGCAGCACGAGCGCCGAGGGGTGCCTGTCGTCGTGGACGATCGTCTGCACCGCGGGCCGCGGCTCGTCCGCCGATGACCCCGGGCCGCGCTCGGTGTTGCCGTGCCGGTCGTACTTCGGGAACGAGCTGCTGGAGACCTCCAGCCGGATGCGGTGGCCCGGCAGGAACACGTTGCTGGTGGCGATCAGGTCCACCTCGACGCGCACGGGAGCGTCTCCGGCGGCCGACAGGTGCGCGGCGGTGACGCGCCGGATGCCGTCGCAGAGCAGCTCCGCCCGGCCATCGGGATGGACGTCGACGAGCTTGGCCGTCAGGTCCGTGGCCGGGGCGGTGGAGCGCAGGTACAGCACGGCACGCACCGGACCGGTGGCCTCGACCGGGTCGGCCAGCGGATCGCTCGTGTAGACCAGGACGTCGTCGCGGTCCTCGATCGCGCGCTGGTCCATCGGCCCGGAGTTGGCCGCCGGGTTGGGCAGGTAGGTCGCGCCGCCGCGCGTGGGGACGGGCCGGCGCGGGTCGTACAGGAACGTGTCGGGCGGCTCGGCGCCCGGCGGCGGCGCGAGGCTGAGCCGGCCGTCACCGTGACGCGAGTTGGCCGCTCCCTCGCCGCGCAGGAACCACTCGGTGGCGCGGGCGCGGGCCGGCGGCCACTCCTGCTCGTCGCGCCACTCGTCCACGCCCATCACGAACACCCGCACCGGTGGCAGGCCGGGGCCGGGCCCGCTGGCCAGATGCTGGTCGAACCAGGCGAGTTGCAGGCCCTCCATGTCGATCGTGGCCGGGAAGCGCCGCTCCGGGCCGCAGGTGTCGCCGAACAGCGCGGGCGACCACTGCGTCCACGGGCCGATGATGAGGCGCTGCCGCTCGGCGGCCGGCCCGCCGGCGGCCCTGATCGCCGCGTAGTTGGCCAGATTGCCGTCCAGGTGCACGTTGTACCAGCCGGCCACGTGCAGCACGGGCAGCTCCGTGGCGGCCGGCGCCTCTCCCGCGCTCAGCTCGCGCCAGTACGGGTCGCCGGGCGGGTGGGCGAGCCACTCCCGGTAGTGCGGGGCGATGCCGTCCAGGGCCGGGACGTCGTCGAGCGGGAGCCGGCCGAACGCGGCGTCCGGGTCGCGCAGCGCGCCCGCCAGCGCGGCGGCGGCGTTCGCGTGCCGGTCGGCGCCGTCGCGGGCCACCGCCCGGCGTAGCTGGTCGGGGGCCAGGTTGGCCAGGCTCCACCAGAGGTTGAAGCCGAGCTGGAACGCCCCGCCGCGCCATACCCAGCCGTCGTCGAACTCCGACGCGGTGAAGTGCGGCACGATCGTGCGCAGGGCCGGCGGCCGATGCCGCAACGCCTGCCACTGCGGGACTCCGTTGTTGGACGCGCCGTACATGCCGACCCGGCCGTTGGACCACGGCTGCGCGGCGGCCCACTCGACGCACGCGGCGGCGTCCTCGCCCGAACCGGCGAACGGGCGGAACGGCTCGTCGCCGCCGGAGCGGTGCCTGCCGCGCGCGTCCACCACGACGACGACGAAGCCGTGATCCACCGCGCGTTCGGGACTGATGACGCCGTTGACCGAGGCCCAGTTGGACTTGTCGTACGCGGTGAGCTGGAGGAGGACCGGCCGTCGGCCCGGCGTCGGGTCGCGGTGGACGTCCGCGCGCAGCACCACGCCGTCCGTGAGGGGGATCGGCAGGTCGCGCTCACGCAGTATCGGGGGACGCATCGTCAGAGCCTCCGTGGATCGCGGCCGGATGTCCGGTTCATCTGGCACTGCGTTCTACGGCGCGGGCCGTTAATCCGTCGTTACTGACCAGTTGGAACGGCTCTGTAACTGCGCGCCCGTTTGATACGGGCAAGGGGTTCGGTCACATACCGCACTAGGGGTGAGATATTGAGCGTCAAGGCGATTGTTCAGCTGTATCCGGTCATTCCGGCCGAAGGCGGTGCCGCAGGACGTGCGGCTCGGCGTCCGCTGGGACGCGACCGCGATGAGTTCCAGAAGGTGATGCGGGACTGGGCGAAGATCGCCAAGGCCGCCGAGGACCTGGGGTACTGGGGTATCGCGGGCATCGAGCACCACTTCCACTCCGAGGGCTACGAGGTCTCCCCGTCCCCCGGTGTGATCAACGCGTGGCTGGCGGCGCAGACGAGCCGGATCAACATCGGCACCAACGGCTACGTGCTCGGCACCCAGGACGCCATCCGGGTGGCGGAGGAGTGCGCGGTCCTGGACCACATGCTCGAAGGCCGGTTCTGGGCCGGCGTCAGCCGCGGCTACCAGTCCCGCTGGACCGACGTGCTCGGCCAGCACCTCGGCACCCAGGCCACGCTCTCCGACGGCGGGGCGGCCGACAAGGCCAACCGCGGGATCTTCGAGGAGCAGGTCGAGCTGATGCTCAAGGCCTGGACCCAGGACTCCTTCGACTACAAGGGCTCCAGGGTCCAGGTCCCGTTCCCGTACGAGACCGGTGTCGCCGGCTATCCCGGCGCGGACACCGCGGCGCTGATGGGCGCGACGGACGAGGTCGACGAGAACGGCGCCATCCGGAAAGTCTCGGTCACGCCGCCGCCGTACCAGCGGCCGCACCCGCCGGTGTTCGTGGCGTCGTCGAGCTCGGAGGAGTCGGTCCGCTACTGCGCGCGCAACGGCTTCGTCCTGACCAGCTTCTCGCCCGCGTCACGCACCGCCGAGTTCGCCAGGATCTACGCCGACGAGGCCGCCAAGTCCGGTCACCCGCTGCCGCTCGGCGCCAACCAGGCTCCGGTGCGCTGGCCGCACGTGACCGACTCGCTGGCCGCGTTCGACAAGGCCCTCATGGACTACGACGCGGACATCTTCGAGAACTTCTACTCGAAGTTCTTCAAGCACAAGATGCCGGTGGGCTCGGACGTGCTGCAGGGCATCAAGGACTCCGGCCTGTTCCTGGGCGGCACCGTGGACCAGGCGAAGGCCCAGTTCGCGGCGGAGTGGGAAGAGGTCCCGTACGAGTACTCGGTGCTGATCTGGCACTGGGCGCAGCAGCCCACGGACGACCTGATCCGCGAGATGGAGCTGATGGCGAACAAGGTCTACCCGGAGATCGGCGGTCTGGCGGGGCCGGAGGAGCGCCCCCGGGCGCAGTGGACCACGCCCTGATCTCGACGACCTCCGACAGGTCGGTGATGCCGGTGCGCCTGCCGGTCGACAGGGCCGGGCGCGCCGGGTAACGCCGAAAGTAATGATCCACAAGGTATAAGTAAGTCCGCAGATGTCATGGACGTGCGTGGCGCGGGGGTCCCGCCGATCGTCACGCCGTCCCGCGAGGAGTCGCCGTGTTCGAGTTCTTCCCGGGCAACCATGCCTGGTCGACGACCGTCAATCTGGCGCTGATGGCCGGTGGCTCGCTCGGCGACGTCCAGCGCTGGTTGAGCCCACTCCGCGACGCCCCGGCGGCGGACCTCGACGCCTGGGTGGCGGCCTGGGCGGGCATGGCGCACCAGCAGGAGCTGATCGCCGCCGGCGACGTCAAGGCCGGATACCTGGCCACGGCGGGAGCGCGCTACCTGCGCGCGTCCGTCTACCACGCGAGCGGGCAGCGGCAGATCCCGCTGGGCCCGGCGAAGTCCGAGAGCTACGCCGCGGCCCTGCAGGCGTTCGGCAACGCCATGGACTACGCGCCCGTCTCGCTGGAGCGGATCCACGTCGACTCCCCGGACGGCACGCTGCCCGGCTACCTGATCGCGCCGGACACCGCCGATCCGCAGCCGGTGGTCATCGTGTACGGCGGCCTGGACCTGACCAAGGAACTGCTCTACGCCGTCGTCGGCGACAGGTTCGCCCGCCGGGGCATCACCTGCCTGGTCATCGACACCCCCGGCGCGGGCGAGCTGATCCGGCTGCGCGGGGTGCCGTCGCGTCCCGACTACGAGGTGCCGACCGCGGCGATCATCGACCACCTGGCGACCCGGCACGACGTGGACGGGCGGCACGTCGCCGTGCTGGGCATCAGCTTCGGCGGCTACTACGCGGCCCGTTCGGCGGCGTACGAACCGCGGGTCTCGGCGTGCGTCTCGTGGGCCGGCACCTGGGACAGCGGCGCCGTCTGGCGGCGCCGGTGGGACGAACGCTCCGGCCCCGAGCCGGCGTCGTGGTTCCTGCCCTGGGTGATGGGCACGCCCTCGATCGAGGAGGCCCTCACCAGGATGGAGCAGTGGACGCTGGCCGACGTGTGGCCGCGGGTGAAGCAGCCCCTGCTCATCGTGCACGGGGAGAACGACCGGGAGATCCCCGTCGCGGACGCGCGCCGCGCCTTCGAGGCCGCGGGATCGGCAGACAAGCGGCTGCGCGTCTTCACCGCCGACGAGGGCGGGGCGGAGCACATGCAGACCGACGATCCGGGGCCGGCCCTCAACCTGATCGCCGACTGGCTCTCCCTGCACCTGCCGGTGGCGCCGTGCCCGCCGGGCGAGCGCGCGCTGCGGACGGTCTGACCGCCCGCCGGGCGAACGCACGCGTACGGTCTGACCGCGCGCCGGGCGAACGCACCGCGTACGGTCTGACCGCGCGCTCGCCCGGCGCTCGCCGTCAGGTGGCCGCGGGCCGCCAGAACGGAAGGGACGCCTCATCGTTCAACGGGACGAACTCCACCTCGACCCGCATGCCGATGCGGACCTCGTCCACCTCGCAGCCGATCACGTTGCCCATCACGCGCGGGCCCTCGTCGAGCTCCACGATGGCCACCGCGTACGGCGTCCACTGGTTGAACGGGAACGCGCCGGTCTGCCGCACCACCGAGTAGGTGTGGACGGTGCCCTTGCCCGCCGTGGTCAGCCAGCCGGGCGTGTCGCCGCACTCGACGCAGATCGACCGGGGGTAGAACTGCCGGTGACCGCACGCGGCGCACTCCTGCACCAGCAACTCCTCGCGGAGGGTGGCCTCCCAGTACGGTCGCGTCGAGGCGTCCAGCAGGGGGACGGGACGGCCGTCGGTCTCTGGTGTGCTCAGGTTCGTCATGCTCTGTCCTTTCCGAGGATCACGGTGCCCATCGCCGAGAGCCAGCCGCCGGAGCCGCAGGCCAGCGCGACCTCGGCGTCCTTGACCTGCGCGGCGCCGGCCTGGCCGCGCAGCTGCCGGGTGGCCTCGATGAGCAGGAAGATGCCGCGCATGCCGGGATGGCACGAGCTGAGCGCGCCGCCGTCGGTGTTGAGCGGCAGCGCGCCGCCGAGCTGCAGCGCGCCCGAGGCCGCGAACGGGCCGCCCTCGCCCTTCTTGCAGAACCCCAGGTCCTCCAGCATGAGCAGCGCGGTGATCGTGAAGCTGTCGTAGAGCTGCACCGTGTCGACGTCGTCCGGGGTGAGGCCGGCCTGGGCGAAGGCCTCCTGGCCGCTGCGCTCGGCCGCGGTCCGGGTGTAGTCGGGCATCTGGCTGATGTTCCAGTGCGTCTGCGCCGACGCGGCGCCCAGGATGTGCACGGCCGGCTGCCTCAGGTCGCGGGCGCGCTCGGCGGTGGTGACGATCACCGCGCCGCCGCCGTCGGAGACCACGCAGCAGTCCAGCAGGTGCAGCGGATCGGCGATCATGCGGGAGTTGACGACGTCCTCGACCGTCATCGGCTTGCGGTACTGCGCGTTGGGGTTGAGCCCGGCGTGCGTGCGGCAGGCCACGGCGATGGCCGCGAGCTGCTCGGAGGTGGTGCCGTACTCGTGCATGTGCCGTTGCGCGGCCATCGCGTACGCGCCGATGAGGCTGTTGCCCCACGGCGCCTCGAACTGCAGCGCGCCGGCGACCTTGGCGCCCGCCTCCTTGGCCCCGAAGCCCGGGTTGGTGCCCGACTTCGTGTAGAGGTCCGAGCCGTAGACGATGAGCACGTTGGTGCACATGCCCGCCCGGATCGCGGCCATCGCGTGCTGGATGTGCAGCTCGAAGCTGGAGCCGCCGACGGCCGTGCCGTCGAAGTAGCGCGGGTTGATGCCCAGGTACTCCGCCATGGTGCCGGCGTTGTCGGGCAGCGAGAAGTCGCCCTGGGCGCACATGAACCCGTCGATGTCGCTCTTCTTCATGCCGCTGTCGGCGAGTGCCCGCTGGACGGCGAGCACGTGGTGCCCGACCGCGTCCAGATGCGGTGCCTTGGGATAGTCGCTCAGGCCGATGCCGGCGATCACTGGGGTGCGGTCAACCATGGATGTGGCTTCTCCTCGTGTGTGCGTGAAGTGTGCGTGAAGTGCGGCGCGCCGGCCGGACGTGGCAGGCTGGCCGGCGCGGGCGATGGTGGGTGGTGAGGCGGGGCGGTCAGCGGTTGGGCGCCGACTCGCGGGGGAGGCCGAGGATGCGCTCGGCCATGATGTTGCGCATGATCTCGTCGGTGCCGCCGGCGATCCGCCGTGAGGGCGCGCTGAGCACCAGCTCGGCCCAGACGTAGGTGCCCCACTCGCCGGTGTCGGCGGTCATCCGCGCGCCGAGGATCCGGCCCGCGAGCGTGCCGATGGCGCGCAGGTTCTCCGAGTCCATCAGCTTGAGGATCGAGGACTCGGCGCCGGGCTCGCCGCCGGCGGCCAGGGCGGCCGCGGCGCGCGCGGCCGTCCACCGGATGACGTCGCGGCGCATCGCGATCCTCGCGAAGTCCTGGCGGATCTGCGGGTCGTCGCCCAGGCCGAAGTGCCCGATCATGGCGAGCAGCCGCTCGACCGGGTCGGACGTGGGCGGCGCGGTGCGGTAGCCCATGGACACCCGCTCGTTGCCGAGCGTGGTCATCGCCACCTTCCAGCCGTCGCCCGGCTTGCCGAGCACATGGCTGTCGTGGACGAACACGTCGTCCACGAACACCTCGTTGAACGCCTCGCCGCCGGTCATCTGACGCAGCGGGCGGATCTCGACGCCGGGGGCGTGCATGTCGATCATCAGCATGGTCAGCCCGGCGTGCTTCGAGGCGCCGGGATCGGTGCGGACCAGCATCTCGCCGATGTCGCTGAAGTGGCCGCCCGACGTCCACACCTTCTGGCCGGTCACCCGCCAGCCGTCGCCGTCGCGTACCGCCCGGCTCTTGACGCCGGCCAGGTCGGAGCCCGCCTCGGGCTCGGAGAAGAGCTGGCAGGCGAACAGGTCCGCCCGGTAGAGCGCGCGGAGGTACTTCTCCTTGACCTCCGGCGTGCCCCACGCGAGCAGCGTCGGCGCGACGATGTGATGGCCGACCACGAAGCACGCTTCGGAGGGGAGCTCGTACGCCTGCGCGACCTCGTCGAACAGCTCCTGGTAGCGCGGGTCCAGGCCGCCGCCGCCGAACTCCGGCGGGCCGGTCAGCCAGCCGAACCCGGCGTCGAAGAGCTCGCGACGGAAGGCCGCGGCGGCCTCGACCATCCGCAGCTCCTCCTCGCGGGTCGGCTCGGCGCCCGCGCTCAGCTCGTCCGGGCCGTTGCCCCAGCCGGCCTCCCACTCGGCGATCGGCTTGGCGTGCGCGTCGAGGAACGCCGTAACGGCCTCCCGGAACGCGAGCTCCGCCGCGGTCAGGTGTTGTCCGGTCTCTTCGCTCACGTTCGCTCCCGCAGCAGACGGTGGAGCACCTTGCCGCTGGCGTTCTTGGGCAGGGTGTCGCCGTGGATTCGGATCTGGTCGGGCACCTTGTACTTCGCCAGGCGCTCGCGGCAGAACCGCTGGATGTCCTCCGCCGTCACGCCGGTGCCCTCCGCGATGACGACGTGCGCCCGTACGGTCTCCCCCCAGTGCGGGTCCGGGACGCCGACGACGGCGCACTCGACGACGCCGGGGTAGGCGGAGAGGGTCGCCTCGATCTCGATCGGATAGACGTTCTCACCGCCACGGATGATCATGTCGTCCTTGCGGCCGGCCAGGTAGAGGTAGCCCTCGTCGTCGAGGTAGCCCAGGTCACCGCCCTTGAACCAGCCGTTGACGACGGCCTGGGCGGTCTTCTCCGGCTGGCCGAGATAACCGCTCATGACCATGTCGCTGCGCGTGACGATCTCGCCGATCTGGCCCACCGGCAGCTCGTTGTCGTCGACGTCCCAGATCTGCAGGTCGATGTTGTAGCCGGGGCGGCCCACCGAGCCCAGCAGGTGCGGGTGCCCGTTGAGCGCGAGTACGTGGTCCTCGGGGGTGAGCACGGTCTGCATGCCCGCCTCGGTGCCGGCCCCGAACCCGTTGTAGAAGTCGCAGTCCATGATCGCCATGGCCCTGGTGAGCAGGTCGGGCGACATGGGCGCGGCGCCGTAGAAGACCGAGCGCAGGGACGCGAAGTCGGCCGGGCTCACGTCCGGCTGCCGCAGCAGCGAGTTGATCATCGTCGGCACGAGGAACACGTCGGTGAGGCCCTGCCGGAACCAGGAGAGCAGCCGGGCCGGGTCCCACTGGGGGACCAGCAGCGACGCCGAGCTCCGGCAGATCGCGTTGAGCACCAGCCCGAGGCCGGCGACGTGGTAGAGCGGAGAGGCGGAGTAGCGGAACTCGTCCCGCAGGAAGCGATACTCCAGGACCGCGTTGGAGGACATGTTCTTCCACATGCGGTGCGACTGCATGACGCCCTTGGGCAGGCCGGTCGTGCCGCTGGTGAAGGCGAGCGCGATCACGTCCTCATCCTCGACCACCGCCGCGGGCAGCTCCCCGCCGTCGGCCAGAGTGCGGACCTCGTCGTAGGAGACGGTGCCCTCGGCGCCCTCGTAGCCGACGACGTGCACGAGGTGCTCCAGCTCCGGCCGCGCCCGCAGCACGTCCGGCGCGTACCGGTCGCCGACGAAGATCCAGGACGCCTCCGCGGTGCGCAGCAACGTCGTGATCTCGGCGGGCGACAGCCGGTAGTTGAGCGGGACGGCGATCGCGCCGATCTTGAACAGGGCGAGGAACGTCTCGACGTACTCCGGCGTGTCGGTGGCGAGGACGGCCACCCGGTCGCCCTGCCGCATGCCCATCCGGTGCAGCCCGCGAGCCAGGCCGTGCACCCGGTCGCGGACCTCGGCGAAGCTGCGCGACCCCGACTCGGTGACGAAGCAGGCCCGTCCCGGGGAGCGCCTGGCGGCCATGTCGATCCACTCGCCGATCTGGATCCTCGACAGGGGGCGGCCGGTGATGCGGTCCGGGCGGGCACGCAGAACCGTCATGTCACTTCCCCAGCATCGCGGCGAGCAGGTTCATCTCGTCCATGCTGTTGCCGGGGACCTGGTAACCGGTGTCGTCGAAGATCTCGGGCAGATGGTCGCGGATGTCCTCCGCGGTCAGCTCACCGTTGAGATAGCCGCGCGTGACGCCGACGAAGACGCGGGCCACGCGCCCGCCGCCCGCGCTGAGCACCTCGCCGGACAGCTCGCACGAGTCGTGACACAGGAACGCCACCGCCGCCGAGACCAGCGCGGGGTCCAGGTGGTCCGCGAGCGGGTTCTCGAAGCCGCTGGTCATGCGGGTCATGGCCACCGGGCCGATCGCGTTGGCGGTGATGTTGTACTTGCGCCCCTCGATGGCCAGCACCTTGATCAGCCCGACCAGCCCGAGCTTGGCCGACGCGTACGACGCCTGGCCGAAGTTGCCCCAGAAACCGGCCGACGACGAGGTCACCACGACCCGGCCGAACCCCTGGTCGCGAAAGAGCGACCAGGCCGGGCGGGTGACGTTGAAGGCCCCCTTGAGGTGCACGTCGAGCACCGGGTCCACATCGTCGGGGCCGGTGTTGTGGAAGGTCTTGTCGCGCAGGATGCCGGCGTTGTTCACCACGATGTCGACCTGGCCGAACGCGGAGACGGCGGTCTCGATCACGGCCCGGCCGCCGTCCTCGGTGGCGACCGAGTGGGTGTCGGCCACCGCGGTGCCGCCGAGCGCCTCGATCTCCTTGACCACGATCGCCGCCCGGTCGCGCTCGGCGCCGTCACCGGACAGCGAGGCGCCCATGTCGTTGACGACCACCCTCGCGCCACGGCGGCCGAGTTCGAGAGCGTGGGCCCGGCCGAGACCACCACCCGCCCCCGTGACGACGGCAACGCGACCGTCGAAGCTGAGATCCACGGTAAGTTCCTCCTTGTTCGCGACGGCTCGCACCAGACCGGCACCAGGCCGACCCCAGACCGGCACCAGGTCGCACGATCGCGCATGGATAGTTACCGCTGTCGTTACGGCTCCGGCCGCTCATGCCGCGCGCCACACCCGCGCCGTACGGTCCGGGGCCATGAGCGAACTTCAACAGCTGGCTGACGCGACCGCGGCATTCACCGGCCTCGCCGAGGAGCACGAGGACTTCCGGGACAGCGTGCGGTCGTTCGTCGAGCGCGTCTCACCGGAGTCGCAGGTCCGCCGCCTCATGGAGACCGACACCGGGTACGACCCGGCGGTCTGGCGGCAGATGGCCGAGCAACTCGGCCTGCAGGGTCTGGCCATCCCCGAGCGGTTCGGCGGCTCAGGGGCGTCCTTCCTCGAACTCGGCGTGGTGCTGGAGGAGATGGGGCGGGCGCTGGTGTGCTCGCCGTTCTTCTCCACCGCGGTGCTCGCCGCCAACGCGCTGCTGCTCTCCGGCGACGAGCGGGCCCAGGAGGACTTCCTCCCGGGGATCGCCGCGGGCGACACCATCGCCACGGTGGCCGTCACCGAGAGCTCCGGCTCCTGGCGGGCCGACGACCTCGCCACGCGGGCGGCGGCCGGGGACGGCATCTGGAGGGTGTCGGGGACCAAGTCGTTCGTCTTCGACGGCCAGGTGGCGGACCTGCTGCTCGTCTTCGCCCGGAGCGCCGCCGGCATCTCGCTGTTCGCGGTCTCCGCCGACGCCTCGCGGCTGACCCGGACGCCGCTGCCGACCATGGACCAGACGCGCAAGCAGGCGGTCCTGGAGCTCGACGGCACCCCGGCCCGGTTGATCGGCGCCGAGGGCGGCGCGGGGCCGGTGCTGGAACGGCTGCTCGACCTGGCGGCGGTCGCCCTGGCCGCCGAACAGCTCGGCGGGGCCCAGCGGTGCCTGGAGATGTCCGTCGAGTACGCGAAGGTCCGCACCCAGTTCGGGCGGCTGATCGGGTCGTTCCAGGCGATCAAGCACAAGTGCGCCGACCTGCTGATGGCGGTGGAGTCGGCCCGGTCCGCCGCCCACTACGGGCTGTACGCCGCCGCGTCGGACCTGCCGCAACTGCCGGCCATCGCGAGCCTGGCCAAGTCGTACTGCTCCGAGGCGTACACGCTGGTGGCGGGCGAGAACATCCACATCCACGGCGGCATCGGCTTCACCTGGGAGCATCCGGCGCACCTGTACTTCAAGCGGGCCACGTCGTCGGCGCTGCTGTTCGGCGACCCCGACCAGCACCGCGCGCGCTACGCGGACCGGGTGGTCGCATGAGCGCGCTCCGGGCGATCGCGGGCGACGACCTGCGCGGCGCGATGGCCTGCTTCGCGACCGGGGTCGTCGTGGTCACCGCGGCCCCGCCAGAGGGCGGCCCGGTCGGCATGGCGGTCAACTCGTTCGTCTCGGTGTCGCTGGACCCGCCGCTGGTGCTGTTCTGCGCGGGGAACGGCTCGACCACCTGGCCCTCGATCCTCGCGGCCGGGCACTTCTGCGCCAACGTGCTGTCGGCCGACCAGGAGGAGCTGGCCCGCGGCTTCGCCCGCAAGGGCGACCGCTTCGCCGGCGTCTCCCACACTCCGGGCATCACCGGCGCGCCCGTGCTGACCGCCGTGCACGCGCACCTCGAATGCGAGATCGTCGACACCCACGAG
Organism: Nonomuraea sp. CX421; assembly: GCF_059358955.1. NCBI lineage: Bacteria > Bacillati > Actinomycetota > Actinomycetes > Streptosporangiales > Streptosporangiaceae > Nonomuraea > Nonomuraea sp. CX421. The sequence goes on along the minus strand of NZ_JCADBK010000001.1, from coordinate 219,867 downwards.
GCCGGCGACCACACCCTGGTGATCGGCCGCGTGCTCGACCTCGCCCTCGACCAGCGGGCGTCGCCGCTGCTGTTCTACCGCAGCGCCTACCGGCTGTTCTGAGCCGGCAGGCCCCCGACAATCACCCCCCGACCCGGCGCCTGGCGGTCGCCAGGGTGACGTCCGTAGTCCCAGTGCTGAGGAGGACGAGTGGTAGCCGCGATCCGCGACGCCGAATGGTACGCGCAGTTCCCCGACGACTACCGGTGGTCGTACAACGTCATGATCGAGCTCGCCCAGATACCGACCGGCGGCGGCGAGGTCGGTGAGATCGACCGGATCTGCCGCCGCCTGGCCGGTCACGTCGGCGACGACGAGCGGTGGTTCCGCGAGTGGCGGGCCATGGGCGACCAGGTCCGCGCCCTCGCCGAGCGGGCCGTCGGGCTCGGCGACCGCCGCGCCGCCGTGGCCCACTACCGGCGCGCGTCGAGCTACTACTTCGCGGCCGAACGGTTCCGCTTCCCGAAGGACGACGACGCGCTCGACACGTACCGGGCGATGCTGGACGCCTTCCGCAGGGCCGCCGAGCTCGACGACCGGTATCGCGTCGAGTTCGTCGAGGTGCCGTACGAGTCGGGTTCGCTGCCCGCCTTCTTCGTCTCCGCGACGAGCTCGCCCGCCGAGCGCGCGCCGGTCGTGGTGTTCATGAACGGCTTCGACGGCAACAAGGAGCTCAACTGGTTCCTCGGCATCGAGGACCTGGTCGCCCGGGGCGTCTCCGTGCTGTCGCTGGACAGCCCGGGCGTCGGCGAGGCCATCCGCTTCCGGGGCATCCCGCTGCGGCACGACTACGAGGTGGCCGGCGGCGCCGCCGTCGACTGGCTGGAGACCCGGCCGGACGTGGACCCGGACCGGATCGGCGTGATGGCCCTGAGCCTCGGCGGCTACTACGCCTCGCGCAGCGCCAGCATGGAGCCGAGGTTCAAGGCGTGCGTCGCCTGGGGAGCGATCTGGGACTACCACCGCATCTGGCGCGAACGCATCGAGGCCGCGTTCGCCAAGCAGTTGCCGGTCCCCGGCGACCACCTCGTCTGGTCCACGGGCACCACGTCCACGGCGGAGGCGCTGGAGGTGCTGGAGGGATTCCGGCTCGCCGAGGTGGTGCCGAAGATGCGGTCCTCGTTCCTGCTGGTGCACGGGGAGGACGACCAGCAGGTCCCCGTGTCGGACGCCCATCTGCTCTTCGACGCCTGCGGCTCGGCGGACAAGACGCTGCGGATCTTCACCGGTGCGGAGGGCGGCGCGCAGCACTGCCAGATGGACAACCTGTCGATCGCGGTGCCCGAGATCAACCGCTGGCTGGCCGACCGGCTCGGCGCGACCGCTGGATAACGACCGGTTTAACGGCGGGTGCCTACCGTGCTCGCACAGGGGCCGCTCAGATCCGCCCACGACCTCCACACGGCCACCCTCACGTGGCAAGACCAACCATGGAGAGTGCTACATCATGTCAACCGGTAACCCCCGCCCCCTCATCTCGGTCGACTCCCACGTCGTGGAGCCCAAGGACCTCTGGCTCAAGCGGCTGCCGCAGCGCTTCCAGCACCAGGCGCCCCAGGTCCAGTCCACCGACAAGGGCGACTACTTCGTGGTCCCCAACACCGGTATGCCGCCGAAGCCGGTCGGCACCGAGGGCGCCATGATCAACACGAAGATCAACGGTGTGATCACCCGAGCCACCGGCTACCGCTTCGAGGACCAGCGCCCCGGCGCCTACGACCCCGCCGCCCGCCTGATCGACCAGGACAGCCAGGGCATCCGGGCCGAGATCGTCTACCCCGGCTGGCTGATCGTGCACAGCATCCCCGACTTCGACCTCAAGGTCGCCTGCGTCCGCGCGTACAACGACTGGCTGTTCGAGGAGTTCTGCGCCCACGACCCGGTCCGGCTCGTCGGCGCCGCCGCGCTCCCCGTCGGCGACGGCCCGATCGAGCCCGCCATCGAGGAGGCGCGGAAGTGGGCCGCGCGCGGCGCCAAGACCTTCCTGCTGCCGCAGTCGGTCCCCGGCAAGGCGTGGGGCGACGAGCACTTCGAGCCCCTGTGGGCGGCGCTGGAGGAGATCGGGCTGCCCGTCGGGTTCCACCAGGCCGCAGGCCAGGTGGCCATGTTCAACGACAAGACCACTCCCGGCGTGTTCTGGACGACGGCCATCGGCAACAAGATCAGCCTGGGCTGGGTGTTCATGCAACTGGTCTACGGGGCCGTCCCCGAGCGCCACCCCGGGCTGCGGTTCATCCTGGTCGAGGGCGGCATCGGCTGGATCGCCTTCCAGCTCAACACCATGGACCACATGTTCACCGACCACCACCGCTGGACCGTCCCCGAGCTGGCCCTCAAGCCCAGCGACTATTTCAACCGCCAGTTCTGGGCCACCTTCGAGGACGACCGTCCCGGGATCCTCACCCTGCCCATGCTCGACGAGAAGCGCCTCATGTGGGCCGGCGACTACCCGCACACCGAGGGCAACTTCCCGTTCGCCCAGGAGCAGGTCGCGCACGACTTCCAGGGCGTCGACGAGGCCACGGTGGCGGCGATCACCCACGACAACGCGATCGACCTGTTCGACCTGTCGATCCCCGCCCTCGCCCGCGCCTGACGGGACCTCTTGACCTCCGGCGAGAGACCGGACACGACGCGAGCGGCCAGGTGATCCCGGGCCGCTCGCGTCGCCGTCCGCCGGAACGACCGGTCCGGACCCGCCGCGCGGATGGGGCCGGACCGGTCGAACTCTCTCCGGATGTGGCGGGGCCGGTCAGACTCTGTCCGGGTGTGGCGGGGCCGGTCAGACTCTGTCCGGGTGTGGCGGGGCCGGTCAGACTCTGTCCGGGTGTGGGCGGAAACGTGGGCCACCGAGCGCTTCGTACCAACCGGCGACCTTGTCACCGGGCGGGGCCACCGCGTCGATCGCGGCCAGGTCCTCGGCGGTCCACTCGATCGCCAGCGACTCCGCGCACGAGTCGAGGTCGGCCAGCCGCTCCGGCCCGCACAGCGCGCTCGTCACGCCGGGCTGCCGCACCACCCAGGAGTAGGCCAGCTGGGCCACGGTCACGCCGTGCCGCGCCGCGATCTCCCGCAGCACGTCGAGCACGTCGAACACGGCGTCGCTGAACCTGTCACCGGCGAAGCCCGCGAGCACGCCGCCCGCGCCGTACCTGCTGCCCTCGGGTGGCGGCTCGCCGCGCCGGTACTGCCCCGTGAGCACCCCTCCGCCGAGCGGCGCCCACGGGTTGACCGCGAGCCCGAACGTCGCGGCCATCGGCAGCAGCTCACGCTCGACCCGCCGGTCGAGGATGTTGTACGGCGGCGTCTCGGCCACGATCCGGTTGAGCCCGAACTCCTTGGCCACCCACAGCGACTCGACGACCTCCCACGCGGCGGACGTGCTCACCCCCAGGTAGCGGACCTTGCCCGCGCGCACCAGGTCGTCCAGGGCGCGCAACGGCTCGTCGACCGGCGTGCCGGGGTCGAACCGGTGCAGCGTGAACACGTCGACATGGTCCGTCTGCAGCCGCCGCAGGCTCTCCTCGCACTGGCGGATCAGATGGCGGCGGCTCACGCCCCACCCGTTGGGGTCGTCGGGATCGACCGGCATGTACGCCTTGGTGTTGATCACCACCCGGTCACGCCGGGACGACCTCGCCAGGTTGGCCCCCACGACCGACTCACTGCGCCCGGGGGCTCCGCCGTAGTTGTTGGCCGTGTCGAAGAAGTTGACGCCGAGGTCGAGCGCCCGGTCGATGATCCGGGCCGACTCGGCCTCGTTGGCCCGGTCGCCGAACATCCAGCACCCGAGGCCCAGGGCGCTCACCCGCACGCCGGTCCGCCCGAACGGCCGATACTCCATCGCGGTCACTCCTCACTCCACGCCCGCGACCGCGCGCACGGCGTCGGCCAGCGGGACGAACGGTTCGGCGCCCGGCGCGGCGCCGAGGAACATCCGGTTGTGGGTGATGACGACGGCCAGCCCGCTCGCGAGGTCGGCCCATCCCATCGATCCGCCCACCCCGGCATGGGCGAGCACCTGGGTCGACCGGCCGAGCAGCGGGTCGGCCGGCGGGGACTCGCCGCCCAGCCAGAAGCCGCCGGTGCCGATCCAGGTGGGCGCCTGGTAGACCTCGTCGAACTCGCCCGCGTTCGGCCGTGGCCAGGTCAGGGCGAGCAGGCGGCCGGCCGAGAGGTAGCGGCGGCCGCCGAGTTCGCCGCGGTTCGCGAGCAGGCTGAAGAACCGCGCGCCGGCCCGGGCCGACATCACCGCGCCGGCCGCCGGGACCGACGACGACCGGAACCGGGGGTCGTTCCAGCGGTCGGCGTCCGGACGGATCTCCGGCGGCATCGACAGCAGCGGCACCCCGGTCATCGGAGCGCGCTTCGGCGGGTTCGGCCCCCAGGTCAGCCGGGCGACCCGAGGCTCGTGCTCCGCCGGGAGCACGTCCCAGACGTCCTCGGCGCCGATCGGCAGGCACAGCTCCTCGCGCAGGAACCGGTCGTACGGGCGGTGCTCCGGGTCGGTGCGGCGGACGACCTCACCGAGGATGTGCCCGAAGCTGATCGAGTGGTACATGGAGCGTTCGCCCGGCGGGTGCAGCGGTTCGACGCCCGCGAGCCAGGAGGTGATCGCGTCCCAGTCCGCCAGTCCGGCGGCGTCCAGGTCCGGCGGCATGTGCGGCACACCGGCGCGGTGCGTGAGCACGTGGCGGACGGTGATGCGCTCCTTGCCGCGCTGCCCGTACTCCGGCCAGTACGTCGCGATCGGCTCGTCCAGGTCCACGAGCCCCCGTTCGCACTGGAGCTGGATCGCCGTCGCGAGCAGCGCCTTGCTCACCGAGAACACGGGGAACAGGGTGTCGCCGTCGACCGGCCGGCCGTCGCGCGGGTCGGCGACGCCGGTCCACGCGTCGACGATGAGCTCGTCACCGAGGTAGGCGGCGACCTGCACGCCGACCTCGCCCAACTCGACGGCGCGGGCGAGCGCCTTCTCGATCCGATCGTCGGACCTCATCACTCGACTTCCTCTCTCTTCCGCACGCTCTCGTTCCGCGCTTCGACGGACTGCGGCTCGACCTCGTGCGGCTCGACCTCGTGCGACTCGACCTCGTGCGACTCGGCGCCGTGCGGCTCGGTCACCTGGGGTGCGGCCTCCCGCGATTCGGCGTCCGAGGACTCGTCGCCGAGGTACGCCGCGATGACCCGGGGGTCCCGGCGCACGTCGCCCGGTGTCCCCTCGGCGATGACCCGCCCGCGTTCCATCACGATCACCCGGTCGCACACCCGCATGACCAGCTCCATGTCGTGCTCGACGACCAGCACGCCCATGCCGCGCTCGTCGGCGAGCCGCCGGAGCAGCACGCCCAGCTCGGCCGACTCGGTCGAGCTCAACCCGGCCGCCGGCTCGTCGAGGCAGAGGATGGACGGCTCGGCGGCCACCGCGCGGGCGATGCCGACGAGCCTTCGCCGGCCGTACGGCAGCTCGGTGGGCAGCCGGTCGAGGTCGGGGCCGAGCTCGAACAGCTCGACGGCGGCGAGCGCTCCCGCGGTGAAGGCGGTCTGGCGCGGCCAGACCAGGTCGGTCACGTAGGCGCTGCCGGACCGCGCGTCGACCGACGCCTTGAGGTTGTCGGCCACGGTCATGTCGTCGAAGAGTTCGAGGCTCTGGAACGACCGGCCGATCCCTTCGCGGACCCGGCGGTACATCCGCATGGACCCGATCGGCTTGTCGCCGAGCGTGACCGTGCCGGCCTTCGGCCTGGTCGCGCCGGTGACCGCGTCGATCAGGGTCGTCTTGCCCGCGCCGTTCGGCCCGATGAGGCCGACGATCTCACCCGGCCCGACGTCCAGCGAGGTGTCGTCGACCGCGACCACCCCGCCGAAGGCGACCGTCAGCCCCTGACCCCGCAGCACCCGTTCGGGCACCCGGCCGGCCGGGGCCGTCGTGGCCGTCACCGGGGCCCGGCGGGACCGGCGCGGCAGGTGGAGGTGCCGGCCGAGGCCCTCCGCGGCCCCGTCCGGCCGCGCCTGCAGGTACCAGATGGACAGCACGCCGCCCACGAGGGCGATCCACAGCGGCGTCGTCGCGCTGTCCGAGTCGAGCAGCGTGGAGATGAACCCGCCGGGATGCCCGAGCACGCCGAGGAACGGGCCGGCGATGTAACCGATGCCGCCCAGGACGACCTGGGAGAGCCCCAGGATCGAGTCGAAGGCCGCGAAGCCCCGCTCGAACACCATGGTCGGCTGCCGGAACACCACGAGGATTCCGCCCAGCGCGGCGATCGCCGCCGAGAGGGCGAACGCGTAGAGGCGGACCCGCCACGGGTTCAGCCCGACGGACTCGGCCGCCCGCTCGTTGGTGCGGACCGCGATCATGCGGCGTCCGACGCGACCGCGCCGGACGTTGGCGACCACGAGACCGGCCAGCACGAACGCGACCAGGCACACGATCGCCCACCGCTCGGGATGGGCGAGCGAGTCGACCCGCCAGCCGAACACCGTCAGCGGGTTCGGCAGGGGTACGTAGGCGCCCGAGTACGTCGGGTTCTGCAGCAGCACGCCCTGGATCGCCACGGCGGAGCCGAGCGTGGCCACCGCGAAGTTCACGCCACGGGTGCGCAGCAGCGGCACGCCGAGCAGCGCGCCGACGACGAAGGTCGCGACCAGGCTGAGCGCGATCGCCGGCAGGAACGGCATCCCGGTGCGGGTCAGCAGCAACCCGGTGATCACCGCGCCGATGCCGGCGAAGCTGAACTGGCTGAGCGACAGCTGCCCGGTGTAACCGGTGATGACGACGCTGGACAGCAGGATGATCCCGTACGTGCAGGTGATCGTCATCGCCGTGACGTACGACAGGTCGAACACCGCCGTGAGCAGCACGATGGAGCCGCCGACGAGCGTGAGGAGGACGAGCGGGCGGAGGTGACCGTCGCCGACCTTCGGCCGCCGCTCGACGATGGCCGTGCGGATCCGCTCGCCCCCGCCGCGCCACACCATCACCAGCACGATCAGCAGGAACGGCACCGCGTCCGCCCAGCCGGGCGTGGCCACGTAGCGGGTCACCTCGGCCTGCGTCACCCCGATGAGCAGGGCGCCCAGGTACGTCAGCGGGAACGAGCGCAGCCCGCCGATCAGCGCGGCGGCGAGCGCCGGGACGATCAGGTGGGTCAGCGTGACGATCTGCACCCCGACGATCGGGGCGAGCAGGACACCGGCGACACCGGCGAACACCGAGCCGACCACCCAGTTGGTGGTCGCGATCCGGACCGGGGAGATGCCCAGCGCCGCCGACGCGATCGGGTTCTCCGCCTGCGCCGAGGTGGCCAGCCCGAAGCGGGTCCGGCCGTAGGCGGCGGTGAGCAGGGCGACGAGCACGGTGGCGATGAGGAAGGTGATGATCCGGTCCTGGCCCAGGTGGATCCCGAACAGCGACACCGGATCGGTGGGGAAGAGGGGCTGGACGATGCGCTCCTCCGCGCCGTACCTCAAGGTCAGCGCCGACTGCACGACGACGAGCACGATCAGCGAGACGCAGGTGCGGCTCAGCGTCGACGTGCGCGCCATGCGCTGGATCGCCAGCCGGTAGGTCAGATAGCCGCACAGCGCGGCGGCGAGCAGCACGCCGGGCACCGCGAGCACGGGCGAGAGCCCCTGGCCCGCGTTGAGCTCCCAGTAGGCGAACGCCGCCACGGTCCCGACGATGCCGTGGGAGAAGTTGATGATCCCGGACCCGCGATAGGCGATCACGATGCCGAGCGCGGTCAGCGCCAGGAGCGAGCCCGAGGACATCCCGACCAGCGCGAGCTGGATGGCGCCGTTCATGGTCCGTGGCCTCCGATCGGGGCCGTGGGGTCGTCGGCCGCAGGTTCGTCGGCCACGGGTTCGTCGGCCACGGGTTCGTCGGCCACGGGTTCGTCGGCCACGGGTTCGTCGGCCACGGGTTCGTCGGCCGAGGCCGACAGATAGCTGGCCTCGATCTCGGCCAGTCGCGATCCCATCTCGGCGGCCGTGCCCTCGATCACGATCTCTCCCCGCCGCAGCACGCAGACGCGGTCGGCCACCTGGAGGGCGCGCTGGACCCGCTCCTCGACGATGAGCACGCCGACGCCTCGGTCGGCGGCGGCGCGCAGCCGGGTGAGCAGCCGGGCCACGATGAGCGGGGCCAGGCCGAGGGTCAGCTCGTCGGCCAGCAGCACCTTCGGCGAGCCGGCCAGCGCGCGGGCCAGGGTGAGCATCTGCTGCTCGCCACCCGACATCAGTCCCACCTTGCGGTCCAGCAGCGGCTCCAGCTCGGGCATCAGCGCCAGGCTCTCCTCGACGCCGCCGCGGCCGAGCCGGAGGTTCTCCCGGCAGGTGAGGCCCATGAAGACCGAGCGGTCCTCGCAGATCAGCGCCACCCCGGCGTCCGCCCTGCGATGCAGCCCCTCCGGCGCGGGCCGGCCGTCGAGCAGGACCGAGCCGGAGATCGGGGTCAGGACCCCGGCCAGCGCCAGCAGGGTCGTGGTCTTGCCGGCGCCGTTCGCGCCCAGCAGCGCGACGATCTCGCCCGGACGCACCGCCACCGACAGCCCTTTCAGCACGGGGAGGTGGCCGTAGCCGACCTCGAGGCCGGCCGCCTCGAGGATCGGCCCGGCCACCGGGCGGGATGCGGCTCCCGCCCGGTCCCCGGTCTGGATCACCCGTTCTCCTTGACGGCGTCGAGCACGCTGAACGGCTCCGCGGCCGGACCGTAGGTGCCGTCCTTGACCGTGTAGGTGACGACGTTGGTGTTGAGGATCCGGCTGAAGTCCTTGATGCCGAGCGGCGTGGTGAGGTCGAGAGCCGGTCCGACGCCCGTCTCGACGGAGCTGAGCGTGCCCAGCGCCTGCTGCACGGCCTTGGCGTCGATGGGGCCCTGGACGGATTCGGCGGCCGCCTTCACCGCCGCCACCGCCGACCACACGACCACGCCCGCCGAGGTCGGCTTCGCGTCCGGCTGGTACTTCGTCATCGCGTCACGGAAGGCGACCATGCCCGCCTCGTCGCTGTTCACCGGCAGGAACGAGTCGGACAGCAGCACGCCCTCGGCGGCCTTGCCCACCTGGTCGATCAGCGCCTGGGTGAGCGACGCGGCGGCGAGCCCGGCCTTCACGCCCGGCGCGCCGGCGCCCAGCGCCGCGATGGCCTTGCCGGCCTCGCCCGGCGGGAGCGCGATGACCACGCAGTCGGCGCCGTTCGACACGACCTGGGCGACCGGGGCCCCGTAGTCGGCGTTGGTGGTCGGCACCGCGATCTTCGCGTTCAGCTTCATGCCGAGCGACTTCAGCCCGGCGTCGGCGAAGTCGGCCGAGGCGATCGAGGACGGCAGCGACTGCGTGATCGCGTCGACCTTCTTGCAGCCGTAGGTCTTGACCAGCCCGATCGCGGCCCCGCTGAACGACACCGGCGTGCCGCCGGGGATCGGCCAGGAGGCCGCGCTGGTGAACTCCAGCGGGTTGATCGGGTGGCTGAGCAGTGGGATGCCGGCCTGTTCGAGCACCGGCACCATGCCGCTGCCGCCGACGGACAGGCCGCCGATCACGGCGATGGCGCCCTGGGCGACCGCCTCCTGAGCGCACTTCGCGCTCACGTTGGGGTCGGCCTGGTCGTTGCAGACCGTCAGCTCGACCTTGCGACCGGCGATGCCGCCGGAGTCGTTCACCGCGGACACGGCGGCCTCGATCGCCGCGGCCTGGTCGGGGAACCCGACGGATGGCGCGGACACGGTCAGGATGCCGACGAGCTTGAGCGGATCCGCCCCGGACGAGGCGGCGGGTGCGGCGGCGGACGAGACGTCGTCCGCGGATGAGCACGCTGCGGTAAGTGCCAGCGTGGACGCCACCACGGCGACGGCTGCGAGCCGTCGAGGGCGGTGGGCGCGGGAGGTTCTGTTCGTCATGGCGATGGTCCCATCGGCTGGTCACGGTGTTGGTCCCCCGACGCGGTAGGGGGGAGCGTGGTCGCGCTCTGTTACCCGTGGCATTACCGACCGCGACGGCGGGCCCTCGATAACAGATCACCCGCCCGGCGCCCGAGCCGGCAACGGTCCGCGTAACGCGGGCCGGCGCCCGGCGCGCCCCTGGTTAACGCCGCGTCCGTACGGTCGGCGGCATGGCTGAAGCATTCATCATCGACGCCGTCCGAACCCCCGTGAGCAGGCGCGGCGGGCCGCTGAGCACGGTTCACCCCGCCGATCTCGGAGCACACAGCATCCGCGCCCTGTTGGAGCGGACCGGCGTCGACCCCGCCCTGGTCGACGACGTGATCTTCGGCAACGTGGACTCGGTGGGTCCGCAGTCGTTCGACATCGCCCGCACCTGCTGGCTGGCCGCCGGGTATCCGTTGCACGTCCCGGGCGTCACCATCGACCGGCAGTGCGGTTCGGCGCAGCAGGCGGTGCACTTCGCCGCCCAGGCCGTGATGAGCGGCACGATGGACCTCGTCGTCGCCGGTGGCGTGCAGAACATGAGCATGGTGCCGCTGATGTCGGCGGCCGACTCGGGCCGGGCGCTGGGCTTCGACGACCCGTTCTCCACCTCGCCGGCCTGGACCGCGCGCTTCGGGACCGGCGAGGTCAGCCAGTTCCGGGGCGCGGAGATGATGGCGACGCACTGGGACATCTCCCGCGACGAGATGGAACGGTTCGCGGTCGAGTCGCATCTCCGGGCGCTGCGCGCGAACGCCGCCAAGCTCTTCGAGCCGGAGATCGCGCCGCTCAACGGGCTCGACGCCGACAACGGCCCGCGCGAGCCCGACTGGGACAAGATCCGTTCGCTGCCCACCCTGCTGCCGGGCGGTCGCATCACCGCCGCCTGCGCCAGCCAGATCAGCGACGGCTCGGCCGCCCTGCTGATCGCGGGGGAGCGGGCGGTGACGCGGCTCGGGCTCACGCCGAGGGCGCGGATCCACCACATGAGCGTGATGGCCGACGACCCGATCATGATGCTCTCCGCGCCGATCCCCGCGACCGAGCGCGCGCTGCGGCGGGCCGGGATGACGCCCGAGGACATCGACGCCGTCGAGATCAACGAGGCGTTCGCGCCGGTCGTGCTCGCCTGGCTGAAGGAGACCGGCTTCGACCCGGAGAAGGTCAACCCCAACGGCGGGGCGATCGCGCTCGGCCACCCGCTCGGCGCGACCGGGGCGCGGCTGATGACGACGCTGCTCAACCACCTGGAGCGGACGGGCGGTCGCTACGGGTTGCAGACGATGTGCGAGGGCGGCGGCCAGGCCAACGTCACGATCATCGAGCGGCTCTGACGCGGCTCCGACGAGGCTCTGACCCGGTCGTCACAGCGACGACCCCTTCGTCACAGCGACGACCCCTTCGTCACGCCGACGACCCCTTCGTCACGGCGGTGGCGAAGCGGCCGGACCGGCGGCCGGGCACGGCCCGGCCGCCGGTCCGATGGCCGACGGCGGGGCCGTCACGCCAGGTAGGTTTCGAGCAGGTTGTCCTGGAGGTCCTCGCTGCGGCCGGACGCGACGACGTTGCCCACCACCATGACGTAGGCGCGGGCGGCCACCTCCAGCGCCAGCCCGGCGTTCTGCTCCGACACGAGTACGGCGGTGCCGGTCTCGACCACGCGGTGCAGCGTGTCCAGCACGTCGCCCACGATGCGCGGCGCCAGCCCCATCGACGGCTCGTCGATCATGAGCAGGCGCGGCCGGGCCATCAGCCCGCGGGCGATCGCCAGCATCTGCTGCTCACCCCCGGACAGGACGCCGCCGAGGGAGTCCAGCCGCCGCCCCAGCACGGGGAACAGCTCGATCATCTCCTCCATGCGGGCCTCGACCTCGGCTCCGGGCAGCCGGTGACCGCCCATCAGCAGGTTGTCCTTCACGGAGAGGGCGGACAGGATCGCCCGGCCCTCCGGCACGTGGCTGACCCCCAGCCGGGCCACCCGGTAGGCCGCCATCCGGCCCAGCGGGCGGCCGTCGATCCGCACCGATCCGCTCGCCGGGCGCACCAGGCCGGAGATGGTCCGCAACAGGGTCGTCTTGCCGGCGCCGTTGGGCCCGACGATGGCCACCGCCTCGGCCGCCCCGACCTCCAGGCTCACGCCGTGCAGCGCCTCGACGGCGCCGTACCGTGCGACCAGTGACTCAACCACGAGCATCGGGGGCCTCCTCCTTGAGCCGCTCGTTCGTACCGAGGTAGGCCGTCTTGACCCGCTCGTCCTGCCACACCTCGGTCGGACCGGCCTCGGTGAGGACCTGTCCCCAGTCCAGGACGACCACCCGGTGGCAGACCTCGGTGACGAGCCGGACGTTGTGGTCGACGAGCAGCACCGTCACGCCCTCGGCGTTGACGGCGCGGATCAGCTCGCCGATCTCGTCGGACTCGGCCCGGCTCATCCCGGCGGTCGGCTCGTCGAGCAGCAGCAGCCTGGGCTCGGTGGCCATCGCCCTGGCGATCTCGACCCGGCGCCGCATGCCGTAGGAGAGCTCGGCCACGTCGGCGTCGGCCACGTCGCTGAGCCCCACCCGGTCGATCAGCCGCCGGGCCACCTCGTGCTGCTCGGCCTCCTCCCGTCTGCGCACCCGGCCCAGCTGCCAGCGGCGTCCGCGGAAGGACATGTGGCGGCCGATGAGCACGTTCTCCAGCACGGTGCTCTCGTCGAACAGTTGCAGGTTCTGGTAGGTACGGGCGACGCCCGCCGCGGCCAGCCGGTGCGGGCGCAGGTTCACCACGTCCGCGCCACCCACCCGGATGGTCCCGGCGGTCGGTGTCAGGTAGCCGCTGATGAGGTTGACCACCGTCGTCTTGCCCGCGCCGTTGGGGCCGATGAGGCCGTAGATCGCCCCTTCTTGTACGGCGAACGACACGTCGCTGACGGCCTTCATGCCGCCGAAGGACTTGCTGACCTCGTTCAGTTCCAGCAGAGCGGTCATCAGCTCGCCGCCTTCGCGCTAGGGGTGTCGATCTCCGGCCGTGACCGCAGGGATCGCCACCATCGTCGGAGACCGCGGTAGAGCGAGCGATCCGACAGGCCGTTCGGGGCGACCAGCAGGACCAGGACGAGCAGCACGCCGTAGATCACGTCCTCCCAGTTGGAGCCGGCGACCTTGAGCTCCTCGCGGACGATCGTCAGCCCCCAGGTGACCAGCACCGGTCCGAGCCAGTGCCCGTTGCCGCCGACCAGCACGTAGGTGAACACGATCACCAGGGTGGCGAAGCCGTACTGGTCGGGGCTGATCACGCTGGTGCGATGCGCCTCCAGGGCGCCGGCCAGCCCGGCCATGGCGGCGGCCATGGTGAAGCTCATGAACCGGACACGGAACACGTTGATGCCGAGCCCCTCGGCGGTGCGCTCGTCCAGTCGTACGGCCTTGGCGGCCCTGCCGTAGTGGGAGCGATGGCTCAGCTGCAGGACACAGAAGGTGACGACCAGCAGGCCGAGCAGCAGCTCGGTGCCCACCTCCTGGGGGATCCCGGCGATGCCGTTCGGGCCGTTCGTCACGTCGCTGATCCGGATCAGGACGACGATGGCCTGGGCGAGGGCCAGGCTGCCCAGCGCCATGTAGATGCCGCGCAGGCGCAGCACCGGCGGGGCGAACAACGCGCCGATCCCGCCCGCCACCAGCGTGGCGACGACGAGGCCCGCGGCGAGCGGCAGCTCCGAGTTCATGGCGATGAGCGCGGCGGTGTAGCCGCCCACCGCGGCGAAACCCATCGGCGCCAGCGAGAAGATGCCCACCCGGAACGTCAGGTGCACACTCACCACCAGCAGGGTGAGGATGAGCGCGGTGTCCAGCCGGAAGAGCTGGAGCGGGTCGAGCCAGTCAAACACGGGTGGCCTCCTTGTTGCCGAAGAACCCCGAGGGCCGCACCACCAGAACCGCGAGGATGGTGGCGAAGGCGACGATCTCCCGGAACACACTGGAGACGTAGGCCGTGGCGTAGACCTCGATGACCCCGAGGACGAGGCCGCCGACGATGGCGCCCTTCACCGAGCCCATGCCGCCGAGGATGATCACCGCGAAGGCGACCAGCAGCAGGCCGTCGCCGGACGAGTACGACACCTGCGCCGCCGAGGCCGCCACGAAGATCCCCGACACGGCCGCCAGGCCACCGGCCACGAAGAAGCAGATGGAGAAGACGAGCTGGCTGTTCACGCCCAGGAGTTCGGCGGTCTCGCGGTTGTAGGCCACGGCCCGCACCGACCGGCCGGATCTCGTCCGGTTCAGCCAGTAGCCCAGTCCCGCCATGGCCACGACGGCGATCGCCAGCATGACGACCTGGAGCCGCGGCACGTTCTGGCCGGCCAGCTCGAAGGCGCCCACGGGGAAGCCCTCGCGGGGGAAGGCTTCGGTCTGCGCGTCCGTACGCCAGCGCAGCACCGTCGCGAGCACGAGCCCCACGCCGATCGTCGCGACCACGAAGGAGAACTCGGGCGCCTTGCGGGCCCGCAGCGGCGCGAGGATGAGCAGGTCCACGAGCACCGACAGCAGGCCGGCGGTCACCATCCCCACCAGGATGGCGACGGGCACCGGGACGCCCATCCGGAGCGCCACGAGGGCGGCGAAGCTGCCCCAGGTCAGAATCTGGGCATGGGCGAAGGTGAGGATGCCGAGCACTCCCCACACCAGGGTGACGCCCACCCCGAGAAGCGCGTACGTACTCCCCAAGGCCAGGCCGTTGATGGTCTGCTGCACACGGAACCCCGTTCCTCGTTGCCGCCCCGGGTCAGGCGGGGCGCCACACCTGTGACGCCGGTGACAGCGTCCTGTGACCTCGTTAACAGCGCCGTTACGTGCGCCGGAGCGGGCGGCGGGAGACGCCTCGCGGCCCGCGCGCCCGCCCGCTCCTCGCCGCTCTACCCGCCGCTCTCACCGCCGCTCCGGGAACTCCATGAGGGTCACCAGCGTCCCGTCCGGGTCGCGGATGGTGACCACGTGCCGCTGCCGGCCGGGCATGGGCGTGAGCGTGACCGGGCCGCCGACCACCGGCACCCCATGCTCCTCGATCCAGGCCAGCGCGGCGGCCAGATCCCGCACGCGCAGCCCCAGCCGGGCGAGCCCGGTGTCCTTGGCCGTGCGCGCCGCGGAGCCGCCGCCGTCGGCGAAGGCGAGCAGATCGAGGTACGTGGCGGTGTCGTCGTCGCTCCAGGTGAGCAGCGCGGCCCGGCACCGGGCGCCGCCCGTGACGCCCAGGATCGTCATGAAGTCCTCGCCGGCGTCGAACTCGAACACCTCGCCGATCACCCGCGCGCCGAGCAGGCGGGTGTAGAAGTCCAGCGATCGTTCGAAGTCCGCGCAGACGACGTTGGCGTGGATCAGGTGGTCCGCTCCGAGAGTCATGCGGTTGTTCTCCCTTCGGATGGCGCCCGCGAACGCCGCCGCCCCGGCGCCTCCGCGAGGGGAGTGCCGGGGCGGCGGTCGTCGGGGCCGGGGACGGTGGCTAGCGCTCGCAGGCCACGCTCTTCGCCGGGTCGAACAGGGTGATCTTGCTGTCCACGATCTGCAGCTTGGTGCCCTTGACGCTGGCGGCGCGGTTCTCGGTGTAGCCGATCTTGCCGAACGGCGAGTCGATGTCCTTCACCGCGGCCAGCGCGTCACGGACGGCCTTCTTGTCCGTGGTGTTGGCCGCCTTGACCGCGTGCGCCAGCGACCACAGCGACGCGTAGCCCGCCGCCTCGAACACCGTGGCGGAGCGGTTCTCGCCGTTGGCCTTCCAGTACTCCAGGAAGTGGGCGTTGTTGCCCTCGGTGCTCTGCCCGTTCCACGCCGTCGTGTAGACCATGCACTGCATGGCCTTGCCCGCCTGCTCCAGGGTGGCGTCGCTGGCGTCCGGGGCGGCGAACACCAGGCCGTCGTAGCCGACCTCCTCCAACTGCAGGTAGATGGTGCTCATCATGCCGGGCAGCGGCATCGTCACGAGGACGTCGGGGTTCTTGCCCTTGATGTTGGTGAGCTGGGCCCGCACGTCGGTGTCGGTGCCGACGAAGGTCTCCTCACCCACGGTCTGGATGCCCATCCCCTCCAGCACCTGCTTGCGCTTGTCAGTGACGGCCTTGGCCGCCTCTGAGTCGCCCTGGTACATGTAGGCGGCGGTCTTGACGTTGCCGTACGCCTCGGCGAACTCCTTGTCCGCGGGCGGCATCACGTTCGCCATGTCCGGATAGAGGCGGAACATGTAGTCGCCGACCTCCGTGACCCCGGAGGCGGAGAGCCCGACCGTCACCGTCGGGATGCCCGCCTGCTGGAGCTGCGGTCCAGCGGCCAGGAACGACGGGGTGAGGGTGAAGCCGACGACCGCGTCGACGCCGTCCGAGGTCAGCTTGAGCACCGACTGGACGGCCTCCTGCTTGCTCGCCTTGGTGTCGATCTCGACCAGCTCGACCTTCGTGCCGCCCAGGAAGCCGGTGTCGTTGATCTCCTTCGCGGCCAGCCGGATGCCGTCGCGCTCGGCCGTGCCCACTCCGGCGATGCCCGCCGCGCCGCTCAGGTCGAGCGGCACGCCGACCTTGACGGTGGCCGGAAGCCCGGCCGACGCCTCCGAGGCGCCGTCGCCGCCGTTCCCCGAGGCGCACGCCGTCACCAGCAGTCCGGCACACAGGATGATGCCGAGGGTCCGCCGTTCGCTTTTTCGCAGGTCGCTCTTTCGCATCTCAACCTCTTGTTTGTACGGCTCCGCAGCGGAGCCATCTGGAACGTGACGGCGAAGCGCCGGCGGACCAGATACTGGGGGGAGCCTCGTTAACGAGGCCGTTACGGTCACCCGCTAACGCGGCCGGGCTTCGTGCTGATGGTGATCGCGGCCAGGCGGCCGCTCACT
Organism: Nonomuraea sp. CX421; assembly: GCF_059358955.1. Classification (NCBI taxonomy): domain Bacteria; kingdom Bacillati; phylum Actinomycetota; class Actinomycetes; order Streptosporangiales; family Streptosporangiaceae; genus Nonomuraea; species Nonomuraea sp. CX421. The sequence goes on along the minus strand of NZ_JCADBK010000001.1, from coordinate 203,045 downwards.
CGGGCAGGCCGAGGCGGTTCTCGGCCGGGCGCTCGGCGGTGGCCAGGATCTCCTCCACGCGCGCGAGCAGATCGTCGTCGATGGTCGTGGCCAGGCCGCGCAGACCGTCACGCACCTCGGCCGCGTTGCGGCAGCCGAACAACGCGATGTCCGAGTGCGGCTGCCGCACCGTCACCGCCAGCACGAACGCCGCGAGCGACAGGCCCACCGAGTCGGCGAGCGCGCGCAGCCGCCGGGCGATCGCCACGTTGGCGGCGAACGCCGCACCGGCGAAGAACACGTTCCCCGACGTGCCGGAACGCCCCTCCAGCCGGCTCCGCCCGCGCCAGTCGTCGGGCTCGAACGCGTGGTCCTCGGCGAAGTTCTCCGACAGCAGCCCGTGCACGTACGAGCCGTAGGTGACACGCAGCCCGCCCCGCCGGCCGGCGTCGGCGAGCTCGTTCAGGTAGCGGTGGTCGAGCAGGCTGAAGCTGTACTCGACCGCCGTCGGGATGCCGGTCGCCAGCGCCCGCCTGCTCGCCTCGGCGCCGAAGTTGCAGAAGCCGACGTGGCGGGCGAGCCCCTCGTCCTTCAGTCGCTGCAGGTTCTCCATCTGCTGCTCCGGCGTCAGCGAAGGGTCGAACTGGTGCAGGAGGTAGACGTCGACGTGGTCGGTGCGCAGCCGGGTCAGCGACTGCTCCATGAACTCACGCAGCGCGCCGTAGGACGAGTCGCGCACCAGGCTCAGCAGGTCGGTGGGGTCGGTGTAGCGCACACCGCCCTTGGTGCACAGCCGCACCTGGTCACGCAGGCCGTCCAGCATCTCGCCGACGAGCGCCTCGGACCGGCCGGAGCCGTAGAAGTGCGCGGTGTCGAAGAACCGCACCCCCGCCTCGTAGGCGGCCTGCACGGCGCCCCGCGCCGCGTCCTCGTCGACCGCGCCGTACCCCTGCGCGATCATGGTGCCGCTGCCGAAGCCGACGCGGTCGATCAAGGTGTTCGCTTCCGGCCTGTCTTGCGGCCTGGCCTCCGGCATGGCTGTCCTCTCCTTCGCCCGCGTACGGGACAGAGTGCTACTTGTGTACGGCCGAGCCGCGCGCCACCGCGTCGCCCGTCATCACGACCGCGTCGTGCTGGTCGGTCACGGTCAGGGCGACCGAGGCCAGCCCCTCGGCGTCGATCGACTCGACGCGGGCCCGGACGGTGAGCGTCGCGCCCGGGAACACCTGCGCGCGGAACCGTGCCTGGTAACGCACCAGTGCCTCGGGGCCGAACCAGTCGGTGAGCACCCGCCCGGCCATCGCCATCGTCAACATGCCGTGCGCGAACACCGACGGGTAACCGGCGGCCTCCACCGCGAACCGCTCGTCGGTGTGCACGGGGTTGAAGTCACCCGAGGCGCCCGCGTACTGGACGATCCGCGTCCGCGTCAGATCCCGGACGACGACCAGCTCCCTGACCTCGCCGACGGCCGTCACCGGTCCGCTCCGATGGTCTGGGAGGTCCGCACCATGACCATCGTCGCGGTGACGACCGGCTCGCCGTCCTGGTCGCGGTACTCGGTGATCTGCTCGGAGAAGGTCAGCGAGCCGCCCCGGCGTCCCGCCTTCCGCCAGGTGCGGCCGGGGCGGCTCACCGCGCTCAGCACGTCGCCCTCGCGCACGGGCCGGTGGTACTCGTAGCGCTGCTCGGCGTGCAGGCCGAGGCCGGCCGCATCGTCCACGGGTGCTCCCGACGGCTCTGCGCCCGACCCGATCCAGGGCTCGTCCGGCTTCGGGCGGACCGCGCTGTCCGGGTCGTAGTGGTCCGCCGCCCAGACGAAGGTCGGCGGCGCGATCGAGGGAGCGCCGGTGAGCGCGCCGTGGAAAGCGGGATTGGCATCCCCGATGGCCCGCGCGAACATCATGATGTGCCCGCCCTCGACCGGGAAACGCTCGACTGTCATCCTCGTGCCTCCTGGTTGGTCGGATCCTGATCTTCACTGGCCGTCGTTCACCGCAGGGTTACGGGCGCGGTACGTAACGTCGCGGGTAACGCCGCCCTCGTCACCCTGGGCGCCACCGCCCAAGGAGGCACGCATTGGCCGCCCCACGACCGCGGATCGGGCTCGACCTGCCGCTGCGCTTCGCCGCCGGCACGAGTCCGGGCGCCATCGCCACCTGGCTCGGCGGGATCGACGCCTCGCCCGTCGATTCGGTGTGGACCCTCGACCAGCTCTCCGGCCGCGTGCCGACGCCGGAGCCGGTCGGCCTGCTCGGCTTCGCCGCGGCCCACACCGCGCGGGTCCGCCTCGGCATCGCGCTGCTCGTCGCCCCCGGCCGCAACCCGATCACGGCGGCCAAGGAGCTGAGCACCCTTGACCGGCTCAGCGGCGGCGGCCGGCTCATCGTGGGCGTCGGCACCGGGGACCGGCGGTTGCTCCCCGCGATGCGGCTGGGCGAGTGGAGCGAGCGGCCGGGGGCGGTGCTCGACGAGTTCCTGACCGTGGTGCGCCGGCTCTGGACCGAGGACGACGTGGCCCACGACGGGCCGATCTGGCCGCTGGCCGGTGTGACGACCTGCCCCCGGCCGGACGCGCCGCCTCCGCTGTGGGTCGGCGGCGCGTCCGTCGCGGCGCTGCGCAGGGCGGTGCGCCTCGGGTCGGGCTGGGTCGCGGCCGGACGGCAGACGACCGCGCGGTTCGCGGAGCTGGCCGCCCGGCTGGACGAGGTCGCCGAGCGGGAGGGGCGCACCCGGGAGTCGCTGGCCGTCGCCAAACGGGTCTACCTGCTGGTCGACGAGCGGCGGTCCCGCGCCGAGCGGACCATCGACGACTGGTTCGCCGGCTTCTACGGCCGGCCCGACCTTGGCCGGCAGGTCACCGTCCACGGCGACGTCACCGCCTGCGCCGAGCAACTGGCCGAGCTGGCGCGCCTCGGCGTCACCGACCTGATCCTGCACCCCCTGGACGAGTCGCCGGAGCACGAGGCCACCGTCCTGGGCGACCTGCTGCCCGCGCTGACCCCCTGACGAGCCCCGCACGCCTCGCCGCTCCGCCACGCGCCGCTTTGCTACGCGCCGCTCCGACTCGCGCCCGGTCAGCGTCGCGCGGCGGGCGTCGCGCGACGGGCGTGCGGGACGTGCCGTCAGCGGCGGGTCGCGGTGCGGGCGAAGTCCCAGCTCGACCAGCGGTCGGCGTGGATCACGATGCCGACGCGCGCGCCCGACAGCGCCATCTCCCGGTAGTCGGGCCGGCCGGGCTCGGGATAGTTGCGCGGCACCAGCGCCTCCCCGATGCGCAGCAGCGTCTCGTCGTCCTCGACGAGCTCCGCCTGGCCGGTGACGGTCAGGCCCTTCAGGCTCGCGTAGTCGTCACCGGACTCCACGAGGCACGCGACGCGGGGATCGTGCCGCAGGTTGCGCGCCTTCACCGAAGTCCGCTGCGTCCACATCACGATGTCGTCGCCGAGCACGCCGAACCACATGGTGGCCAGGTGCGGCGAGCCGTCCGGGTTCAGCGTGGCGAGCTGCAGGCTCTTACGCGACAGCAGGTAGTCGCGCAGCTCGCCCGGTTCGATCGGCAGCGGTCCGTTGCCCATGGCGGGCTCCTTTCGTCCGGGCCCACTACAGCCGGTCCGGCGCACCCTGGAGCGGCGGCGCACGGCGTAACGCGGCAGGTAACGGGAGGTCGCGTTACGTGGCTGCGATGGGCACCGACGTCACGCGAACGGGAGCACTGCCACGATGATCGTGTCGGCCGACAACGAGATCCACCTCGATCCATCCGGCGGCCCGGAGGTCGACGCGGAGATCGTCCACTTCTTCAGCGACGGCCTGCGCCTGCGCGGCGTCCTGGTGAGACCGCGCGAGCACACGGGCGGCCTGCCCGCCCTCGTCGCGGGCCAGGGCTGGAGCGGCGCGGTCAACTTCCGCGTGCTGCCGCTCGCCGCGCGGCTGGCGCGGCGCGGATACGCCGTGCTCGCCCTCGACCACCGGGGATTCGGCGGCAGCGAGGGCGCGCGGCTGCGCTGCGACCCCCACGAGCAGGTGCGCGACATCGCCAACGCGGCCACCTTCCTGGCCGGCCGTCCCGAGATCGACGGCTCCGCGCTGGGCGTGCTCGGGGCCAGTTTCGGCGGCGGGATCGCGGTGGCCGCCGCGGCGGCGGACGAACGCCTCCGGGCGTGCGTCGCGATCGTCCCGCTCGCCGATGGGCGGCGCTGGCTGCGCGACCTGCACGGCCCCGCCGACTGGCCCGGGTTCCTGGACCGACTGGCGCGTGACGAGGCGGAACGGGCGCGTACGGGAGTGGGCGAGAGGGTGCCCCTGTCGGTGCTCATGCCGCTGCCGCCGAGCCCGGAGGCCGAGCTCATCGCGGCCACCTACCCCGAGGCGTACCCGCTGGAGAACGCCCGGCTGGCGCTGGACTTCTCGCCCGAACGGCAGGTCGCCGCGATCGCGCCGCGCGCGCTGTGCCTGATCACCCCGGGCGACGACCCGGTGATCCCGGCCGAGCACTCCACCGGCATGTACGCCCTGGCCGGCGAGCCGAAGAGGCTGCACCTGCTGCCGCACGGCGGCCACGGCGGGCCCATGGGCCCGCTCGTCGACACCACCGCCGAGCTGGCCGCGTCCTTCCTCGACGCGCACCTGCGCGCCACCCCGGCCCCATGACCGCGCCCCTCACCGGCTGGACCCCCCTCACCGGCGAGGCGCCCCTGGCCGGCCGGGTGGCCGTCGTCACGGGTGGCGGATCGGGAATCGGCCGCGCCACGGTCGAGCGCTTCGTCGCCGACGGCGCGTCGGTGGTGCTCGCGGACGTCAGCGAGACGGCCGCCCGCGTCGCCGCCGAGCTCGACCCGGCCGGCCGCACGGTGCTGTTCCAGCGGACGGACGTGCGCAGCGCCGAGCAGGTGGCGGCGGCGTTCGCGGTGGCGATGGACCGCTTCGGCAGGTGCGACATCGCGGTCAACAACGCCGGGATCATCGCCGGCGGCCCGATCCACGACGACGACGCGAACGACCACTTCGAACGGCTCTGGCAGATCTGCGTCACCGGCGTCTGGCACGGCTGCCGCTCGGCCCTGGAGTGCATGCGCCCCCAGGGCGGCGGCGTCATCCTGAACACCGCGTCGACGGCGGCCATCTGGCCCACCCCGGCCGCTCCGGCGTACGGCCTGGCCAAGGCCGCCGTGGTGCACTTGACCCGCTCGCTGGCGATCGCCTACGGTCCCGACGGGGTCCGGGTCAACGCCGTCCTGCCCGGCCCGACGCACACCGGGATCTTCGCCGGGGCCGGGGTCGCCGACGACGGCCTGGAGCAGAGGTACGCGGCGAGAATGTCGCTCGGCCGGATGATCGACCCGGAGGAGGTCGCGGCCGCCTTCGCCTACCTCGCCTCCGACGCCGCGCGCTCCGTCACCGGGGCCACGCTCCAAGTCGACGGCGGTTACCGCCCGGGCACCGCGTGAGAGCCCGGCCCGCCCCGGAAGGCGCCTCCACCCCCGCCGACACCCCTGAATCCGCCGACGCGCCTGAATCCGCCGACGCCTGAATCCACCTTCGCCAACGCCCCTGAAGGAGAACAGTCATGACCTATCTGGTGACCGGCGCGACCGGGTTCATCGGCTCGTACGTCGTCGACCGGCTGGTGCGCGACGAGCACCGGGTGGTGGCGCTCGACCGGCGGCCCGGCTGGGCGGCCGGGCCGGGGGAGCACGATCCGGCCGCGCTGACCTTCGTCGAGGGCGACGTGACCGACTTCGCGCTGATCGCCGACCTGGTGCGCGCGCACCGGGTCGACCGGATCATCCACCTGGCCGCGGAGCTGCACGACCGGTCCGCCGCGCAGCGCGGTCAGTGCATCCAGTCGAACATCGTCGGCACGTACAACGTGCTGGAGGTGGCCCGGCTGTTCGACGTGCCGCGCACGGTGCTGGCGAGCAGCGCGGCCCTGTTCAACCCGGCCGACAACGACGCGGAGGCGGCGCTCGCCGAGGACGCCCGGATCCGCGCCGGCGACGTGTACGAGGCCAGCAAGGTCTTCGGCGAGACCATGGGCGACTACTACCGGCGCAACCTCGGCGTGGTCAACACCTCGATCCGGATCGGCCTCGCCTACGGCGCCACCTGCATGATCGGCGTGGCCCGGCGGCTGATCGACGAGCTGGTCACCAAGCCACTCGCCGGGGAGCCGGGCCGGGCGGCGTACCGGGCCGAGTCGATGATGAACCTCGTCTACATCCACGACGCCGCCGACGCGTTCGTCCGGGCCAGCCAGGGCCCCGAGCCGACCAGCCCCGTCTACCACGTGCGCGGCGACTACCGCAGCGTCGGCGACATGGTGAAGATCGCCCGCGAGCTCATCCCGGGCGCCCGGATCGAGGCCGGCGAGGGCGACCACCGGTGGCCGATGAACTTCGACGACGCCCTGTTCCGCCGCGACTACGGCTACGCCACCCGGTGGACCCTGGAAGCGGCGATGGCGGACATCGTCGCGGAACGAACCGCGGCGATGCCCGCCGGTTGATCGAGCGGAAGGGCGCGGCGTCCCCCGCCGGTGGATCGAGCGGGGGACGCGCGGGTGGATCGAGCGGGGACGCGCGGCGTCAGACCGCCGGCACCGCGCCCTCCCGCCGGGGGAAGCTGGTCAGCGGCTCCGGGCTCTCCAGGGCGGTGACGTCACCCGGGTCGGCCCCGATGTACACGGCACGGGCCACCCGGCGCAGCACCTTGCCGTTGCGCGTCTTCGGCAGCGCGGACACCGCGTGCACCGCCTTGGGCCGCGTCGCCTTGCCCTCACGCGCCACGATCGACGCCTCCAGGCGCGGCAGCACCCGCTCGGCGTCGGCGCCGTCCATCAGCACGACGAAGCACACCAGCGCCTCGCCCTTGGCCTCGTCCGGGACGCCGACGGCCGCGGCCTCGACCACGTCCGGGTCGTCGACGAGCAGTGACTCGATCTCGGCGGGGCCGACCCGCTTGCCGGCCAGCATGATCGTGTCGTCGGACCGGCCGAGCAGGAACCAGTGCCCGTCGGCGTCGACGTAGGCGAAGTCGCCCTGCAGCCAGCTTCCGGGGAAGCGGCCCCAGTAGGTGCGCAGGTAGCGCTCCGGGCCGTCCCACAGGCCCTTGGTCATGCCCGGCCACGGGCCCCGCACGACCAGCTCGCCCACCTCGCCCCGGATGGAGCGGCCGTCCGCGTCGAACACGTCGGCCGCCATGCCCAGGGTGGCGCCGGAGAACCCGGCCGGCTTGATCGGCCGGTGCACCGAGCCGCTCACGATGGAGGCGCCGCACTCGGTGCCTCCGCTCATGTTGACCACCGGCAGCCGCCCCTTGCCCACGTGGCGGAAACACCACCACCACGGCTCGACGTTCCACGGCTCGCCGGTGCTGGCGATCACGCGCAGGTCCGGCAGCTCGTGCGCGTCTGGCCACTGGTCGCCGAACCCGGCGAGGATCCGGATCAGCGTGGGCGCGACACCGAGCACCGTCACCCGGTGCCGCTCGACGACCGACCACAGCCGGTCCGGCGTCGGGTGGTCGGCGGTGCCTTCGAACAGCACCGCCGTGGCGCCGTTGCCGAACACCGCCGACACGACGTACGCGCCCATCACCCAGCCCATGTCGGTGAGCCACATCAGCCGCTCGCCGGGCTGCATCCCGTACCCGTGCCGGGCCTCCTGCGCGAACTTGAATGGCAGGCCCGAGTGAGTGTGCAGGCAGCCCTTGGGCCGGCCGGTGCTCCCGGACGAGTACAACAGGATGCAGGGCGTCTCCGCGTCGAACACCGGCATGTCCGTGACCGGCTCGGCCGAGTCGAGCGCGTCGTCCCACCACTCGTCCCGGCCCGCCACCAGCGTGATGTCGCGGCCGAGGCGGCGCACGACGAGCACGGTCCGCAGCTCCGGGGCGTCGGCGGCGGCCTCGTCGGCCGTCTCCTTGATCGGCACGAGCTTGCCGCGCCGTTCGAAGCCGTCGGCCGTGACCATCAGCTTGGCCCCGGAGTCCAGCAGCCGCTCCCGCACCGGCGTCGGCCCGAAGCCGCTGAAGAACGGCGCGACGATGGCGCCGATCTTCGCCGCCGCCAGCATGACGACGACCGCCTCCGGCACCATCGGCAGGTACAGCGCGACCACGTCGCCGACCCCGACACCGCGCGCGGCGAACGCGCCTGCGGCCCGGTCGATCTGCTCCTTCAGCTCGCCGTACGTGACCGTCCGCACGGAGCCGTCGTCGCCCTCCCAGACGATCGCCTCGTCGGCCGCGCGGCCCTGCTCGATCCACCGGTCGATCGCGTAGTCGGCCCAGTTGAGCCCGCCGCCCTTGAAGAAGTGCGGGAACTCCGGGCCGTCCGACAGGTCGAGCACCTTCTCGTACGGCCTCAGCCAGCGCAGCCCGACGTCGTCGGCGGCGGCGCCCCAGAACCACTCCGGGTCGGCCGCGGACCGGGCCACCACCTCGTCGAACGAGGAGAGGCCGTGCCGGGCCGCCATCCGCCCCAGCGGCGTGCCGGCGAAGCCGGCGGGGTCGGGCTCCCACGCGACGGGGAGCCGGTTCAGCTCATCGACGTTCACGATCGCGCTCCCTCGGTACGGTACGGCGGGCCGCCGGTCACTTGATCGCCATGGGGTTCAGGGGCGAGCCGACCGCCTTGGTGAACGGCAGCGGCCCGGCCGCGAACATGAACTCGTACACACCGTCGTCGGCGCAGTCCTGGGCCAGCTTCTCCAGGTCGAAGATCTCGCCGATCAGCAGGCCGGCGTTGACCAGCAGCACGATGTGCACCGGCTGGAAGATGTCGTCGAGCTCGTTGGGGCGCACCTCCATCCCCCACGTGTCGGTCGCGATGCCGGCGACCTCGTTGCCGCAGATCCAGTGCGCCGAGTCGAGGGAGAGCCCGGGGGCGTCGCCGGCGGCGTAGTCGCCCCACGAGCCCCGGTCCCTGCACATGGCGATGTGCCCGGTGCGGATGAGCACGAAGTCGCCCCTGCCGACGGTGACGCCCTGCGCCTCGGCGCAGCTCTCCAGCTCGGCGCTGTCGATGCCCTGCCCCGGCTCCAGCCAGGGCACGCCGCGGTGGCGTGGGATGTCGAGCAGGACTCCCCGCCCGACCACCTTCTCGGTCATCAGGTGGATGGCGTTCTTCTCGGCTCCCTTGCTGGAGACGTGCTCCAGCCCGTAGCCGTTGTACATCTTGCCCTCGTAGAACACGTGGGACAGGGCGTCCCACTGCGTGCCGCACTGCAGCGGCATGTAGATGGCGTCGTCGGCGTACCTCAGTTTGGCCATGTGGTCCTGGGCGCCGATGACCGCGTCACCGCCGTCCTGCAGCATGAAGTGCAGCGGGTTGACCCGGCCGCCCCAGCCGTTCTGCGGCCCGTCGCCGTCGTACGGCAGGGCGCAGGAGATGACCTTGCCCTGTCTGACCAGTCCCGCCGCGGCGACGACCATCTCCGGCTCGATGTAGTTGAGCGTGCCGAGCTGGTCGTCCGGGCCCCACTTGCCCCAGGTCCGGTAGCGGTCGCAGAGCGCGTGGACGTCGTCGATCGTCACCTGCTTCGGACCGCGCGTCTCGTTCGTGTCAGTGGTCATGCCGATGCCTGCCTCTCCGTCGTCACCGCGCTCCACCCTCGGTCAGTCCCGCGCCGGCAGCGTGCCGAACCGCTGCGCGAACCAGTCGGCGATCAGCTGCCGGGCCGGGTCGGGCTCGTCGGTCTGGCAGTGCTCGGCGCCGCCCTCGGCCACCGTGAAGATCCGCAGCTGCTTGTCGGCCGAGCCGGCGGCGGCGAACGCCTTGCGCGCGTCCTCGACCGCCACCTGCCGGTCGTTCTCCCCGTGCACGATCAGCAGCGGCTGGGTCAGCTTGGGCAGCACGTCCACGAGCGTCCACTGCTTGACCCGTTCGAGGCCGGCCTCCATGGTGTCGGTGCCCATGACCCAGGGGAGCTGGAACCACGGCACGGACACCGTCTTGGACCGGGTGCTCCAGCGCTTCTCCCAGGTGGCGCCCCAGTCCCAGATCCCGCCCCACGCGGCGCACGCCTTGATCCGGGGCTCGAAGGCCGCCGATCGCGGGGCGTAGTAGCCGCCGAGGCTGATGCCCATGACGCCGATGCGGTCCGCGTCCACGTCGGAGCGGGTCTCGAGGTAGTCGATGATGGCGCCGGTCGGGACCTCGTAGTCGGGGCGCGACGGCACGCCGCGCAGCCGGAGCGGCTCGCCCACGCCGGGGCTGTCCATCACCAGGCAGGTGATGCCCCGGCGGACGAACTCCTCCTCGACGAAGCCGTAGAGGATCTCCTTGGTGACGTCGAAGCCGCCGTAGAAGATGACGATGGGCGCCGGCTCGGCGGTCCGGGCCGGGATGAGGTAGCCCGGCAGGACGCCGTCGGGGGAGGGGACGTCGATCCGCTCCACGTTCAGCGGGGCCAGCTCGATGGCCTTCTCGAACGCGGCCAGCGCGGCCTGGTAGCTGGCCGTCTTCTCCGGTCCGGGCGGGATCTGCCGCTCGCCGCTGGCGTGGTAGACCGAGGCGCGCAGGTAGCGCGCGCCGGCGCTGCGGCGCAGCCCGGCCTCGAGGTCCGCCGCGGCCTGCGCCTCCTGCTGCTCGGCCATCCCGGCCCAGGCCTTGCCCCAGGCGGCGGAGTCAGGCTCACCCTCGCGGAGCGGGGACAACCACCGGTTCATCTCGCCGAGCGAGGCGCCCGCCATGAGGGCCAGGTTGAAGGCCGAGGACCACATGTAGTTGTCAGGGAAGTAGTAGAACAAGGCGGGGGCTCCGTTCGCGTGCCGGTGAATGCGGGTGCGCTCCGCGAACCACCCCACCCCAGCCGCGTTACCCCCGTCGTTATGACTCCCGTGCCGGCCCCGTCACGGCCGCCGCGACGGCTCGGGTGATGCCCGGAGGCTCAGTCTCGCGGCGAACGGGGCGGGGGCTGTCGGACGCCGGTTCTTCTCACAGGGGTGCCGACACCCCAAGGGCCCCAGAAGGGCTTATAGCGTTCGAATAAGTACGAACTGACGCGAAAGTCTTGACAGTTCCCGCGCTGTGCCTCATTGATTAAGACACCGCCCTACCGAAACTCCGATTTCGGTCGGATTGCGGAAACGCTACACCCAGGTGAACTGAGGCCTGCATGATCTTGAGCCACAAGGTGCTACCTCCGGGACTGCCGCGCGGGACCGTCGCCCGAGACAGACTGGACGAGCAGTTCGCCGCTCTCCTGGAGGAACACGAGACCATCGCGGTCTTCGCCGCCGCGGGGTCGGGCAAGACAGTGCAGACCCGGATGTTCGCCGCACGATACGGCTGGCCGCTGGCCTGGGTGACGCTCGACGTCGGAGACCGCAGCGCGTCACGGTTGATGATCTATCTCGCCGAGGCCCTCTCGGAGGTCAACTCCGAAGCCCCCCGCATGGTCGAGACCTGGCTGGAAGGCGGCTTCCCGGCGGCCGAGGTCGCGGCCATGCTCGCCGAGAGCATCGCCGACCAGTCCCTGCTGCTGGTGGTCGACGACTGCGAGTGGCTGGTGGGGGCGGACGAGGCGCTCACCGTCCTCGGCGTCTTCCTCGACTACCTGCCGCCGAACGTCCGGACCGTCATCGTGAGCCGCGAGGACCTCGACGGCCCGATCGGCCGGATGATGCTGCAGGGACGGATCGCCCGGATGAGCGGCGAGGACCTGGCCCTGACCATGTCCGAAGCCCGCGCGCTGCTCGCCGCGCACGGCCAGGGCGACCGCGACCCGGCGCCCCTCATGGAGGCCACCCAGGGCTGGATCGCCGCCGTCGCCTTCGACATCGTGCCCGGACTGCAACCGGAGAACGGCCCCGACTCGCTGGCCCGCTTCGTCGCCCGCGAGATCCTGGCCCGCCTCCCCGAGGACGAGCAGGAGTTCCTGCTGCGCACCTCGATCCCCGCGACCGTCACGGCCCGGGCCGCCGTCGCCCTGTGCGGCGAGAAGGGCTACGCGCTCTGGCAGTCGCTCGGGTCACGGCACCTGCCCGCGACCAAGGCCGACCGCGCGCTCGTGTACCACCCGAGGTTCCGCCAGTTCCTCCGCGAGCAGTTACAGGCACGCCTGCCCGGCGAACTGCCCGGCCTGCAGAGCAGGTACGCCCGCATGCTGGAGGACCTCGGCATGTCCGAGGAGGCCGTCGAGACCTACCTCGACGCGGGCGAGCTGGCGCAGGCCGCCGACGTGGCCGAACGCGCCGTCGCGGCGCTGTCCGCGCGCGCGGACTGGGGCGTGCTGCTGCGCTGGCTGGAGGCCTTCGGCCCGGAGGCGGTCGAGTCACGCCCGATCCTCCTCGGCGCCTCCATCCGGGCACTGTACGGCGTGCGGCGCATCCCGGAGGCGCAGGCGCTCATCCGCCGGCTGCACCAGGAGGGCACGCTGAGCGACGTTGCCAAGGCCGACCCCGGCAGCGTCGCCTTCGTCGGCTACGCCATGCAGTGGCGCCCGGCCGAAGCCCTCGAACTGATCCGCAACTACGAGGGCGACTACCGGGCCGACGCGGTGAGATACGAGCTGGAGGCCGTGGCCGCGCGCGACCCGGTGGCACCGCCGCCCGGCGTCGACTGGGTGGACGGCGAGCGCGTCTACACCTGGGGCCTGCTCGTACAGGGCCGGCTGGACCAGCTGCTGCGCCTGCTCCCGAGCGAGGACCAGTGGCCGCCGCGCTCGTTCTACCGCACCCCGCACCCGCTGCTCACGCTGGTCTGGCGCGGCGAGCTGGCCCTGGCCCGCGAGCTGCTCGACGAGGTCCCCGAGGCGATCAGGTCCGGAGCGCACACCGACCTCTGGTTCTTCCACGAGGCGTGGCTGCTGTGGGCCGAGGGCCAGCCGGAGAAGGCCCTGTGGGCCGCCGAGGCCGCGGTCGAGCACAGCCGGAAAACCCGTTTCGGCTGGGAGCCGTGCTTCGAGGTCGTGGTCGGCGCCCTGCAACTCGCGCTGGGCCGGGTGGACGACGCCCGCATGAGCCTGGCCGACGCCATCAGCCGTTCGGCCGCGAGCGGCAACCGCTGCTACGTCGAATGGGGCCAGACCTTCCAGGGGCTGGCCTACCTGCGGATCGACCGGCCCGAGGACGCGGCGCGCGTGCTGCGCGTCGCGACCGAGGGCATGCGGAACGCGGGCCGCTCGCTCATGCTGCCCTTCGCCGCGACCTACCTGGCCGAGGCCGAGGCCCGGCTGGGCTTCGCCGAGGCGGCGTCGAACGCCATCGAGCTGGCCTACGAGACCGCGAGCGCGATGGGCTGCCTGTTCGTCCTGAAGAACGCGCTCAACGACGTGCCCGCGGTGCTGCGCCGCCAGATCGAGAGCGACGTCAGCGGGATGCGCTGGCGCCAGCTGGCCGGACACCGGCCGCCCGTGGCGCGCAAGCGGCAGCCGGCCGTGCCCTCCGAGCGCATGGTCATCGTCGACGTCCACACGCACGGGCCGGTCCTCGACCTGATCGTCGACGGCGTGCCCCGCTGCTCGCGCCGCACGAAGGTGCTGGAGCTGGCCGCCTACCTCGCGCTGCATCCCGAGGGGGTGGAGCGGCACCGGCTGCAGGAGCGCCTGTTCCCGGACGCCGACCCTCGCCGGGGCGGCAACTACTTCCGCCAGGTGGTGCACAAGCTGCGGCAGGCGACGGGCGTGAACCTGGCCAGGACCGCCCTGGGTCACGTCCGCTGGGCCGACGGCCTGTACGTCGACAGCACCGACCTGCGCTTCGAACGGATGATCAGGGAGGCGTACGGCCTCCGGGGCGAGGAACGCCTGGACCGGATCGAGTCCACGCTGACGATCGTCGAGGGGCCGTACCTGCCGGAGAGCGAGCTGGAGTGGGCCGAGGAGCGCCGCCACGAACTGGAGGTGATGATCGTCGACGCGGCCCTCGACGCGGCGCAGGTGGCGTTGGCGCTGGGCTTCCTGGAGCGTGCCAAACAGGCCGCGTCGTTCGCGATCAGCCGTGACCCGTTCTGCGAGTCCGCCTACTGCGTGCGGATGCAGGTCGAGGGGGCGCTGGGCTCACCGCACGCCGTCCTGGCCGAGTTCCAGCGGCTGACCGCCGCCCTCACCGAGCTCGGCGTCGAACCGGCGCAGTCGACCAGGCAGCTGGTCCGCGAGCTCCGTGGCACCTGACCCCGTTCCGGCCCGCTCGTGCCGCCGTCATCGGCTCGTAAGGAGTGGAGCGGGGCGGCGCTCCTAGGCTCGACGGCATGACTCGAACGCGAACGCTGGCCGTACTGGCGATGGCGACCCTGCTGGCGAGCGCCTGCGGCACCATGGAACAGGACGGCATGACCCCTGGCGACGCCTCCCCGCCGACCTCCGAGATGGCCTCCGAGATGGCCTCCGAGACGACCCCCGCGCCGACCTCCGGGATGACCTCCGGGACGGCCGCTCCGACGGCGTCCCAGGAGGCGGCGGCGCCGGCCTCGGTGCCCGCCGCCCTGCGGTTCTCGGCTCGGACGCTCGACGGTGAGACCTTCCAGGGAGCGGGCCTGGCGGGCAGGCCGGTGGTCTTCTGGTTCTGGGCCGCGTGGTGTCCCAAGTGCGCCTCGGAGGCGCCCGCCGTCAAGTCCGCGGCCACCGCGCGCGGTGACGTCGCGTTCGTCGGCGTCGGCGGACTGGACACCGAGGCGGCGATGAAGGAGTTCGTCCAGCGCACCGGAACCGCCGACCTGACCCACCTGTCGGATGCCAAGGGCGCGGTCTGGACGAAGCTCGGCGTCAGCGAACAGTCCACCTTCGTGTTCATGAAGCCGGACGGCTCCACCGAGAAGGTCTCAGGCCCGCTTAACCGGGACAAGCTGGACGAGCATCTTCGCAAGCTGACCGGTCGGTAGTCGCGCCATGCCCCCCTCCGGCCCTCCCGGACACGCATGAACCTCACCGAACTGCCGCTCGCCCTCGCGCTCACCGCCGGCACGGTCGCCGCGTTCAACCCGTGCGGCTTCGCCATGCTGCCCGCCTACCTCACCCTGCTGATCAACGACGAGCAGGCGGCCCGCCCCGGTCCCGTCGTCCGGGCGCTGATCCTCTCGGCGGCCATGACCGCCGGATTCGTCACGGTCTTCGGCCTGTTCGGGCTCGCCGTGACCGCGCTGGCGGTGTCGGTGGGCGGCTACCTGCCGTGGGCGACCATGGCCATCGGAGCGGTCCTGGTGGGGCTGGGCCTCTGGTCGCTGTCCGGCCGCGAGCTGCTGCTGCGCCTGCCGGGACTGAACGCCGGCCGCCCCACCTCCTCACCGTGGTCCCTGTACGGCTACGGCCTCTCCTACGCGGTGGCCTCCCTCTCGTGCACGGTCGGTCCCTTCCTCGCCGTCACCTCGGCCTCCCTGGCCGGCGGCGGGCTGCTCGGCGGCGTCGTCGCCTTCTCCACGTACGCGCTCGGCATGGGGCTGGTCATCGCCGTGCTGTCGCTGGCCGTGGCGCTCGCCCGCGCGGCCGTCGTGACCAGGCTGCGCCGCGTCCTGCCGTACGTGTCCAGGGCCGGCGGCGTCCTGCTCACCCTGGCCGGTCTGTACGTCCTCTACTACGGCTGGTACGAACTCCGCGTCGTCGCCGGCGGAGACGCCGACGACCCGGTCGTGACCGCGGTGACCACCGTCCAAGGGGTCGTCGCCGGCTGGTTGGGGGGAGTCGGCGCGGGCTGGATCGCCGTCGTGGCCGTCGTGCTCATCCTGGGAGGTCTCGTGCTCCGCCGCGCGAGGTGACCGGGGGCCGCCACGGGGCGCCGGCCGGGCGCCAGGAGCAAGGCGCGACCCGATCGCCGTGCACGTCCCGGTCGATCAGGGGCGTAGCAGGGCGCGTACCCGGTCGATCGTCGCGGCGGCGTGCTCCAGGTTCTCCTGGAGCGCGCCGGTCGCGTGGCGGAGCTGGTCAGCGACGAGCCGGCGGTCGGTGAGGAGCCCGTTGTCGGCGCCCAGGACGGCTTCGGCTCTGCCGCGTTCCTCAGTCTCGGCCTGGGTCCGCGCCTGGTGAATCAGGTCGCGAACGGTCTCGGCGAGCGTCTCCGAGTCCATGCGCATGGCACGGGGATCGAGGCGCAGCTCCCGGACCCCCGACGTGCAGCCGTACTCGACGCGGACCCAGCCGTTCACCGACTCGGCGCACGCCACGGTCTCGGCGCCGCCGGGCAGGTGGCGCAGCTGTTCGAAGAGGTGGTCGGCGTCGGCCGCGAGCCGCTCGGGATCGAGGCCGAGCGCCTGTTCGAAGTCCATCGTCACTCCCAGGGGAACGAGTAGGAGCCGTCGGCGGCCTGCTCCGGAACGTACCGGCCGGTGACCGTCTGACCGCCGGTGGCGAGGTCGTTGAACGCCTTGGCACCCGCCAGTTGGGGCAGGCCGGGCGGGAGCGGCGTATTCGCTCGCGCGCTCGACCAGGGCCGACCGGCGGGATGGAGACCGCTGAGGCCGTGGGCGGTCAGGTCGCGCTCGATCCGGTTGGCGGTGCCCCAGACCAGCATGGGCCCCTGGGCGAAGGTCGCCGCGGCCAGGTCGCGCACGCCGCTGAAGTCGCCGCGGGCGGCCTCCAGGCCCACGTCCACGGCGACGGCCGCGCCCAGCGCGGCGGCACACCCGTGCAGCAACGTGTTGAGCAGGGACTCCACCGCTCGGTACCCCTCGAAGAGCTTGATCAGGCACTGTACGGCCAGGATCCGGGCGCCGGCCAGGCTGAGCGGCGTGACGGCGGCGGTGAGCACCCACAGCGCCACCATGGCCATGGCCGCCGCGACCAGGAACTGGAACATGACCATCGCGGCCAGCGCCGCCCCCACCGTGTACAGGGTGAGAGCCGTCACCACGGCGCGGATCTCGATGCCGCGCAGCTCGGCCAGGAGAGCGTCAACGCGGCGCTGGAAGGCCCGGCCGTCCTCGCTACGCCAGCTCGTCACGGCCACCTCGTCCACGAGGACCACGAGGTTCCGCCTGGTGGCCGCCGCGTCGTCGTGCACCTCGAGCCAGGTCCGCGCCCCGTCGAAGAACGCCTGCGGGTCGTACTGGTGGATGTACATCTTCCCGACGAACGGCCATCCTGCCGGGACTCCCAGCGCTGACAGTGTCACCGCCGCGCCCGTGCCCATGACCAGGCTCCGCTGGGCCAACTGCGCGAAGTTCACAGCGTTCTCACGGAGCTCGCCTGCTCCGCGTTCTGCCAGGTGTTGATCGAGGCGGTCATGCCGTCCTCGACCCGTTCGGCGTCGTCCATCCAGCGGCGCACCTCCTTCATGGTGAACGCCTCGACCTCGTTGTAGGCCAGCGCCAGCGAGTAGGTGAACGACGTGAAGGCGGACTCGGCCACCGTGAGCGCGACCAGACTCGGCAGGACCTCGCCGAGCGGCCGGACGGCCTCGGGCAGGCGCGACCGGATCTCCCGCAGGCGCACCCGCTCGATCTCCACCTCGTTCGGGCCGGCCGGCTCCTGAGGCGTCCCTAGGTGTTGATTTATCAGCATGTGTCGCTTTGCTTTCGTCGGCGGGTGATCTCCCCACCCTCCACCCGCGGCGGCCCGGAGCGGGGCCCTCCTGACGGAACCTCTACGCGAACCCGGCGCCCCACTACGCGATCCTGACACGCCCGTCGCCGGGTCGCGGTGGGTGCCCAACACGGTCTCGCACCGTACATCGGTGCCGCCGGAATACGTCGAAACGCGTACACGGCCGGGCTTTCAGCCGGACGACGGGCGGCGGATCGGACTCATAGCGTGACCGAGTCCGAGTTCCGATCGCCCGAAAGCAGGCCCGATGCGACAGCGACTTTCTCTGCCCGTCCTCTCCGTGTACGTCTGGATCGCCATGGTGGCGTTCGGCGGCATCGCGGTGGAGACGATCGTGATCTATCCGAACGTTTTCCACGACGTGCCCGCCTCGCTGGCCGAGACGGTGGAGTTCTTCGCGGTGACCGGCCCCGCGGACTTCTTCCCGCCGATGGGCGCGGTGACGGTGGTCGCCGCCGTGGCGTCCCTGGTGCTGGTCTGGCCGGTGCGGGACATGCGCCTGTGGGCCGGCGGCAGCCTGCTGACGCTGCTGCTGGG
Organism: Nonomuraea sp. CX421; assembly: GCF_059358955.1. Taxonomy (NCBI): domain Bacteria; kingdom Bacillati; phylum Actinomycetota; class Actinomycetes; order Streptosporangiales; family Streptosporangiaceae; genus Nonomuraea; species Nonomuraea sp. CX421. The sequence goes on along the minus strand of NZ_JCADBK010000001.1, from coordinate 185,052 downwards.
CGAGTTCCTGTTCTCGGTGCTCTACTTCTGGCCGCGCAACGACATCATGTTCGAGGATGGCGCCGCCGTTCATTCGGTGGAGGTGCTGCGGCAGACCGCGTGGGAGTTCGAGGCCGGCCACTGGGGGCGGCTGGCGATGAGCGCGGTGACCGCGACGCTGGCCTTCACCGGCCTGTGGCGCCTGCATCGCGAGCGCGCCCGGGCCGCCGCCCTCGCGGGGGTCGCGTCGTGAAGGCCCGGCTCGGCCTGCCCGCCTCGGCCGTGTGGGGGCTGGCGCTGCTCGGCCTGCCGCGGGTGATCGCGCATGACCTGCGGCTCGTCGGGCCGGTGGTCAACGCGTTGCTGGTGTTCGTCCCGATCGCCGTCTGGGCGGCCGTGGTGCTGTGGAAGCGGGTGCCGAACGCGTTCGTGACGCTGCTCGCCGTGGGGGCCGCCTACGGCGTGCTGCTCGGCGTGACGCATCAGGTACTTTGGGAAAGCTCGTTCGACGGCCGGCCGACTCTGGGCGGCAACTTCGCCGGCGCCTTCTCGCCCGCCGTGGAGGACTGGGTGCTGCGGAGCTTCGCCCTGGGCAGCAGCCTGATGACCGGGATGGTGGTCGGCGCGGCCGTCGGCGCGGTGGCCTGGGTGGTCACCAGGATCGTGCCGGGTTTCCGGCCGCACCCACGAGACTGACGGGGGAGGCGTGCGGGGCGAACCTCCTGCCGGCCGTGAGCTGGCGGTCGACACCGGCCTGGCCATGCTGGTCCTGGTCGTGGTCGGCACCGCCATCACGGCCGACGTCGGCCACGCGTCGGCCGGGCCTGGCATGGCCGCGTACGCGTTCGGCGCGCTGCTCGCCGTCCTGATGTTCGCCCGGCGGCGCTGGCCGGTGGCGACGCTGCTGCTCACGGCCCTGACCCTGATCGTCTACTACGGGCTGTCCTACCCGCCGATCGGGCTGGCCGCGCCGGCCGCCGCGGCGCTGTACTCAGCTGCCGAGCAGGGCGAGCTGCGCTGGTCCGTCGGTACGGCCGGCGCCCTGTTCGGCATCTCGACCACCCATCGGATCCTGGAGGGCGACGACCTGGCCTATCTGCTCGGGTTCGAGACCGGGACCACCTTGGGCCTCATGGCCGCCGCGATCGCGCTGGGCGACGGCGTACGGGCCCGGCGCGGCTGGCGGGCCGAGCTGGCCAGGCAGAGCCACGCCGCCCGGCTGGAACGCGAGCGGGAGTCGGCGCGGAGGGTGGAGCAGGAGCGCCTGCGGATCGCCAGGGACCTGCACGACCTGATGGCGCACACGGTGTCGGTGATCTCGCTGCACACGGACGTGGCCAGGGAGTCGCTGCGCGATGCCCCCGAGGTGGCCGAGCGTTCGCTGGCCGCGGCCCGGTCGGCATGCAGCGACGTCAGCCGTGAGCTGCGGCTGACCCTGGGCGCGCTGCGCGCGGGCGATCCCGACGACGGCCCGGCGCTGGGGCTGGACCGGCTGGACGGGCTCGTGGCGACGGCCGCCGCCGCAGGGCTCGACATCGACGTGCGCACCTCGGGCCGGCCGGTGCGGCTGTCGGCGATCTCGGACGCGACGGCGTACCGGGTGGTGCAGGAGTCCTTGAGCAACGTGCTGCGGCACGCCGACGCCCGGAGGGTGCGCGTCGACCTGGACTACGGCGCGGGCGAGCTGCTGCTCCGCGTCAGCGACGACGGCCGCGGCGCCGGCACTGAGACCGACACGGGCAAGGGCACGGGCACGGGCGGCGGTGAGTCGCGGGGGTGGGGTCTGACCGGGATGCGTGAGCGGCTGGCGCTGCTCGGCGGCGGCCTGCGCACGTCGTCGCCGGCGCAGGGCGGCTTCGTGGTGGAGGCGAGCGTCCCGCTGGAGGAGCACTCATGATCAAAGTCGTGATCGTCGACGACCAGCACCTGGTCAGGGAAGGGCTGCGGTTGCTGCTCGAACGCGCCGAGGACATCACCGTGACCGGCGACGAGAGCGGCGCCGACAAGGGCGTCGAGCTGGTCGCCCGCCTCCGTCCCGACGTGGTCCTCATGGACATCCGCATGCCAGGCGGCGACGGGTTGGCCGCCACCCGGCGGATCACGGCCGATCCGGCGCTGCGCCACGTACAGGTCATCGTGCTCACAACCTTTGACACCGACCAGAACATCCAGGAAGCGATCCGGGCCGGAGCGGCGGGATTCCTGCTCAAGGACACCAGTCCCGAGCGGATGCGCGAGGCGGTGCGGATCGTGGCCGGCGGCGACGCGCTGCTGTCGCCCGCCGTCACCCGGCGCGTCATGCGGGCCGCTGCCACCGGCCCGAGCCCCGCGACGGCCGCGCGGCTCGACCGCCTGACCGAACGCGAACGCGAGGTGCTGGCCGAGGTCGGCGCGGGCCGTACCAACGCCGAGATCGGCGAGCGGCTGTTCATCAGCCCGGCGACCGCCCGCACCCACGTGGGCCGCCTGCTGACCAAGCTCGGCGCCCGTGACCGCTCCCACCTCGTCGTCCTGGCATACGAGACGGGTCTGATCACACCGGGCGCCGAGGAGCGGTACCGAGACCCGTAGGACCGGGTGGCGGCAGGACTCCACAAGATGGACTCGGAGCCATGAACCACCGCAGTTGCGATCATTCACCAGCAAGCGCGTCAGACGGCAGGGAACAGGCCCGGATGGCCGCGTGATCAGGCCGTGATCGGCCGCGGCGGAGGCCGGGTCACGTTCCGGCCGGGATCCGGGCGTCGACCTCGATCTCGACCTTCATCCGGGGGTCGGCCAGCCCCGCCTCCCACATGGTGGCGGCCGGCTTGGCCTTGTCGAAACGGCGGCGGAGGCTGGGCCAGCACAACTCGAAGTCGTTCTTGTCGGGCAGGAGATAGCGGACCCTGACGACGTCGGAGAACGTGCAGCCCGCCTCGGTGAGCGCGGCCTCGATGTTGTCGAGGCACTGCTCGGTCTGCTCGACCACGTCCTCGGAGATCGACATGGTGGAGTAGTCGAAGCCTCCGGTGCCCGAAACATGCACCCAGCCGTCCAGCACCACCGCGCGGGCGTACCCGACCTGCTCCTCGTAATAGGAGCCGCTTGCGATTTCAATTCGATTCGCCATGGCCGCACCATAACACCGCGTCCAGGAGAATTCCCAACTCTGCACCTCCGGAAAGGCCGGTATCGCGCTCTGCATTGTTTTCCTGGATCGTGATACGCGCGTGATATGGCCGCGTTATGGACTGGCCTGATCCTGACCTAGGCGCTCGACGAGGAGGTGGTGGGAGAAATGCCGATGGGATCGACATCGGGCCGCATCCTCTCTGGCCACTTCCTGGTCGCAGGCCGTAAGAGCCCGACTGGTGCTGTCTCGGAGAGTGCTCAGCTCCACCAGAACATGATTCTTCACATCCTTCGTGCCTTAATGTTAGGAGCCGACGGACATGCCGAAAAGAATCGATCCCGTCCTTGACTGCCCGCTCGATGAGGTTCCGGATGCCGAGGCTCTGATCCAGGCCGCCATGCGATGGCATTTCAGTGCGGAGACGGGGACTCCGTATTGGCTTGAGCGGGCCAAGTCCTTGGATTTCGACCCGATAGGCGACGTGCGCACCTTCGCCGATCTGGCGCTTTTCCCTAACATTGTCAACGAATTGCGTACCGTACCTGCCGAAGAGCTCATCCCCAACGGGCTCCCGGAGCGTTCGGAGCTGTTCGGCGTCTTCGAGAGCGGCGGCACCACCGGCGCGCCCAAGCGTGTGGTCTGCATGGTCGACTGGATGAGGCGCTGGCTGGCCTTCGACAACCGGAACATGGACGCGTGGGGTCTTCCTCGCGGGCTCAACTGGATGACCATGGTGCCGAGCGGCCCGCACATGGCCTCGGCGAGACCGCGCGAACAGGTGCGCAGCCGTGGGGGGATCCTGTTCACCATCGACATGGATCCGCGCTGGGTCAAGAAGTGCATCGTCGAAGGGCGGCCGGAGGACGCCGAGCGTTACCTTGACCACCTCCTCAAGCAGGCGGAGTTCTTGCTGAAGACGCAGAACATCGGGATCCTGACGATTTCGCCGCCGTTGCTGGAAAGGCTCGCGCGAAGCGACCTGCTGGTCGATCTGGTCAACGAGAAGGTGCGGATGATCGTCTGGCAGGGGGCGCACATGGGCGCCGACACCCGGCACATCCTGCGGACCGAGGTTTTTCCTGAGGTCAAGTTGCGGGGCTTCTACGGCAGCACGATGGTTCTGGGCGGCGCGTTCGAGCGCATGGACCTGACCGATGAGGACCGGTGTGTGTTCGACCCGTTCTCCCCGTACATCTCCTACTCCGTCATCGATCCGGAGACCGGCGCGGCGGTCGAGTACGGTGAACGCGGCCAAGTCGTGATGCACCACGTCAGCAAGGGCCAGCTGCTGCCCAACAACCTCGAACGCGATACGGCCATCCGCGTGAAGCCGCTGCCGGGGCAACTCGGCGACTCGGTGGCCGACGTCCAGCCGGTCGCCAGTTTCCATGGCAAACCGGTCATCGAAGGGGTCTACTGATGACCGGACCGATCCAGCTCGACGCGCTGGGACACAACGGTGCCTACCGGTCCCGCGATCGGCTGACCGTGTCCGACGTGACGGGGACACCCGTCGCGGAGCTCAGCCTGGTGCCGCGGTTGTTCGTGGACCGCGCCATGGCGGCCTTGCGCCGGGCGGATGGCGTCCCGGCCGATCGGCGAGTCGCCGCGCTGACCCAGGCGGGCCGCACGTTCGCCGACGCGATGATCGACGGGTTGTCGGTGTCGGACTACCAGTACGCGGTCAGCCGCGTCTGCGGCCTCCCGATCTCGGTGGTACGAGGCACCACGGAGGCGATCAGGGACGCCGCCGCGCACGCATACGGCAACGCTCGATCTGCCCGCCCTGTGGGCGCGGTCGACCACTGGGCGGATCCTTCGACCCGTACGGGCACCGCGCTCTGGACCCGGCGCGGAGATGTGTTCGCCGTGCACGCCTCGGGCAATCACCCCGGCGTGCACTCGTTGTGGCTGGAGGCTCTGGCGCTCGGCTATCGGGTGGCCGTACGTCCTTCCAGGCGCGATCCCTTCACGCCGCACCGGTTGATCACCGCGTTGCGCGCAGCCGGCTTCGGTGACGACCAGGTGGTGCTCCTGCCCACGGCGCACAGTGTGGCCGGCGACATCATCGGCGGGGCCGATCTCGCGATCGTCTATGGCGATGACGCCGTGGTGAACAGGTACGCCGGAAACAGCACTGTGCGGGCGCAGGGCCCCGGCCGGTCGAAGATCCTGCTCACCGGCCAGGCCTGGCGATCCCACCTGGACACCGTCATCTCCTCGATCGCCAGCCGGGCCGGGACGGCCTGCGTCAACACCACGGCGGTGTTCGTCGAGGGTGACCCGACGCCGGTGGCCCAGGCCATCGCCGAAGAGCTGAGCGCCATCCCGAGCCTGCGGCCTGAGGACGACGAAGCGATGTTGCCGGTCAAGCCGCTGGCCACCGCGAGGGCCATGGAGGAGTTCCTGCTCGGCCGTGCCGAGGGCACCAAGGCCTGGCTCGGTGGTGACGGTGTGGTCGACGATCTCGGCGACGGCAGCGCGGTGATACGTCCTGCGGTGTTCCAGGTGGACGACGCGGCCGCGCCGCAGGTCGGCGTGGAAATGGGTTTCCCGTGTGTCTGGGTGGCGCCATGGTCGAGAGCCGAGGGAATTCGGCCGCTGCGGAACACACTGGTGCTCACCGCGATGACCGATGACGAGCGGCTCATCGACGAGCTGGTCAACGAGCCCACCATCGGCAACGTCTACGTCGGTGACCATCCCACCTGGTGGTTCCGGCCAGGCGTGCCGCATGACGGCTATCTCGGGGAGTTCCTCATGCGCACCAAGGCGATCATCCGAGACTGAACCCGCGGGCACGCTCCGTCCCCTTGCTCGATGTCCCGAGCATGGCGCGGCCCCTCGTAGGGGCGTTCGTCGGATCCGCTGATCCGGATGCGGCGGCCCGGCCCTGCCATGCGCACCAAGATCTACTTCCAGGACGTTGAACAGCTATGATCGATTCTTCATCCGTCCCGTCATGCGTGATGGTTGGTCCCAGACGAGATTGGTACGCCCCTTTCGGCCTGCCTGGTCTCGTGCGAGCCAGTTCGGAACGGACTCCGGCCGCCGCCGCACTCATCGACGATGCCGGGACCCTCACCTATGCCCAGCTGGAGGCGGAGTCCGACGCGCTGGCCGCACGGCTTCGCGCTGCGGACGGCCGGCCCGGTGACGTGGTCGCCGTTTGCGTGCCCCGCGGGCGGAACATGGTGGTCGCCCTGCTCGCGGCGCTCAAGGCTCACATGCCGTACCTTCCACTGTCGGTGAACGATCCACAGCGGCGCCGTGACCTGCTGCTCGATCTGTCCGGGGCGCGCCATGTGCTCGTCGATGCCGAAACGGAGCCGTTGGTGGGGCGACGCGACGACCTGGACGTGATCCGCGTCGAGCTCGGAGCGGCGGGTGACAGCTGGTCCGAACTCGTTCCCTGTGACGGGGACCAGCCGGCCTATGTGTTGTTCACCTCGGGAACCACCGGGACCCCCAAGGGAGTCGTCGTCCCGTCAGACGCGCTGATCAACCGGTTGTACTGGGCGCATGAGACCTTCGGGATACGGTCGGATGATCGGATCCTGCAGAAGACCCCGTACACCTTCGACGTCAGCGGCTGGGAGCTGTGGAATCCGCTGATGGCCGGCGCGACGATGGTGTTGCTGTCGCCTGGCGCGCACCTGGATCCCGGCCAGGTCGCCCAGTGCATCGTTGACCGGTCCGTGACTCTCTGCCACTTCGTTCCCTCGATGCTCGCGGAGTTCCTCCGATGGCCCACCGCGGGACAGTGCGAGTCGTTGCGCGCGGTGTTCTGCAGCGGCGAGGAGCTGACTCCCGGCCACGTGCGCCGGTTCCGGCGGGTGCTGGACGCGGAACTGCACAACCTCTACGGGCCGACCGAGGCCGCGATCGACGTCACACACTGGGCCGTCCCGGACATGGCTGACGTTCCGCGCACACTCATCGGGGGGCCGATCAGCAACTGCACGCTGGTCGTGCTCAACGAGGACCGCTCGCCGACGCCCGCCGGTGCGGTCGGCGAGCTGGCGATCGGCGGAACACCGCTGGCCACCGGCTATCTGAACGAGCCGGAGCTGACCCGCGAGTCCTTCATCGACGCGCCGTCCTGGGCTCCCGTGTCACGGCTCTACCTGACCGGCGACCTGGTCCGCCGGCATCCCGAGGGACTGGAGTACCTGGGCCGAAAGGACTCCCAGGTGAAGATTCGCGGGCAGCGGGTGGAGCTGACGGCCGTGGAGGACGCCCTCCGGGAGTTGGCGGGCGTCAGGGACGCCGCGGCCACGACGGTGGAGCGCGGCAGCGGGCAGGACCTGTGCGCGCTGGTGGTCCTTGCGCCGGGAGCGGACGACCTCGGCCTCATCCGGTCCGGGCTGCGCCAGGTGCTGCCCGACAGCCACGTGCCGACACTGCTTTTCCCGGTCGCGGACATCCCGCTGAGCTCGAGCGGCAAGCAGGATCGCCGGCAGGTGCGCGAACGGGCGGCCGCCCTGGCCGGCTCCCTCGGCCGTGGTGCGGCGCCTGCCGGAGACGACCTGCCGGCCCGGCTCTGGTATGAAGCGACCGGGTCGTACCCGGCCAGTGCCGACACCGGTTTTCTGGACGCCGGCGGCCACAGCCTCGGGGCGGTCCGGCTCGTGGGGCTGGTGCTGGCGCGCTACGGCGTGCGCCTGCCGCTGCGGGAGCTGTTGCGTACCAACATGTCGCTCGCCGAGTTGCGCGTCCGGCTCGACGCCACCGCACCGGAACCGGCGGCCGCTCCGCCGACGACTCCGGCCGGAACCGAGCTCTCTCCGCAGCAGCATGGGCTGTGGGTCTGGTCACGGCTGTTCCCGAAGTGTCCGGCGTACAACGTCACGGTGGTGCTCGACCTTGACCAGCAGGTCGACACGACCCGTCTTGAACGCGCGGTGAACGACCTGGTGCGGCGCCATCCCGCGCTGCGCACGACCTTCCGCGACACCGGCCAGGACGTGCGGCGCCAGGTGCACCCGGCAGACGAGGCCGGTGTGCGGCTGCACGTCGGACAGAGCGAAAGCGTCCTCACAGACGTGCTCGACCACCTGTTCATCCCGCATCTGCTGCCACGACTCTCCGTCGGGGTGCGGCAGCGCGTGGACGGGCAGGGAGACACCCTGCTGCTGGCCATCGATCACCTGGTCGCCGACCAGCACAGCCTCGACCTGCTGCTTGCCGAACTCGCCGAGCTCTACGCGGGACGTCCCGGTGCGGGCAGCGAGACGGCCAGCGAGACGGACCGCGCGGCGGGCGACGTGACGGTGACGCCGCCACCCGGCCCCGAGCAGCGGGAGCGAGACCTGGCGTTCTGGCGGGACCGTCTGTGGGACGCCCCGAGATCGCTGGACCTGCCGTGGCGGCTGCGGCGCCCCGTGGTGCCGAGTTTCCGCGGCGCGTCCCTGGACGTGGAGCTCGGGACGGACGGGAGCAGCCTCGTCGAGCGGTTCTGCGCCAGGGCACGGGTCACCCCGTTCGTCTTCGTGCTGACGGTCTTCGCGCGGCGGCTCGCCCTGTGGGCCGGCGTCGACGATCTCGTGGTGGGAGTGCCCATGACGGGCCGTGAGTCGCCGTGCGAGCAGGACGCGGTCGGCTTCTTCGTGCGAACACTGCCGGTCCGGCTGCGGGTCACCGCGAAGCAGCCGATCCAGGACGCCGTCGAGGCGAGCGCCGAGGCGCTGTTCGAGGCGGCCGAGCACGCGGCGGTGTCGTTCGAGGAGATCGTCGAGCACCTGGGCGGCTCACGGGACCTGGCCCGCAACCCGATGTTCCAGGTGTGGTGCAACGATGTCAGCCACGAGCAGGTGCCCACCGCCTTCGGCGAGGCCGCGGTGACACCGGTGCGCCCGCCCGCCAGGTGGTCTCTGTTCGATCTCGGCCTGTACCTCTGCCGGGGCGAGGCGGGAGCCCTGCGGCTACGGCTGACGTACGGCACGGAGCTGTGGAGCGAGGACACGGCGGCGGTGTTCCTGCGGCAGTGCCACGACGACCTGCTGCTCGCGGCCGACCCGGACCGCGCTGAGTTGGCCGTCGCCACGGGACAGGTGGCTCCCACTGACACTAGGCGGACGTGCGGTGACCTGGTCGACGCCGTGCTGGCCCACGCGGAGGCGGCACCGGACCGTGTCGCGACCACGGGTGCGGGACGCGACGTCACCTTCGGCGAGCTACGGCGGCGCATTCTTCAGGTCAGTGCGGCCGTTCGCGCCCGGACCGGTGAACGGGCCGCGGTCGTCGGCGTGCTGGCCCGGCGGCACGCCGATCTGGCGCCGGCGATCTTCGGCTGCTGGCATGCCGGTGTGGCGCCCTTGCTACTCGGCGCCGACGCGCCGAAACGGTGGCAGGCCGACGCCATCCGCGCGGCGGACTCCACAGTCGTGCTGGACGTGGGCGCGCTGGGTACGGAGGGCGACGCTCTCCGGCTGACCGACGAGTTCTGGGCCACGGCGGTGGTGGATGCTTCGGTGAGCCGAGCGGAACCCGGCCGGATCGGGCATGTCCTGCTCACCTCCGGCACGACCGGCGGGCCCGGCGTGGTGGCACTGCCCTCCGAGGCGTTGCCCGCCGTTCTCGACGGCTACCGTGACGCACTGAGCCTGACGGCGAACGACGTCTTCGCCTTCACCGTGCCGCCTGACCACGATCCGGTGTTCCGCGACCTGGTGCTGCCGCTGGTGGTCGGGGCGAGGGTACACGTCGCCGCGCCGGCGGAACATCACCAGCGCGGACTGGCGGCCTGGCTCGACGAGATCGGCGCGACGGTCCTGCACATCACGCCCTCGCAGGCGATGCTGCTGACCGCCGCGCGTTCGGGCCGGGTTCTGCGGTCACTACGCCGGGTGGTGTTTCACGGTGACACCCTGCGCTACGACACGGTCGCCGCGATCCGCGAGCTCGCCCCCGGAGCGGAGATCTACAACCTCTACGGCACGACGGAGACGCCACAGGCGAGCGGGCTGCGCCGGATCGAGCCCGCGGAGAAGGGCAGCGCAGGCGACGCCGTGCCGATCGCCGCGTCGGCGCCGCACCGGAAACTGCTGGTGCTCGGCCCGCATGCCGACGACGAGATCGGCGTCCTCGGGGAGATCGGGGTGACCGGGGCCGGCCTCACCCTGGGATATCTGGGAGGGACCGGCGCTACCGACGGGCACGACTGCTACCGCACGGGTGATCTCGGGCGGTTGCGCGTGGACGGCCTGATCGATCTGGTCGGTCGCGCCGACCGTCAAGTGTCCGTGCGAGGACACCGGGTCCAACTGGACAGCGTCGAGGCGGCCATGCGTGAGATCGACGGAGTCGAGGACTGTCACGTCGCCATGGAGGCCGGTACATCACGGTTGGTGGCATGGTGGAGCGGTTCCGGCGAGCCGGATGCCACGGAGATCGTCTCGGCGTTGCGCGCCCGACTCCCCGCCGCCGCGGTACCCGTACAGATCCGCGAGGTCCAGGCCATCCCGTTGACCGCCAGGGGAAAGGTGGACACGGCGGCGCTCCTGCGGGACTCCGCCGAGCAGGAGAGGCCGGCGCCCCTCACTGGCGTCGAGCCGGTGATGGACCTCGTGCTCCGGAGTGTGCGCGAACAGCAGCCGGGTCTGACCATCGGCCCGGACGACGACTTCTTCGCCGCGGGCCTCACCTCGCTCAACCTGTTGCGTCTGCATGAGGCGTTGAGCGACAGGCTCGGGGAGCACGTCACGATCGCCGATTTCTTCCGGCTGCCGACCGCCCGCCAGTTGTCCGACCACGCGGCCGGCGCTCCGACGGCCGCCCACCGCACACCCTCACGCCGGCGTGAGAGAAGTGATCTCGCCGCTGAGCTGAAGCTGCGTCGCGGGATGCGACAGAACATGGCCAACAGGCCGGAGAAGGGGCGCTGACCATGGGAATCGAACCGATCGCAGTCATCGGTCTGGCCGCGCGGGTCCCTGACGCGAGGTCCACCGACGAGTTCTGGGCCAACCTTCTCGCCGGGCGCGACAGCATTCACCGACTGACCGAGCAACACCTCCTGGACGCCGGCGAGGATCCCACCTTGATCGCGGCTCCCCACTACGTCAGGGCCCGGCCGCTGCTGGACGACGTTTGGGGATTCGACAACGCGTACTTCGGGATGTCGCGCCGGGAAAGTGAGCTGCGAAACCCCCAACACCGCCTGTTCCTGGAACTGTGCGACACCGCTCTGCAGAGCGCGGCGACGGTGCCCGAGCGGTTCGAAGGCACGATCGGGGTGTACGGCGGCTGCGCCACGGACCGCTTCTTTGAGGACCATGTCCGGGCTGATCCGACGCTCATGGAGCAGGTCGGCGAGACGGCCGCGGCCATTTCGAACAACGTCGACTTCATGGCCGCCCACGTGTCCTACAGACTCGGGCTGCGCGGTCCGAGCCTCGCCGTGCGCACCGCGTGCTCCACCTCGCTGGTGGCCGTCCACCTCGCATGCCAGGCGCTGCGGGCCGGGGACTGTGACATCGCGCTGAGCGGCGGAGTCGAGATCGAGACGCCGTACGGGCGCGGTTACCTGTATGTGGAGGGCGGTATCGACTCGCAGGACGGAGTCTGCCGCCCGCTCGACTCCGCTGCGAGCGGCACCGTGTTCGGCAACGGCGGCGGTGTGGTCGCGCTCAAGCGGCTGTCGGACGCGCAGGCGGATGAGGACCGGATATTGGCGGTCATCCTCGGATCGGCGGTGAACAACGACGGTGCGCAGAAGGCCGGGTTCACCGCTCCGAGCAGCACCGGCCAGAGCGAGGTCATCGCCGAGGCGATCGCGGTGTCCGATGTGGACTCGGCGAGCATCTCGTACGTCGAGTTGCACGGCACGGGAACGAAGGTCGGCGACCCGATCGAGATCCGAGGCCTGCACGAGGGCATGGCGAGAACGGCACGGAGCGAGCTCGCGCCGGAAAGCTGCGTGGTCGGGTCGGTGAAGTCGAACATCGGCCACCTCGGTCCAGGCAGCGGTGTGGTCAGCCTGATCAAGACGGTGCTGGCGCTGCACCACGAGTTGATCCCTCCCACGATCAACGTGCGCGAGGTCAACCCGAGGTTGGAGCTCCATCGCACCCCCTTCGCCGTCGCCGAGGGGGTGCGGCCATGGCCGCGAGTGGTGGGGGCGCCGCGCCGGGCCGGGGTGAGCAACTTCGGGTTCGGCGGCACCAACGCGCACGTCGTTCTCGAGGAGGCGCCCGAGGCCGCACCGGAGGCCACGAGCACCGGCGGCGCGCAACTGCTCGTATGGTCGGGCGTGGACCACCAGGCACGTGAGGAGGTCGGGAACGCGCTGCTGCGCACCGCCGCGGAGGCGGCGGAGGCCGACCTGCCCGCCATCGCCTACACGAGCCAGACCGGCCGCCGTACGCTCCGGTCGCGAGCAGCGCTGCGGATCGACGGTCCGGGGGCCGCCCGCGCGGCGCTGACGGATCCCCGCGCGATCCTGACCGGGGACGGGCATTCCCGTAAGCCGGTGCTTCTCTTCCCCGGGCAGGGATCCCAGTTCCCCGCGATGGGCCTGGACATGGGCCGATGGTTGCCCGGCCACACCGCGTCGGTCCGGCGACACCTGGCCGGCTTCAGCAGCCTGCTCGGCACCGACCTGGTCGGACTCTGGGAGAACGAGCGCGACCCGGCCGTGCTCTCGGCCACCGTCCACGCGCAACCGCTGCTTTTCTCGATCGGGCTGGCGTGCGCCCAGTCCTTGGACGAGCTGGGTGTACGGCCCGCGGCGGTGCTCGGACACAGTGTCGGCGAACTGGTGGCCGCCACGGTGGCCGGCGTGTTCAAAGTGGAGGAGGCGATCCAGGTCGTCGCCGAGCGGGCCCGGCTCATGCGGATGATGCCCCCGGGTGTCATGCTCGCGGTCTCCGCGCCTGTGGCCGAGGTGCGGCAGGCCCTGCTCGACGTGCCCGGCGGGGTGTGGGTGTCGGCCGTCAACGGCCCGAGTCAGACCGTGGTCGGCGGCGCCGCGGAGTCGATCACCGCGTTCCAGCCGGTGCTCGACAGCCGGGGGATCGACTACCGGAGGCTGTCGACCTCGCACGCCTTCCACACCCCCATGATGGGCGACGCGGCAGCGGAGTTCCTGTCGATCCTCGGCAAGATGGCGTTGGCCGAGCCTGTGCTGCCGCTGGTGTCCGCGGCGTCCGGCCGCCTGCTCGAAGCCGGGGACGCGGTGCGGCCGGAGTTCTGGGCGAACCAGCTCGTCGAGCCGGTTCTGTTCGCCGACGCGCTGGCGAACCTGCCGATGACGGACCCGGTGCTCGTCGAGTCCGGGCCCGGTTCGGCACTCAGCGGTTTGGCCCGCCGTCATCCGGCGGTGGGCGGCGCCCCGCGGTCGGTCGTGGAGTTGCTGCCCGACCGCGCCGGGCACCACGTCCTCGACGCGCTCGGCGCGCTGTGGGTCAACGGCGTCGACGTCGACTTCGGGAAGATGCCCCGCGAGAGCCGGCGCACGTATCCGCTCCCCGACTATCCCTACCGGCGCATCGCATTCCTGCTACCCGACCGCAGCGGTACCGTCCGAGGCTCCAAGGCGGCGATCGGAGCGCCGGAGACGACGCGAGCGAGCGAGCCGGTCAGCGGACCGGGGCACGACGGGCGACCGGTCGTCGGCCTCCCGGTATGGCGGTCCGCGGGCGTGCTGACGCCGTCGCGGCCCTCCCCGCTCGGCGTGCTCGGCAACGCCGTCGTCCTGCTGCCCGAGGACGACGTGTCGGCAGCCGCCGTCCGGAGGGTCGTGCAACGGGCCGGATACCGCGTGCTGCCGATCACCTACGGCGAAGACCTCGACACCCAGGACTACGGCTGTGTGGTCCGGGCAGATCATCCCGAGGATTTCGACGCGGCGATGGCGGTGCTGACCGGAAGCGGCCGGATCGATCTGATCGTTCACGCGGGCGGCTGCGGGCCGGTGGACACAGGGATCGACCCCGGCGCGCCGCACCTGCTCGAACGCTCTGTGCTGTCGGCGCTGCGGATACATCGGCAGGCGAACCGGCTGAGGAGACAGTCGGGACGCGCGGTGCCGATGCTCGTGCTGACCAGGGGGGCCGTACCGGTGACGGCCGCCGAGCCGCTGGAGCCCGCGCGGGCGGCCATCGCGGCGATCGTGCGTTCGGCCGTCCTGGAGTCCGGCCAGGGCGCCGCACGCATGCTCGACATAGCGGGCGTGAGTGATGACGTGCTCGCCGCCGAAATCGGCACGCCCACGTTCCCTGACCCGGTCCTGGCGGTGCGCGGCAAGCAGGTATGGCGGCCCGGCCGGGTCCGGTGCCCGCTGCCCGAATGGTCCTCCTCGCTACTCGAACCGGAGGGCCGATACGTGATCACGGACGGTCTCGGCGCGACCGGACTGGCCCTGGCGCGGGGACTCGCCGACACCGGACTCCAGCCGAAAATCGTCCTGCTGGTGAAGGACGCCGATCCGGCTCGGCACGATCCGCTGACGCGGCGGCGACTCGCCGCGCTCGAAACCGCAGGGGCCGAGGTCGACGTCGTGACGGGCGACGTCTCCGACAGTGGGGCGATGACCGAGGTGTTCGAGCGCATAGCGGCCGGACACGGGCCGGTGACCGGAATCGTGCATATCGTGGCCGATGCCGTGCAACGCGATGTCAACGGTGCGGTCGTGCTGCGCGATCTGGCCCTGGCCGTTCCGTCGGTCCGATTTCTGGCCCTGTTCTCCGGCTGGTCCGCCCGTCCGGCCGGCCGCCCGGACGAGGCGGCGGCCGGAGCGTTCATGGACGCGTTGGCCGCGACGGCACCTCGCGACCGCAGGACCACGATCGTGAGTGTCGACTGGCAGGACCGGCACGACGGATCCGCCGTGCCGGGAGCCGCTGAGGAGCTGACCGAAGAGCAGAAAGTGGCCACGGCCCTGCGCTTGTTGTGCGATCAGGTGGAGCCGCACGTGGTCGTGGTGCCCGCCGAGGAGTGGACGGATGAGCCGGTGCCGGCGGCCGCGACACGACCCGCGCCGACCGCCGGGGCGGGTCCTGATCCGCTGCCGGCCGCCGGGCGGTCCGGTGGGCTCGTCGACGAGGTCAAGAGCATGTGGGCCGAAACCCTGGGCCTGCCGGACCTCACTCCGGACGCCGACTTCTTCGCCATCGGAGGCGACTCGCTCGTGGCAAGCCAGCTTGTGTCCCGCATGAGGGAGCGGTTCGGCGTCGGGCTCACCGTGGTGGAGCTCTACGACGCGCCCACGCCGACCGGCTTGGCGGGCCTGATCGAAGCGAAGACAGGATGACCGCACTGGCCAGACCGATGTCGAGAAGAGCCACCGCCCGGTGGCGGAACACTCCCCGCTGCTCCCAGAAAGATCCTCATCCATGTCTCGACCTGCCCAGCTGAGCCCCATCCGACGCATCCTGACCGGGGTGGACGCCGATGGCCTGTCCCGCATCGTTCAGGACGGGACCGTCTCGGTGATCTCGGGGGTGACCGAACGGCCCGGTTACGTCAATGCCAACCTCTACCGCACCCTCGGCCCGCAGGCCGCGGTCGACGGCCCGGACACCACGGCCGAGCACCAGGGTCTCCTCCCGCCGGCCGGCGGCACCGTCATCCGCGCGATCGACTTCCCGCCGGAGTCCGCCGATGCGGAGGAGCGGCGCCGCCAGGCCGCCGGGACGTTCGCGGCGATCTTCGCCGACGTCGAGTACCAGCCCACCAGCGATCGTCATCCGTCCATGCACACCACCGACACGGTCGACTACGCGATCGTCCTGGAAGGCGAGATCTACGCGGTCCTGGACAAGGACGAGACCCTGATGCGGGCCGGTGACGTCCTCATCCAGCGTGGCACCAGGCATGCCTGGTCCAATCGCTCGGATGGGATGGCCCGCGTCGTCTTCGTCCTCATCGACGGCCGGCGCGGCACGGCATGATCGCCCAGGATTCGTGGACCGTCTCCTCCGTCCCCTCCATCCACAAGGTCGATCCTGCCGAATGGGACCGTGTCGCAGGCGGGCGCGGCCTCTACGTCAGTCATCCGTGGCTCACGGCCACGGAGGAGGCCGCGGAGAACCGCGGGGCCACCGAATATCTGCTGGTCCACCAGGGGCCGGAGCTCCGCGCGGCGATGGCCCTCTACCCGAGGACCCGCCCTCCCGAGGACCGCTTCTACGACGTCATCTCACAGTTCGCCGAGCCCAGCGGGTGCGAAGACCGGGAGGGCTGGTACCCGTCCGTACTCGGTGGGACCATCGCGGCCTACTGGAACGACCTCCTCGTCGACCGGACCGCTCCTCCTCAGGCCCGTGACACCGCCATGAGGCTGCTGCTGGAGGCGTTCGACCGGGCGCGGGCCGGGCGGGCGGCCGCGCTGCGGTATCTGACCGCCGAGGCGGCCGAGGCGGCCGGAGCGCATTTCGGGGAGCGCGCACAGGTGTTCTTCAGCGGCGGCGCGCAGACCACCATCGACGTGCAGTGGTCGTCGTTCGAGGACTATCTGAGCTGGCTCCCTGGACGCCGCCGCATCGAGGCGGGCAGGGAGATCCGGAAGTTCCACGCGTGGGAGGCGGACCTGACCTCCCCCGGCTTCGGGGACCGCATCGGCGAACTGGCTCCGTTGGTGGCTCAGCTGAAGAGCAACTACGGTCATGCCGCCGACGAGTCCACGATCAGTGACCAGCTGCACGCCCAGGAGAAGTATCTGGGCGATCGGGCGAAGGTGTTCGCCTCCGAGCTGTCCGGAAGGGTGGTGGCCTTCTCCCTGTCCTTCGTGTGGGAGAACGAGCTCTACGTCCGGTCGGTCGGTTTCGACTACGCCCGAACCGAACGCACCTTCGCCTACTTCAACCTCACCTATTACGAGCCGATCAGGTTCGCCATCGAGAACGGCCTGCGACGGGTCCACCTCGGTCTGGGCACGTACGAGGCCAAGCAGGCGCGAGGCGCGCGCCTCGAACCGTCCTGGTGCGTGGTCTTCCCGCCCGCGGGGACCGGTGTCCGGGCCCGCGACGCGCTGGAACGACAGGCGGCCACCGGCTTGCGTCGGTGGGAAGAGCGGTACGGGCCGATCCCGGCGGTGATCCGATGAAGGTCACCGGACTTCGGGGCCCCGCCATGTTCTCCGGTCTGCCGGGCGGGTTCTGGCTGCTGTGGACAGGAACCCTGGTGAACCGGCTGGGCACCATGGTCCTGCCCTTCATGACGCTCTACCTGCAGACCGTGCGCGGGCTGCCGCTGACGACCGTCGGGGTGCTCATGGCGCTCTTCGGCGGCGGACAGGTGCTGTCCCAGCTGATCGGGGGAGCATTGACCGATCGGGGCGGCCGGCTGCCTACCCTCACCGGCAGCCTGCTCGCCAGCGCCACCGTCATGGTCCTCCTCGGACAGGCTGAGAGCCTGCTCGCCCTCGCAACGGGAATCTTCCTGCTGGGCCTCGTCGTGGACGCCTACCGCCCGGCCGCCACCAGCCTGATCGCCGACCTCGTGCCGCAGCGCGACCGGGCACGGGCCTACGGGCTGATGTTCTGGGCGGTGGGACTCGGCTTCTCCGTCGCGACACTGCTCGGCGGCACGATCTACGAGCTCGGCCCGCGCTGGCTGTTCTGGGTCAACGCGCTCGCCACGGTGGCGTTCGCGCTGCTGATCATCGGCTGGTGGCGACGCGGCACCGTGCCGCGGGAGCGGCCCACCGGCAAGCGCGAGGACGGCGGCACGTTCGGCGCGGTCCTGAAGGACCGGCCCATGGTCGTCTACTGCCTGGTCACCCTGGTGTACGGGATCGTCCATTTCCAATCGATCACCACCCTGCCGCTGGTGATGCACGCGGACGGCCTGGACGCCCGGGCGTACGGGACCCTCATGGCGCTGAACTGCCTGATCATCGTGGTGGCCCAACCCGTCGTCAGCGCGCGTGCCGGCAACTGGGACCTCACGACCGTGTTCGGCGCGGGGGTGCTGCTGCTCGGTCTCGGGTTCGGAATCGGCGGCCTGGCCTCGTCCTTGGCCGGGTACGCCTGTTCGGTCCTGGTGTGGACCGCGGGTGAGATCGCCATGGTCAGTGTGGGCCAGACGATCGTGATCGGTCTCGCGCCCGAGCATTCGCGCGGCCGCTACAGCGGACTGTGGGGCACCTCGTGGGGAGGCGCCGCCGCGATGCTGGGTCCTCTGATCGGCACCTCGCTGCTGGCCGGAGGCGCCGGCCTGTTGTGGAGCACGTGCCTGGCCTCGTGCGCACTGGGGGCCCTCGTCATGTGGACACTCCGCGGCGAGATCCGCCGCAGATGCGCCGTGACGGAAGAAGAACACGCTCATGACCGTTGACGTCCGGCTCTAGGAGGCTCTGTGGATACCAACGCACCGGGACTGCTGCTCGTCGGCAGCGGAGCCCAGCAGTACCGTGAGTACATCTTGGCGGCCGTGTCGCGCCACTTCAGGGTGTGGCTGCTCGACTCTGACGCGCCCACCTGGCAGCTCGCCTACCTCGAAGGAGCCACCCGCCTGGACGTCCGGGACCCCCAGGCGTTGCAGCGCGCCGCCCGAGAGGTGATGGACCGACTCCCGGTCGCGGGAGTCCTCACCTACGACGAGTGGCTGGTACTTCCCGTGGCGCGGCTCGCACGGGAGCTGGGACTGCCGGGGAGCTCTCCCGAAGCGATCCTCGCCTGCCGCGACAAGGCACGTACGCGGAGTGTGCTCACCGCCGCGGGAGTGCCGCAGCCCGCCTACGCCGTGGTCTCCACCGTGGAGGAGGCCATCGAATCCGCGACCGCGATCGGTTATCCCGTCGTGGTCAAGGCACGCGATCTCGCCGGCAGTCTCGGGGTGGTCCGTGCCGACGATCCCACCGCCGTCATCGCCGCCGTCAGCGCGGCGGTGACGGCCCGCTATCCGGGAGTGCCCCGGGAGGGAACCGACCTGCTCGTTGAGGAATACCTCACCGGTCCGGAGATCAGTGTGGACACCGTCGTCGCGGCGGGCGTCTGCACACCGCTGGTCGTCGCGCGCAAACAGGTCGGTTTCGCTCCGTACTTCGAGGAGATCGGTCACACGGTGGACGGCGCGGACCCCCTTCTTCATGACCCGGAACTGCTGGAGCAGCTGAGCGGGATCCACCGGGCGCTCGGCTTCGACTACGGGTTCACGCACGCGGAGTTCAAGATGACGCCTGGCGGGCCGCGTCTGGTCGAGGTCAACGCCAGGCTCGGAGGGGACCTCATTCCCTATCTCGGGATGCTCGCGACCGGAGTCGATCCGGCCGTCGCGGCAGCACGGGCAGCTGTCGGCCTCGCCCCCGACACCACCCCTCGGCACCGCAGATTCGCGGCGGTGCGTTTCCTCTATCCGGAAGCCGACTGCGAGGTGCTCGACCTCACCGTGCACGAGGACCGTCAGGGCCCCACCGTGCACCGGAGCTCGGCCACGGTGGCGCCGGGGACCCGGCTCGAGCTCCCGCCCCGCGGCTATCTCTCGCGCTACGGGAACGTGATCGCCGTGGGAGACGACAGAGCCCAGGTCACCGCCGATCTCAGCGAGGCCGAGTCGATCGTGGAACTGCACGCCAAACCTCTCGACTGAGTTTCGAGAAAGCCCATGAAGCCGCGATCCACGCTGAAGATCGCCTTGGTTGCCAAAGGAATGACATGCTCAGTTCGCACCTCAGAGGGGAGCAATCTCCCCAGGGGATCCAGGCCGCAGCCGCGGGAAGGGCGACGGCTCCGTTGGCGAGCCGGCTCCGGAAGATCCCGCCCTCGGTGTTCGGGCGGATCGCCGCGGTCCAGACCCGCACCGGCGCGATCAACTTCGGGCAGGGATTCCCGGACCAGGAAGGGCCGCCACAGGTGGTCGAAGCCGTGGTCACGGCGCTGCGCTCGGGCCGTAATCAGTACGCCCCGGTACGCGGCGACCAAGCGCTGCGCGAGGCCGTCGCCCGTCATCAGGAGTCCTACTACGCGCTGACGGTCGACCCGGACACCGAGGTCGTGGTCACCACCGGGGCCTCGGAGGCCATCGCGTCGGCGCTGCTCGGGCTGGTCGAACCCGGCGACGAGGTCGTCGTGCTCGAGCCCTACTACGACGCCTACGCAGCCGGTCTCGACATGGTGGGCGCCGTCCGGCGCCCGGTGCTGCTCGCCGCACCGGACTTCAGGCTGGACGAGAAGGCCCTGCGCGCCGCGGTCACCGCCAGAACGAGCGCCATCATCGTCAACAGCCCGCACAATCCCACGGGGAGGACCCTCACCCGTGACGAACTCGACCTCGTCGCCGCGGTCGCCCGGGAGAACGACCTGATCGTCATCACCGACGAGGTCTACGAGCACATCACCTTCGACGGCCGAGCGCACCTCCCGCTGGCCACGCTGCCCGGGATGTGGGAGCGCACCCTGACCATCTCGGGGTCGGCCAAGTCGTTCTCCTTCACCGGCTGGAAGGTCGGATGGACGATCGGGCCCGAACCGCTGGTGTCCGCCGTGCTCGCGGCGAAGCAGTGGCTGACCTTCACCACCAACGCGCCCGCGCAGGCGGGCATCGCCGTCGCGCTCACCGAGCACACCGACTACCTCGACGGCCTGGGCGCCGACCTGGCGGCACGGCGGGACCTGCTCTGCGAAGGCCTGGCCGCCGCGGGTCTGCCGGTGTTCGTCCCCGAGGGCACCTACTACACGCTCACCGACGTAGGCGAGCTCGGCTGGGACGACGCACTGCAGTTCTGCCTCGCCCTCCCCGAAAGAGCGGGCGTCATAGCCGTGCCGGTGAACGGTTTCTACGACGACCCGGCCGGCGGCCACATGGTCCGCTGGGCGTTCTGCAAGCACCGCCCCCTCATCGAGGAGGGGATGCGAAGGCTTGGCTCGGCCCGCCTGCGCCGCTGACCCGGGCAGGAGCCACGGAGCGACATCCGGCTCCACGATCGGTCATTCCGAACCCCCCTCTACGAAAGGAATCATGCGGTGTCGGTCGACAGCCGTTCCCGGCAGATGTCGTTGGCGGCCTATGTGATGGTGCCCACGGCACATCACCATGGCGCCTGGCGGCACCACGATGCCGACCTGGGGTTTCTCGACGCGCGCTGGTGGATCGAGCTGGCCCGGATCTACGAGAGGGGCCGGTTCGACATGCTCTTCCTCCCTGATCTGCTCGCGATCCCGGACCAGGCAGGCGGCTACGAGGCCACCGTTTCGAAGGGTTCCCAGGGCGCCGTCCAACTGGACCCGCTCGTCACCCTGGCGGCGGTGTGCGCGCACACCACCCACCTCGGCCTGGGCATCACCCGCTCGGTGTCGTTCCACCCGCCGTACGACATCGCCCGGTCCATGGCGACGCTCGACCACCTCAGCGGCGGCCGGGCGGCCTGGAACATCGTCACGACCAGCATGCGGAGCGCCGCCCTCAACTTCGGCCAGCCCCTGCCCGAACGGAACGAGCGATACGACCGCGGTGACGAGGTGATCGAGGCGTGCATCGCGTTGTGGGAGAGCTGGGCCGGCCACGCGCTGGTCGCCGATAAGGAGAGCGGCGTCTTCGCCGATCCCGGGGCCGTGTCCCGACCCGACTACCAGGGGAAGTGGATCTCCGTACGCGGACCGCTCAGCGTGCCACGTTCCCCGCAGGGCCGCCCGGTGCTCATGCAAGCCGGCGCCTCCGAGCGCGGGCGGCGCTTCGCCGCCCGCTGGGGTGAAGTGATCTTCGCTCTGCAGCACTCGCTGCCGGACATGCAGGCCTTCTACCGGGATATCAAGAGCCGGGCCCGGAACGAGGGCCGCGACCCCGACCAGGTCAAGATCCTGACCGGTGTTCAGGTGGTGGTGGCCGAGACAGCCGAGCTCGCCGAAGTGAAGCGGCGTGAGCTGGAGGCCCTGATCGACCCCGTGGCCGGGCTGCTCACGTTGAGTTATCAACTCGGGATCGACCTGTCCGACTTCCCGCTCGACGACATGCTGGAGGCGATCGACGACGTGCCCGGCACGCGAGGCTCGCTCGACGTGGTCCTGCAGGGGACGAAGGCGGAGGGCCTGACCCTTCGGGAGGCGGCTGTCCGGTACGCGACCTCCGAACTCACCCCGCAGATCGTCGGGGACGCCGATCAAGTCGCCGACGAACTGGAGCGCCTCTTCGTCAACGAGGGATGTGACGGCTTCATCGTGACGCCGGGCCCGCTCCCGGCCAGCGCGACCGACTTCGTCGATCTCGTCGTGCCCGTACTGCAGCGACGGGGCCTGTTCCGCACGGAGTACGAGGGCCGCACCCTGCGCCACACCATGGGCCTGTCCTCGCTCTGACCTTGGCCAGGCGGCCGTCCACGAGAACGGAATCCGTTGATGAGCATCGCACCATCCGCTATCCCGTACCAGCTCTCCACGACGCGGCACCTGACACGGGTCCGGCGCCACCTGTCCGCCGAGCCGGGGCGGGGCGGACTGTGACCGGGCGGAAGACCCTCGTGTCCGGGAGCAAGCTCCGCTCAGCCGCCCGCGGCCTGCCGACCGGGGTCACGATCGTGATCGGCGGACGCGGGGCCGACGCACACGGGCTGACCGTCAACTCCTTCGCCACACTGTCACTGGATCCGCCGCTCGTGTCCTTCTGCCTCAAGGAGGGCGCACGGCTGCACCCGCGGATGGCGGAGACCCGGGAGTTCGTGGTGAGCATCCTCGCCGAGGACCAGGCCGGGCTGGCTCTGCGGTTCGCGGACCCATCCCGTCCGGCCGGGTTCGCGGGAGTGGAGACGACCAGCCTGCCGGGCACCGGTGGGCTGGTCGTCGCCGGGGCGGTCGGCTACTTCGAGTGCCGCGTCCGAAGCATGGCTCCCATGGGCGACCACACCCTCATGGTCGGCGAGGTGACCGGATGCGACATCCTCAGGGATCATCCGCCCTTGCTTTTCGCCGGCGGAAGACTGCACCGCCTCGGATCTGCCCTTGCCTGACCTCCTGGCGAAGCCGGACCCGGGAGACCGGACCGAGCCCCGGCCCTCCTACACCGCGGCCCTCGAACTCGTCCCGTTGAACGGCCTGAGCGCGGCGATGATCTTCTGCTGAACGGCATCGCGCTGGGGATGGTTCAGCTCGTCGAGGGTCCGATGGGCCTTGCGCCACAGGCGTAGGGCCCCTTCGGTGTCGCCGAGCTCGTACCTGAGGTCGCCGTACCGGCTCTGGGTCTCGGCCTGGCGGTAGCGGTGGCCCAGCCGGTCGAGCTTCTCGTCCATGGAGATGACCCGGCGATAGCACCTGTCCGCCGCGGTCAGGGCTCCGCTGCGCTGGTGGGCCCAGGCAAGACTGTCCCAGGTGTCGGCCTCACCGGTCAGGTTGCCGGATCCGGCATAGAGCTTGAGCGCCTTGCGGCAGGTAGATATGGCCGTGTCGTAGTCACCGAACGACACGCAGAACCAGCCCAGAGCGTTCAGCGCTTCGGCCTGCCCGGCCAGGTTGGCATCCTTGCCGTGCAGGATGAACGCCTGCTCCGAGTGATGCTGACACTCACTCTGACGGTGTCGTCTGCCGTGAAACAGGGTGAGGCGGTAATGGGTCCGGGCCTGTCCGGCGACGTCGCCGAGCTCCTCGAACAGGGTGAGTGCCCGGTCCAGGCCATGCCTGGCGCTGTCGTCGGCGGGGTTGAGCAGGTCGGCCACGCTGCCGAGCTCCAACTGGGCGACCGCCTCGGCGTACAGGTCGCCGAGGGAGCGGGCCGTTTCAGCCGCCCTCCGGGCGGCCCTCCGCCAGTCATGCCAGTGGCCGAGCCGTTCGAGAAGGGGTGAGATCCGTTCGACCAGGCGCCAGCAATACAAGGGGAAGCCGTCGTCCGGAGCGTGGAGCAGCGCCGACATGATGGAGTCCCGATTGGCCTCGAACCAGGCGGCGGCCTCGGCGGGGGTGTGAAACCGGCTGACGCGAATCCGCCGTTGGGCGGTCGGCAGCGGTTTGAAACGGCGCATCGGCATCAACAGGGCTACGGCGCCGTGCACGGAGTGCACGTAGTAGTTGAGCACGCGGTTGCTCGCGAGGCACCGGCCGGTTTCGGTCTCCTCACGGTTCACCACCTCGACCGCGAAGCTACGGATCAGGTCGTGCATGGAGTACTGGCCCGGCCGCACGTTCTCGACGAGATGATTCCGCCTGAGGTCGACGAGGGCCTTGCGGGTGTTCTCCAGGGACATCGAGGTGAGGCTGGCCGCGGCGGCATGGTTGATCTGGTTCCCGTGATGGAGGCCGAGAAGTCGCAACAGTCTGCGTGCGTCATCGGTCAGGTGCCGGTAGGAGCCGTCGAGGAGGGACCGGACACTGGTCACGGTGTCGCCGGTGTCGAACCGGTCGAGCGGGCTAGGGATCGTCTCGAAGATCCCGATGAGCTCAGTGAGGCTCAGCGACGGCTGGATGCGCGCCTTTGAGGCCATGATGCTCGCCGCCAGCGGTATGCGGTCACACATCGCCACGAGCTTGGCCATCGACTCGGGCTCGGCTTCGGTCCGCTGCCGCCCGATGAGCTTCTCGATCAGTTCGATCGTCTCGCCTACTTCGAGAGGACCCAGGCTGACGGAGTGCGCGCCTGTCCGCACCAGGAGGCCGGTCAGCTGGTTGCGGCTGGTGACAATGGTCAGGCAGCCTTGGCTGGCCGGGATCAGGGGGAGCACCTGCTCCGCATCCTGGACGTTGTCGAGGATGAGCAGGACCCGTTTACCCGCGAGCGTGCTGCGGAACAGCGCGGCCTGGTCCTCCAAGCCCGCGGGGATGTGCTCCTTGGGGACCGCGAAGGCGTCGAGCAGGGACCGGAGCGCGGTCTCCAGAGCCATGGAATGGTCAGCGGTCTCGAAGCCGCGGAGATTCAGGAAGAGCTGGCCGTCGGGGAAGAGATCGGCTACCTGGTGTGCCCAGTGCACGGCCAGCGCGGTCTTTCCGATGCCGCCGATGCCGCCGATCACCACGACGGACGCCGCCGTCCGGCCCTCCCGTTGAGTCTCGTTCAGCGCGAGGTTCAGAGTGTGCCGGGCGTCGAGGCGTCCGGTGAAATGGCGGGGCGCGAGGGGAAGCTGGCGGGGGACCAGCGTCGGCGGTGGTTCGATCGTGGGCTGCGGCGCTCCAAGACGGCCGGCGCCGCCGCCACGGCCTTCATCGACCCGCGGCTCCTCCTGAGCCTTGGGGAACGCCAGGCCGACGTCGTCGTTGAGTATCGCCTGGTGCAGGCGTTGCAGTTCCGGTCCGGGCTCGATCCCCAGTTCGCCGACGAGCTGGCGGTGGACCTTCTGGAAAGCGGTGAGCGCGTCACCTTTACGCCTGCTGCGGTAAAGCGCCGTCATCAACTGGGCCCAGAACCGCTCGCGGAGCGGGTGGGATTCGATCGTGCGCTCCAACTCCAGCACCGCGTCATGGTGCTGGCCGAATCTGAGCTGCGCCTCATAATGCAGTTCCAGTGTCCGCAGGTACAACTGCTCGATGTGCGGAAGTTCCCGCTCACGCAGGACGGTGGACGGGACCTCGGTGAACGGCTCGCCGCGCCAGAGTGCGAGGGCCTGCAGCAGCTCGGCCGCGGCGGTCTCCCAGCTGTCCTCCCGGACCGCGGCCCTCGCGTTCGCCGCGTGTCGCTGGAAGAGCAGGAGGTCGATCTCGTGTGTCTCGGCCTTGATCAGATATCCCTGCGGCCGGGTGACGATTCTGGCGCCCAGCTCCTGGCCGAGTGTCTGGCGCAGCCGCATCGTGTAGGTGCGTAGTGCCGCTCTGGCGTTCTCGGGGGGACGGTTGCCCCACAGGACCTCGATAAGGTGGTCCGCGGACAGCGGCTGGTTCGGGTTGACCAGGAGCGCGGCCAGCAGCGCCCGTTGTCGTCCCGAGGTCACGTGAATCGTGCGACCGCCGTCGCTGACGCACAGGGGGCCGAGAAGCCGTGCTTCCATCGTCCTTGTCGAGCCTTCCCGTCGATCGCCCAGATCCAGGCTGCATCCTATGCATAGAGATGATCTTAGTTTCGGTGATCTATAGGCGATATATCCGTGATACGGGCCATATGGCACGTTATGAAACGAGATCATTACTTCTTATGGCAGTCCTGTCACGAAAAGGTGTTGATGACCAGGTGACATCTTGCCGCCGGGTTCGGCCCAGGGCCGGCGCTGATCATCCCGATCGGCGCCCAGAGAATTCCAGAGAGGAGCCGCCTTGCCCGACGAGGTGTTCGAGCGGTGGATCAGACGCTTCCACCCCGCGCCCGAGGCCCGCGTACGTCTCGTCTGCCTACCGCACGCCGGCGGCGGTGGTTTCTTCTCCCTCTCGGCTGCCCTGGCCCCCTCGATCGAGGTGTGGTCGGTCAAGTACCCCGGCCGTCAGGACCGCAGGCATGAACCGCTCATCCCCGACATCGGGCGCCTGGCCGCCGAGCTCGCCGGCGTGTTGGACGGGCGACTGGAGGGACCGTGGGCTCTGCTGGGCCACAGCATGGGCGCCATGGTCGCTTTCGAGACCGCCAGGCTTCTGCCGGGAGCGCTCTGCCTGATCGCCTCAGGGAGACGTGCCCCCTCCACGCACCGCGACGAGCGCGTGCACCTGCGCGACGATCAGGGCATCGCCGATGAGTTGCGCTTGCTCAGCGGCACCGATCCGGCGTTCATCGGAGAGCCGGAGCTCTTCCAGATGATCCTGCCGGTCCTGCGCGCCGACTATCGCGCCGTCGAGACCTACGAGGCGGGTCGGGAAGCGGTCGTCGACTGTCCGATCACCGCCTTCGTCGGCGATGACGACCCCAAGACCACGATCGAGGAGGCCCGCGCCTGGCGGCGGCACACCTCCGCGACCTTCGGCCTGCGGATCTTCCCAGGCGGCCACTTCTTCCTCGATGACCGCCGGGCCGAGGTGGCCGCGGCTCTGTCGGGCCTCCTGCTTGACCGGCCCGTGAAACGGCCATGACCCGGCCGCTCGCGGTCCTGCGTTGCGGAACGCCAGGCTCGGCTACCCGTTCTCCGGCGCGGTGCGCTTCGTGAACGGCAGCACGAGCCGCGACCGGTGGACGGCGTCGCGATAGATCTTGTGGGTGACGGGGCGACCCACCGGCAGG
Organism: Nonomuraea sp. CX421; assembly: GCF_059358955.1. Lineage (NCBI taxonomy): Bacteria > Bacillati > Actinomycetota > Actinomycetes > Streptosporangiales > Streptosporangiaceae > Nonomuraea > Nonomuraea sp. CX421. Next base: position 157,964 of record NZ_JCADBK010000001.1, on the reverse strand, counting down.
TGGAACGCGTCCGGCGGCAGCAGCGAGTTGTGCGCGTCCGCCAGCGGCTCGTCGTTGGAGAGCTCCACCAGCAGCCGGTGGCCGGGGCCGAACGTCGCCGCGAACGGGTAGAGCCGCAGGACGTACTCCTCGATCTGCCCGGGCTCCACCGGCACGGCGCGGGTGTGCGGGTGGTACGGGTCGCCCTCGGTCGTCCGGTCGTCCAGCTCGCGGTGCGACGCCTTGAGGAAGCCCGTGGTGATCAGCTGGCGGCTTCCGTTCGGGGCGACGTCCCACAGCCGCATGATGAAGTTCGTGTCATCCTGGTCGATCTCGGCGAACAGGTGCGCCGCGCCGGAGCCGATGAGCTCCGTGGGCTCCTCGAACGGCTCGGTGCTCCAGCTGACGATCTCCACCTTGTCGGTCACCGTCAGCGGCGCCTGGTAGAAGCCGTCCGGGGCGGCGTGCTCGGCGCCCATCAACTCGGGCTCCGACGAGAGCTTGCGGCGCGGGCGCAGGTAGAGCGGCCGGTACTCGATCTCCTTCGGCGGCCACTGATCGGCGGTGACCACCTCCCGCGAGCCCTCCACGAAGACGCTCACCGCAGGCTCGTCCATGACGCCGTTGTCGACGCCCTTGAGCCAGTACTCGTACCAGCGGAACATCTTGTCGTGCTCCTCGACCCAGGGGCGTGACTGCATCGGCGGGTAGGAGCCGATGTCCAGCCGCTTGGGACCCTTCAGCACGTTGAACAGCTCGATGTGGCCGTCCACGGTCCAGCCGCGACCCTGGTCGATCTGCAGATAGACCGGGATGTCGATGTTCTCGGCCAGCCGGATGGGGTTGCGTTCCTCGTACCACTCCCCGTCGAGGTGGTTCATCACGATGTCGAACCAGAACTCGCGGTTCTTCGGGTACCTCAGCACGTGCACGAGGTTCGGCCACGCGGCGACGTCCGGGTCCCGGAGCCGCTCGTCGACGAGTTTCCCGAGCTCCTCCGGGGAGTGGACCTCCCGCATGCGGGACCTGACATCGGTGTGCGCGATGCCGGAGTCGCCACCGCGTCCCTCGCGGGCGGCCCGTGGCATGAACCACATGACGCCGCCGTGGTAGGTGGTCTCGTAGAAGTCGAAATGGCCGCCGCTGACGAAGATCGCCTTCAGGTGCGGCGGCCGCTCCGCCGCGGCGAGCACCTGCATCGAGCCGAAGTAGGAGATGCCGATCATGCCGACGTTCCCGTCGCACCACGGCTGCTCGGCGACCCACTCGATGACGTCGTACAGGTCCTGACCCTGGGGAACGCCACCGGCGTTGTAGTTGCCGATCATCACGCCGCCGGAGTCACCGGTGCCGCGCATGTCACCGATGACGTGGACGTAGTCCTCCTTGACGACGCGCGCGATGTCGCCGGCCTCGATGCAGCCGTCCCACATCGGGCTGGGACGACGCTGCGGCGGCGTGGTGAGGGCGAGGGCCTGCAGCTCCTTGCCGTACGCGCTCATCGCGATCAGGGCCGGCCGCGGCCTGTCCTCGGTGCCGTGGTAGGCGTCCACGGCGAGGGTGACCCCGTCGCGCATCGGCACCCGCAGGTCCTTGCGGACGGCGATCGTCTGCTCGCCCGCCTGGATCGTCTGGAAGTCGGCCATCAGTGCGAATCCTCTGTCACGTTCTGGTTGAAGTGTGTGCGGTAGCCGTGCATCGAGGTGAAGAACGGCGACGGCTCGAGCGTGGGGTCGCCGGTGTAGCCGAGCCTCTCGGCCACGGAGGCGAACGGTGAGTACGGCGAGTCCGTCTCCCGCAGGCCGTCCGCAAGGCAGCGGCAGGCCGCTTCGCCGACCTCGGCCTCGATGTCCAGGCTCTCCTGGAGCGCCTCCCGAGCCTGGGCGGCGTCGAGCTCGACCCCGTACGGCGTGCCGTCCGCGCGGCGGTACGGGTGCCCGAGGTACAGGTGCCGCGGACGGACCTCGTCGCGCAGGTGGCGCAGCCCGGCCCGGTAGGCGACCGGATCCAGGTAACCGGGGAAGCCGTTGGCGGCCCCGTGGACCTGGACGGCGTCGCCGACGAACACGGATCGCTGGCCGTCGATCACGTAGGCCACCGAGCCGGGCGTGTGGCCCGGCACCGAGTGGACGGAGACGGTCACGTCACCACCGAGCGAGAGGGTCTCGCCGCCGTTGAGCAGCATGGTCGGCTCCATTTCGCCGGAGATGACCGCATCGGCGGCGGCCGTCACCTTCGCCGCGCCCTCCGGGTCGTTCAGGTACCGCCCCCGGCCGTGGAGGTAGTCGTCCACGTGCGCCCGGCGCGAGCGCAGCATCGGGGCGTCGGCCTCGTGGATGACCACCCGCGCCCGCCGTCCGGTGAGCTCCCACAGGGCGTGGGCGCCGCCGACGTGGTCGATGTGGCCGTGGGTCAGCAGGATCCAGCGCACGTCCTCGATGCGGCGCCCGATGGCCGCGAGCGCGGGGGCCATGCCCTCGGCGGGCGAGGAGGCGATCCCGGTGTCGACGACGGCCGGCTCGGGGGCGTCGATGAAGAAGCTGTACAGACCGAACCGGCCCCACGGCGAGACCAGGGGATGAACGTTCACCCGCGTCATGACTCGCGCCCCAGGAAGGCGGCCGTCTCCTCGAAGACCCGCTGGTAGGCCGGGATCCAGGAGAAGTGCTGCACGAATCCGTGGTTGGCGCCCGGGTAGCGACTCACCGTGGCGTCGACTCCGGCCTCCTTGAGGCGCCGGCCGTAGAGTTCGCCCTCATCGCGCAGCGGGTCGCACTCCGCGGTCACGATCAGCGCGGGCGGCAGCCCGGTGAGGTCGGCCCGCTTGATCGGAGAGACCCGCGGATCGGCGGGGTCGGCGCCGCCGTCGAGATAGAAGGCGTTGAACGGCTTCAGTCCCGCCGTCTCCAGGCCGTAGCCGACGGCGTTCTCGCGCAGCGAGGCGTAGCGGTCGACGTCGAAGTCGAGATCGAGCGAGGGGTAGAAGAGGATCTGATGGGTGATCCGGTCGAAGCCCTCGTCGTGCGCCATCGCGGCGACGGCCGCGGCGAACGTGCCCCCGGAGCTGTCACCGGCGATGGCCAGCGTCGTGCCGTCCCAGCCCAGGGTCTCGCCGTTCTCGGCGGCCCATCGGACCGTGGCGTAGCAGTCCTCGAGACCGGCAGGGAAGGCGTGCTCGGGCGCCAGCCGGTAGCCGACGGAGACGACCTTGAGCCCGGTCTCCTTGGCCAGGGCGCGCGCGACGTGGTCGTGCGTCTCCAGGCTGCCGAGGAAGAACGCGCCGCCGTGGAAGTAGACCAGTACGCCGTACGCGTCGGCCTCGACCGGCGTGTAGACCCGGACCGGGACCTCGCCGGCGGCGGTCCGTGCGGTGAGGTCCTCGACGGAGTGGAGCGGCAGGCGGGCGGACACGGGCGGCACCGCGGCCTCCTCGCCGGCGCGCATCGCCTCCGGGTTCAGCGGACCGGGAGGCGATGCCGGCAGGTCGGCGAGGATCCGGGCGATGTCGGGGTGCAGTGGCATGGCGTCAGACCTCCGGCTTCTGTGAGGCGGGCTTCGCAGGGGAGGCGGGCTCCTGGGACGCGGGCTTCGGAGGGGAGGCGGGCTCCTGGGACGCGGGCTTCTGGCCCGGGAAGACGTCGCTGATCTCGTCCTCGGTCCAGCCCTGGCGCGAGATCCGCTGCAGCTCGTCGGTCACCGGCTTGCGGGTGGCCTGGTAGCGCGCCAGCGCCTCCTTGACGGAGCCGGCCTCCCTGAGGGCGTCGGCGAGGCCGCCGGCGTCCAGGATCGCCGAGTTGGCGCCCTGACCCTGGTGGTGCAGCATCGAGTGGGCCGCGTCGCCCACGAGGACGACGGAGTCCGAGTGCCACGTGTCGACCGGGTCGATGTCGTAGACCGCGCGGCAGTTGACGGCGTCCATGTCGAGGCCGCGGGTGATGCTCACGATCCGCTCGTCGAACCCCTCGACGGTCTTCAGCAGGTCGTCCTTGGTGACCTTCGGCGCCCAGGTGCTGTCCGGGCACAGGGCGGTGATGTCGAACGAGACCTGGCCGCGGTGGCGCAGCGGCAGGAAGTAGATCTTCGTGCCCCGGCCGATGTACATCCGGAGGTTGTCGTCGACGGCCATCCCGAGGGCGTCGTCCACGGAGATCACGGCGCGGTAGGCGTGCTCGCCGGAGAACACCGGCTGGTTGTCGCCGAACAGCTGAGCCCGCACGACCGACTTGATGCCGTCGGCGCCGACCACCAGGTCGGCGGTGACCGCCTCGCCGTTGGTGAAGGTCAGGGTCGCCTTGTCACCCTCGTCCTTGACGCTCTCCAGCTTGTGACCGAGGTGCACCATGCCGTCGGGGAGCACGCCCAGGAGAGCCTCGATGAAGTCACAGCGGTGGATGAGGTGGGTCTTCTGGCCGAAGGTGTCGATCTCCGGCCACGCCTCCTTCATGATCGGGTCGGCGGTGGGCGTGAGGATCTCGAAGTAGTCGCTCGGCGAGCTGACCTTCGCGATCGCGTCGAAGATGCCCCACTGGCGGAACTGGTCCATGGTGGACGGCCGCAGGCCGATGCCGGCGCCGACCTCGCGGGTCCGGCTCGCCTGCTCGTAGACGTTGACGGTGGCGCCGAGGAGGCTCAGGGCCTTGGCCGCGGCGGCTCCGGCGTACCCCGCGCCGACGATGGCGATGTTCAGGTGCTTCAGGTCTGAGGTGTTCATGCTTTTGGTCCTTGCTGGATCGTCAGGAAGTCGGCGGGGTTGTCGACGAAGATCGTCTTGATCGTGGCCTCGTCGAGACCGGCGGCACGGAGGTCCGGGATGAGGTCCTCGAAGAGGTAGTTGACGGTGTGGCCCTTCACGCCCGGCCAGCCCAGCGGGCTGCAGTTGGCGTCGGCCGAGGCGAGCACCTTGCCCAGGTGCCCCTGACCGATGAACCGGAGGAAGTGGTCCAGCCGCTCCTTGCGCGGACGGGCCCAGAACGGCGGGTCCTCGAGCTCGGTCTCGTAGCCGAAGGTGTCGAACCCGATCCGGCCGCCCTGCTCCGCGATCCAGGTGTCACGGGTCTTGTCGGCGTTCACGCCGTCGTCGACGTGGCCGAACAGGACGCGGTCGAGCGGGAGCCCCTCCGCGTCGAAGACGGCGATCGCGTTCTCGGCGTCGATCGCGAGGTGGGTCAGGACGGGCACGCCGGTGATGAGGGCGGCGCGGGCGGCGGCGCGGTAGATGCGCTTGTCCAGGTCCGTCATCCGGCCGCCACGGCTCACGCCGACCTTGATGATGCCGGCGCGTCCGCCGGTGTCGCCGATGCCGACGGTGATCTCGTGGATGAAGTGCTGGGCCAGGTATTCCACACTCGCCCGGGCGAAGAACGGCAGCGCGGTGTCGCCGCCGACGAAGCCGGTGCTCGCCACGATGTGCACGCCGGTCTTCGCGGACAGCGATCTGTAGTAGTCGACGTCCCGGCCGTTGCAGATGCCGGTCGCGTCGACGAACGTGCCGCCGCCGTACTCATGGAACCGGCGCAGCTTCGGGACGGTCTCCTCGTATCGCTGCTCGGGGGTCTTCCACCACTTCGTGTCCAGCTCGGAGCCCGGCATGCCGTACCCGATGTGCTCGTGGACGGCCACCAGACCCAGATCTTCGGCCGGGATCGGCCCCAGGACGGTATTCACTCTCGACACAACACTCACCCTTCAGCGAAGAACTTGACGATCTCGGGCCGCGCTCAGCGCACCGACAGCAGCTCGCGCGGGTTGTCCACGAGGATCCGCTGGACGTCCGCGTCGCTGAGGCCCTGCGCCTTGAGGAGGGGGACGAATGCGGTCAGGACGTAGCTGTAGGGCAGGTCGTTGGCCGGGTGGCCCTTGGCGACGCCGGTCGCGCCGCTCGAGAGCAGGATCCGGTCGCCGTGACCGGCCTCGACCAACTCGGCGACCAGGGCGGCGCGCTCGGTGTCGGTGACGTGGGCGTCGTCCTCGGTGCCGACCTGGTCGAGGGCGACGTAGGCGCCACGGGCCGCGACCTCGAACGGCGCGCCGGCCGCGACGGCGTCCTCGCGGTCGAGCCCGCCGACGACGACGCGGTCGGCCGGCAGCTTCTCGTCCAGGACGATCTCGAGGTCGCGCACGGCGTCGTCGCCGTAGCGGATGGACACCGGGACACCGGTGGTCAGGGCGGCGCGGGCCGCGCCGCGAAACAGGCTCTCGTCGGTCGCGGTCATGCCCGCGAGGGTCGCGGCGGTGGCCACGAGGCCCGCGGCGCCCCGCCGCTCGACGCGGGGGACCACCATGCCCTCGGTGACCTCCTTGGCGAAGAGGTCGGCGAACTTCTCGGCCGGCCACGGCGTCGGCGGATTGGTCTGCGGCGTCAGGAAGTAGCCGCCGAGCATCTCCTCGGGGCCCTGGCCCGTCGACGCGACGATGTGCACGCCGGTCGTGCGCGAGAGGGTCTCGTACAGCCGCACGTCGCGCCCGTGGAACATGCCGGTGCTGTCGACGATCGTCCCGCCGCCGTGCCCGCGGAAGTCGCGCAGCTTCCCGGCCAGGGTCTCGAAGATCTCGGCACGGTCGATGGTGACGTCGAACGCGTACTCCGCTCCCGGAACCACCGACAGCAGAGCCTCGTGAACCGCGACGACCCCCAGCTCCCGCGCGGGAACGGGGCCCAGGACGGTGTTGACGACGCTGTCGGTGGTGTTCTCGGCAGTCTGGGCACCCATCGCTGCCCCTCCTTTCGGTGTCGGCGAGTGACCGCGGTCACGCCACTCTGGAAGCGTGTCATTTAGGTTTACGCCACGTCAAGAGAATGTTCTGCACGTAAATTAAATTTTATACGCGTACGGAGAGGGTCGAGGTCGCCAGTCGCCAGTCGCCAGTCGCCAGTCGCCGGTCGCCGGTCGCGGGGAGCGGCGACCGGCGACCGGCTATCCGGTCCAGCGACCTCGACCAGGTCCGGCGGCCCGCTGGTCACTCGGCGGGGGCGAACTCCTCGTCGCTCAGCGGCTCCTCGGCGTCGGCGCGCTGCACGCCGAAGAGCCCGAACAGCGTCAGGGCCGCGGCAGCGGCGGCGCAGAGGCTGGCGACCAGGAACCCGAGGCTGTAGGCGCTGCCCAACGACTCGAACGCGAGCAGGCGAAGGCTCTCCGGCATCGGCACCGGCGGCAGGTCAGGACCGGCGCCGGGCACGACCGGCATCGAGTTGATCGCCAAGGCGCCACTGCCTTGCGCGATGCCCCCGGCGATGTCGGTGTAGGGCGGCTGGAGCCCGGACTGGCCGAGCGCCCCGCCGAAGCCGGCGCTCAGGTCACCGTTCGCCCGGCTGACCGCGAACGCGGCGATGAGCACCGGACCGAGCGCGAAGCCGAAGTCGCGGAGCAGGTTGGTGGTGGCACTGGCCATGCCGGCCAGCCGCAGCGGAACGGTGTTGATGGCGACGGCCGTGATCGAGCCGACGGTGAGCGCGAAGCCGACGCCGAGGGCCAGCATCGGGCCGAAGAACCGCGTCCAGTCCATGTCGTGCACGTCGAACGTCGAGCACCAGAGGCCGCTGACGGAGATCAGGGCGAAACCGACGGTGAGCACCCAGCGAGGCGAGAAGTTCCGGATCAGATGGGAGACGGCCGGCACCAGCACGAAGGCCGGACCCTGGATGAACAGGAACAGCACGCCGATCTTCAGAGCGCTCTGGTGCTGGATCGCGCCGAGCCAGATGCTCATCGAGTAGCAGGTCGCGAGGAACGCGAACATGCCGACCACCGTGGCGATCGCGACGATCGCGTAGGAACGGTTGGCGAAGATGTTGAGGTGCAGCAGCGGGACGTCGGTCCGCAACTCGATGACGACGAAGGCGGCGAGGAGCGCGAGGCCCGCGACGAAGGCACCGATGATCTCGGGCCGGGCGAAGCCGGCCTCGGAGCCCTGGGTGGCGGCGAAAAGGATGGCGATCAGACCGAGAGCCAGCGTGACCTGGCCAGGGATGTCCAGCTTGCGCCCCTCCGGCGCCGAGGAGTCGGCGGCGAACTGGGTGATGATGATCGAGACGACCGCCGCCATGATCACCACGAGGTACGACGTCCGCCAGTCGCCCTCCGCGGCCAGCCACCCGCCCATCAGCGGGGAGATCGCCGCGCCGATCGACAGGAAACCGGCCCAGACCGCGATGGCCTTGGAGCGGGCCTCCTGCGACGGGCTGACCGCGGCCAGCATGGCGAGCGAGATCGGGTAGAGGATCGCGGCTCCGAGGCCCGCGACGACCTGCCCGATCCACAACATGTGGACCGTCTCGGCGAGGCAGCTGACGAGTGAGCCGGCGACCGTCAGCAGAGCACCCGCCTGCAGCAGTCGCTTGCGACCGAACAGGTCACCGATCACGCCGGTGGTCAGCTCGAAGACGACCATGGGGATGGCGAAGGCGGCCGTGACCCAGGCCAGCTCGGCGCCGGTGGTCTGGAACTCCTGTTGGAACGTGCCATTGAGCGCGCCGGGCAGCGAGTACGCCACTTGGGCGAGGAGTACGGCGAAGCACCCGGCGACCACCGTGGCGGTGTAGCCCTGCTTGCGCGCAGCGGTCTGCGTCATTGCGATTTCTTCCTTGTCGATAGGCCGGATCGTCGATTCCGGCCGCTCGGGATCGGCCACCCGATGTGAGCGCAATCACCTGTTGGGTGTGCAAGGTGCCATATGATTTAACACAGCGTCAATAGTTTGAGCAGCACGTATTCAGCACGATCAGCGAGAGCGGAGTGCGGCCGCGGTGCCCTATGCTGGCCGCCATGGCGACGCTTCGTGCGGCACAGAAGGAGATGACGCGCAAGCTCCTGCTCGACGCCGGCCTGGACCTGTTCGGGTCGAAGGGCTACGCGACGACGACGGTCGACGACATCGCGTCAGCGGCGGGGACGACGCGGGTGACCTTCTACGCGTACTTCCCCTCCAAGGTCGATCTGATGAAGGCCCTCGTCTCGGAGCGGCTCAACGCCGCGCTCGACCGGCTCCCCTCCGCCGAGCACGGGTCGACCGAGCGTGAGCTGGTCGCCGTGGTCGAGGACGGCTCGCGCGAGCGCGTCCGCGCGTGGCTCGCGTCGACCTCCGAACGATGGGATGTGATCCGTCCCTACACCAAGGCCGCCTTCGAGGCCGCGGCCGTTGACCCCGAGATCCGCACGCTCCTCGACGAGTGGCTGAACGAGGCCATCGGTGACATCAAGGAGGGGCTCGACCGCGCCGACCGGTTCCCGGTCGGCACCCGCCACTTCCGCGGCGTCATCGCCATCACCGAGCTGGACCACGTCGCCCGCCACTGGAAGCCGGGGACCTGGGGCGTCGACCGCGACGAGATGCTGGACGTCCTCACCGAGAGCTGGATCGGCTCGATCGGGCGTCAGTGAGCGCCAAGCCGCGTCGACACCACGGCGAGCGCCCCCGATTCTCCCGGCGCGCCCCGGTGAGGCTGGTGGTCGTGACGCTCTTGCTGGGCGTCGCAGGCCGAACAGGATGGCGACCTTCCTCCCGCAGAGCAGGGCGACCACGAAGCCGGTCGGAGGAGTGCCCATCCACAGCAACGCCACCAGCGCCCCGACTGGCGGCGGCACACCTCCGCCGCCTTCGGCCTGCGGGTCTTCCCTGGCGGCCGTCCTGGCATCGGGCCCGGCGGGCAGCTGCCAGGCGACCGTCCGGGACAGGACCTTCGGCGGACAGCTTCAAAGTCTGATCACATGATTCCGGCGGCAGCCGTGTCCATGCGGCGGCCAGCGGGTCGAAGCCGCCAGGACAGACCAGTGAGGATCACCAGCATGCCCAGCACCGCCACCTCACCCAACTGGTAGCCGGTGACCAGGTGGGAGACGATGGCGCCGGCGTAGGTGAAGAAGGCGCCCGCGTAGGCCCACTCCTTGAGCAGCGGGCGGCCGGGGACGACCAGCGCGAGCGCCCCCAGGACCTTGCAGACGCCGAGGAGGGTCAGGAAGTACGCCGGATAGCCCAGATGACGCACGAGGTCGCTGAAGGCGGGGAATCGCGCGATGTCCAGGATGCCGCCGACCCCCAGTTCGGCCGCCACCAGCGCGGTGGCCAGCCAGTAGTAGTGCTTCGACGTCATCGCATGCTCCTTGTCACATTCGCTCGTGCCGACGGTTCACAGCGATGAACCGGATGGAAGGGAGAATGTGACTGATGAACGAGGCCGCTTGGCTGGCTGCGCGATTCGAGGAGCAGCGGACCCGTCTGCGGGCCGTCGCCTTCCGCATGCTGGGTTCGCTCACCGAAGCGGATGACGCCGTGCAGAACGCTTGGCTGAGGTTGAGTCGCGCCGACACCACCGAGGTGGACAACCTGCCCGGCTGGCTGACGACCGTGATCGCCCGGGAGTGCCTCAACCTGCTGCGTTCCCGCCGTGGCCGCGGGGAGATGCCCATGCTCGACCTGGCCGACGGCGGCCATGATCCGGAAGCCGAGGCCCTCCTGTCCGACTCGGTGGGGTCAGCGCTGCTGGTCGTGCTCGACACCCTCACCCCCGCCGAACGCCTGGCCTTCGTCCTGCACGACGTCTTCGCCGTACCGTTCGACGAGATCGCGGCCATCCTGGAGCGCTCGCCGGACGCCTCCCGCCAGTTGGCCAGCCGTGCTCGCAGGCGGGTGCGCGGCGCCGGCCCGCCCGCCCACCCGGATGCCACGCGTCGGCGGCAGGTCGTGGACGCCTTTCTGCGCGCGGTACGCGAGGGCGACTTCGACGCGCTCCTTGCCGTCCTGAACCCCGGAGTCGTCTTCCGCGACGACGGCGCGGGCCTGCCGTTGATCGGCGCCCGGGCAGTGAGCGAGCACGCGATGACCTACACCAGGCACGCCCGGTACGCCCGTCCCGCACAGGTGGACGGGGACCCGGGGCTGGCCTTCGTCGTGGGGGGACGGCTCGTGGGGGCGCTCGGCTTCACGTTCACCGACGACAAGATCATGGAAATGGAAGGGATCTTCGATCCGGAACGCCTGCGGCGGGTCGTACCGGAAGGAGCAGCAGGGTGACGCCGCTGGCGGGGCCGGCCCGCGGATCGGCGCCGGAGAGCGACCTGGACACGTCAGCAAGGCTTACGTACGATTCGAGAACGCCGGGGGGCCACGTCGCTGCATGTCCAGGGGGGCATCTGTGCGTGAGGGGGAAAAGCGGAGCAGGGCCGAGGTCTGCATCCGCCGGGCCGAACACGCCCTCCATGAGGAGGGCAACCTGCGTACCAGCCGTCGCTGGTTCGAGGAGGCGCACCAGGAGGCCGAGCGCTGGGGCGACACCGCGACACAGGCTAGGGCGGCGCTGGGCCTGGGCGGGATCTGGCTGAACGAGCATCGCACCACCGCCGAGTCGGTGATGATCAGCACTCGCCAGCAGCAGGCCCTGGCCGCCATCACCCCCGGCTCTGCCCTCGCCGTACGGCTGCGCGTGCGATTGGCCGCCGAGCGGGACAACCTCATCGGCGAGCACGCCTCGGTCCTGCGGACGCTGGCCCAGGCCAGGAGCACCGGCGATCCGGTGGCCCTGGCCGAGGCGCTGAGCCTGTCCCACCACTGCTTGATGAGCCCCGAACACCAGGACCTCAGGTTCGAGCTGGCCCGGGAACTGATCGGCCTGGCCAGCCGGACCGAGCGCCGGGGCGACCTGCTCATGGGGCTGCTGTGGTGGACGGTCGACCTGTTCCTGGCCGCCGATCCGCACGCCGAGCGATCTCTGGGCGAGTTACGCGACCGGCTGGCCGCCTGGGACCATCCCGCGATCGGGTTCGTCATCGACGCGATCGAGGTCATGCTGCTCATCAGGGCGGGCCGGTTCGAGCAGGCCGAGCGGGCGGCGGCGGCCTGCTCGGAGCGCGGCTCGGCCGCGGGTGATGTCAACGCCGTCGGCTGGTACGGCGCGCAGCTGGTGACGATCCGCTGGTATCAGGGACGCGTCGCCGAACTGCTCCCGCTGCTGTCGGACCTGGTGAACTCCTCGGCACTGTGCCACGCGGACTACGCCTACTTCCCCGCGCTGGCGGTGGCCGCCGCCGAGGCGGGAGACCGGCGCCTGGCCGAGACGATGGTGGGCCGGCTGCGCGACATCACGCTCCCACTGGCGAAGAACTGGCTGGCGGCGATGTACGGGCTGGTGGAGGCAGCCCACCTGCTGGACGACGAGGCTCTGGCCGCGCGGGCCTACGACCTGCTCAAGCCCTACGCCCGGCTGCCGATGATCGCCAGCCGCGGAGCGGCCTGTTTCGGCTCCGCCCACCAGTCTCTCGGGCTGGCCGCGCTGACGGTGGGCCAGGTGGAGCGCGCCGTCGAGCACTTCGGCGAGGCGTTGCGGGCCAACCAAGCGCTCGGCCACTGGCCTGCGGCGGCGCTGAGCCGCTGGCGGCTCGGCCATGCGCTGGTCCGGATGGGCGGGCCCCGCGATGAGCTGGTGATGGCGGAGAAGGAGGCGGCGGAGCTGGGCATGGCGCTCCCCGAGGTGCGAGGCCCGCAGGCGCGTGCCGCCGGGCCGTCGGTGGCGGTGTGCTCGAACGGCGGGCGCTGGTGGCGGGTCGAGCTGGCCGGCCGGACCGCGCTGGTCAAGCCGAGTGTGGGTATGCGCCACCTTGCCATGCTGATCGCCAACCCCAGACGGGAGATCCGCGCCATCGACCTCGTCGCCGGCGGGGAGGACACGTCGGCCCAGCGGGCCCACTCCGCTCAACCAGTCCTGGACGAGCACGCGGAACGCACCTACGTGGCGCGGATGACCCAGCTCGAAGAGGAGATCGGAGAGCTGGAGGCCGCCAACGACCTGGAGCGCGCCGCGGTGCTGCGGGCCGAGCGCGACTGGCTGGTCTCTGAGCTGACCGCGAGCACCGGGCTGGGCGGCCGGGTGCGGCACTTCACCGATGACCAGGAACGGGCCAGGATCGCGGTGAGCAAGGCCATCCGGCGGGCGCTGACGCATATCGCCGAGGCCGACGATGTGATCGGCGCGGAGCTGCGCGCCACCGTGCGGACGGGGGTCCGCTGCTCCTACCTGCCACGTTGATCACGGGGCCGGTCATGCCGGTGGTCTTCGGCGGGGCGGCTCGCTCGTCGCTCCCTGACCGAGGACGTGCTTGATTTCGTCATCTGTCAAATCAGAATCGCGGCATTGTCGGACAGTGGCGCTTTTCTACCTCAGTGCACAAGCTTTGGTCATCTATAAACATCTGAGGTATGACTGGTGATCTCGCGGGCGCATGTGCTAAAGGTCCTCCTGGTGGAGGTGGGCGATCACATGTATTGCGTTTGGGTCACATGCATTTCCTCAACCTTGACGCTTGTGAATACATCTGAGGAATATAGGGTCCACCGTCGCCCCCTAGCTGGAGATAGCTCATGTCGGTTCGACTCATGCACCTGTCCCGCTACCGATCCCCACGACGTGGCCCCGTGAAATTCGTGGGCCTGGCGTTCGCCACGGTCCTGGCGCTGAGCGCCTGTGGCGCGGGCGAGACCGCGGACACGGCCGCCGCCGCGAAGCCCAAGATCGACGCGCCGGAGATCAGCGCGAGCCTCTCGCCGATGGATCAGGCTGAGGCGTACGACAAGGCCGTGGGCAAGGCGTCCACCAACTACAAGATCGCGGCTCTCAACACCTGTACCGACCTGAACGCCTGGTGCCAGGCCATGTCCAAGTACCAGCAGGAAGCGGCGCAGAAGTACGGGATCACCCTTGAGGTGTTCGACGCGGCGTTCGACCCGGCCAAGCAGCTTCGGCAGGTGCAGGACGCCATCGCCAAGGGCGGCTACGACGGGTTCATCTTCCAGCCGGTCGCCGCGGCCCCGGGCTGCCAGATGATCAAACTCCTGCTCGACACCGGCCTGCCGGTGCAGCAGGCCAACAGTCCCGTATGCCAGGACAAGGACTACCACGAAGGCACCACCGGGATGGTGGCCACCAGCACCGAGGCCTACTACGGCAAGTACCTCGAGCACATCTTCGACTCGTGCGACGGCAAGCCGTGCAAGGCGGCCGTCATCGGTGGCGTTGCAGGCCAGGACGGCTGGCGTCGGCTCCAGGCCGCCATCAAGGACACGTCCGCGAAGTACCCCAACGTGGAAATCGTCGTCGAGCAGCCCGCGGACTACGACCCCAACAAGGCACTGCGCATCACGCAGGACGCGCTCACCGCCCACTCCGACGTCTCCGTCATCATCTCGGCGTACGACGAGATGTCCCGGGGAGTCCTGCAGGCGCTCGGCGACGCCGGACGCAAAGTCGGCAAGGACGTCAAGCTGTTCAGCATCGGGGGCACCCCGTACGGGCTGTCGCAGGTGAAGGCGGGCAACTTCACCGCGACCGTGCAGTCCGATCCCAAGCCCGAAGGCTGGTTCTCGATCGTGGAACTGGTCCGCGCCCTGGACACCGGGCAGCAGACGAAGGGCTGGTCCAGCACCGGCGACTGGGACGGGATCAAGGACGGGCCGGGCAGCGAGATCCTGACCGTCGAGAACGTCGACCGTTACACCCCGAGCTACGGATGAGCGGCGCGACCGAATCCGGCGCGACCGCCCTGGAGGTGAGCGGGTGCTCGAAGACCTTCCCTGGGGTCAGGGCGCTCACCGACGTCTCCATCGCGGTCGGCGCCGGAGAGGTGCGCGGACTGGTAGGCCAGAACGGCGCCGGCAAGTCGACGCTGATCAAGGTGATCTCCGGGGCCGAGCACGCTGACAGCGGGACCGTTTCGGTCAACGGGCAGCTGCTCGCGCCGGGCGTGGCCGCGCACCGCGATGCCGGCATCGCGGTCATCTACCAAGATCCGGGAGTCGTGCCCGCGCTCTCCGCGTGCGAGAACGTCTTCCTCGGCGACCTGCCGACTCGTGGGCCGGTCGTCGACCGCGGTCACATGCGGGCGCGGTTCGAGGAACTGTGCCGGGAGTTGCAGGTCTCGATCGATCCGTCGGCTCGCGCGGCGAGTCTCTCGCTGGGAGATCGCCAGCTCATCGAGATCATGCGCGCGATTCGATCGGCGTCGACAGTGCTGATCCTCGACGAGCCCACCAGCGCCCTGCCGGAGGAGGAGCGGGTCAGGCTGTTCGAGGTGATCACCAGGCTCAGTGGAGCCGGCCTCGCGGTGGTGTTCATCTCGCACGACCTCGACGATGTGCTCGACGTCTGCGACACGGTGACCGTGCTGCGCGATGGCGGCCTGGTGTGCACCAAGGCGGCGTCGAGCATGACGCGGGACGACCTGGTGACCGCGATGACGGGCCAGACGATCGAATCCGCGCCGCGCTCGGTGACCGATCGGTCGATCGGCGCCGAGGTCCTCCAGATCACCGGCCTGACGACCAGGTCGGGCGCCGATCAGGTGGATCTTCGGGTGCACGCCGGTGAGATCGTCGGACTGGCGGGTCTGCTCGGTTCCGGCCGTTCCGAGATCCTGCGCGCCATCGCGGGAGCCGACCGCGTTCAGTCAGGCCGGATCTCGTTGATGGGCGAACAGGTGGCCTGGCCCAGGTCCGTACGCGAGGCCAAGAGGCTGGGCATCCACCTGGTCGCGGAGGACAGGCGTAGGTTCGGCCTGGTCGGCGGCGAGAGCACCACGATGAACGTGGCACTCGGCGGTTTCGACCGGCGACGCTGGTTCGGACACGTGTCCCGGTCAGCCGAGATGCGAAGCCAGCACGAGGTGCTCCAGCATGTCGGCTACCCCATGGGCAGGGAATCCCAGCCGGTCAGGAACCTCTCGGGAGGCAACCAGCAGAAGGTGCTGCTGGCGCGGCTCCTCACCCTGAAGCCCAGGGTCGTCCTGCTCGACGAGCCCACCGCGGGCATCGACGTGCAGGCCACGGCCCAGATCCTCGACCTGGTCCGCGGCCTGGCGAGCGAGGGGGCCGCGGTCATCGTCGTGATTTCCGACCTGCAGGAGCTCATCCACGCCTGTGATCGCATCAACGTCGTGCGGAGCGGCCGCATCGTGGGCCAGTTCGCCTCCGAAGCCGTCACGGAGTCGGACATTTTGCACTTGGCGTTCGCCCAACCAGCCTGAAAGTGATCCATGACCACCGAAAGACTTGCCCCCACACCACCAACCTCTGGGAAACGAAGCGCTGTCCGAGCCACGACCTGGTTGCTCGACCACGCGGTGGTCGCGCTCCTTGTGCTCATCGTGCTCGCGCTCGCCGTGCTCAGCCCCTCCTTCTTCACCGGGGCCAACCTGGCCAACCTCACCGGCCAGTGGGCGGCGGTCGGTGTTCTGGCCATCGCCGCGACGTACCTCATCATCGCCGGTGGATTCGACCTGTCGATGGGTGCGACATTCGCCTTCTGCGCCGTGGTCGCGGCCGGAGTCGGCACCCAGTATGGAACGATCCCGGCCTACGGAGCCGCCATCGCCGTGGGCTGTGTCGTAGGGCTGGTGAACGGTCTGATCGTACGGCTCGGCGGGATCAACCCGTTCGTGGCGACCTTGGGCACCAGCTTCATCATCACCGGCATCGGCTTCGCCATCACCAATGCGCAGCCCTTCTACATCTACGACGGTTCGTTCCAGTGGCTGGGCAGCGGGCGACTGTGGACGATCCCCTACTCGGGGGTGCTGCTGCTCGCCCTCCTCGTCATCGCCGGCCTGGTGCTGTCCAAGACGGTGTTCGGAAGATCTCTCTACGCGATCGGCGGCAACGAGGAGGCGTCCCGCCTCGCCGGGCTGAGGGTCGACCGGACGCTGATCACCACGTACATGCTCTCGGGGCTCGCGGCGGCCGTCGCCGGCATCATCTCCGCCTCCCAGCTCGGGGCGGGTCAGATGACGACCGACATCTCGATCCTCTTCGACGCGCTGACCGTGGTCATCATCGGCGGCACGTCGCTGTCCGGTGGGGTGGGGGCCATCTGGCGTACGGGGATCGGCCTGGCGATCCTGGCCTGCCTCGGCAACGGGTTCACGCAGCTGAACCTCTCGTCACACCTGCAGGACATCATCACCGGACTCATCGTTCTGGCCGCGTTGGGCCTGGACCGACTGCTCACGACCTATCGCAAGAGAGGAATGGAGGTGTGACCGTGGAGACTCAGATTCACGGGTACGTCGCGCCTGGATTCGAGCGCGTCCGCACCCAGTTTGAGCGGAACTTCGCGGAACTGGGCGAGGTGGGGGCCTCGGTGGCGGTTCATCACCGGGGATCGCTGGTGGTCGACCTGTGGGCGGGGAGCGCGGGCGACGGGCGGGACTGGGAGGAGCGGACCATGGCGCCGGTCTTCTCCGTGTCGAAGGGCATCGCCGCCATCGTTCTCACGTACCTGGCGTCCCGGGGTGACCTACGGATCGACGCGCCCATCGCCGAGGTCTGGCCGGAGTTCGCGCAGAACGGGAAGGCGGAGGTCACCTTGCGGCACGTGCTGTCGCACACCGCGGGCCTGCCGTGGTTCGACGGTTCCAGTGAGATCGTGAGCTTCGACTCCATCGAAGGCTGGGCCTCTCGTGATCACGTGGAGGACTGCATCGCCAGGCAGGCGCCGCTGTGGGAGCCGGGCACCCAGGTGGCCTACCACTCCTTCACCTACGGGTGGATCGCCGACGCCGTCGTACGCCGAGCCACCGGGCGAACGATCGGTGAGGTGCTGGCGCGGGATCTCGCGGGCCCACTGGATGCCGACTTCGCGATCGGTTATCGCGGGGACCCTGGTCGCGTGGCCGAACTGGTCCCGCCGAAGCAGATCAGCGACACCCGCAAGGCGGACACCGCCGGTGATGCCGCGCGGGCGATGTTCTACGGCCCAGAGGTCAGGCCCATGTGGGAGATCGCGGGCATGCCTTCCTACTGGGCCCTCGGCGGTTGCGCCGCCGGAGGCGTCGGCAACGCGCGGGGCATCGCGCGCCTGTACTCCTTGCTGACCACGAGCCAGGAAGAGGGCGGGCTGATCCCCGAGGCGAGCGTCGCCGAGCACACCAGGGAGCAGTTCTCCGGCCGGGACCGCGCCTTCGGCTTCTGGTCCCGTACCGGCCTCGGCTTCGGGCTGGCCACCGAGGACGGCATCTCCTACGGTCCGTTCGTCAACGCCGCCGGGTTCAGCGGAATGGGCGGGGCGCTCGGCTTCGCCGACCGGACCCGTGCGGTCACCTTCGGGTACGCGATGAACCAGATCCGGCTGGAGAGCTATGGGAACGTGTCCACCGTGGCCGCCCTGCTCGACACGCTCGACCAGTGCATTGACTGATCCACGCCGCTCCGCGGGCCTTCCCGGGGATCGTGATCTCAGGCTGACTCGTAGGTGAACCCGCCTCAGCCCGAGCGCATCGGAGGTGCGAGGTGCTCGGGCTGAGGCGGTGCGGCGGTCGGCGGCTTGGACGTCACGCTCTTCGCGGGCGCACGGTCCTTCGTCCGTCCCAGGGCTCACAGCGCGGGGCGGACGGCCAGGCGCACGCCCAGCTGGGCGTGCATGCCGAGCAACCACGCCGAGCTGACCCACACCGAGAAGGCGGCGCCGCCGAAGATCTGGGCCACCATGGTCACCGGGAACCACATGCCCACCAGCAGGGGCAGCCAGCGCGCCGCGCCGCGGTAACGGCCCCGGATCGCGACGGCGATGCCGAGGGCGAGCATGCCGAGCTGGCTGAGCGGCCAGCAGGCGTCCAGGATCATCAGCGGCAGCGGGAAGTCGTCGTGCCTGGCGTAGCCGAAGGACAGCGCGTTGAGCAGGAATGCCCCGGGAAGTAGCAGCAGCAGGCCGAACGGGATGACGCGGGTCCACCCCTCGCCGGCGCCGCGCGTGGCTCGTACCGTCCAGACGTAGGCGAACAGGCCCACGACGAACAGCATGCCGGTGATGGTGTCGAGGGTCTGGATGCCCTGCTGGATCTTGTCCCCGACGATAGCGGTGCCCGCGGCCCAGGCGGTGGATCCGGTGGCCAGGAGGAGTCCGGAGATGCGGATCCGCATCGGATCTCCGGAGGACCGGACCGTGACGGGGTCGTCGGGATTGACGTTGCTGGGCACGATGTAGCTGGACACGAGCGCTCCTTCGTCGGCTGTCGTTGGGAGCACGATCCCGGTCACGCGTCCCGGACGACCAGGGAGCGGAGCCTCGCGCACGGTCCCGAGTCGGCCCGGCATGACGGGGGACAGGTGTCCCGGGGAGATCAGGACTCCCCGCCCCGGCACGGGCCGGTCAGTGGCCGAGGCCGGCCTCGCGAGCCTGGATGATGGCCTGGGCGCGGTCGGCTACCTGCAGTTTCGTGAAGACGTTGGAGACGTTGTTGCGCACCGTCTTCGGCGACAGCGACAGGCGCTCGGCGATCTGCCGGTTGGACAGACCGGCCGCGATGAGGTCGAGTATCTCCCGTTCGCGGGTGGTGAGCTGCGGGAAGGGATCCGTGTGGGGCACGTGGGCGGCGGCGAGCCTGGCGAAATAGCGCGTCACCCGTTCCGCCAACGCGGGACCGAAGATCACCTCACCGCTGGCCACCGCCGTGATCGCGCGCAGGATCTCGGTCTGGTCGGCCCCCTTGAGCAGATAGCCACGGGCACCGGCCAGCATGGCGGCGAAAACGCTCTCATCGTCCTCATGCATCGTGAGCACGAGCACGTGTGTGCCGGGGCAGTCGGTGACGATCCGCCCGGTCGCCTGCACGCCGTCCAGCCGAGGCATCCGCAGATCCATCACCACGACCTGGGGCCGCAGGCGGACGGCCTCGGCCACCGCCTCCTCCCCGTCGGCGGCGGTGCCGACCACCTCGGCCTCGCCGGTGGAGTGCAGCATCATCCGCAGCCCGTCGCGATAGACCGGATGATCGTCCGCCAGCAGCACGCGGGGTGTCACGGAACCGTCACCGCCCCGGCGGGGAGGAGGGCGTGCACCCGGGTCCCGCCACCGCCGGCGCGGCCGACGGTGCACCGGCCGCCGAGTTCTTCCGCCCGCTCACGCATGCCGACCAGCCCCACTCCCACCACTGCGCCGGGACGCACGCCACGCCCGTCGTCGGTCACCTCGACCTCCAGTTCGCTCCCGGCCACGGCCACGCGGACGTGGCAGTTGGCCGCGTCCGCGTGCCGGACGACATTCGTCAGAGCCTCGCAGACGATCCGGTAGGCCGCCACCTCGGTCGCGGCGGGCAGCGCCGTCAGGTCCCCCTCCGCCTCCAACCGGACTGCCAGGGAGCCGTTGCGGAACCTGGCGGCCTCATGACGCAGCGCTCCCGCCAGGCCGAACTGGTCCAGGGCCGGCGGCCGCAGGCCATGCACGAGCCGCCGCACGTCGCCGAGCATGCTTCCGAGATCCGTCTTGACCTGGTCCAGCGCCGCGCGGGCGGCCTCGGTGTCGCGGGTGATCAGGTTGTGCGCCGCCTGCGCCTTCAGCGCGGCGGCGGCCAGGGTGGGCCCCAGCCCGTCATGCAGGTCACGGCGCAGCCGGCGGCGCTCCTCCGCCACGCCGGTGACCAGGCGCTCACGGCTGTGCTGCAGCTCCTCGGTCAGCGCGGTGGCGCGTACGGCGGCGGCGGCCTGGCGTACCACGTCGGCGAGGAGCAGTTGGGCGGCCTCGGCCGGCCACGCGCCCGGGCGCGGGACCAGCACGAGCCTGCCGATCGGCGCCTCCCGGTAGGCGAAGGGCAGCACGACGACGTCCTCGCGGGGTGTGCCGTGCTCCACCACGAAGGTCCGGCCGTCGGAGCGGTCCAACTCGACCCGCACGTACGGCGAGCGGAACGCCGCCGAGACGGCCTGGGCCACCTCCAGCAGCAGGTCCTCCGGCCGCGTGGACTCCTCCAGACGTCGGGCGAGGGCCGAGACCACCTCGTACGGCTCGGCCCGTCCGGTCAGCACCCGGTTCACCCAGCGCCGCACCCGTTCCCGCAGCGGCGCGTAGACCACGCCCACCGCGACCGCCGCGAGCACGGCCGCGACCGGCTCGCCGATCAGAGCGCCCAAACCGGCGAAGAGCGGCACGTCGATCGCGATGACGGCGAGCGCGAGCCCGCCGTACAGCAGCGTCCAGCCGAGCACGGGATCGATGTCGTAGAGCCGATAGCGGCTCACCGCCACCAGGACCGCCGCGGCGAGCGCCACCAGGGACAGCACGAAACCGAGGTCCTGCGGCGCCCCGTCGACGAAGGCGGAGGCCACCGTCAGGACGACGTTCAGCAACCCCGCCAGCAGCATCCAGCGAAGCTGCGCCCGCCGCGCGCCCGAGGATCCCCGGAACCGCCAGGCGAAGGCCGCCACCGGTACCAGCAGGCTCACCACCAACAGGACCGGCGCCACCGCGAGCGCGAAGCGCCAGAACGCCTCGGGAAGCGCGGGGATCGTGGCATCGAGCCCGGGCAAGTGGCCCTGCGGCGACACGATGCGCCACGGGACGAACAGGAAGATCAGCACTGTCAGGCCCGTGACGGCGAGCGAGCCCGACGCGGCCCACCGCCATCGCGGGGACGGCAGCCGCCCGTCGGGGAAGAACAGCAGGATGAGCAGCGGCACCATGTTCAGCAGCGGCCCCAGTCGCGCCCCGGCGTAGACGGCGGCGGTGGTCAGCGCGAGCGTGCCGTCGTGGTGCGTCAGGGACAGCACCGCGTACGCGGCGGCCAGGCCGTTGACGCCCGCGACCAGGCCTCCCGCGATCAGCAGCCAGCTCATCAGGTGGCGCGGCAGCCGCACCACCAGCACTCCGCCCGCGATCGCCAGGGCCGCGCAGGGAACCGTCGAGGACCACACCGCCCAGTCGAGCGCCTCGGGCCGCGTCACCGTCCCCGTCGCCAGGTCGATCCCGGTGGCGGCCATGGCAGCCAGGACGGACGACACGGCCAGCGCCATCGCGCCCACCGCCAGGCGCCGATCGCCCGCCGCGTCGGCCTCGGGAACGACCTCCGGCGCACCGTCGTCGGCCTCGGGAACGGCCTCCGCGGCGACCTCCGGCACTCCGTCGGACTGGGAGACGACCTCCGGCACTCCGTCGGACTGGGAGATGCCATCGGCGGCACGTCGGCGATCCGGTGCGGCCGGTGCGTGGCCGGTGGCAGAGGGGTCGAACACGCCGCCAAGCGTGCCACATGCCGCGTCCCGCCTGCATGTGAGCAGAGTCCCGCCGAAGTCCCGTCCCGGCCGGGACGCCGGTCCCGGACCGGGGCGAACACCGCCGCAACGGCGATGCCCGGGCGACGACGAGCTTCGGACCGCGCCGCCTTCAGATCGCGCCGCGGGCCGCTATGCGCGCCAGCACCTCAGGCGTGCCGAACCGCTGGTCGATGCGCCTGACCGCCTCGGCCCAATCGGTCATCGAGCGGACCGGGGTGAGTGTGTCGACGACGAACGGGTCACTCCATCGCTCGACGGCACGCCGCCACACCTCCATGGGAACGTCGGTGAGCAGGCTGCCGACGGTCCCCTCGTAGATCGGCATGGCGCGCACCTCCCCGCCGGGCTCGACGTGCATCAGCCGTGGCCCCGCGCCCTGGGTCGTGGCGCCGGGATGCATGAGCAGGACGTAGTTGTCCGAGGTGCGCACCTGTACGGTGTCCGGCACGAGCGCGGACAGCCGCTCGACGAACCCGGGATCGGTCAGCTCGTCGAGCCGGTCGTCCGGCAGGAGTTCGTGTTCGGCGTATCCGGGTCCGCTGGCCAGCCCGGACGGTACGGCGGCGCCGAAGTTCACGAAGCCGAGCCCGTCGAAGCGGTGGGCGACGGTGGCGCAGAACTCCTCGACCTGGTGGAAGTTACTGCGCACGACCACGAAGTCGACGCCGTAGTTCAGTGGTGCCGTTCCCTCGGTGACCCGCCGCCTCCAGATGGCCTCCAGGTGGGCGAGGGCGCGCATGGCCCGTTCGAAGGAGCCGGCACGGCCTCGGACGCGGTCATGGACGCCGGCGTCGGCCCCGTCCACGCTGACGGTGATCCGGGAGAACGCCTCCGCGGCTCCCTCGGCCACGGCGGCCGTCACCGTCCACCCGCTGGTGTAGAGGTTGACCGCGACCCCCGCCCGCGAGATCCGCCCCGCCACGTCGAGCAGGCCCCGCACCAGCAGCGGCTCGCCGCCCGCGAACTCCACCGAGGTCGGCCGCAGCGAGGCGATCGCCTCGGCCACCTTGAGCATGTCGTCGCGGCCGAGTTGGCGGGCGGGCCGCCGTCCGGACTCGGAGTAGCAGTGCTGGCATCTGAGCGGACACGCGTAGGTGACGTCCCAGATGACGTCGGTGGGTCCGTCGAAAAGGTCGTTCATGGAGTGGCCTTTCATCGCGGGAGAGGTCAGTACGGCGTGCCGGCGGGCATCGACGGGTCGCCGCCGGCCCAGTGGCCCACCAGGTTCGCGTACAGCGGTGAGCGGCTCACCAGCTCGCGGTGCGGTCCGGCGAGCACCTGGGCGCCGTCCATCAGGACGACCCGCTGTGCCCGGATCGCTGAGCTCATGCGGTGAGCGATCACGATGAGGGTTCCGGGGCGCGCCGCGAACGCCGTCTCGGCGAGGTGCTCGGCGGCCGGATCGAGGTGGCAGGTGGCCTCGTCGAGTACGACGACGCGGGCGGGTGAGGCGTGGACCCGGGCCAGCGCGAGCAGTTGCCGTTCTCCCGCCGACAACCACGACGGCTGCTCGATCACGGCGGAGAGGCCGCCGAGCCTGCTGACGAGCCGTTCCGCGCCCACGGCGGAGACGGCTTCCCGGATGCGCTCACCAGCGGCGCCGGGGTCGCCGGGGCACAGGTAGGCGAGGTTCTCGGCGACCGTACCCGAGAAGACGTACGCCTCCTGGGGCACCAGTGCGACGGCCGAGCGCAGCGTCGTGGGCGGCACCGCGCCGATGGGCACGCCTCCCAGCAGCACCCGGCCCCGGGTGGGCACGCGAAGGCCGGTGAGAAGCATCGACAGGGTGGACTTGCCGATTCCGCTCGGACCCACCAGGGCCAGGTGCTCGCCCTCCTCGACCTCGAGGTCGAGGTCGAGGACGACCGGGGCGGCCCCGGGGGCGTAGGCGAAGGTGACGCGCTCCAGGCGGATGCGGTGACCGGCCGGGGCGGCGGCGACTCGCGGCTGGGTGGGCGGGGTGGGCGGGGATGCCAGGGGTGGGGGCGCGAGGGTCTCGGCGATCCGGCGCAGCGTGACCGCCAGAGGCACCGCCCAGCCGCTCACCGTCCCGACGAGCGAGCGCAGGGCCGGATCGAGCCCGGTGGCGAGGTAGGCGACGGCGCCGACCACCTCGCCGGCGCTGAGGTGCCCGCCCGCGATCAGCGGCCTGGCCGCCAGGATCAACATGAGCAGGGGTACGTGCGCGCCGAGCGTCACGATGAGCCGCCGGGTGGTGCCGGCCCACGCGAGCGCGACCCCGGCAGCAGCCTGGGCGTCGATGGCCGCCCGGACGGTGGCGCGGGCCTCCCGCTGCGCGCCGCACGCGGCCACGTCGCGCAGGCCGGCCAGGATGGGCGTGCTCTCGCTGGTCAACCGCTCGCCGGTCAGGATGAGCGCGCGCTGGCGGGTGACGAGGATCCGCAGCAGCAGGACGAACACGATCAGAGAGAGGGCGACCGGCACCGCGACCGCGGCGGCCAGCGACGGTGACAGCAGCACCAGCCCGGTGAACGCGGCGACCAGGGAGATCCCGAGTGCCCGCGCGCTGCGCAGCAGCGCCGAGACCAGATTGCGCACCATCTCGACCTGTTCGGTGAGGCGGGTGATCGCCGCGGTGTCCGGCGGCTCGGCCAGCGCGACGGCGCGGTTCACGGTCGCGGTGACGACGGCGGTCACCAGGTCGTCGCGCAGTGGCTCGGCCACGGCCGCGAGGGCGGGGAACATCGACCGGGTGGCGGCCGCCTGCAGCAGCATGGCGGCCCCGAGGATTCCCAGCCAGGCGAACCCGGTGCCGGCGTCTCCCGGCAGGAACCCGCGATCGACCGCGTTGGCGATGAGAAGACCGGACAGCAGATTCGGCGCTGCCTCGACCGCCGACCAGAGCGCCGCCACGGCGAGCGGACGGGCCCGTGGCGCGAGCAGCCTGACCAGCAGCCGCCGGGCGCCGTCGCCGGGTCTGATCAGGGGCGTGCCGGTCATCGGCCGTCCCGTTCATCCCGGTCATCCCCGGTGGGGTGGAACATCGCTCGATAGGCGGGGTCGCGCCACAGCTCGGCGTGGGTGCCGCGGGCGCGGACGCGGCCGTTCTCCATCCACACCACGAGGTCGGCGTGCGCGGCGGTGGTGGTCCGGTGGGCGACGACCAGCCGGGTACGGCCGCGCATGTCCTCGGTCAGCGTGCGGATGACCTCGGCCTCGGTGGCCGTGTCGAGGCTGGACGTGGCGTCGTCCAGCACGGTCAGGCGAGCGCGCCTGGCCAGCGCGCGGGCGAGCCCGAGACGCTGGAATTCGCCGCCGGACAGCGGGACCGCGTCCACGGGCGTGGCGTAGCCCAGGGGCAGCCGCCGTACCACGTCGTCGATCCGCGCGGCGCGGGCGGCGGCGGTCACGGTCGCGGCGACGTGCTCGCGGTCGGCGGGCAGGCCGTAGGCGATGGCAGAGCCGAGATCGGGGCCCAGGAGGGCCGGGCGCTCGAACGCGTACGCGACCTCGGCGCGCAGCACCGCGGGGTCGATGTCGCGTATCGGCCGGCCGTCCAGCAGGACTTCGCCGCCGGTCGGGTCGATCAACCCCCCGGCCAGGAGGGCGAGGGTGCTCTTGCCGGAGCCGGAGCTGCCGACGACGGCGGTGAGCAGGCCCGCGGGCACGTCGAGGTCCAGCCGCCGCAGCACGGGCATCGAGGCGGAGGCCACCGTCACGACGTTGAAGGACAGCGAACCTGGTCCAGGAGCGAGCGGGCGGTCGCCTCGCCGTTGGCCGGGCAGCGCGAGGACCTCGCACAGGCGCATCGCGGCGGCACGTGAGTCGATCAGGTCGAGCAGCGTGTCGAACTGGTCCATCAACGTCATGGCCAGGGCCGTGTAGCCCGCGACGGCGAGCAGCGATCCGGGAGCGAGCACGCCTTCGGCGATGCCGAGCCCGGTCACGCCGAGCACCAGCAGCTCGATGAGCACCAGGAGCAGCGAGACCTGCCAGACGCTGCCCGCCTGAGCCCGCCATAGGGCGCGTCCGCTGGCCGACAGCTCGGCGAGCGGAGCGAGCACCCTGCTGATCTCCCGTTCGGCGGTTCCGGAAGCGCGCACCGTGCGGACACCGGCCAGGGTGTCCAGGAGCCGACCGGCCAGCCGGCCCTGGGCGTCCTGGTAGCCGCCGTACAGCTGGGACGCCCGGCCGACGAACACCCGGACGGCGACGAGCAGCAGGGGCAGACCCGCCAGGAACGCCAGCCCCACCCGCGTGTCGATGCCGAACAGGGCGATGACGCCTCCGATGGAGGTGAGGAGCCCGGCCGCGGCCCGCAGCAGCGTCAGCGGCACGTGACCCGCCGTCATGGCGTTGCCGCCCAGACGGCTGGCGAGGTCGCCCGCCGGGAACCGGCGGGCGCGCACGACGTCGAGGCCGAGCACGTGGTCGATGAATGTCGTCCTGAGCCTCGCGGTGCCCGAGGTCGTGGCGACCGCGCCGGCCACACCGCCGACGACCTCGGCGGCCGCGGCGAGCAAGATGAGGCCGGCGAGCCAGGCGACCGCGACGGCGGTGCCCCGTCCCGCGAGCACCGCGTCCGCCGCCGTCCCCAGCACGCCGGGCAGGGCGAGCGCCGCGCCCGACGACACCAGGGTCGCGGCGGCGACGACGAGCAGCGGGGTCCGCGTCGTCCGGGCGAGGTCGCCGAGAAGGCGGTGGGCGTCGGCGAAGGTGACGGTCCGGCCCGGATCGCGCATCGTGATCTCGTCCTTCCGTGTGGGCTAGCCCACGGTGGGGCGGGTCTGCGTCTGATCGGTGGAGCGGGTGCAGGTGCAGGCGCAGGGGTACAGGAGGACTTCCTCGTCGCTGGGCAACATGTCGAGGACGGTGACGTCGAGTTCCATGGCATGGCCTTTCTGCGGGATGGTCTGGGTGGAGGAGGGGACCATGGACGAGGGCCGTTCCTCGCGGTCCGGACGCCCGTGCCGGGGGATGGCGGTGAAACCAGGAGGTCCGCCGTGGACGGGATCGCGGGCACGCGTCCGCGATCCCGTCCACGGGGCCGGCGGCCTCACCTCATGCGGTCAGGCTTCCTCTGTCACTTGACAGAGGTGTAGCTGCAGGTTTTGCCGGTGCAGGTGTGCGCGCACGTTTCGGTGCACGCGGCGAGCGGGGACTCCTCGATGGGAAAGAGGTCCAGCACAGCGATGTCAAGTTCCATGATCATTTCCTTTCGGTGTGGATGACGGCGGATTACCGGGGTCAGGTGGTGGTGATCTGGCAGGTCCTGCCCTTGCAGGTGATTCCTTCGCAGGTGATCGAGCAGGGGTAGAGCCGCTCTTCCTCCACGGCGGGGATCATGTCGAGCGCGGTGACGTCCAGTTCCATGGACGACCTTCCTTTCTTGGTCAGAGCTCTCGGCGGTCGGAGCTCTTGGTGGTCGGAGCTCGCCGCCGTTCGCGGCGGGCTCCCACCTTCGGCGCGTCACGCGTCGCCGCGGCGTTCGGCGGCGGACGGACGGCCTCAGGCGGCTTAGAGGCGCGCGGGCCGGTCAGCCGGCCATGCGCGGCGGGGCACCGCGGAGGAACCCGGCGATGCGCTCCCTGATCTCATCGCCGCCGGCCTCGGCGAGCGGGTCGTGACCCGCTCCGGGGATCTCCAGGTAGGTCACGTTGAGCAGCCGGTCGCGCAGGCGCCGAGAGTGGGCCACGGGGATGATCGGATCCTCCGCCCCGTGCACGATCAGCACCGGCAGGTCCAGGCGCCCCGCGAGCCGGAGCAGGTCGCGCGGGCCCAGGTCGTCGGGGATTTCGTCCCGGCCGCGCAGCCGGTCCAGCAACGCCCGGACCGGTGGCGGGCCGTCCTCGTACAGAGCGGGCCCGGAGACGAAAGGAGCGACGACCGCTGCGCGAGACCACAGTCCGGGGCGCGCGGCGGCGGCGAGCAGTGCGAGGAATGCTCCATAGCTGGCGCCGTACAGCAGGGGCGCGGGCCGGTCGGTCCCCCGGGCGCCCGCGAGCCATCGGCCCAGGGCGAGGACGTCGGCCAGGTCGGGACCACCCCAGACGCCCCGCACCGCGTCCCGATGCGCGGGGCCGTACCCGGTGCTGCCGCGCTGGTTCGGCGCGACGACCGCGATGCCCCCGAGGGCCATGCGCTGCAGGGTCGGCTCGAAGGCGAACTGCCAGGCGGCCTCGGGCCCTCCGTGCAGCGCCACGACGACGTGCTCGCATCGCTCCGGCCGGCCGTAGACGACGGCCTCCATCGTCCCCTCGGCCGCCTCGACGTCCATCAGCCGGGCGGAGACCCAGGGCGATGGTCGCGGGCGGCGCGGGGCCGCGCGCCCGGCCGCCTCCCGCACGCGGACGGGGTGGGGCGGCCGGTCCGGCGTGCTGTGCACGACATGGAGGCCGCCGTCACTCCACGCGGCGACCGGGAGCAGCATTCCCGGCGGCAGGTCGATCTCCTCGGAGGTGTCGGCGGCGAGGTCGTGCAGCAGCAGGTGAGAGCGCGCGCCCCGGGTCACGGCCAACGCCGCCCTTCGCCCGCAGGGTTCGAGCGCCAGCGGCGTCACGACCCCCTCGATCCGGTTGAGCCGATCGGGGAACACGGCTCGCTCCCCGCCCTCGCGGTGCAGGCCGATCCGGTAGGCGCCGTCGAACCGCGTGGCCACCAGTGACACCCTCGCACGCGGTGCGTGGCACAGCAGGTGCGTGTCCGCGAGGCCGCCGCGCAGGGCGCTCAGCTCGCCGGTCCGGAGGTCGAGCACGGCTCCGCGCCCCGTGTCGTCCCGCCGTACCGCCAGGCGGTCGCCCTGCTCGTCGAGCCAGACACCGCCGCGCAGCGTTCCCGGCACCGCGCACACGGCCCGCGAAGCCCCGGAGCCCGCCGTCAGCCGCAGGACGGTGGTGGCGTGCCGGTCGTTGACGAAGGCGAGGCCGGCCGGCCCCGCGGCCGGGCCGGGAATCGAGCGCAGGCCGTCGCCGCGCACCACCGCCAGATCGCGGGCGACCGCCTCGCCGTGCTCCCCGGGCCGGGCCAGGGCGAGACGGTGCGTCCCCTGCTCGCCGATGCGGCACAGGATGACCCCGTCGTCGCCGGTGGGGATCGGCACCGTCGAGACGGTCAGGCCACCGACCGGTACGGGCACCGTCTCGGGCCGGTCACCGGTCAGCCGCCACAGGCCGACGGTGAGTTCGGCGCCGCCCGCCAGGCAGGCCAGCCGGGTGCCGTCCCCGGAGAAGCGGAAGTTGAGCCGCCGGGCGTCCATGAGGCCGGGCCGCGACCGCGCGGCACTCACGCGGGATTCCCGGGAGCCGCGTCGGCCATCCAGGGACGGGGGCCGCCATGGCCGAGCCGCAGCAGGAAATCCAGGACGCCGGTCATGCCGGTGTTCCAGCCCAGTGTCAGCTCCACGCCGCTCTCGTCGGGCACGAGGAGGAGCCCGTCGTGAAGTACGGCGTTCGCCCACAGCGAGGCGGCGACCTCCTCCGCCTGGGCGCGGTAGCCGGGCTCGCCGAGCAGATCCGCCATGTCGAGCAGGAACTGGCCGTCTCCGGCCAGGCCGTGGCAGGTGGCGGTGCCGAAGCCGAAACGCTGGAAGTGGGCCACGCGGGCGGCTCCTTCCGCCGCCTCCCTGAAGCGGTGGTCGCCGGTGGCGACGTGCAGCCGCACCAGGAACGTGCCCACTCCGGAGGACCCGTTGCACCAGTGCGGCAACCTCGTCGTGCTGCCCGGCCCCTCGGTCCACCAGATGGCGTCGTCATCGCGCACGCCGGCGGCCAGCAGGGTCTCGCCGGCGGCCATGGCCAGGTCGAGGTGGTCGTCACGGCCCAGCGCCGTGCCCGAGGCGAGCAGGAACGCTCCAATGCCCGCCACGCCGTGGGCGAAGCCGTAGTGCCTGACGCCCGCGAGCGCCGAGTCGAAATCGGCAGGAACCTCCCAGATGACTTCGCCGTCCCCGCTCAGCGCGGCCTCGACGAGGGCGTCGGCGCTGGCGGCGGCCTGTCCGGCGAAGACCTGGTCACCGGTCGCGTGCCAGAAGTGCAGCTGGGCCAGCCCGGCTCCGGCCAGCCCGTGGCAGACGTCCGGGTTGGGCCACTCCGTCGGCAGCTCGCGGGCCATGCGCAGAGCCTGGGCGCGCAGGCCCTCGTAGCGCAGCGCGCCGGCGGCCTCGAACAGCGCCCAGGCGATGCCGGCGCGGCCGAAGTACAGTCCCGGCGAGGGCCGCGGCTCCCCGGTGAGCCGCCGGACGGTCCATCCGGCCACCTGGCGCAACCCCGCCAGCACCTCTTCCCGGCGGCCGGGCGCGCGACCGCCGGGCCGTTCCGCCGTCCCGGCGAGACCTGCGAGCAGCGTCATGACACCCGCGGTGCCGTACTGCACCGCGCACGGGTCGGCGGTCGCGGCGAATCCGCCGATGGGCCACAGGGCACCCCGGCGGCCCTCGTCCACGCCGGCGGCCACGGTGCGCAGGACGTAGGTGAGCCCGTCGTCCAGGAGGCGTTCCCGGTCGGGCGCGGCGAGCCGGTATCCGCTGCCACGCCCGGACACGCCGGTCCGCGCGACCGTGCCGTCGAGGAAGGCGCGCAGCCGGTCCATGTCCCACCGGTCATGCGGCCGTTCGGCCATCAGCCCGGCGACCGCGGGGGCGAAGGCCATGGCGATCGGGTCTCCGGCCGTGGCCACCCGCACCAGGTCACCCAGCCGCTCCGCCCAGTCGCGCTGCCCGGCCGGGGCGTCCCTGGTCGCCGGCGGCGGGGAGCCCGTGGTCAGGTAGAGCAGGCACGCCCCGAGCGCGTAGAGGTCCGCGGCGGTACCGGGGGCGGGGCCGTGCGTGGGGCCCCCGCTCTGCTCGGGCGGCGCGTAGCCGGGAGTGTAGGCTCGCCCGACCTCCTCACCGGGTACGACGGTCATCTCCAGGTCGATGAGCCGGCAGTCGTCGTCATCGAGGACCATGACGTTGCTGGGAGTGAGGTCGCGGAACACGTGCCCGTGCAGGTGCACCGCGGCGACGAGATCGCACAGCCGCCGCGCGATCCGGACGACCCGGTCGCGCCACCGCTCGTCGAGGCGCGACGGGCGGTTCGTGGCAACCCAGGCCGACAGCGGGGTGCCGGTCAGACACTCCTGGGCGAGGAAGACATGTCCCCCGCTCTCGAACAGCTCGACCTTGCGTGCGGTGACACCGGACGAACCGAACAGTTCGAGCATGCGGCTCTCGTGCCGCAGCAGGTCCCTGCCGTCGGTGCCGTCGAGCGAGGCCCCGAGATGCGGCCGGGCCTGCTTGATCACCACCTGGCCGCCCTCCACGCGGTCCTCGGCGAGGAAGACTCCGCCCTTGGAGCCGTGCCGCAGCGCCTTGCGAATCACGAAACGGTCGGCGAGCAGTACCGCCTCGGGTGGCGTGGTCCGCGCCGGCGCCCGGCCCGAGGGGAACGGGCACGCGGCCCACTCCGGCGGCGAGTACCAGGCGTTGCGGGCGTCGGGCACCCGCGTGCCGTCGGGGGCGGTCAGGCGGGACTCGTACGATCCGTCGTTGCCCAGCTCACTCGGGGCGGAGAACACCCCGTAGCGGTAGTGGACGAGGCCGCCGGCGCGGTAGGGGCGGTCGGAGAGGATCGGCGGCCCGGGCAACCCCCTGGTGGCACGGTCCAGATCGTCGGCGATCCGCACCGCGGCGTCGTCGTCCGGAGGGTAGACCGTGATGAACTTGCCGACCGACCCGCGGTTCTGCTCCCGGGCCACCAGCCCCGCCAGCTCGTCGATGGTGGCCGCGAACTTGAACGGGCACCGGTGGCGGGCGAGCACCTCCACGGCGCGGGCGAGCACCACCGGCGCAGACAGCGGGATCGCCGAGACGTGCAGCTTCCAGCCCTGCGCCCTGGCGGACGAGTCGTCGGGCGTGACATGCGTCCAGGGGCTTCCCGGTTCGATGCGCCAGCCGGGAACGCCTCCCGGCTCGTCCGGCGACCGGTCCTGGCGCCCTCGTACGGCGCGCGCCATCGCCGCGGCGGCGACATCGAGCAGGACATGATCATCATTCGGCGCGTGCGCGGTGATTTCAGACACTTCCCGGCCCCAGCCGTCCACCCTTGTCGTCGGATCCGCACCGGGCCCGGATGCACCCAGCCGCGACGGACGCGCCGAGCCCGACGTCGCGGGCACGATACGACCGGACACCGGTGCCAATCGGCGCGAACACGATCCCGGCATCGGCTCCCGGGCGCCCGGGTCAATGGCGCGAATGGGCATGAGTGATCTTTTCTTCCGTGATCGAACCACGGGTCCCGGCGGATGCCGGGCCCGGACAGGTTCGCCCGCGAACGCTCGCGTGCGACCATCCGGATCATTCACCGTGGGCGTCCCGGGCCCCCAGAGCGAAATGTCCCGGCTTTGCCCGCCGCGAGGAAGACTCGTGTCCCGACCGGGACGGGACACTCCCCGATCGAGATATGTCTTGAAGCCGCCTGTGGGACGAGAACACGGACGCCAAGCGCTGCTCCAGGTGCTTGATGTCTTCGAGAAGCGCTTCGGTGCCCGTACGAGGTTCCTGTCCGCCGGATAGGACGATCAGAGGACCCGGACGATGCCGGGCTTCTAGGTGCTTGGTTGAGGGTCAGGTGCGTCGTGCGGCCCAGACAGTGCGTTCGGTGCGTACCGAGAGGTCGTCACGGCGCAGGATGCTGTGCGGGCTGTCCGTGTCGAGCAGCCGGTCGAGCGCGGCGAGGTCTTCGGCCGGGAGCGCTTCGGCGACGGCGCCGCGGATGCGCCGAAGGGTGCCGAGGGCGTAGTGGCCGATGGCTTCGCTGTGGACACCGTCGATGTTCACGGTGATGGTGCGCTCGCCGTCGAGGGTGAACCCGGCGGCGGCGAGCATCGGTCCCCAGTCGGCGCCGCGGTAGGGCATGTGTTCGGCGAGGATCTGGTCGGTCGCGGTGTGGCAGCGGTCTTCCAGGCCGGGCCGGTCTTCGGGGGCGCCTGCCGGCAGGAAGCGGGGGAGCCCGGCCAGTTCGATTACGGCGAACAGGCCGCCGGACGGGAGCAGGTCGTGGACGTTGCGCAGGGCGTGGTCGGGGTCGGCCAGGTGGTGCATCGAGGCTGAGGCCCAGACCAGGTCCGGCGTGCCGAGGTCGGGCCAGTCGGCGGCGTCCAGGTCGGTCTGCACGGTGCGCACACGGTCGTCCACCTCCTGGGCGCGCGCCTTCTCCCGCAGGCGCTGAAGGTGTCCGGGCGCGGCGTCGACGGCGATGACATGAGCCTCGGGGAAACGGTTCAGGAGGGCGAAGGTGCCCGCTCCCGTGCCGCAGCCCAGGTCGACGATCTGGCGCGGGCTGGTTTTCAGGGGCAGCCATGCGGTGATGGCGGCGATGTGCCCGGCGAGGACTTCCGCTTCCAGGTCCAGGATTTCCACCTGGCCGGCGTCGTCCTGCTGGTGGTGGCCGTGCTGCGCGTCGTGGTGGGGAGTGTGCGGGTATGCGTGGGTCATGCCGTCACCGTAAGGCGGGTTTGCTTACCCGGTACGACGGCTCCCGGGATGCGCAAGAAGTCGGCGCGTGGTGGTGCCCGACGCGCAAGGCGCACTCCGAACCGAGGGCGCGTTGCCGTTATTCGCGAATGCCAGAGGTGTCGCTGTCGTTGTCGCGCTGGTGTCCGCGGCGGGCATCGCGGTCGAAGATGCCCAGAATCTCGCACGGTCCGCCTTCGGCGCCGATGGCGTGCGGCATCATGGTCGGGAACTCGGCGGCCTGGTTGGTCTCGAGGCGGATGCGCCGGTGGCCCAGCATGAGGATCGCGGTGCCGGAGAGCACGACCATCCATTCCCGGCCGGGGTGGGCACGCATGCGGGCGGGGTTGTCGGGCGGTGGCTCGGTCA
Source organism: Nonomuraea sp. CX421 (assembly GCF_059358955.1). Lineage (NCBI taxonomy): Bacteria > Bacillati > Actinomycetota > Actinomycetes > Streptosporangiales > Streptosporangiaceae > Nonomuraea > Nonomuraea sp. CX421. The sequence goes on along the minus strand of NZ_JCADBK010000001.1, from coordinate 124,144 downwards.
TGCGCTGGCGTAGGACGCTCATGCCGGGGTCACTCTTCACGGGCCAGCGCATCAAGCCGTGGGCGCCGTCGATCACCGGGCTGGTGACGACGTCGTCGGTGGCGGTCTCGACGAGTTGGTCGAGGGTGGTGTCCAGGGCGCGGGCGAGGGTGACGAGCTGGTCCAGGGCAAGGCGGCGCTGACCGTTCTCGATGCGGCTCAGTGAGGACTGGCTGAGGTTGGCGCGGGTGGCCAGTTCTTCCAGTGACCAGCCCTGCGCGACCCGCAGGGCGCGAATGCGTTTGCGTACGAGGCAGTCCAGCTCTCCATTTTCTTGCGTCATGCGCAACATTGTATGCCCTTCTCGCAACGCGGGTTTAACGTCGTGTGCAGACGGCCGAAAGCGGCTGACATGAGGAAAGGGCGCGACATGTCTGTGCAGACTTCCCACTACGCGAGCGACGCACTGCCCGGTGAGACCGTGGACGTTGTGGTGATCGGCGGCGGCGCCGCAGGCTTGAACGGTGCTCTGATGCTGGCCCGTTCCCGCCGCTCGGTCGTCGTGATCGACAGCGGGACGCCCCGCAACGCGCCTGCCGAGGCCATGCACGGCTTCATCGTGCTGGACGGCATGCCGCCCACCGAGCTGCTCAAGCGGGGCCGGGAGCAGGTGCGCCAGTACGGCGGCCGGGTCGTCTTCGGAGAGGTGACCTCTGCCGAACCGGCCGCCCCGGCCGTCGACGGTGATCTGCGTTTCGTGGTCAGCCTGGCCGACGGGGGCACGGTGACGGCGCGCCGCGTGCTGGTGGCCACCGGCCTGCGGGACGTTCTGCCGGACGTGCCCGGCCTCGCTGAGCACTGGGGGCACGATGTGGTGCACTGCCCGTACTGCCACGGCTGGGAGGTACGCGACCAGCCCATCGGCATCCTCGCCACCGGCCCCGCCTCGATCCACCACGCGCTGCTGTTCCGCCAGCTGACCGATGACCTCGTCTACTTCACCCACGGCACCGGACTCGACGACGACACCCGCGCGCGCTTCGCCGCCCGAGACATCCGCGTCATCGACACCCCGCTGCGGGAAGTCATGCCGCGCGAGGACGGCGGCATCGCGGGTGTGCGCCTGACCGATGGCACGGTCGTGGCCCGCCGCGTCCTCGTGGTCGCCACGCACCTGCAGGCTCGCACCGAGGGTCTGAACGGCCTGAAGCTGCCGATGGAGGACCTGCCCGACAACCTGGGCCGCCGCTTCGCCTCCGGCACGGCCGGCACCACCGAGGTGCCGGGGGTGTGGGTCGCCGGCAACGCCACCGAACTGACCGCCCAGGTCGGCGCCTCCGCCGCGGCGGGCGCTCTGGCCGGCGCCCACATCAATGCCCTTCTGGTCACCGCCGACACGGACGCGGCCCTCGCCGCCGCCCAGTCCGGCACCACCGTCTGACGCCAGGACTCGTACCATCGACGGCCGGCAGCGGGCCATGTGGGCCAGGCTATGACGCGGCTCCGGTGAGCTGGGCGTGAAGGCGCTTGCACTCGTGGACGAAGCGGATCGTCCGGCGGCTCCGCGCGAACTCGGCGACGACCGGGATCTCTCCGCGCGCGCTGGCCCAGCGTGCCACGTCGGCGGCGAAGGCGACGAGTTCGGCGTGGGTCACGGTGATGCGCTGCCCCTCGCCCGGCAGCATCCCGGGCAGCAGGGCGCGCAGGATGCGCCACACCTCGTGGTGGCCGCCGGCGTCGGCCAGCTCGGTCAGGGCCGCGATGGCAGGGCGGGTCTCCCGCCAGGTGCGGCGCAGCACCAGCGCGAGCTGCCGGCCGATCGCCTCGGCGGGCAGCTCGCTCCTGGCGGCCATGCTCAGGACCAGTGGGATCACGCCGGGCACGCTGTCGGCCAGCAGAATGGCGAGGATCACCGCCGTGGACTCGCCCATCGGGCCCTGGGCGATCTCCAGGCCGGTGATCTCCGTGGGCCTCACCCACGCGCCCCAGTGATCGCGCAGCAGGAAGGGCAGGAAGTTGACGGCCACGACCTCGCGGTGCGAGGGCAGCATGGCGGGCCACGCCCCGAGCGTGCCGCCGAACTCGGCCGTCCAATCGAACGGCTGACGCAGCAGCACCTCGTCGATCAGCCGATGGCCGGTCGGGGCCGTCACCCGCAGCAGGGGCTGCAGCCTGACCTCGGTGAAGTGCTCCGGTTCGCCGTCGCCGAACTCGACCATGGACGCACCCACCATGTGGCGCCACACGTGGCCGCACTCGGGGTCGGTCATGCCGCCACCTGCGAGCCAGCGCGCGGCCGAGCGCGCCGCCTCCGAGTCGACCTTGGCGGCCCGGTCGGCCGCGGCCTGGTGGCTGCCCCGGGGCAACCGCAGCAGCGCCTGCGCGAGGTCGGCAGGGGGCGGCTCCACCCCGGCGGCGGCGCAGGTTTCCAGCCGGTCGACCAGCACGTCGGGGTCGAGGTGACCGCTCATCCAGGTCGGCGTGGCCAGCAGCACCGGCGGCAGGGTGCCGTTGCGGAGGGCCTCGGCGAGCTCCGCGTAGCGGTGCAGCAGGAAGTCGTGGGGCGGGGAGACGCGATTGGGGTGGGGCAGCTGGTTGCGCCGCCGCCACTCGTCGTGCTCGGGCAGCTGCTTGGGGAGGAAGGAACGCAGCCGGGGCGGGACGAAGACGACGGTCACTTCCACGAGCGGCTCGCTTGGGCCTGGCGGGGGCACCTGCTCCTTCGCCCGCATCGCCGCGATCCGGGCGGGGTCCACGCCGAGCTCGGCCATGCGCTCGTAGACGCGGTCGAGGATGAAGTACGGCATGGCCTCCACGGAGTCGTCGTACAAGACGCCGGGCTTCGTCCGCACCGGACGGAGGTGATCCGGCAGCCTGTCGTCGCAGATCTCCTCGTCCGCGTAATGACACGGCTGCTCGACGTCGGTGGGGGAGTCGTTCAGGTGGATCCGGCCGTTGGTGAAGGGGATCTGCCGGTCGCCCTCGTGGGCCACCGCCCCGTCCGGGCCGTCGTCGCTGGTCCAGGTGATGAAGAAGGCGCGCAGCGGAGTGTCGTCGTCGAGGTAGCGGCCAGGCCGGAAGGCGCCGCCTATGGTGATCCGCCGGGGTCTCGGCTCCGGGTCGGGCTCCTCGCCACGGGTGAGGGCGCGTACTCGCACCCTGTGGTTCGCGTCGTCCCAGAACTTCTTCGGTCCGATCGGTGGCAGCTCCGGCACGCTTCCGGGAGTGACGAGCTCGGCGGACAGCGCCGACTGCCAGTCGTCGGGGTCGATGCGCACCTCCTTGGACCGCCAGTAACCCTGGTCCTGCTCGACGTGGGGCTTGAGCTTGCTGCGCAGTTTCGCCCGGTCGTCGGCGATCCCGGCGACGAAGGCCGCCAGCCAGCGCTCCTGGCCGATCCAACGCTCGTGGTAGTCGGGGAAGATCGACGGCTCGGGGAACCTCCGCGCCTCCGGCGGCTCGGGCAGCGGCGGGAACTCCTTCTGCTCCAGCAGTTCGTCGACCGGGGCCTCCCCGCCGAACTGCTCGGCCAGCTTCGCGCCCAGGTCGGCGGGGAGGTGGCGGACGCCGTCGAGGATCGCCTCGCTGTGGTCGGCGAACAGCTCGGCGTACTTCAGGGTCAACTCGGCCGCGCGGTTGCGCACGTCGAACGACTTGTGCGCGTACGCCGTGGTCAGCGCGGTCACGAAATCGGCGGCCGCCTCGGGCGTGGCCCGGATCGCCTGGCCGAGCCAGCGCAGGCCCGTGGCGGCGAGCTTGGCCTCGTCCCGGAAGGTGAGCGCGTCGACCGCCTCGACCAGGTCTGCGTGGTCGAGCGGCATCGCCCCGCGCACCTGCCCGGCGGCCAGCTCGGCGACCGTGCCCGGAGCAGACGGCAACAGCCGCAGGTAGTCGCGCAGGCGGGGAGCGGACTCCGCGGGCGTGGGAGCGAGGAGCGTGTGCAGCCGGACGAAGAACCGCAGGTCCTGCGCCTCGCCGCCGCGCAGGAAACGGCTCACGCAACCGTCGAGCACCTGCTGTCTGGGCAGCTCGCGGGCGGCGGCGGTCAGCCAGCGGGTCGGCCGGGGCTCCAGCCGCTCGTCACGGAGGGCGCGGCCGGCGCCGTCGGCGTCGAAGACACGAGGCAGCAGCACGGGGGTCAACGGGTCAGCGGCCACGCTCGGCGCGGCCAGCCAGGCGGCCACCAGCGGGTCGTGGTCGGGCGGCACGGCGCCGGACTCACGCAGCAGCGCCACGGCCAGCGGCGCGATGCGGTCGGCGGGACGGCGCACCCGCTGGGCCAGCCGGACCGCGACATCACGACGCCACTCCCGGGGACGGCTGGCCGCCACCCGGCACACCTGGGCGACGTTGAGGTCCTCGGCCCAGCGGCGGTTGACGTCGCGGGCGGTCATCCACGTCACGGCGGCCGCCGGGCCGGTGATGACGCCGACACCGGTCAGCAGCAGCGCGCCGGCAAGTCTGTCGAGCAGTTCGCCGACCTCCCAGGAGGCCATCTCCTCGAAGTCGTCGGGATGATCGGCGCGTACCTGCTCAGTGAGGGTGCGGCGCAGCTCCTTGACGAGGCCGGGCAACCGCCCGCCCAGCTCGGCGCGCTCCTCTTCAGTGAGCGTGACCAGCCGGTCGGTCAGGCGGGTGACCTGGTTACGGGTGACCAGATCACAGATCTCCGTCCAGAGGGTCATCGGGAGAAGACCTCCACGGCGGCGCGGGCGACGATCCGGGCGGCCAGCACGTGTTTGCACGGCCCTCGGGAGCCGCGATGGTCCCACCACCACTCGCAGGTGCAGGAGCCGTCGGCCAGCGAGACCCGGCGCGCGCCGCCCGAGGTGCGGACGGTGGCCAGCTCGCCTTCGAGGTGCACGGCGCCCGCGTCGACGAGCTTGCGCGCCTTGGCCAGCCGCGGGTTGAGCAGGATCACGTTGTCCTTGTCATAGGGCAGCTCACGGTGGAAGTGGGCGGCCTCCGACAGGTCGTAGCCGACCCGGCCGGCGACGCCGAGCTGCGTCAACGCGGCCCGCACCCGGTCGGCGGGCATGCCCGCGCGGTCGGCCAGCAGGCCGATCTCGACCTCGGGCTCGAAGTTGAGCAGCATGCCCACCACGTCGGCGTCGTTCTCGGCCTCGTCGGTGGCCAGGTCGTCGAGCACCGCGCCCTCGCCGGAGAAACCGCGCCAGCGCTCGGGCGAGAGGGTGAGCGTGTAGCGCATGCCGGGAAGCTCCAGCTCCCAGGCGCTGGAGGCGGCGTCGGCCGGGCCGTACACCCGGAGGGACTTCGCGAAGCGCAGCAGCGGCAGGAGGGTGCCGAGCCGGTTGGGGCCGGCGAGCTGGACCGAGCCCGGAACCTGACGGTCTGAGACCTTCAGCTCCCGCCCTGCCTGCGCCACCCACACCGTGCCCTTCTTGGGCAGCCCGCGCAGAAACCGCACCGCCGCCATGCCGGCCAGATCACCGCGCTGGTCCATGCCCGAGGCGATGACCTGCACCTCGGCGAAGCCGCGTAACCAGCGCTCGGGCAGCGGCACCTTCTTCTCCACCACTGCGCCATCCATCGTGGTCACGACCAGCTCGTCGAGCCCGACCCCCAGGTGCAACGGGTCACGCGCGCCGATGCGCGCCAGCGCCTCGCGGAGCGGCGCGTTCACGTCGACGTTGGTGGTGCCCCGGTCGAACACCTCGCCGTCGAGCGCGCCGTTCAGCAGATCAAGCCGGGCGTACACGCCGCCACAGGCCGAGAACGACTCGAACCGCAACCGGTCGCCATTGCACGTCACCACCGGGTCGCGCACCCAGCCGGGCCGCGCCTGCGGCTGGTGGTAGCGGGCCAGCGCCACGTCGGCGACGCCGAGCAGGGCCGCCGCGGCGGGGGCCGCCTGGGTCACCACGCCGCTGAAGAACCGGGGGGCCACGGCCGGCCCGGACAGGGCCCGCCCGCCTGAGGTCGCCAATCCGAGACGACCGTCGACAAGAGAGGAAGGCGCGGCGTATGTGTACGCCTGCGTCGCTGAAGTCATGGCCGGGACGTTAGATCGCCCCACCGACAAAACCGTTCGAGCGGCTCACCGAGGTGTTCTACGGCCACGTGCGTCAAGGATGACCTGCTTGTCCCGCTCTTCGCCCACATGGACGCACGGCACCCGAGGTTCGTGGCCCTGTGGCTGGGCGAGGTGTTCGGCGGCCCTGACCGCTACACGAGCGAGCGCGGCGGCTACCGGCACATGCTCGCCCAGCATCTCGCCCAGCATCTCGGCAAGCACATCGGGGAGGAGCAGCGCCGCCGGTGGGTGAGCGTGCTGATGGACGCCGCCGACGAGGTGGGGCTGCCCGGCGACCCCGAGTTCCGGGCCGCCTTCGCGAGCTACATCGAGTGGGGCACCCGCCTTCCCGTGCAGAACTCCCCGCCCGGCGCGACGCCGCCCACCGAGGCGCCGGTGCCGCGCTGGGGCTGGGGCGCCGCCCCGCCGTACCTGCCTTGAAGCGGGAACGGCGATTGAGCAGGACCAGTGAATCGGCAGGCGATGGCTCCGTGGTCAGAAAGGTGACCACGGAGCTTTTACGGCGAGTGCCCATGAAGGCAGACCCGACCACGGAACGACTGTTTCCACCGCGACAGCAGCTATCCGTTACGAGCAGGGGGCGGTCCAGTAGAACCCGTCGTTCGGGTCGTCGTCACGCTCCTCATACTGGAAGTTTTCGTTCGACATCCAGCCGTGGGTGGAGGTCCCCGCCACTCTCACGTACCACCACGTGTTGCCGTAGTCGTTGGACATATAGCAGTGGAGATAAATGTACGTACCCTGGCTGAGATTGGTGACGTTGCCGCACGAGGCGTACGGCGCCACCTTGAGGTTGTAGGACCCCAGCATCCTCCCGGCGCCGTCGCCGTTGTAGAGGTGCGGAGGGCTCACGCAGCTGACCTGTGCCGTCAGCTCCGCCTGCGCCGCCGGGTCCCCCGGGTCCGCCTTGGCCGCCGGTGCCGTCACCGCCGCGACAGAGAACGCGACAGCCGCGGCGGCCGCGAGAGTGGTGAACTTCGATCGAGTGCGCATGCTGATCGTTCCTTTCGTCGATTTTCCATCCAGAGAATTCCGAATAAACGAATTTTCCGTGCATTCCTGGACGATGTCGCGTGAACCACGTCCAAGAATTCAAGCATGTACGCGTAGCTTCCATCGGACTCCGCACTCGTGTTGACGTGCACATACTTGTTGTTCGTATTGGAGGCGGCGACCGAGTCTTCGGCGGAAGCCCCCTTTCCTTGCGCGAGGAGGCGGAAAAGCGCAGGTAAGAACATCTCATGGCGCCTCCGATATCGATGTCTAGACCACCGCCAGAGAACCGTCCGGATTCGAGTGGCGACAAGTATCTGCGTTTGCCTGCCGGCGGCCATTTCAAACACGATCCTGGATAAGGCGAAGGGCGCCTTATCGAGTGATCGACTCATGGTTGGGGATCGTAGTCACGGTGGGTATAGCGGGGGTATATCGCGGGTTCATCCAACGAATCACCCATACAGAGGCGCGCATGAGCAGCCGGATCCGATCGCCGGTCACGCCGTTCTGGAATGGAGTCCCGTCGCGGGGCGGTGACCGGTCTACTCCTGGGCGAGGATGCGGGCAACCGGCAGCCGCTGGATCACGTTCTGGCCCAATTTATGACCGAGGACGTACCGCTGCTGGGGCGGGAGCTCCGCGGTTGGGCCGACGCGCCTTGGCTATTGGTCACCGAAGCCTTCGCGTACGCGCTCGGCCGCGCGGATCATGTCGTTGCTGAGGTGCTGGAGGAGCCGGCCCATCGTTTTCAGCCGGGCGCCGGCGGGGGTGGTGAGGCCAAGGGCTTCGGCTCCGCTATTGGCCACCTCGGCGAGCTGGGCGTTCTTGTGGGCGCTGGCCAGCCACGATTGGTACCAGATGTCGCCGTCGATGACGTAGCGATCTCGGCGCCGCCGGGGATCGCGCTCCCGCCGGATCAGCTGCTGCTGTTCGAGCTGGGCGACGGCCTTGGAGATGGACGCCGGGCTGACCTGAAGCCGCTGGACGAGCTCAGCGGCGGTGAGGCTGCCGCTGTCGGTGGTGTAGAGACCGGCGAGCACCCGGGCGGTCATGTGCGGCAGGCCGCTGTCCACCAGCATTGCGGTGAACTGCTCCGCCAGCTTCCTGATCGTCTCCGGGTCTCGCCCGAGCTCGTCGCTGGCGGCCGGCGCCGGGCGGGGCGCGGCGGCCTTGGTGCGGCGGGCCCGGACCGCGGTCGCGTGGTGGGCGAGGTCCGCTTGGTAGCCGCAGGGCCCGCCGTTGCGGATCACCTCGCGGGTGATGGTGGAGATCGGGCGCTCGAGGCGCCTGGCGATCTCGGTGTAGGTGAGCCTGTCGGCCAGCCCGCTGGCGATGTCCCGGCGCTCCTCGTACGTCAGCCTGCCGCCTGGCATCGGTGCCGTGCCCCCTCCCGTCGGACGACCAGTATTGCGTTCGCAGACATATCATTGCAAATTTGTTTTGCATTCGCTTGCATTGTCATTGCAAAATGCAGCATCAGTATGCAGGTTTATATTGACCAAATACTAAAAGCAAAGTAGCTTTCCTCTTGGCTAAACACGTACTATCTCGTTTAGAGAAGGGGTTCGGCGTGATCACATCCCTCTTTCTCGCCGTGACGATGGCGGCGAGTCCTCCCCAGGTGCAGGTCGCGCTCGATCGGGCCGTGTCCGAGAGTGGTGCGCCCGGCATCGCAGCCGAGGTACGCGACGGGCGCGAGCGATGGTTCGGCTCGGCGGGATTCTCCAACACAGAGACGGCTCGCGAACGCCGGCCGGACGAGCGCTTCAGGATCGGCAGCGCCACGAAGGCGTTCACGGCTACCTTGGTGCTGCAGCTGGCCGGCGAGGGCAAGCTGAGCCTGGACGACCGCGTGCAGCGCTGGCTGCCGGGGCTGGTGCACGGCAATGGTTACGACGGCGGCCAGATCACCGTCCGGCAGTTGCTCAACCACACCAGCGGGATCTTCAACTACGGCAATGACGAGGAGTTCTTCGCCAAAGGGCAGGGCGCCGCGTGGTTCGAGCACCGATACGACACCGTCACGCCTGAGGAACTGGTGAAGGTCGCACTGCGCAACCCGCCGTACTTCGCGCCGGGCGAGGGTTTCGCCTACTCCAACACCAACTACATCCTGGCCGCCATGATCGTCGAGAAGGCGACGGGCAGGACCTTCGGCCACGAGGTGACCCGGCGGATCATCCGGCCATTGCGGCTGACCGGAACCTACCTGCCCGGAACGGAGGCGAAGATCCGAGGCCCGCATCCTGTGCACTACTCCACGCTGTTCTCCCAGGAGCCCGACCCGACGATCCACGACGCCAGCGACATGAACCAATCCGCCGCATGGTCGGCCGGCGGCCTGGTTTCGACCGTCGGTGACCTCAACCGGTTCTTCGGCGCGCTGCTGGGCGGTCGGCTGCTGCCCGCCGCCCAGCAGAAGGAGATGTTCACCACCGTCGAGACCAAGGGCGGGCCCGCGTGGATCCCCGACACCCGCTACGGGCTCGGCGTCTTCACCCAGAAGCTGCCGTGCGGCCTGTGGGTGTGGGGCAACGCCGGGGCGACTTACGGGTCGTGGACGTACGCCATGGGGTCGCGTGACGGCAAGCACCTGCTCACCACCGAGATCAACGGCGACTGGAGCGGCCTGAGCGTCTTCACTGACGTCCTGTCGGCCGAGTTCTGCCCGAACAGGCCCCGATGAGCGCGCCCACCACCCTCTCGCTCGGCCTGACCCACCAGGTCACTTGCGCCTGACCTGGCACGCGGCTTCATGCTGTTACTGATCGCCCTCTCGCACTCGGCGGCTACGGGCTCACTCTGCTGGTGCTCGCCCCCTTTCGTCCGCGCTCGAGAGTCGGTGCTGTGGTGGACGAGCATCCTGACGCTCCTCCCCGCCACCTTCCTGCTGGCCTGGCAGAGCGGCCGCCCAGGCCGACCCATCGACCCCGAATGGCACCTGCCGCTGCTGCGCCGCATCGCCGTGCTCGGCATCGGCATGGCCGCCGCCGTCGGGCTCGCCGCGGCCGGAATCCAGCGCTGCCGCACTCGCACACATCCAACGTGAGCGCGCCGGGGGGAGGCACACACCTGCCTACGGCAGCGCCCATCTGCCTATGAAGGCGCGGGCTCTGGACCAAGCTCATGCGGCTCGGCCACGATGAGGGCATGACGAAGAGTGGATCAGCGCAGCCGTCGAGCGCGGGTTCAGGAGCGGGCTTGCCCTTGAACTGGCAGGCTGTAAGCGCTCTGGCGGCTGCGGTTGCCGCCGTGGTCGCGCTGATCGCCTACCTGGCGCCGCCGGCCCCGCCTCCGCAGCCCCAGCCCGACGCGGCAGCCCCCACCCCGGCCACGCAGTCATCGTCATCAGATCCGGTCACCACCCGGCCCGCACCGCCGACCCCGAGTCCATCGCGTGAGTCCAGCCCGCCCCAGTCGCCGATGCCGAGCTCCACGCGCGCGGCTCCGGCTTCCTCCGAACCGCTGTCAGCGGTACGCCCCGGCGGCTGCGATGCGGCGGCGGCGGCGCTGACCGCCTACCGCCAGAACGCCGGGAGTGTCCGCAGCAGCCAGGCGGCCGCGGCTCAGCAGACGTACCGCGACCTGATGGGCGCGGGCCTCGACGCGCAAGGAGTGGTGGGCGCGAAGATCAGTCGGCTGGCCGCCGAATTCCAGGAACTGAACTTCCGCTTGACCGGCATGACCGGCGGCGATCCCAACCAGGTGATCGCGGACATCAATACAGACGTCGCGGAGCTCAACAGGCTGTGCGGATCCCTCTGACCCGACGACACGTCGCAACCGGACTGGCACGCGACGGCGGCGATTACCGTTCAACCTGCAGAAACAGGATCACCGCGAAGGACGGCTCGTACACCAACGTGGCGGCTGACCCATGGCCAGGGCCAGATCAGGCCTGGTCGGTCCAGACGAAGCCCTTGTTACGACACAGGCAGAAGGGGTGGCCGATCGGGTCGGTGTAGACCCGCCAGCCGTAGCCGTTGGGGCCGATGAAATCCTGCTGCAGCGTCGCGCCGAGATCGAGAACGCGGCGCTGCTCGGGCTCGATCTCGTCCACCTCGAAGTCGAGGTGGAACTGCTTGGGGTGCTCGCTGTCGGGCCACTGCGGAGCGCGGTAGTCATCCACCCGGATGAAGGCCAGCTCGACCTCGCCGAACTCGATGCCGGCCCATTCCTCGTGGCTGCCTTCCTTGATCGGGCGGCCCGTCACCTCAGAGTAGAAGGCCGCCAGCTTCATCGTGTCCGGGCAGTCGATGATGAAATCAGTGAGTCGCAGCATCTCGCGATCTTGTCACAAGATCTCTGATAGCGGCTCTTAGGTGAACCGGTACTCGAGCATGAGCGCTCCTCACGCGTAGACAGCAAGCCCTACACGGGTGTGATAGCTGTGAGCACCGTAACGGCCTGGCGAGTCGGCTTCAGCGCGGGTCGGCGGCGAAGGCGAAGGCTGCGGCCCGGTCCCGCAGCAGGGCGGCGAGCTCGGGGGAGTCGATGACCTCGAAGGGCCATCGCATCCAGAGCAGGCCGCCGGCGAGGACCTCGAGACGTGCGTCGGCGATGCGCCAGTGTGTCGCTGCTTGACCGGTGGCGGTCGTCGTCGGGGAGAAGTCCGCGGCGAAGCCACCCATGTACGCCTGTACCTGGTCTATCGGTGCGTGGATCAGGATCGTCGCTGTGTGTCTTCGAGGCGGGGCGCCGAGCTGGCTGGTGACGAACGCGACCGGGTCGCCTCCGGGGACCTCCTGCGGCTCGAAGCGCACGCCCGTCGCTGATGCTCGCGTGATCCGATCGACGCGCAACACCCGCCAGCCACGGTCGAGGTCGCGGCACACGAGGAACCACCGGGTCTGCCGGGGCACCAGGGCAGCAGGCTCGACGTGGCGCGGGGACTCCCGTCCAGCGTCGGAACCCCCGGTGCTCATCACGCGCAGCTGGACCCGCTCCGCATCCCGGCACGCCAGCGCCAGGACTGCCAGCACGTCGGCGTTCATCGGAGCCGGATACGCGCCGGCCACCGCGTTCGGCGTGTCGCCGAGGGCGACCGAGGAACGCAGCGCCCGCACCCGCCGACGCACCGCCGAGGGCATCACCTGCTCCATTTTGGCCAGGGCGGTGAGCGCGACCTCGCCACCGCCGGCAGCGCCGTTGGCGGCCGACGAGGCGAGGGCGGCGGCCACGGCTAGTGCCTCATCCGGGGTGAACACCAGTGGCGGCAGGTCGCTGCCTGTGGACAGTCGGTAGCCCCCGTCGGGGCCACGACGGGCCTCGATGTGATAGCCGAGGCCCCGCAGCCGCTCCACGTCCCGCCGGAGAGTGCGGCCGTCGACGCCGAGGCGGTCGGCGAGCTCGCCGCCGCTCCAGGACCGGCGGGCCTGCAGCAGCTCCAGCAGGCGCAGCGCCCGCTCTGTCGTGCTCTGTTCCGGCATACTCCTCAAGTCTAGGAGAAATACGGACAGGAAATGACCTAAACCTTCCTTAGGTTGGCGTTCAAGCCGGACGGACCGGCACTACTTCCCTAAGGTGAGCCATCTTGACCATCCTTGTTACCGGTGCGACCGGCACCGTTGGTCGTCACCTCGTCACGACCCTGCTCGCCCGTGGCGTTGCCGTACGTGCGCTGACCCGCAAGCCCGATGACGCAGACCTGCCGGCCGGGGTCGAGGTCGTCGCCGGTGACCTGGCCGACGCCACCACGGTCGGGTCGCAGGTGTTCGACGGTGTCGATCGCGCCTTCGTCTTCCCTGCTCAGGGCGTCGACGCGTTCGTCACCGCGGCCATCGCCCACGGCGTCCATCGCTTCACCGTGTTGTCCTCCCTGGCTGCTGCGAAGGAGTTCCAGCGCGACCACGGCTCGGCGAGCCAGCTCCACCACACCGAGGTCGAGGCCGCCGTGACCGGCCGCACCGATGCCTGGACGATTCTGCGGCCCGGCACCTTCGCCAACAACCTGCTCTCCTGGGCCTGGCAGATCCGTTCCGGCGCACCGATCCGGGCGCCCTACCTGGCATCGGCTCAGGCCCCGATCCACGAGTACGACGTCGCCGAGGCCGCCGCCGAGACCCTGCTCTCCGACAATCAGGTGGGTGAGGCGATCCCGCTCACCGGCCCGCAAGCCCTGACCCGCTCCGAGCAGGTGGCGATCATAGGCGAGGCCCTGGGACGGGAAATCCCGCTAGTGGAGATCACGCCCGAGGAGTTCCGCACCGAGACCGCACGGTTCATCCCCGAGCCCGTGATGAAGATGCTGCTCGACTACTGGCACGACACCCTCACCGTCCCCGACGTCCCCCGTCCCGTCACCGTAGTGACCGGGCGGCCAGGCCGCACTCTGGCAGAATGGGCCGCCGACCACCGAGCCGACTTCGAGGCGGCCTGACGGGACCGGGCAGACGCGATGGTCGGGCAGGAGCCGCCGAAACCGAATCCTCCTGGCCTGTGGTGCTTAGCCTCGGACGGTCATGAAGCCTCCCGGCCACAGCCAGATCGCACTGACCATGAACACGTACGCGCCCGTGCTTCCCGATATCGAGCGGGCGGCAATTGACGCGGCCGCCGAGCAACTCTTCGGATCTTCGGGACGACCAAGGGCCGGACTCCCCGCAGCGGGGAGTCCGGCCCTCTTGGCTGTAAAAGGTGGCTGTACAACCTCGTCAAACAAGACCAATGAGAGGTGTTCTTGCTGGTAGGGCGCCCGGGGCTCGAACCCGGAACCTACGGATTAAAAGTCCGCAGCTCTGCCAATTGAGCTAACGCCCCCTGCAACAGCAAGGGTACAGAGATTACCGCCCTCCACGCGACGCACTTCCCGCCCCCCTCAGCGGTAAGCGGACAGCCCGGTCAGCGCCTCGCCCAGCACCAGTGTGTGGATCTCCTGGGTGCCCTCGTAGGTCAGCACACTCTCCAGATTGTTCATGTGCCTGATCACAGGGTACTCCAGCGTGATCCCGTTGCCCCCGAGGATCGATCGGGCCTGCCGCGCGATGTCCAGGGCCGCCCGCACATTGGCCAGCTTGCCGAAGCTGATCTGCCGCGGCTCCAACCGCCCCGAGTCCTTCAGCTGCCCCAGGTGCAACGCGGTCAGCCCGGCCTGGGCCGCTCCGACGTACATCCACGCCAGCTTCTCCTGCGTGAGCTGGAACGCCCCGATCGGCTTGTCGAACTGCACCCGCGTCTTGGCGTACGACACCGCGGCCTCCAGGCACGCACGGGCGGCGCCCACAACACCCCAGAGGATCCCGAAACGCGCCTCCGACAGGCACGACAGCGGCCCCTTCAGCCCGGAGACACCGGGCAGCACCGCGGACGCCGGGAGCCGGACGTCGTCGAAGTAGAGGGAGGAGGTGACGGATGCCCTGAGGGACAGCTTCTTGTGGATCTCAGGGGCGGAGAATCCCGGGCTGTCGGTGGGCACGACGAAGCCGCGGACCCCGTCGTCGGTCTGCGCCCACACCACGGCCACGTCGGCGATGGAGCCGTTGGTGATCCACATCTTGGAGCCGTTGAGCACCCAGTCGGAGCCGTCGCGCTTGGCGTGGGTGCGCATCTTGGAGGGGTCGGAGCCGTGGTCGGGCTCGGTGAGGCCGAAGCAGCCGATCGCCTCGCCGGACGCCATACGGGGCAGCCACTCGTCCTTCTGCTCGTCGGAGCCGTACCGCCAGATGGGGAACATCGCCAGCGAGCCCTGCACCGACACGAACGACCGCAGGCCCGAGTCGGCGGCCTCCAGCTCGCGGCAGGCCACGCCGTACGAGATGGCGTCCGTGCCCGCGCAGCCGTAGCCCTCCAGGTGCATGCCGAGCAGGCCGAGCGCGCCGAGCTCGGGCGCGAGCTCGCGCGCCGGGAAGGTGGCCTCCTCGAACCAGTCGCCCACGTACGGCAGGACGCGGTCGGCGACGAAGGCGCTGACCGTGTCGCGGATCAGCCTCTGGTCACCGCTGAGCCGGTCGTCGAGGCGCAGCAGGTCGTCCATCGCGGGTCCTCTCCTCGAATTAGGGGGCTACCAGGGTTGTACCAGGGGCAATCCTGATGTGCGAACACCGGGTCCAGGGGCAGTCTTGAAGCATGAACGAACAGAACATCAAGCACCTGCGCAGGACCCACAACGGCCGGATCATCGCCGGTGTCTGCTCGGGCATCGGCGACTACGTCGGCATCGACGCCAACCTCATCCGCATCGGACTCGCCATCGCGACGCTGTTCGGCGGCGTCGGGATCGGTGTGTACGCGATCGCCTGGCTGCTCCTGCCCGAGGAGGGCAAGGACACCTCGATCGTCCAGGACCTGATCAGCAAGCAGCAGGCCAAGTCCACCTGGCAGGGCAGCACCGACACATGGAATGACGAGCAGAAGCCGCAGCAGTGATCAGGCGGGGGCCTGCGCGCCGCCTCGGGCGGCGGTGCCCTCCTCACGGGACTCGGTCCAGATCATGGCGAGCACGGCCGCGCACGTCACCCCCATGACGCCGGCCAGCGCGACCACGGGCTCTGGGCCGAGTCTCTCGGCGGCCAGCCCGCCGGCCAGGATGCCGATGCCCTGCGCGGCCATCAACCCCGCGTGCACGAGACCGAACGCCTGGCCGCGCCGCTCGGGGGGCACCCGCTGAACGAACGCGGCGTTGGCGGCCAACTGGTAGGCCCCGCCGATGCCCGAGACGACCCACGCCACCAGCACCACGGCGAGCGGTGGCCGCATCGCCGTCACGATCAGCGGCAGGCAGCTGAGCATGGCCAGCCAGCCCATCATCCGCAGCCGCCCCGACGGTGACACGAACCTGCTGAACACGAACGCCCCCAGCACCGTCCCCATCGGCATCGCGGCCATCAACAGTCCCGTGATCACCGGAACGGGCAGCGTGCCCGTGTAGAGCTTGGCGGCGTAGGGCGCGGCGAGGCCCTCGGGCAGGATGTAGAAGCCGCACAGCCAGGCGAACAGCACGAGCGTGCGCAGCTTCCGGTCACCGAAGACCAGCCGCGCTCCCGCCCTCGTCATCGCCCACATGGACGGCTTGGCCCCGTCTCCTCCGCTCGCGGCCGGCCGCCGTCGTACACCTATGATCAGGATCAGCGCCGACAACAGGAACGTGGCAGCGTCGAGCGCGAGGGCCCGGTAGGGGCCGATGGTGGCGATCATCGCGCCGCCCGCCGCGAAGCCCAGCATCTGAACGGCCTGGTTCGTCATGTTCTGCAACGCGGAGCCGGCGACGTAGCGGTCGCCTTCCAGGATCTCCGGCAGCAGCGCCGCGCGAGCGGCCGAGAACGGCGCGCTGAGCAGCACCACGAAGAACACCAGCGCGCAGAGCACCAGGAACGGCACGCCGGGCAGCGCCATCACGGCGACGAGCGCGGCACGGACCAGGTCGCAGACGAGCATGACGCCCCTGCGCGCGAACCGGTCGGCCAGCCCCGCCAGCAGCGGGCCGCCGAGGATGGACGGCAGGTAGGTCAGCGCGTAGACCGACGCGGTCGCGAGCGCCGATCCGGTGCGGTCGTAGACGAGCACGGCCAGCGCCACCTGGGCGAGCTGGTCGCCCAGCAGCGACAGGCTCTGGCCGTACCAGAGTGCGCGAAACTCCCTGATGGCGATGACCTCGCCATAGGTGGCTTGACGTTCCAGATCACGGCGATGCCGCCCGGGCAGCCGTCGCGTCCGCATGGCCCCCATTGGACTCCGCTGTGCCTGACTCAGAGTGTTCGGTATGTCACCTAAGGTGCCTGAACACTTGGCAGGCCGCAACCCAAAGCAGTCAACCCGCTGCAAGCGGTTACCAGCCCAGCTCGTGCAGCCTGTCATCGTCGATGCCGAAGTGGTGACCGACCTCATGGACGACGGTGATCCGCACCTCGTCGACCACATCGGCTTCGGTATCGCAGATCTGGCATATCGGATTGCGGTAGATCTCGATCCGGTCGGGCAGAACTCCCGAGTACCAGTCGCCGCGTTCGGTGAGGGGGACGCCGGTGTACAGACCCAACAGGTGGGGTTCGGGCGGGTCGTCGACCACCGTGACGACGACATTGCTCATCGCGCGGGTCAGCTTTGGCGGGATCGTGTCCAACGCCTCGGCCACGAGCTCCTCGAACTTCTCCCGCGAAACCTCAATCACCTTAACCATTCTGCCCCGCTGGTCAGGTAAGCAAGAAACTGTATGAAGTTCGTCGACAGGTTGACCGCCGTTGTCCAGTCCCGCCTGGCCAGAGCACTGGTCGTGCTCCTCGTCGCCGCCGTCGGCGCGTGGCTGGGCATCTTCCTCAGTGGCACGCTCAGCACCCAGGTGGGCCCCGTCGAGACCGGTATGTCGCTCCGCCCCGCCTGGGACGGCGAGACCGTCGTCGACGCCAGCCCCCTCGGCACGCTCACGTTCAACACCCACGACGCGCCGCTCCGGCTCCGGATCACGCTCGAGAACATCGACCAGGAACGTGCCAAGACCCTCTTCGAGGACCCGCGCCTGGCCGACCGGCTCCCCGAGATCATCGAACGCGACCTGCTCGACGGCACGCGTGCCCTGATCATCCGCTCGCTCCTGTGCGCGGGCGCGGGCGCGCTGATCGCCGTCCTCATGGTGTTCCGGCGCCCGCGCGTCGCGCTGCTCGGCCTGGTGGCCGCCTCCGTGGCGCTCGCCGCCACCGGCGCGCTCGCCGCCCTCACCTTCCGCCCGAACTCCCTGGTCGAGCCCCGCTACACCGGCCTGGTCGCCGCCGCGCCGTCCCTGGTCGGCAGCGCCGAGTCGATCGTGACCAAGTTCGAGTCGTACCGGTCGCAGCTCACCAAGCTCGTGACGAACGTCTCCAAGCTGTACGACACGGTCTCCACCCTGCCCGTGTACGACGCCGACCCGCGATCCATCCGAGTCCTGCACGTCTCCGACATCCACATCAACCCGATCGCCTGGAACGTCATCCGGTCCCTGAAGGAACAGTTCGCCGTCGACCTGATCATCGACACGGGCGACATCTCCGACCACGGCACCAAGGCGGAGAACAAGTTCGTCGAGGAGATCAGCCGCCTCGGCGTGCCGTACGTCTTCGTCCGCGGCAACCACGACTCGAAGGTCACCCAGAAGGCGGTCGCCGCCCAGAAGAACGCCATCGTCCTGGACGACAAGACCGAGACGGTGGCCGGCCTCAAGATCTACGGCCTCGGTGATCCGCGTTTCACTCCCGACAAGACGACCGCGGTCGACTCGAACCCCGAGGCGCTGGCCCAGTTCGGCCGCTCCCATCTCGGCAGCCTGGACGAACCCGACCTCGTCGCCGTCCACGACTCCCTGATCGGTCGCGGCTTCTCGGGCGCGACCCCCATGGTCCTGGCCGGCCACGCCCACGCCCGTTCCACCAGCGTGCTGCCCAGCGGCACCCGCGTGCTCGTCCAGGGCTCCACCGGCGGCGCCGGCCTGCGGGCCCTCGAACACGCCGAACCCACCCCCGTACAGGCCTCGGTTCTGTACTTCGACAAGGAGACCAAACGCCTCCAGGCCTGGGACGACATCACGCTCGGCGGGCTGGGGGAGCAGTCGGCGTACATCCAGCGTCACGTGGAGGAGAACCCGGGACGTATGATTTCTCCAGAGCCATCGAGCGCCCCGTCGCCAACGGGATCCGTGAGTGGCACGCCAACGCCGGCCGCCGGTCCGCCACTTTGGCATCAGGGGCGATCGTCCCCTATGCTTCAGAGGTCTCCGACGGAAGGCGACCGGGAATCCTAAGCCCCCATCGTCTAGCGGCCTAGGACACCGCCCTTTCAAGGCGGCGGCACGGGTTCGAATCCCGTTGGGGGCACGGCGAAGCGTCTAGCGCCACTAGGAAAACGGTAGGTCGAAGACCTCCGGAAGACTGGTAAGCTAAGCGAGTCGCAAAGCAAGGTCCTGTAGAGCAGTTTGGAGTGCTCGCCACCCTGTCAAGGTGGAGGTCGCGGGTTCAAGTCCCGTCAGGACCGCTTCTGGTCAGGTAGCTCAGTTGGTACGAGCGTCCGCCTGAAAAGCGGAAGGTCGGCGGTTCGACCCCGCCCCTGACCACTTCAACTGACCAGCAAAGATGCCCCGAAGCGAAGATTGCTCCGGGGCGTTTTCGCGTCTGTGACAGCAACGTCGCCACCTCCGCTGCTCGGTGCCATGGCAGGCTGACACTCGTGTGGTTACTTCCTTGGCCTGTGGCGAAAGATTCGGATCATGGCACAGTGTTGCCCACGACGCTTCGGACCGTTCGCGCCGTTGACACCGCCACGATGATCGAGTTGCTGCGCGAAACCTCACACTCTGCCCAGTCGCAGGCCGTCGAACTGCTGGCTCACCTCGCGCCGGGAGGAACGCACTATGTGATCCCTTGGCCACGTAAGTCGTGGGATGTGCCCGCCGAAGGCTGTATTTCTGCGGTCATGGTGCTCAGGATGAACGACGGTGCGCTTATCAGGAGCGGTCTTAGCAGGTCTGTACCGATGCCGCGTTTCCAGCAGCTTCCCAAGACGCTGTCACGGTGGGAGGAGTATCAGACAGCGCGGCGCGCCAGGGGCATAAGGCGGGACTTCCACGTGTGGACCCGTGATCACCGGCACGACCACAGTTGCCAGCACCTGCGTTGCGTTGAAGAACGTGAAGGCCACTGCTCCTGCTTCACTTTTCTGGAAGACATGCGGACAGCGCGTGACCGGCCGGCCGGGTTGGAACGTGGTTCGGCGCAGGAGGCCGTCAGGGTCTTGATGGCCAGGGGGTTCGTTGAGCTTCGAGCCGGCAGTCACCTCGTGAAGCGCGCATTGGCTGCTGGGGAAACGGACACGGCGCTGAGTCATCTGGAGCACATGCGCATGATCGCGGACGTGTGTCACAACCTTCCGCAGGATTTCTTCCCCAAGAGGCGCAAGGCCCGTGAGCGGAACGCCATCGAGAGCCTCCGATTCCACTTGCGGGAGCTTGATCCCGACGATCGTGCTGCTCAGTGGGTCGTGCGGCAGCTGAAAGATCAGGGGTTCAACTATGCTCGTGTTCTCCGAGATCGGACCACATGGAAGCACGCTCGGTAACGGTGTCACTGAGCGTGCTGACCAGCCTGGAAGGGCTGGCTATCCGAGGGCATCGCCCAGCTTGCGCAGGGCGGTGCGCTTGTCGTCGAGGGAGTCGTGGGCGTAGATCGTCATGGTGACCTCGATGTCGCTGTGGCCGACGATGTCACGGACGATCTGGGGTGGGACGCCGAGGTTGAGCAGGAGCGTCACGCAGGTGTCGCGGAGGTCGTGGAACCTCATCTCGCCGAGGCCGGCGGCCTCTCGGATGGCCGCTCCCCAGCTTCGCCGTAGGTTGTCTGGCTCCATCGGTGTCCCGCAGCAGGAAGGGAAGAGGAGACCTTGTTCCGTCCACTCCTCCCAACGGTCGGAACGTTCGGGGAACAGCTTCCTTAGGTGCTCCCGAAGAGCCTCCACGCAGATGGGCGGCAGCGGGACGGTCCGCTCCGAGTCGGAGGTCTTCGGACGGACGAACTGGAAACGGCCCGCGACCCGCTGGAGGCTCTGAACCACTTCCAGGTTGCCGGTCTCAAAGTCGACGTCTGTCCAGCGAAGCAAAGTACATTAATTGCCGGCAACTACCGCACCGACCCTCATTCCCTGGCGACACCTACCGGCCGGCGAGCGACGGTTAGCCTGGAGACCGCCAACGAGGAGCGGCACCGAACATGAGCGACACGCCTTCCGCCGGCAGCCGCTACGTTCCCGGGATGGTCGGCGTGTTCCTCGTCCTCGCCACCGCGTTAACGTTCGTCTGGGCGACCGGTTCATGGCTCAGCAAGATGTTCGACTGGACGTACCAGGGCTTCTCGTCGGCGTCCCTCCTCCAGCTCGCGGGCTACTTTATCGGCGGTGCGCTGAAATACTTCGCGATCTTCGCCTGGCCCGTGCTGCTCGCCCAGATCGGGCGGGCGCTGTCCCGGCGGCGGTACGCGGCCATGAGCGGTGTCCTGCTGGGCGCCGGGCTCACCACCTTCGCCCTGACGTTATGGCTGCGTGGCGACACCCCGGTCACGACCTGGCCGCACTGGCTCCTGTTGGGAGCGGCGCTGCACGGGACGCTCGCCGGACTCGCTGGGCTCGGTCACTGCACCTATCTCGCCCGGAAAGCACGAAAGGCAGGAAAACCGGAGAATTCCCCCTGACTGGTCCCGCCCCTGTGCCCTTCACCTCAGCCCAATCGGCTGGATGCGGCCTCCCCTCATCCGCCGCCTACGAACCCACGGCTGACCAGCGCCGCGAGCACGCCGGATTCCCCTGAACAAACTCCGGATCGCCTCGGCGACCCAGCAACCCCGCCGACCAGCGATGGCGCGACACGGCACTTACTGTCCCCCGACGAGCGCGCGAGCTCTAACAACTGATCTGCCGCGAGTTCACACGGAAGTGGTCGGTCCAGGCCGTGACAATCGCTGACCGCGGTGCCCATCGACCGTAGATGGGGACGCCTACGTGTCTGCCGCGATTTCTGCGGCGAGCGCGGCCACGTCCACCCGAGCTCCATCCGGGGCGATCAGGAGGCGGCGCGCGAGCGGGTGCGCGTAGGCGTGGCCGCGCTTCCGCAGCTCGCGGTGGAGTACGGGGAAGATCACGCACACGGCGCGATCCCTGTGGGAGCACAACCAGGTGAGGTGTTCCCAGGCGAGCTCGCTGGCTCGTCTGGCACGGGCGACGTCCACGACGTCCTGGAACGTCGCGTCCCTTTGGCCGAGCAGGGCGGCGACGGCGGCCAACACATCAACGCGCTCCCGCTCCAATACGCCGTCCCAGACCCGGTCGGGCACCTCACGCAGTGGCACGGCCCGAACGGCCGGACGGGCCAGCAGTTCGCGCATGCAGGCCCTTGCCAGCCGCCTCTCGACCTTCTCCGGCAACCCTTCGGACAGCACCGCCGATCCAGCGCCTTCTGCTCGAACCCCGATCGCATCGGCGGCAGGGTGCTCCTTCAAGACAGCGCCGATCCCGGTGGCAGCGGCATTGGCGCCGGTGTAGGCGGTGATGTTGGTGGCGACGGTGGTGGGTGCCTCGCCGGCGAGAGCGGCGATTCTGATGGTGGTGGAGCCGGGGCGGTCGTCCTCGGCGACGGAGCGGGCGAAGGCCGTCAGGAGGCCGTCGTGGCGCGCCTTCCAGCGCCAGCCTGCGTACAGATCGGGCGGGAAGCCGCGCGACTCCGCTGCCGTAACGCCGTACCGTACGGCGAACCAGGTGAACGAATTGGTGATCAGGCTGCCGCGGAGCAGAGCCGACACGGTGGCCGGCATCCCGGCCACGCGGGCCGCGGCGGCGTCAGCGCTCCGGAACATGTCGACCAGGACGGCCTCGACCTCGGCCGGCAACGGCCGTCCGCGCCGTATGTCCGTCATCCACCACCTGTGCACGGCGTCGCCGAGCGGGGACCTGCGTAGGGCGAGCAGGGCGAGCTCGTGCGCGACCACGGCACGTAGTTCGTCGCGCTCCATCTCGGTCAGGTACGGCAGGCCCAGCCGTAGCTCGTTCCGCCAGGGAGCGACCCGCAAGGCCAGCGCGTCGGGATACGCCCACACGTACACTCTCACCGGCCGACGCAGTCTCAGTTCGGCGGCCACCTCGGCGATCAGCCGGTGCAGTTCCTCGTCATCCAGCGGCACCCGCGACTCGTCCGGATCCACCAACTGGAACGCCGCGGCCACCCCACCCGCGACCAGCCCGGCTGCCACAGCGGGAAGGAGAGCCGGAACGAGCGCGGCCACGACCGCCGCCATGGCGATCCCGACCGCCACCGGCACCAACCACCGCCGCGCCCACGCCGGCACGAGCAACTGCGGCCGCGCCTTCATCACTACCCAGAGCGCACGCAGCCGCGGAGCGGAGAGGCGCTCTTCCTCAGCACGCTAGGGAGGATGGAGACGGGCAGGCAAGGCCACACGCTCCCGACCGAGCCGCTCATCTCCCTCAGAGGCAACACCACGACCGCCACACTGTCTTCTACCCTCAAGAGGCCGGACTTGCCGCGGCTCCCTTCGTCCGGGGCCTGCGGCAGGGTACGGCGGGTTTCGTGACGGATCCGCTGACGGCAACGTCGGTCACCAAGCTCACACGAAGAGCACTGCGAACGACTGGCTGGCTCCTGGAAGGGGGCGGGGACCACGGTGATTGCTACACCTGAAAAGCGGAAGGTCGGCGGTTCGACCCCGCCCCTGACCACCTCAACTGACCACCTCAACTGACCAGCCAGGATGCCCCGTAGCGATCATCGCTTCGGCGCCTTTTTGGTGTCCGCTGACATGGACGGCCGTCATCGGTTCGGCCGGCTCATCCTCCATGGATCAGATAATCTGATATCTATGAAGGTGATGACTGCCACTGAGGCGTCTCGAAGCTTTGCGACGGTGCTCGACGAGGCCGAGCGCGGGGAAACAATTGTGGTGACTCGCGGTGGGAAGCAGATCGCTGTGATCGGACCTGCACCGACAGCGCCGGGGCGTATGGTCAAGGCGTTTCTGGCAAGCAGAGCGGGAACGTTGGACGCCGATTTCGAAGCTGACGTGGCGGCGGCCCGCGAGGCGATCGACAACGAGATGAGGGGCACATGGCCCGACGCCTGATCCTTGACACCGGTGTGCTCATCGCGGCCGAGCGAGGCAAGGCATCCGTTGACGCGGTGATAGGAGACGCCGATGATGTTGCGATCTCGGCGATCACTGTGGCCGAGCTGCTCGTCGGCGTGGAGCTGGCCGATGTGGCACGACGGCCCGATCGGCAGACCTTTGTGGACCAAGTTCTCGCGTTGATCCCTGTTGAGGAGTACACGACGGACGTCGCCAGAGTCCACGCCCGTCTGATGGCGCATGTCCGACGAGAGGGCAAGTCGCGGGGCGCGTACGATCTGCTGATCGCGGCTACGGCCGCGGCCACCGCGAGAACGGTGCTGACGATGGACGCGTCAGCCGCGTTCGACGATCTCCCCGGCGTGAACGCTCAGGTAGTTCCCCGCTGAACGCCGACGGCAACCCTGACGGCAACGTTCATCACCGTAGCCATACGTGAGGCGCCGTTGACGGCCTTCGACCTCCAGGCCGCGGTATGTCAGCAGGGCGATCGCCACACCTGAAAAGCGGAAGATCGGCGGTTCGACCCCGCCCCTGACCACCTCCTAAAACGCCCCGCCCATTACTTTATGAACGGGGCGTGAGTGTCTATCTGAGTGACTACGGCTCCGCAATCAGCGGAAAGATCCTGTCCATGACCGTCGCACCCTCCTGCATGACGGGGCGAATCTGCTTGCGGTAGACCGTCTCCGTGACCACGGTGTTCGTGTGGCCCACCAGGCGCGAGATGTGCTCGATCGGGACATCGTGCGCCGAGAGCTCAGGCACCGGATCGCGCTCTAGGGCAACCTCTAGACCTAGAGGGGACTGACTCTAGGTCTAGAGTCCCGACCCCCCGGCTGGTGGCGCAACTCGCCATCCGACAAGCCACCAGTTGGGGATAGCGCCCCCCATTGGATGCTTCGCGGTCCGTCACTGGCGAGCTCGCGGAACCGCTACGCCAGCCGTTGTCTCAGCACGCCTTCCAATCAGAGCAATGCTCAATACCTGTGGATCCGCACTGACGGAAGGAGGCGTACCTTCCCGATGGATGCGGGTGGCATGACTGTCTTCCGGGTACACCCCACCGTGGTGTCGGCTCCACCGGCCGGGTCTTATGTGGTAGGCGGAAGCGGTGGCAGGGGCAGGGGCAGACCCGGCAGGCCATCGATGCTGGTCGCGATGTGCTCCTTCTTCTGGAAGTACACGTCGAGCGACTCATCGGTCTCGCGCGCGAAGCGCGACGCGTGCAGCGGGCGGTCCTCGTCATAGGTCATGAACGGGACGGCGTACCCGCAGGTATCGCGGATCTTCTCGGCGGTCACGACGATGATCGCGCGCAGGCCGTGCAGGGTCGGGTCGATGTGGGGGAAGTAGCCCATCAGCTCGGCCCAACGTGCATCGTCGCGGAAGACCGGCTCTCCGCGGCCGTGCACGCGCACGATGTTGGGCGGCCCCTCGAAGGCGCACCACATCAGGGTGATGCGGCCGTTCTCGCGCAGATGAGCGATGGTCTCGGCGTTGCTGCCGGCGAAATCGAGGTAGGCCACGGTGAGTTCGTCGAGCACCGCGAACGAGCCGTTCAGGCCCTTGGGTGAGAGGTTGACGGTGCCGTCGCCGTCCAGCGGCGCCGTCGCCGTGAAGAAGATGTGCTGTGCCTCGATGAAGGCACGCAGCCTGCCATCTATCCGCTCGTAACTCTTTCCCATAGAGGCCGATTATGACGGGTGGGTGATCCTTCCCCTCCACGGCGGGAGGCAGGGATCACGCGCCAGTCGAGATCGACTACCGCCAGCCCAGATCACGATCGACCAGACGGCGAGAGCGGCGCCCCGCCGGGCATGGTGGCCTGCTGAAGCGCGAGCCGCGGCCCAGGCGTCGCAGCGTGCCCCGAGTCGAGATCCGCCGTCTCATGCCGGTACGGCTGACCGGCGACTTCAGCGACCTCCACCCCTAGGAGGAGATATCCGACGGGGCGTTGACTTTGTCGCAAGATATGACGCACCATGTTGATACAAAGCTTGCGACAAAGGAGGCGCTATGACCCGTGAACCGTTATCGGACGCTGGCCCGCCGGCGCGTGCGGCCGATCTGCGACTGGCGGGCGAGTGGCTGGCCCGGCACGACCTGGCCGGCGCCCGCCCGACCCCGCTGCTGGCCGGTCGGCTGGCGGTCCGCAGACGCGCCCGTCTCGCCGCTCAGATCATCCTGACCGTGCTGATCCTCGCGAGCACGCTCGTCGCCACTTCCGCCTTCGGCGGCTCCCAGCCGCATCGCCCGCTGCCGCTGCTGGCCCTGATCGCGCTGGTGGCCGGGCTGCTGCTGGCACAGTGGCTGCTCGACTGGTGGGTGCGACGCGTCGACCAGCGGGCGGGCGCGACGCTGTCTCGCAGGGCCGCCCATCTGATCCAGCCCGGCTGGCGGGCCGTGCTCGGCTGGCCGTACGCCGTCTTCGCGGTCGCCACGTCCGCCGGCGCGATGGCGCTGGCCGGGAGCGCCCTGGCCGTTCCCGACCCCACCGTGCGGCAGCTGGCCGTCGTCCTGCTGATCGGCCTGCTCGGCGTGACGGCCATCCTCGCCATGCAGCTGCGCCACCTGCTCAGGCGCCCGGTCGTGGCGCAGGACGAGGAGTCGCTGACCGCAGACGTCATCATGCGCGTCGAGGACGCCCGCGAGTTCACCTTGCCGAGCGTGCAGTGGACGCTGCCCATGGTGCTGCTGTTCGGCACCGCGCCCGGCTGGTTGAGCGCCGCTTCGGTCGTCTATCTGATCCTCGGCCTGGTCGCGTGCGTCGTGCTCCAGGCCAGGATGCCGTCGAGCGCGACGATGGCCCGGCGGGCCATGAGCGTCCGATGATCGTCATCGACGCGGCCTCGCCGGTGCCGCCGTTCGAGCAACTGCGGGCCCAGCTCGCTCGGCAGATCCAGGACCGCACGCTGGCCGTGGGTGCCCGGTTGCCGACCATCCGCCACTTCGCGGCCGACCTCGGCCTGGCCGTCAACACGGTGGGCCGGGCCTACCGGGAGCTGGAGGAGGCGGGGCTGATCGAGACGCGCGGGCGGGCTGGCTCGTTCGTGGCGGCCGCCGGCGAGGAGGGGCGGGAGCGGGCCCGCCGGGCCGCCGCCGACTACGCGGCCGTGATCGCCAGCGTCGGCATCGACACGGGCGAGGCGATCCGCATCGTAGAGGCGGCTCTGACGTCCGGCGCGGCAGCGCCGGCCTCGTCATGACCGTGACCCAGCCACGAGGTCACGTCGCCGGGGTCACGTCGCCGGGGTCACGTCGCCGGGGTCACGTCGCCGGGCGCGCGACGCCGGCGTAGCAGCCGATCAGGCGGCGTCCATCCGCCGCATCGGCTGCTCCAGAAAGCCCGCACCGACTCCGCGGTGATCTCTCGATCTCGGTGTGGGTCATGCGGAGCAACAGTAGTCGGATGGCGGCCGCCCATTCCGGTTGCCGGAAAGGGGACCTGCTCGTGAAAACGCGAAGCGGCGTATTCTTCGGCCGTGGGACTCCGGTTCGAGACGCGTCGGTCCGACTCGCCGTGGGTCGACACCGTGTGGACATGCACGAGCGAGCAGGTCGCTGCGATGACGTCCGTCGCGGGAGTGTGTTGGGGCCTGGTGTTCTGGGAGCAGGCCGGCCGGACGTACGCGGGCATCACCGGTCCCGAGACCCGGACCGGCACGGCGCCGGTGCCGGAGGTCGCGACCTTTACCGGCATCGACTTCGCCGTGGGCACCTCGTTGCGGGCCGTGCCCACGCCGGCGCTGGTCGGCGGCGGCATCGAGCTCCCCGACGCCACGCGCCGGACGTTCCGGCTGGACGGCGCGCGCTGGGAGACGCCCGGCCCCGACGACGCCGAGGCCCTGGTCGACAGTCTCGTCCGAGCCGGGATCGTGGTCCGTGACCTGCTCGTCGCCGACGTGCTGCGGGGTCACCGCCCGGCCGTCTCGGGGCGCACGGTCGAACGCCGGTTCCGCGCCACGACCGGACTGACGCGAGGCGTGGTCCGGCAGATCGAGCGGGCCCGCACGGCGGCGGCACTGCTGGCTGCCGGCGACCCGGCCGCCGACGTCGTTGCCAAGCTCGACTACTTCGACGAGCCGCACCTGGCCCGAGCACTGCGCTCCTACATCGGACGCACCGTCAGGCAGCTGCGCGAGGGCGCCGGCGGCGCGATCGCCCTCGACCTGGGTCAGCGCTTGACGTCGTAGACCAGCTTCAGGATCCCGTTCGAGTAGCTCTCCGACTCCCGCAGCGTCAGCAGGTGCTTGTCTCGGTCAGCCCGGCCGAACAGGCTCTTCCCGGCACCGAGCAGCACGGGGAAGACGAGCAGGTTGTGACTGGTCGATCAGGCCCGCATCCGACAGCCGCCGGGCCAGCTCCGCGCTCCCGTGGATGAAGATCGCGCCGCCCTCGCCCTCCTTGAGCGCGGCGACGTCCTCGGTCGAGCGCAGGATCGTCGTCGGCCCCCACCCGTCGACGAGGGCGTCGTCAGACAGCGTGGTCGACACCACGTACTTGGGCAGCTCCTTGTAGTCGGCGTGGTCCTCCGAACCGGGCCAGACCGGAGCGAACGCCTCGTAGCTGCGGCGGCCGAACATCAGCGCCGTCGTGTCGGTGAGTTCCTCGCCCTTCAGCGACCAGGCTTCCGGGACGAAATCGAGGTCCTTGACCACCCACCCGCCGCTGCGGTGCTCCTCCCCAGGCCCGCCGCCGGGCGAGTCCACGACGCCGTCCAGCGACATGAAACCGGTGTAGACCAGGTCACGCATTGTGCTGTCTCCTCATGTTCGGGCGAACTGCTGGGTCCACGCTAGATCGCGGCCGCGGCGGCCGTCTTGGACGGAAACGACAGCGGGTCCGAAATGCGCTCCCCTCGTAGCGTAGAGACCGACCCGAGATGAGGTTGGCGCGTGGGAAGCACCAAGCGGACGTTTGATCGGGAGTTCCGGGCGGGCGCCGTGCGCATCGTCAAGGAGACCGGCAAGCCCGCCACCGCTGGCGGCGGTTGGGCGCCGCCGGGGTGGCGCCGTCCGCCACGATGCTCGGGGTGACCCGGCTGGCGATCCCCGACCGAATGGTCGAGCTTGAGGGGACCGCCGTCGGGTGAGGTGACCTCGCCGCCTGCCAAGAGATCGGCGACCGTGAGGGTGAACCCGCGGATGGGGTGTCTCTCCGGGATTCACGGATGGAGGGTCGCGCCTTCCGGCGAGTCCCTTTCTGTTGTTAACGCTAACATTCCGCCTTTCGATCGCGCTCTCGTCTCTGTCGAGCGGGTTGTGGTGGCGGAGAGGAGCAAATCTCAGGCGGAGGGGGCTGTCAAGGGCCCCGCAAGTGCCGGGCCGGGAGGAGTGAGAGGCGCGCCGGTCTATCTGGCGTTCCAAGGGGGCCGCACCTGGCCGGTGAAGGTTGTTCGTGATGAACGTTTCATCGATGATGTCGTGGCTCGAGTGACGGCGCCGCAACTTTCAGGAGGATCAGGCGGACGTCGGAGCATGTCCGTCGCCTATGTGTTGGGCAGGTGAACCGAAACTTTCCGGAGAAGCTTGACACATTTCGTGATGGTTTCCACACTGAGGCACCGAGACGGTCTCCTGTCAGTCGGTGGTGCGCGGCAGGGATCGCCGTCCGCGACGCCCGGTGGTGTGCGTCCCCGGTGAGGGACGTGGCGTCGGTCCATGGGATGTCCCCCGCGTTTCCCTGCTTTCCATGATCAAAAATGGAGGCTCAGTCATGGGCACGAATGCCATACCCCCGCCCGGAACCAGGCGGCCCTTCAGCGGCCTCCGCCGGGCCCTGATCGCCGGCGCTGTCGGCACCCTCGTACTCGGCACGATCACGACGGTGACCGGCCCGATCTCTGCCGGTGCCGCCTCCGCCAGTGCCGCGGCGAGCACGCTCGGCGCGGCGGCCCAGCAGAGCGGACGATACTTCGGCACCGCGATCGCCGGAGGCAAGCTCGGCGACTCGGCGTACACCACGATCGCGAACCGCGAGTTCGACATGGTGACGGCCGAGAACGAGATGAAGATCGACGCCACCGAACCCAACCGAGGTCAGTTCAACTTCACCAACGGCGACCGCGTCTACAACTGGGCCGTGCAGAACGGCAAGCGGGTCCGCGGGCATACCCTCGCCTGGCACAACCAGCAGCCGGGCTGGATGCAGTCCCTGTCCGGTGCGACGCTGCGCCAGGCGATGATCGACCACATCAACGGCGTGATGGCCCACTACAAGGGCAAGATCTACGCCTGGGATGTGGTCAACGAGGCCTTCGCCGACGGCCCCTCCGGCGGCCGGCGCGACTCCAACCTGCAGCGCACCGGCAATGACTGGATCGAGGTCGCCTTCCGCACCGCACGAGCCGCCGACCCGGCCGCGAAGCTCTGCTACAACGACTACAACATCGACAACTGGACCTGGGCCAAGACCCAGGGCGTCTACAACATGGTCCGCGACTTCAAGGCGCGCGGCGTGCCGATCGACTGCGTCGGCCTGCAGTCACACTTCAACAGCAACAGCCCCTACAACAGCAACTACCGCACCACCATCCAGAGCTTCGCCGCCCTCGGCGTCGACGTACAGATCACCGAGCTGGACATCCAGGGCGGCTCGGCGACCACCTACGCCAACGTGACCAACGACTGCCTGGCCGTCCCCCGCTGCACGGGCATCACCGTGTGGGGCGTCCGCGACAGTGACTCCTGGCTGGGCGCGAACACCAGCCCCCTGCTCTTCGACGGCAACGGCAACAAGAAGGCCGCCTACACGTCGGTCCTCAACGCCCTCAATGCCGCGGACCCGAACCCGGATCCCACCCCGACGCCCACCCCCACGCCGACCTCGGGCGGCGGCACCGGACAGATCAAGGGTGTGGCCTCCGGACGTTGCGTGGACGTGCCCGGCTCCAGCACCACCGACGGCACCCAGGTGAACCTTTGGGACTGCCACACCAATCCCAACCAGCAGTGGACCTATACCGCCGCCGGTGAGTTCAGGGTCTACGGCAACAAGTGCCTGGACGCCGCCGGCACCGCCAACGGCGTCAAGGCTCAGATCTACACCTGCTGGGGCGGCGACAACCAGAAATGGCGCATCAACACCGACGGCAGCATCACCGGCGTGCAGTCCGGCCTGTGCCTGGACGCCGTCGGCACCGGAACCGCCAACGGCACCCTGATCCAGCTCTATGCCTGCTACGGCGGCAACAACCAGAAATGGACCTGGAACGGCACCCCGGGAACCCCCGACCCGACGCCGACACCGACCGGCACGTGCGCTCTTCCGTCGACGTACCGCTGGACATCAACGGGCCCGCTGGCGAACCCGAAGTCGGGGTGGGTCTCGCTCAAGGACTTCACCGTCGTCCCCTACAACGGCAGGCATCTCGTCTATGCGACGACGCACGACACCGGAACTACGTGGGGTTCGATGAACTTCGGCCTCTTCACCAACTGGTCCGACATGGCCTCGGCCAGCCAGAACACGATGTCCTCCGCCACTGTCGCGCCTACGCTCCTCTATTTCGCACCGAGGAACATCTGGGTGCTCGCCTACCAGTGGGGTGGGACCGCTTTCTCCTACAGGACGTCGAGCGACCCCACCAATCCGAATGGCTGGTCGTCGCAGCAGGTGCTCTTCTCCGGAAGCATCTCCGGCTCCGGAACAGGACCCATCGACCAGACACTCATCGGTGACAGCACGAACATGTATCTGTTCTTCGCCGGGGACAACGGCAAGATCTACCGGGCCAGTATGCCCATCGGGAATTTCCCGGGCAGTTTTGGCACGACCTCGACGGTGATCATGAGTGACACGACGAACAATCTGTTCGAAGGAGTTCAGGTCTACAAGCTCCAAGGCCAGAGCCGATACCTCATGCTCGTCGAGGCGATCGGCTCGCAGGGGCGTTACTTCCGCTCCTTCACGGCCACCAGTCTGAACGGTTCGTGGACACCGCAGGCCGCGACCGAGAGCAATCCCTTCGCCGGCAAGGCCAACAGTGGCGCCACCTGGACCAACGACATCAGCCACGGCGAACTGGTTCGCAGCGATCCCGATCAGACCATGACCGTTGATCCCTGCAATCTGCAGTTGCTCTACCAGGGACGTAACCCCAGCTCCGGCGGCGACTATGGCCTCCTGCCCTACCGGCCGGGAGTGCTGACACAGCAGCGCTGACGGCGTGGAGTCGGAGCGGCGGGCTCGGCGTAAGGACCGAGCCCGCCCCGGTCAGCTGGTGCCCGATGGGCCGCCTGGGGAGATCAGTCCGGTTTCGTAGGCCAGCACGACGGCTTGGACACGGTCGCGGAGGCCGAGTTTGGACAGGATGCGGGCGACGTGGGTTTTCACGGTCGTCGCGCTGAGCGTCAGCCGGTCGGCGAGTTCGGCGTTGCTCAGGCCGGTGGCGAGCAGGCGTAGTACTTCCAGTTCGCGTGGCGTCAGTTCGGACAGATCGCGGTGGAGATCGGCCTTCGCCTCGTCTCGGGATGCGAACCGCTCGATGAGGCGGCGCGTGATGGTCGGTGCGAGCAGGGCGTCGCCGGAGCGCACCAGACGTACCGCGGCCACCAGGTGCTCGGGGCTGACGTCTTTGAGCAGGAAGCCGCTGGCGCCGGCGGTGAGGGCGGCGTAGACGTAGTGGTCGAGATCGTACGTGGTCAGGATGACGACGCGGGTCTCGTTCGCTCCACCGCTCATGATCTGGCGGGTGGCTTCGATGCCGTCCATCCGCGGCATCCGGATGTCCATGAGCACGACGTCCGGCCTGGTGCTCCGTACGGCGGCGACCGCTTCGGCACCGTCGGCCGCCTCCGCCGCGACCTCGATGCCGTCGGCGGAGAGGATCATCCGAAACCCGGTGCGGACCAGCGCCTGGTCGTCGGCGATCACCGCGCGCAGCGGCCCGCTCATGCGGCGGTCCACGGAAGGCGGGCCGTGACCTGATACCCGCCCTCGGTCCTGGGGCCGGCGACCAGGATTCCGCCGTAGACGGCCAGCCGTTCACGGAGCCCGATCAGCCCGCGGCCGTTGCCGGCCCGCGACTGGGGGCCCGGCACGCCGCCGGTGTCGGTGACCTCGATCTCCAGCCAGTTGCCGCTGTGGCCGATCGCGATGGACGCCGCCGCGCCGACCGCGTGCTTCATCGTGTTGGTCAACGCCTCCTGCACGACGCGGTAGACGGTGAGGCCGACCCCGTCGGGCAGGGGGCTCGGCGGCGAGAGCGCGACGTCCACCGGCACCCCCGCTGCGCGTACCCGCTCGACGAGGCCGCCGAGTTGGTCGAGTCCGGGTTGCGGTTCGAGGCCATCGCTCCGGCTGTCCACGTGCCCGTCTTCCTGTCCTGCGAGCAGGCCCATGACGTTGCGCAGTTCGGCCATGGCGGCTCGACCGCTGCTTTCGATCGCGAGTAGTGCCTGCTTGGACAGCTCCGGCTCGACGTCCATCACTTTGCGCGCCGCGCCCGCCTGGATCACCATCACACTCACATTGTGGGTCACCACATCATGGAGTTCGGCGGCGATCCGGGAACGCTCGGCCTCGACTGCCTGCCGCATGGCGTCCTCCTGGGCCTGCTGAAGTTCGGTGAGCCGATCCCGGCTCCGCCGCAGGAAGCGGACGATGCTCGCGCAGACCCCGGCGCTCAGCAGGACGACGTAAGGCCCCAGCCAACTGGGAAGACTGGGGAGGCTGGATGCGATGTCCCGGTCCAGGGCACCGGCCAGCACGGCCGCGAGCAGGAGGCCGGCCGCCGCAGGCACTCGGTTGCGGCTGTGGGCGATGGCGCTGTAGCCGGCGATCGCGCAGGTCAGCACGGTGATCCACGTCTGACCGCCGTTCGCGGCCAGCGCCGCGGACACCACCACCCAGAAGGTGGTGAGCGGATACCGGCGCCGGGCCGCCAGCGGCAAGGCGGTCAGCGCCACCAGGAGCCAGGGCGGATCCTCGGAGACGGCGCCATGCGGCGGGTCGATCCGCGCAGGGGCGGACGGCTGGGCGCCGATGCTCACGCCCGGTAGCTCCGGAGGAGACGGGACCACGGGGGGAGACGGGACCACCGGGGGAGACGGCAGTTGCAGCCATTCGGTCAGAGGGTGTGACCGCACGTCGACGCGATGAACCGGGCCTTGGAGTCCTGCCGCGGCCATCAACGCGATGACGGTCAGGAAGATCGCGAGCAGTGCGTCGGCGGCGAGAGCCCTGTGAGACGGACGGACGGTTCGCGGTTCCGGACGCAATATGTCCCGCACGTACTGCCGCCAAAACCGTCGTTCGTCTGTTGCCATCGGCACATTGTCGCGCTCACGTGGTCCGCCGCACATCGGCTTCAGTGACCCACGGCGGTGTCCGCTGGGAGTACATCGCAGGGATGACACCGCAGGCGGGTCGTTCTCTGGAGGTATCCGATATGGGTACGACGGCCGACGCGCATGGACATCAGCCACGTCTAGCCTCGTCCCTGCCATCGGGCCGCTGCGGGACTTCCCGCCTGAGCGGCCCTTTCGATCGGAAGGACGGACACGTTCATGGGGCATGTGACAGAGCCGGTGGACACAGGCAGGCGGTACGGCGGCGCGGGTGCCCCGGCGCACGCCGCCAGGGGAGGGGCGTCCGCCACCAAGCAGGGCATCTCCCGGATCCTGCGCGGCGGTGGGGTCGCCGCAGGGGTGCTCGCCTTCGTGGCGACCACGTCGATCACGTCGGCCGCGTCCGCGCAGTCCGCGCCTGCCTCGGCCGGCCTTTCGACGACGATGAGCAGAACAACCTACCTGCCCAAGCCGACCGGTTCGCATCCGGTCGGCACCACGTCGCTGTACCTGAAAGACACCTCCCGCCCCGACCCCTGGGTCCCTTCGGTGAAAGCCCGGGAGCTCATGGCCTCCCTGTGGTACCCGGCCAGGTCGCCGGGCCGTAAGCGGGCCCCGTACATGACACCCAAGGAATCCGAGCTCCTCCTGAAGAGCGGGAAGATCACCAGCGTGCCGGCCGACACGCTGAGCAAGACGCGGACCAACGCCTTCACCGACGCCAAGCCGGCAGGTCGTAAGCACGGTCTACCCCTCGTCGTGCTCTCCCCCGGCCACAGCAAGCCCCGGACCGAACTCACCGCACTGGCCGAGGATCTGGCCAGCCGAGGCTATGTGGTGGTCGCGATCGACCACACCTACGAGAATGTCGCCACCACCTTCCCCGACGGACGGGTGACCACCTGCGTCACCTGTGAGCTGGACAAGAATCCGGCATGGTGGGAGAAGCTGGCGAACAGTCGGGCGGCCGACGTCTCCTTCGTGCTCGACCAGGTGACCGGGTCGCAGTCGAAGTGGAAGGGCGCTCGCCTGATCGACACCTCCAGGATCGCCATGGCCGGCCACTCCGTCGGAGGAGCGAGCACCATCGCGGCCATGCTCAAGGACTCCCGGATATGCGCCGGCATCAACATGGACGGCACCACGGAGGTCCGGATCCCGGACGGCGGACTGGCGCGGCCGTTCCTGTTCTTGGGCAAGTCGGCCACCTACACCCCGGGGAAGGGAGAGGCGGCCGCCACCTGGGAGCGCGACTGGAAGCAGATGAACGGCTGGAAGCGCTGGCTCCTGGTGACCGGGGCGGAGCACACCTCCTTCACCGACCTGGGTGTGCTGGTCGACCAGCTGGGCATCGACGTCGGCGCCGACATTCCCGGTGTCCGCGCCATGGACATCACCCGCAGGTACGTCGCGGCCTTCTTCGACCTGCACCTGCGCAAGAAAGCCCAACCCCTGCTGAACAAGCCGTCGACCCGCTACCCCGAGGTCAAGCACTGCTCGCCCGAGACGAAAACCTGCCAGTAGGACGCTGCCCGGTGCCGGCCAAGGCCGACGAGGCAGCGGATGGCTCGCCGCGTCGGGCTGAATGGCTGGCGTGGTGGCAGAGCTTGACACCGGAGGCCGCCCGCTGCGCCGACATCGGGTACGGTTTCGGCCATGGTCAACAAGTTCGTCCGTCTTCGGAGCATCTGAAACGGTGTGCCCTGTCGGTCGTTCAGCGACCGGCGGCAGTTGAGGAGATCCCGCCAGGAAGTGATGAAACCCTGGGGTGGTTACGGCGCCAGAAGCCGAAGATATCCGCTGCGTTCCCTGTGTCTTTGATCGGTAGAGTGGTCGGCCATGGGCGTTCTCGTCGACTATTTCACCGCGGACTCCGACCAGTCCGCCCGGCTGGCCCTGGATGGTGGGCCGGAGGGCATCAATCTGCCGTACGTCGATTGCAAGGGGTGGCTCGACGAGCTCGACACGCTGGTCGCGGAGCTTAGCGGACGCGATCTCAGCGAGTTCGGGGACAGCGAGACCGTCGTGGACGACGGCGAGTCAGCGGGCGTGGACCGGGCAGCGCCCGAGACCGTTGCCGCGCTCGCCGCCGTGGACGACGTGCGGTTGCGTGAATATGCCGAGGAGGAACTACTCGACGAGTTCGAGGTCGACCGCATCACGGCCTTACGGGATCTGGCCCGCGAGGCGGTGCGGCTCAATCAGGAGCTGTATCGCTGGATGTGCGTCTGAACGCCTCGAACAACTCCTCGCGGAGCGCGGGCGGCACTTTGCGGCCCATGTCCAAGGGACTCACCAACGCCTGGTCGTCGTTCCGCGTGAAGGCTGTGTCCGCGAGGAACTCCAGACTGAAGCGGGCCTCCTTCCGAAGGCGTGTATCCGGCCACTGTTCCACCAAGGGCAGTACGGCGGCCACGCGCACGCTGATCCGGTCGAGGAGCGCGTAGCCGGGCAGTCCGGGCCAGCATTGGGCTTGCAGGTCGATGTGATGGAAAGCGACGTGGTCCAGCTCTGCGCCGATGAAGTCGTTTCCGGTGAAGTCATTGCGGTCCCTGCCCAGCGCGGGCTGGTTGTCGGTCGGGCGGCCCCAGAAATTGATGTTCCGTACGCGACCGAGGAAGACGCAGTCGACGAACTCTGCTTCGAAGGTGTTCGTCTGGTCTCTCAGCCGAGACCGGTCGAAGGTGCACCTCTCGAAGCGGACGTTGCCGAAGAACGTGGAGGGTGCGAAGCGGGTGCGCCGGAACACGCAATCGCGAAAGACCGACTGTGGCCAGTTGACACCGTCCCAGGTGCCTCGCCCGCAGGTCGTGGCCATCGACAGGCGCTCGAAGACGACGTCGGTGAAGTCGCATCCCTCGAACTCGCCGCCGTGAGCGCTGAACTCGGCGAACCGACTTCCGGAGAAGTCCACGTCCACCAGCCGTGCCCGGTCGAAGGTCACGCTCGATATTTCGGGGGGTAACTCGAACCGCTGACCGCGAAGCTCACCGCGCGCTATCCAGGCAGGGTCCCATGCCTCTGGACTTGGCTGAAGGTTGAGTTGCTCGAACGCGTTCACGTGGGCCGCCTGTTTCAGATCGGGAGTTTGGGCTGAAGCCGAGGTGTTCTAGCTGATCCAGCGCGCCGGCTGTCCGGTCAGGCGGGAGATGGTCTCGAAATCGGCGTCGGCATGCAGCACGGTGAGCTTGTGATGCCGAGCCGTAACCGCCATGAGGAGATCGACCGGTGAAGCGCACTGGTGTCACCCCTTGTCGGCCAATTCGCGCTGCAACGTGCTCGTCTCGTGCCAAGCGAAATCAGGGATCCCGTAGTACGGGAAGGTCTCCTGAAGGAGGTTGCCGGCCTCGTAGAAGGCCGGTCGGCCGCCGACAGCCCGGAGGTACTCCTGCCTGACCGGCTCACAGATGCCGACGAGTCCGGCGCAGACTGTCTGGTCCCATTCCGCGCCGACCTGACCATGGTAGAAGCGGACCAAAGCGCTGGTGTCGATGAGGTAGGGCTCTGTCACGCAACGGCCTGCTGCGCGCCGTCACCCTTGTCGATGGCTGAGAAGTCGATCTCTCCTTCGGAGACCATCGCACGCATGCGAGCCACAGCCGCTGCCCGCCTGCGTCGATCGACGATCTCTCGTATAGCGGTGTTCACGGTGTCTTTCTTGGACCAGGTGCCGAGCAGCTTTGCGGCTTCGGCCAAGGCTTCGTCATCGAGATCGATCAGAGTCTTCGTCATGCCACCGCCTTGTATATACGAATTCAGATCAGTAGATCAGGGGGCGTTGGCCCTGGTGATTCTCGAGGCACGGGTTCAGGGCGGGGGCGTAGCGCGTGGACGGCGGTTCTGGGGTCGTCGGCGAAGAAGCGGATGACGCGGGCCTCGGCGCGGCGGCCGAGGGGGCGGACGGCGATGATCGGTTCGGTCAGTTCGATGATCAGGTTGGTCTGGGAGGCCACCGCCACGGCCAGCCGGTCGTCCTCCACCTTGACCGTGCCGTTCTCGTTGAAATTGTGGACGTGTCGCACTTGGGCGATCCGCTCGCGCGGGACGCGCAGGTCGAAGAACGCGCCGTAGCGGATGCGGACCTCGTCGGCGGAGACGACGTGGGGCCGGGTGACGCAGGCCGCGATGACCGCGAGCACGATGAGGACCGTGTAGGCGTCGACCACCAGGATCACGGTACGCAGGCCGATCGGCGCGCCGAACGCCCGCAGCAGGATCTCCGCGCCCACCAGCTCCACGACCATCGCGCCCAGGAAGATCGTCATCGTGGAGGTCTGCGCGCGGGAGTAGGAGACGGCAGTGGCTCCATCGGGCACGCCGTCGCGGCGTCGCGCGACCCACAGGGCGAGGCTGACCAGGCCCTTCAGGTCGAATCCCACGATCCGCCGCACCTGTTCGGGGACCAACCGGCGATAGGCCGTCCGCAGCGCCGTTCGCCGTTTCGCGCCGGCCCGGCGCTCCGCTCCGAACAGTCGGTACAAGGTCGCGGCCTCCAGGATGAGCACCGCGACGACGGCCGCCTCGGCCAGCGCGATCAGCGGGAGAGGCAGTGACACGCCGGACACGAGCAGGACCACGAGCAGCAGCTCCATGGGGACCATGGCGAACAGCGCGGCGCGCGCGACCCTCAGCATCCCCGCTCCTTCAGCATGATCACGAGCAGCCGGAACACCTCGATCTGGGCGGCGGACACCTCGGCGTACATCATCCCCAGCCACTGCCCGCCGACCGTGTCCGAGCCGGTGCCGGGCGGGGGCAGGCTCGCGATCATCGCAGCCGCCATCTCGTCCGGCAGGTAGGCGGCGAGATCGGCGGCGAGCGTGGTGACGCGGGGGTCGCCGGGGTCGGCGTCGGCGAGTTCGTCCAACCGGGCGTAGAGGGCGTGTCCCCGCGCGACCGCGTCGGGCTCGGTGAGCGGGCGGAACAGCTCGACGAACTCGGCCCGGTCGGCCGGGTCGGCGACGGTGTCCAGCAGAGCCAGCAGCTCTCGGTCGATCGCTGCGGACTTCGAGCCCTCGGCGGTGAGATCGCGCAGCACCGCCGCCATGTCGGGCGACACCGTCGAGTCGGGATGCAGGTCCGCCTCCGCCAGCAATGCGGCCAGCCGGTTCCGTTTGACGCCGATCGCCTCCTGCTGCCGGGCCAGGTCGGCGTCCAGCTCCAGGAGCATGTCCCGCAGCTCCCGGCCCTGGTCGTCGGCCAGTGCGTCGCGGATCTCGTCCAGCGACAGACCCAGCTCGGCCAGCCGGCGCACACGGGCGAGAGCCACCGCGTCCCGCAACCGGTACTCCCGGTAGCCGTTGGCCAGGCGTTCGGGCTCGGGGAGAAGTCGCAGGTGGTGGTAGTGGCGCACGGTCCGGGTGGACACCCCGACCAGCGCGGCAAGCTCGCCGATCCTCATGCCCCTCATTGGACACGTTGACGCTACGTCAAGGTCAAGCCGGTCATTCGCCGGCGGCGAGCAGGCGGCGGGCGAAGGCGGCACAGGCGTCGCGGAAATCCGAGGGCTCGATGATGGAGAAGTCGGCGTCCAGGAAGGCGAGGTGGAGGATGAGCCATTCCCAGGAGTCGAGCCAGACGGTGACGAGGGTCTCCTGGTCGTCGACGCGCTGGATCTGCGCGTCCTGGTACTTCAACGCGTCGGCGACCTCGTGCGGTTGCGCTCGTACGGCGAACTGGACGCGACGACGCTCGGCGTTCAGGCCCTGTCGGAGGTAGGACAGGGCCGTGTCGGCCGGCAACCTGCGGGCGGGGTGACGCAGGCCGGTGCGTACGAGGTCGGTGAGGCGGTCGAGACGGAACACCCGCCAGTCGGATCTGTCCAGGTCCCAGCCCAGGAGGTACCAGCGCAGATGCAGGTGGACCTGCCGGTGCGGCTCCACCCGTCGCCGGCTCGACCTCCTGTGCTGGTCCGTGTAGTCGAACGACACGACCTCCTGACCGCTGATCGCCTCGGCCAGGCCGGCCAGGACCTCCGGGCTCACGCTGGGCGCGTGTTGCCGGCCGGTCTCCAGGCTGGCGCGCAACGCGGTCGCTCGTGGACGTAGCCGCGCCGGGAGGAACTGGTCGAGTTTCCCGTAGGCGCGGGTGGCGGCGTCGTCGAGAGTCCCGTCCTCGTCCGAGCTCGCGGAGGCGAGAGTGGCGAGACCGAGCAGCGCCGCGATCGCCTCGTCGTCGTCGAGGACGAGTGGAGGCATCGTCCGGCCTGCCACGAGCCGGTAGTAGCCGCCGGGCCCCGGTTGGGTCTCGACGGGATAGCCGTAGCCCCGGAGTCGTTCGACGTCACGGCGGACGGTGCGCGGGCTCACCGCCAGCCGGGAGGCCAGCTCTTCCCCGCTGAACGGCCGGCCCGTCTGCAGGGTCGACAGCAGGGCCAGCATGCGTCCGGTCACATCGGCCATGCCTCCATCATGCGCGCAATTGCGGTCAGGATCCGACCACATCTGGTCCTACCGTCGGGGCATGCGCAACATCTCCATCAAGGGCGCCCGTACGAACAACCTCCGCCGGGTGGACGTGGAGATCCCACGCGACCACCTCGTCGTCTTCGCCGGCCTGTCAGGGGCGGGCAAGTCGTCGCTGGTCTTCGACACGATCGCGGCGGAGGCCGGTTACCAGCTCAACGACACCTTTCCGCCGTTCACCCGGAACCGGCTGCCGAAGTGGACCCGTCCCGACGTGGAGCACATCAGCGGGCTCTCGCCGGTGGTGATGATCGACCAGCGGCGCATCGGCGGCAACGCGCGCTCCACACTCGGCACGATCACCGACACCTGGACCTACCTGCGGCTGCTGTACTCGCGACTCAGCGAGCCCCATGTGGGCGAGTCGAACCACTTCTCGTTCAACGACCCGGCCGGGATGTGCCCGAGGTGTTCGGGACTCGGCGAGATCGTCGCCTCCGCCGTCGACCGCTTCCTCGACCTGGACAAGTCACTTCACCAGGGCGCGATTCGGCTGCCCGGTTTCGGTGACGGGGGCTACTGGTACTCCAAGTACGCCGACATCGGGTCTTTCAGCCCGGACACGCCGCTGCGGGAGTGGAGCCAGGCCGAGCGGAACGCGCTGCTCTACGGCGGCGAGGCGGCGGCCGGGTTGGGGCACCGGCCGCCCAAGGACTACGAAGGGGTCGTCGAGCGGTTCGAGCGGATCTACCTGCACACCTCGGACAATACGTCCGAGCGCAAGCAGGAGACGATCCGCCGGTTCACCCGGTCCGAGGTCTGCCCGGACTGCGGTGGGGATCGGCTCAACGAGCGGTCCCGCTCCGCCACCGTTCTGGGACACACGATCGGCGAGCTGTCCCACCTGGAGGTCGCCGAACTCGCCGAACTCATCCGGGGCATCGACGCGCCGCACGTCGCCCCCGTGGTGACCGCACTGATCTCCAGGCTGGACGCCATGGACGCCATCGGGCTGGGCTACCTCACCCTGTCGCGTGCGACCACGACACTGTCGGGCGGTGAGTCCCAGCGCGTCAAGATTGTGAAGCATCTCGGCTCCAGCCTCACTGAGATGATCTACGTGTTCGACGAGCCCACGGTCGGGCTGCATCCCACCGACGTCGAGTCCGTGACGAGACTGCTCGGGCGACTGCGTGACAGCGGCAACAGCGTGCTCGTCGTCGAGCATGACCCCGCTGTGATGGCGGTCGCCGACCAGATCATCGAACTCGGTCCCGGCGCCGGGGCCGACGGAGGCCGGCTCGTCTTCCAGGGCACCTTCGAGGAGCTCCGGCACGCCGACACGCACACCGGTCGCGCGCTCTCCCAGCCCCGGCCCGCCGGACGCACTCCGCGTACGGCCAAGGCGACGCTTACGATCAGCGACGCGACGCGCAACAACCTGCGGCATGTCACCACCGGCATTCCCGTCGGTGTGATGACCGCCCTCACCGGCGTCGCGGGCTCCGGCAAGTCCAGCCTCGCCGCCGAACTGGTCGAGCAGCACGAGGTCACCGTCATCGACCAGCGGCCGGTCAGCACCAACCGCCGGTCCACGCCCGTCACCTACACCGGCATCGCGCCGGCCATCCGCAAGCTGTTCGCCCGGTACAACGGTGTTCCCGCCGCGCTGTTCAGCGCCAATTCGGCAGGGGCCTGCCCCGAATGCGACGGCCTCGGGATCGTCTACACCGACCTGGCCTTCATGGACGGTCAGGAATCCGTCTGCGAGGTCTGCCAGGGGCGGCGCTTCGTTCCCGAGGTGCTCGCCCACACCGTCGACGGGCTGTCCATCGCCGACGTCGAGGCCCTCTCCGTCGACCAGGCCAGGGACCG
The DNA here is from genome assembly GCF_059358955.1 of Nonomuraea sp. CX421. Classification (NCBI taxonomy): domain Bacteria; kingdom Bacillati; phylum Actinomycetota; class Actinomycetes; order Streptosporangiales; family Streptosporangiaceae; genus Nonomuraea; species Nonomuraea sp. CX421. Next base: position 81,960 of record NZ_JCADBK010000001.1, on the reverse strand, counting down.
GTTGCCCGACAAGCACATCACCAAGGCCCTCGGGCACCTGTCAGAGGTCGGGCTCGGCTATCTCCGGCTGGGCCAGTCGCTCACCACGCTCTCGGGAGGGGAGTGCCAGCGCGTCAAGATCGCCAAAGAGTTGCGCGACACCGAACAGCCCACCGCCTACCTGCTCGACGAGCCCACGACGGGCCTGCATACCAACGACATCGACACCCTGCTCCACGTGCTGGACGCGCTGGTCGAGCAGGGCCACACCGTGGTGGTGATCGAGCACGACCTGGACGTCGTACGCCACGCCGACTGGCTGATCGATTTGGGGCCCGGCCCCGGAAGGCACGGCGGGACCGTCCTCTACGAGGGCCGCGTCTCGAACTACCCGCCGGACGCCGGCACGCCGACGGCCCGAGCCCTCGCGGACCACGACGCGGGCCGGACATGGGCCAAGGCGGTTCGGGACGCACCGGCGCCTCGGAGACCTGAGCCGTCCGTTCACTGAGCGTGCCTGGGCGGCAGCCGGGACTGACCTGCCCCCCGATGATCAGCCGCAATCGCAACCGCAGGCGCAGCCGTCCTCGCCCGAGCAGCACGAGCAGCAGTTGCCGCAGTCGCAACAGCAGTCGTAGCCGGAGCAGTCGCAACGCCGGCAGAACGAGCTCTCGTGATCGTCGTCCCAGGCGGGCCGATACAGGCCGCAGGTGCAGCAGGTCAGCGCGGCGCACGCCAGTGACAGCAGCCCGCCGGGGTCCCGCTTCGGTGGCCGACCACCCGGCGGTGCTTCGGGATCGGATCCGGGGGCGTGGCCGGGGCCGTGCGTTCCGGCGGTGGCGAAGGTCCGGGAGACGGCCCTGCCGGTCTCCCGTACCAGCAGGGCCCGCGTCAGTCCGGGACGCGGCAGGTCCAGCTCGGCCACGGCGGCGCGCAGATCGGCGTGCGCGGCGTCGCAGTGGCGGCGCGCTTCGTTCAGGTCGGTGCCGGTGGCGGCCAGCGGGTTGTACGCCCCGGACGCACGGTCGTCGGCCAGGTCGTCCACCGCGTCGATCAGGTGTGCCAGCCTCCCGAACCCGCGCCCGGCCGCCTCCAGGGCCTCCAGGTTGTGCGGCTTTCCGGTGAGCACCGCGGTGTGCGCGAACGCGGCGGCCACGGCGTCCTCGGTGGGCCTCGTCAACTCCGGTAACCCGGGCGTCGTGGCGCTCCCTGAGGCCGGGCCGCGTTCCAGAAGGGCCTGGCGATGGGCCGCCTCGGTCAGGGGAGCGGGATCGAACCCCAGCGTGCCGGCCGTGACGGTGCCGGCCGAGGACCAGCGGCGCGCCAGGCGGGTGGCGCCGGCGGCCACCGGGCGGCGAGCGTAGACGCCATCGCCGTCCGCCACGTGGTCGCGCATCTTTCCAGCCGCCAGGAGCAGCGACACCGAGGCCGCCAGCCGTACCCCCTCGGCCTCGATCACGTCGGCGCCCTTGAAGCCGCGCAGCGCGCACGCGCCCGCCCGACGGCGTGGCGCGGACGCGGGCGACTGGGCCTCGGTGAGGACGGACACGAGCAGGCCGTCGTAGTTGGTGACCAGGCGGGACAGCTGTCCGTGTTCGTCGCGGAGCGCCAGGCAGAGCCCGCACAGATGGCCCATCCAGTCCGCGTAGAGCCCCTCGCGCATGACGTGCCGACACGGGCGGACAATGCCGAACATGCGTCCCCTTTGGTGCGTATTGCGGAGCCAACCGTAGCATCGGGCCGGTAGGAGCATGGTGGTGCGAGCGCCTACCTTGGGGGCATGCGCCTGACCGCCTTCACCGACATCTCGCTGCGGATCGTGATGCGCCTGGCCGTGGTGCGCGGCGACGAGCTGCTGACCACGCGGGCGGTCGCCGACGTGCTCGCGGTGCCGTACACACATGCCGCCAAGGCGGTGGCGCGGTTGAGCGAGCTGGGTCTGGTGGAGGCCCGGCGGGGGCGCGGCGGTGGGCTGCAGCTGACCGCGGAGGGACGCGGTGTCACGGTGGGCTCGCTCGTACGGCGCCTGGAGGGCGAGCACGAGGTGGTGGGGTGCGAGGACGCGCTGATGCCGTGCCCGTTGCGGGCGGCCTGCCGCCTGCGCGGCGCGCTGCGCCAGGCGCAGGAGGCCTTCTACGCCTCGCTCGACAGGCTCACGGTCACCGAGCTGGTGACCGAGCCGACCGGGCCGGTGCTGCTCACGCTGACCGCCCCTCCCGATTGAGGGGGCGGCGACCCGTCCGTTCGGCGCGCCATTGGTCAATGGGTGATGATGACGAGGCTGCCCAAAGGGATGCGAGACAGAACGCGCAGCGCCGCCGCGGGGACCCGTACACAACCGTGGCTAACGTCCTGACCGAACACGCTCTTGTCCGGCCAACCGTGCAGAGCGATCGTGCCGGCTCCGCCGTTGAAGCGGTCAAGGGTGGTCGAGTGCAAGCCCAGCGGAAGCATGAGCGGGGTGAAAGCCGGGTCGGGGGGAGACAGAGAGGCGAGCAGAAACGTGCGGCCGGTCGGCGTGGGTGTCGCTGCGGCGCCCACGGCCACTGTCCATGACCGGGGTCGATGGCCGGCTTCGAACAGGGTGAGCTTGCGAGCGGACAGCTTGATTTCCACTCGGTAAGGGCTGTAGGCGTTCTGCAGCTTTCCGTTGTCGCTGTAAATCCATCCGGTCGACTTGTTCGGTCGGCTTGGCAAGAGAACTCGCATCCACCCCGGCTGCGTCTGCACCACCGGAACCCACGTCGGGTTTCCCAGTTCAGTGTTGGACAGCACCGCCACCGGAGGCCCACCAGGACGGGCGTAGACGACCTGTGGCTCCGTGGGATGTGTCACGAGCCCAGTGCCGGGATCGAGCGGGTGGGAGTCCTTTGGCGCTCCGCGCAGCTTCGTGAAGGTTGTAGCGCGTGGCAATCGCGCGATATGCGCTGATGACACCGACACCGGCCTGATCAGTTGCTCCGGCGGTGATGCGATCCGCTGTGGCATGTCCGTGCCGCAGGCGGCTGCGAGCGGCATGACCGTCAGCACCGTCCACACGATCGCCTTTTTCGACCGGCCGGCCACACGAGCGGATGTGTGGCACCGAAGGTGACCGTGCAAAGAGAACCTCCGAGTACTCGATGGTCGGTGGCGGGGGAGAGCGCGGAGCCGAGGGTGACATGAGCAGCCGACGCCATGTAATGCGCCACAACACGACGTGCGAGCACCTTTCAGATATAGCATCGCAGAAATCTGGGAATGGTTCTTACCGGTGCTAGGGAATGTAAATGTTCCCCAGATTTCAGTCAGCGGAGACGTGCTGGATTTCCGCCTCACGTTCTCTTTGAGATGGCCTTTCATTCATCTGGATGCCGAAGCATGTCAACCGTCCAGATTGTGATGATTCGCCTGGCCGAGTGGACTTGCCTTGCGGCCTCGCATAGCGCCGGCTCCGCACCTCGGCGTATTAGGCCTTGGGTTCTTGGCCGTCTGCCGCTCCGGTGCGCATCGGCGCAACCGTCAAGAGTTGCTCGATTCACAGCAATAGCCAAAGGTGTCCTGAACGTGTATTGAAACCAAAATCGATCAACTTTAGATGATGCTTTAAGGGTTGGTGTCCGCTGATGAGGATGTCTCCAGATAGCGTGCCGGAGGCGGGATGGCGCTTTCAGCAGCCAGGAGCCACCGATCGTTCCGCAGGGGCAAGTCCGATGAGTTGGTGGTCCGAGCGGCGGGATGTTCTTCGCCTTCTGTTGACGTTACAGGCGGTGGGTCTGGCCCACTCTTATCAGGAGAATGATTCGTCAATGAGAGTGTCCTTCAAGCGCACTTTTCTGAGGTTCCCCCGATCGAACTGGCCGGTGCTGGGCCTGATGCTCCTTCCCATGGTTGGCGCACTCATCGTCGTGCAGTCCGGCCCGAGCATCGCTCAGGAAGCCCCGTTGAATCTCGGAACCGTCGGCAGTTTCGCGGTCCTCGCTGGGACCACGGTCACCAACACCGGCTCCAGTGTCATCACTGGAGACCTGGGAGTAAATCCAGGTACCGCGGTGACCGGCTTCCCTCCCGGCATAGTGATCGGAGCGCAGCACAGGGCCGACGCTGTCGCGCTTCAGGCCCAATCCGACTTGACCATTGCATACGACGACGCCGCCGGGCGAACCCCCGCCACTAGCGTTTCGGGCGACCTCGTCGGCCGGACCCTCGCACCAGGCCTTTACGCGTCCACCTCTGAGCTCGGGCTGACGGGTACGCTCACACTCGACGCTCAGGGCGACCCTAACGCGGTCTTCATCTTCCAGATCGCCTCCACGCTCATCACCGGATCAGCCAGCAATGTCAACCTGATCGGCGGCGCTCAGGCGTGCAATGTCTACTGGCAGGTAGGCAGCTCCGCGACGCTGGGGACAAACTCCACCTTCGTGGGGAACATCCTTGCCCTGACATCGATCTCGGTCAATACAGACGCTACGGTCGAAGGCCGAGTGCTGGCTCGCAACGGTCAGGTCAGCCTCGACGACAACGTCATCACCATCCCCATCTGTGCATTGCCGACGCCCACGCCGACCGTGACGCCGACGGTGACTCCGACGGTCACGCCGACCGTGACGCCGACGGTGACTCCGACGGTCACTCCGACCGTGACGCCGACGGTCACTCCGACCGTGACGCCGACCGTGACGCCGACGGTGACGCCGACGGTCACGCCGACCGTGACGCCGACCGTGACGCCGACCGTGACGCCGACCGTGACGCCGACGGTCACGCCGACCGTGACGCCGACGGTCACGCCGACCGTGACGCCGACCGTGACGCCGACGGTCACGCCGACCGTGACGCCGACCGTGACGCCGACGGTGACTCCGACGGTCACTCCGACGGTGACGGGGATTCCGACCATGAGGCCGACGGAGAGGCCGACCATGAGGCCCACGGTCACTCCGATCATGAGGCCGACGGAGAGGCCGACCATGAGGCCGACGGTCACTCCGACCATGAGGCCGACGGAGAGGCCGACCGGCACTCCGACCGCGACCTCGACGGCAAAGCAGACGCGGGAGTCGGCGAAGCCGCCCAAGACGAACCACTGCCGAGGCGGCCACGGCCACCACGGGGTCTGCCGGCACAAGCCGTGCAGCGAGCGGTTCTGCCACGCGGACGGGCTTCCTTGGGCACCCGTCCCCAAGCCGATCAAGAAGCACCTTGACGTGACCGGCTGACGATCCCATTTCCGCAAGGCGCATGTCGTGGAAGAGCCGGCCTGTCGGCTTCTCAGCCGTCAACACCGACTCGGTCGTGGCGGCATGGTCGCCGCCAGCCGTGATCAAGCATCAGCAGCCCATGCGGCCAGTAAACGAGGGGCTTGTGCTCTGGTCATTCCTGCTGTGTGCCCGTTCCGGGGAATGCGGGAAGAGTCGCAGGCGAGCGCGGGGGGCATGCGCCTGACCGCTTTCACCGACATCTCGCTGCGGATCGTGATGCGCCTGGCCGTGGTGCGTGGTGACGAGCTGCTGATGACGCGGGCGGTCGCCGAGCTGGTGACCGAGCCGACCGGGCCGGTGCTGCTCTGCTCATCTGACCACCCCTCCCGGGTGAGGAACCGGCCATCGGCCCTTTTAATATGCATTCCAGATGCCAATTATCTGGAGGTTCCCCCATGCTGTCCGCGGAAAGCGCCGCGATCATCAGGGCCACCATCCCCGCCGTGGGCGCGTCGCTCGACACGATCACCACGAGGTTCTACGAGACCATGTTCGGTGACCGTCCCGAGTTGCTCGACGGGCTGTTCAACCGCGGCAACCAGCGCAGCGGCGAGCAGCGCAGGGCACTGGCCGGGTCCATCGCCTCGTTCGCCGGGGCGCTGCTGGCCAACCCGAACGAGCGTCCCGACGCCCTGCTCGCCCGCATCGCGCACAAGCACGCCGCCGTCGGCATCACCGACGACCAGTACGTGATCGTGCACAAGTACCTCTTCGCCGCCATCGTCGAGGTGCTGGGCGAGGCCGTCACGCCGGAGGTCGCCGCGGCCTGGGACGAGGTCTACTGGCTGATGGCCGGCGCCCTGATTGCGATGGAGGCCCGCATCTACGCCCACGCCGGCGCGCGGGACGGCCGCACCTGGCGGCCGTGGCGGGTCGCCGAGCGCCGCGAGGAGACCGCCGACGTCATGTCGCTCCTGCTCGCGCCCGTCGGCGACGAGCCCGTGCCGCCCGCGCTGCCCGGTCAGTACGTCAGCGTCCAGGTGCTGATGCCCGACGGAGTGCGCCAGCTGCGGCAGTACACGCTGTCCGGTTACGGCGCCAACGGGCTGCGGCGGATCACCGTCAAGCGGGTGCGCGGCGAGGGCGCACCCGAGGGCGAGGTGTCCACCCTGCTGCACGCCACCGTCAAGGAGGGCGACGAGCTGATCCTGTCCGCGGCGTTCGGGGACGTGACGCTCCCCGAAGGCGGGGCACCGCTGGTGTTCGCCTCGGCCGGCATCGGCTGCACTCCCATCACGGCCATGCTCCAGCACCTGGCCGACACCGGCAGCACCCGCCGCGTGCTGTCGCTGCACGCCGACCGGTCCGCGTCCGACCACGCGCTGCGCGAGGACATGGAGTCGCTGACCGCCGCGCTGCCCGGCGGCGAGAAGATCTTCTGGTACGAGGACGGCGACCGCGGTGTGGCCGGCCGGATGGACCTGGCCGAGGTCGAGATCCCCGCCGGCGCGGTCGCCTACCTGTGCGGTCCGTTGCCGTTCATGCGGGACGCGCGGGCCCAGCTCATCGGGGCGGGAGTGGCGCCGCGCGACATCCACTATGAGGTGTTCGGCCCTGACCTGTGGCTTCCGGCCTCCTGAACCGGGACCAACGGCCCTACAGGCCCCGATCCGGCGACCGGCACCCTGAAAGAGGCGAGACGACGGATCGAGGCCAGAATGTGCAACTACTGCGGGTGCCGGGACTTCCCGCTGATCGGCAGGCTCTCCGAGGAGCACGTGCGGATCAGTGAGCTGGCCGGCGCGCTGCGCCGGGCCATCAGGGCGACCCGGTATGACGAGGCCCTCCCGCTGCTCGACCCGCTGCTAACCGAGCTGCTCCCGCACACCGCCGACGAGGAGCGCGGCCTGTTCGCCGAGTTGCGCGCGGAGGGGTCGCTGGCCGACGAGGTCGAGCGGCTGTGCGGTGAGCACGCCGACATCCACGGCGTGCTCACGGGCATCGACCGCGCGTCGCCGGACTGGCCACGGGTGCTGGGAGCGCTGGAACTGCTGCAGCGGCACATCGACAAGGAGGAGCACGGCCTGTTCCCCGCGGCGGTCATCATGCTCCCCATCCCCGCCTGGGAGCGCATCACCACCGAGTCCGCCCGCTGACCGGGGGTGACAGCTGACCTACCGGCGCGACGACGTGGGCTCCGGCACTCGCGCATCGCCAGACGGCGACGCCGGCTTCCAGGCCTACGTGAACGCCCCGGTTGTGCGTGTGACACACGGGCCAGGCCGCCCAGATGATCTCCATGATCACTTCTTGGGTGGCCGCTGCGACGCTCGCACGTGCTTCCTGAGTGTGGCGCCCCTCGGTGGGCCAGATGCCGTTGCCCTGGCGCTTGCCCCGGAACTTCACCCAGGCCTGCCCCCTGTCGTCCCAGTCGGCGATGATCAGCTCGAGGGTTCCGGTGATCCCGGAGGCGCGAACGTCGCGCTCCACGACCGTCAGCGCCTGCTCCAGCCCTGCCCACAGGCTCGGATCGAGGGCGAAGGTCGGCTCGTGATTGGTCTCCTTGAGCAGACGCTCACCCAGTCGCGTCAGGTCGGCCCCTGTGAGCTGGGCGAGGGGACGTTCGAGGACTTCCCGTGTGGCGGGGGTGCTCACCTCCCACTCCTCCAGGAGGCAGGCCAGCTCAACGACGCGCTCGACGTCCAGGCCACCGTCGCGCAACGATGTGTAGACGCGGTCTCTTAACTCGTCGATGACCTGCATGGCCTGCTCTTCGGAGTGCACACCCGCAGTCTCGCCCTGCTCCGTAGACCGGGCAAGACATCGAGGAAGGGGCGAGGCGACCTCCCCGTCGACGCCATCGGGATGGCGTCTGAGTGGAGGCCGCCTCGTTGTGCGACTTGAGAGGGCTGGTCTACCACCAACCACCACCCCAGTCGTCCCAGTCGTCCCAGTTGTTCCAGTGGCCCCAGCCACCGCCCCACCAGCGCCTACGGTGGCAGAAGCGACGGCGACGCCAGCGGCGGCCGCAGCCGCCCCCATACGTCCTTGTCATGATTCCTCCCCCATTGGCCTTCTTCCTCAATTTGGACGCTAACACCCAGATAGGGATAAATCACGGCGTGTGGTTGAGGTTTCAACGAGGCTTGACCGGCATATTCAGTACGCCGGGCCGCTCGTCGCCTCAGGCGGGGTTGAAGCGGAAGTACTGGCCGAACGACCAGCGCTGCCGGAGGGCGCCGGAGATCTGGACGACCTGCTCGATGTCGAAGTCGACGAGCCGGTGCGCGCCGGGCACCGCCGCCGCCCGGTCCGGGTCCCAGTCGATGCGGGCGCGGCCGGTCAGGTGCAGGGCGTGACCTCCTTCCCAGTCGAGAAAGAGCAGGCCGCAGCGCGGGTCGAGGGCGAGGTTGCCCAAGGTCATGTACATCGAGTTGCCGATGTAGTCGGGCCAGGTCAGCCGCCGGTCGCCGGTCAGGGTGACGAACCCGGGGTTTCCGCCGCGGTGCGAGGCGTCGGAGCCCAGGCCGGCGACGTGGGTGCCGACGAAGAACGTGTCGGCCGCGGCGATCCACCGCCGTTGGGCGGGGGTCGGCTCACGGGTGACGTGCACGGTCCTGCTCGCCGCCCGGACCTCGGTCTCGGTCACCGTACGGGTCTGAATGTACTTCGGGCAGTTGGAGTAGACCTGCTCGGTGCGTACCGTGAGCCGGTCGCCCTCCTCGCGGGCTCGGCCGTTGACCCGCATCCTCTTGCGGCTGGCCGGCTCGATGGCGAGCATCCCGATGTCCCGTTCGGTGGCGAACCGTCCGGCGAGCGGGTCGCCGTCGCCGGGCAGCCGGTCGGCGACGACCGTGCGGTCGTCGGGTGCGGTGACGAACCCGGGCGGGCCGGTGAGCACACCGGCCCAGACCGCCCCGCTCTCATCGGCGGCCGCGATCACCAGCAGGTGCTGCCGGCTGAGGAACTCGGCGGCCACCGGGGGGATGACGGCGCCGACAGTGTCCGACCCACGGCCGTCGACGGCGAGGCCGGCGCGCTGCCGTACCGCACGTTCACCCGCGTGGAACATCAGGGACTCCTTGTCGCTCGCGGGGCCGGAGCAGGCGAGACCCGGCCCGAGTGGGTCGGTTAGAAGAAGCCGCAGGTCGGCGCGCCCTGCGTGGGGGCCGGTGCGGTGCCGGCTCCGGCCGGGGCGAAGATCTCCAGGCGAATGCCGTCCGGGTCGGTGAAGAACACTCCGCCGGAGCTCGCGCCTTCGCCATGCGGGACGACCCCGTCGTAGACCAGCTCGGCGCCGAGCTCGCGCAGGGTGGTCTCGGCGCGGTGGACCGCGTCGATGTCGGCCACCTGGAACGACAGGTGATGGAGTCCGGGGAGGCCGGTGGCGAACGTGCCGTCGCTCTGCTGCCACAGCGTGATCAGCAGAGTGCCTTCGCGGCCGAGGAAGGCGAACCTGCGGTCACCGTCGGTCTGCGCGCCGACGACCTCCAGGCCGAGGACCTGACAGTAGAAGGCGGTCGAGCGGGCCAGGTCGGTCACGTTCAACCCGACGTGGCCGGTCTGCAGAGTGGGCGTGCTCATGTGGCGACTCCAGGAGCTCATGGAAGGGAGGTCGGCCGATCCGTTCTAATGGCCGACATGAGGGCGTGACGTTAGAATGCAGCATGGCTCTAACGGAGTCAACCTGCGGATACCATGAGAAAATGGATGTGGCCAATCTCGCCGACGGTGGTGCCCCGGTCCTGGGGGAGCCGTTGCCGCTCGAGTTCGGCAACACCGTCTACGCGGTGCGAGGCCGTCCCCGTGACGGCCTGGAGACCGCCGAGCACCTCGCCGCCTGGCTCCGAGACGTGCGCGCCCGCCTGGCGGTCGCCCTCTCCGACGACGACCTGCGCGGCGTGACCGACGACGACCTGATCTCCGGGCGCGAGCTACGCGACGCCATCCGGCTCCTGGCGGACGCCGCCGTGGCCGGGCAGGACGCCGACCCCGACGCGGTCGCCACGCTCAACCGCCACGCGCGACAGACTCCGCGATGGCCCCAGCTGCGCATCACACCTGAGCCGCACGTGGCGGTGGGCACGGCGGGCCGGTCGGTCGCGGCCGTCCTCACCGCGCTCGCCGAGGACGCGATCCACCTCTTCGGCGGGCCACTGCGCCACGAGATCCACGCCTGTCACGGCCCCGGCTGCGTGCTGTACTTCGTCCGCGACTCGTCACGGCGCGAGTGGTGCTCGCCCGGCTGCGGCAACCGCGCGCGGGCGGCCCGCCACTACGCCAAGGTACGCAAGGTCTGAGCCCCGGCCGGCCGGTGGGTCAGCGGAGCCGTTCGGCCAGGAAGTCCTCCCAGGTGCGCTCGCCCACGGTGGCCCCTTCGAGGGTCAGGTTGGCGCCGGCCCGGTAGGCGCGGCCGGCCTTGCCCGGCAACCGGACCGGCACCGTCGGCCGGCGCCGTCCGCTCGCCCGCAGGTAACCGCGGATCAGCTCCGCCATGCCGTACACCTTGGGGCCGACCAGGTCGGGCACCAGGCCGGCCGGTGCGCCGAGCGTCAGCTTCACGAGCCGTTCCGCCACCTCGCGCGCGTCGACCGGCTGGAAGCGGAGCCCACCCGGGACGGGGATCACCGGCAGCTTCGCCATGGACCGCACCACCTTCAGCGTCAGGTCGTGGAACTGGGCGGCACGCAGAGTGGTCCACGGCAGCCCGGAGTCGGACACGGCCCGCTCCGCGCCCAGCTTGGACCTGAAGTAGCCCAGCGGGACCTGGTCCGCCCCCGTCACCGAGATGTGCACCAGATGCCGCACCCCGGCCCGCGACGCGGCCCGGACCAGGGTGCGGGCCGCCTGGTCATCGCCCTTGGGGCCGCCCGCGAGGTGCAGGACGGTCTCGGCTCCGTCCACCGCGCGCTCGATTCCCTCGTCCTTGAGCAGATCGCCGGTCACGTACTCGACGCGGTCGCCCGGCGCGTGACCGCGCCGGCTGAGCACCCGCACGTCACGGCCGGTGTCCCGCAGGAGCGGTACGACGAGGCGGCCGAGCGTGCCCGTGCCGCCGGTGATCAGAATGGGTGAGGTCAAGGCTTCTCCCAAGGTCGTTCCGTACAGGGGCCGGGCTCCCGGTCACATCCACCGGATTCCGCGGGTCTACCGTTACGACCCGCCGCGAGGAAGGAACGTGACACGTGGACGAGCGCGACTGGCTGGCCGAGCGTTTCGAGGAGCATCGGCCACAGCTGCGAGCGGTGGCCTACCGGATGCTCGGCTCGGTGAGCGAGGCGGACGACGCCGTGCAGGACGCCTGGCTGCGACTCGCTCGCGCCGACACGGGCGACGTGCGGAATCTCGGCGCGTGGCTGACCACGGTGGTCGCGCGCGTGTGCCTGAACGTGCTGCGCTCGCGCGAGCAGCGGCGCGAGGAACCTCTCGAAACCCGCATGCCCGACCCGATCATCAGCGTCGAGGACGGGACCGACCCCGAGCGGGAGGCGTTGCTGGCCGACTCGGTCGGATTGGCGCTGCTGGTGGTGCTGGAGACGCTGTCGCCGGCCGAGCGGCTGGCGTTCGTGCTGCACGACATGTTCGCCGTGCCGTTCGAGGAGATCGCCCCGATGGTCGAGCGGTCGCCGGACGCGGCCAGGCAACTGGCGAGCCGTGCCCGCCGCCGGGTGCGGGGGCAGACGCCCGTGCCCGACCCCGATCTGACCCGTCAGCGCGACGTCGTCGACGCGTTCTTCGCCGCCGCGCGCGACGGCGACTTCGAAGCGCTCGTCGCCGTGCTCGACCCCGGCGTCGTGCTCCGGTCGGACGGAGGCGTGGCGCGGGCCCGGCACACCGTCACGATCCGCGGCGCACGGGCCGTGGCCGAACAGGCGTTCACCTTCGGCAGGTTCTCCCCGTTTGTCCGGCCGGCGCTGGTCAACGGGGCCGCCGGGGTCGTGGTCGCGGCGGGTGGACGGCCGCTGTCGGTGATGGGCTTCGTCGTCACGGAGGGCAGGATCGTCGAGATCGACGTGATCGCGGACCCGGACCGCCTCCACGGGCTCGATCTCGCCGGGCTCGATCTACCTGGGCTTGATCTCCCGGAGCTTGATCTTCCTGGGCTCGATCTGCCCGAGCGCGACGACTGACGGCGAGGCTCAGTCGGTCTCCAGGACGACCGCCGCGCGGGTGGACCCGTAGGAATAGGAACCGACCGGCTCGCCGGGAGCTATCGTCCCCTCGCCCGCGCTCGTCGAATGTTGATAACGCAGGACCATAGGGCTCTCCGCCAGGTTGATCGTGCCACTCATCTCGATGAAGGCGTACTGGCTGCCTATCTGGCTGGATGACGTACCGGAAAAGGAAAGGGTCGCGCCGTCCTGTCGGAATGTGCCTTTCAACGGGTACGTGTCCGTTCTGACGTCGGTGGTGGTATAGCTGAATGTTCCGTCTTTGCGGAACTCCCACTGACTGTCCGCGACCCTCGCGCGCTGCCGGGAAACCCATTCGCGGCTGCCACGGGTCTGCTCGAACTCCTGGATGTACTTCACGCGAACTTTTATCGGCAGCGTGAGGGCCTGCGTAGGGGCCTGCGTGGTGGCCTGCGTGGTCGGGGCCGCCATGGGAGACGGAGGCGTCGCGCCGCTCTTCTCGTCCTTGGGCGCGAAGACGGTCACGAGGGAAACGATGACCCCGAGGACGCCAACGGCCACGCCCACGCCCTGCCACCATGACTGACCCAGGAATTTCCCGGCCCGAAAAGAGCTTTGAGGATGCGTCCCGCGACGACGTGGTGAGCCTGTTCGCATTCATGATCCCAAGGCAGTGCAGCGGCCGATTGCGAGAATTGTACTGCTGGGCAAGGATTTCGTGGTTCTTCCTGTCGGCCCGGCCAAAGGTGACGCCGGGCTGCAAAATAGACATAACCCTTTCTTATGTCATCACCTGGCGCTTCCTCGCCGGATCGGCGTCATCTGGTAGCGGATCTGTCCGATAATCGTCGGACGTGCGTGAGTGGTCGTGGGGATCGCGGGGCGAGTGCCCCGAGAACCATGAGAAACCCATCTAAAGTTAACCGCATGCACTAGTTTGGCAACTGTGAGTAATGCAGACGTCGCCGGTGCGCCCGTGATCCGCCGGGCCGTCGCTCGGGTGCTGCGGCGCATCGGCCGGCGGGGGGCCTCGCTGGCGTTCGTCGGCCTGCTGGGCCTGGTCATCGCCGCGTCTCTGGAGTTCGTGCCGGTCGAGCAGCTCGGCACTCCCGCGTACGCCACCCTGTCCGCTGTCGCTCCGCTGAAGGTCTGGGCGCTGGTCTGGGGTCTCACCGGCGCGCTGTGCCTGGTGCAGATGTTCATGCGTTCCGACCGGGTGGCCTTCGCCGTCGCGACCGCCCTCCTCCTGCTGTACGGCCTGATCTATCTGATCTCGACCTTCACCGGCGACAATCCGCGAGGCTGGGTCGGCGGCGCCGTGTGGCTGGCCTTCGGCGGCTGGATCGCGCTGATCGCCACCTGGCCCGAGGCCGTCACGGTCGATCGGCTGCCGGGCGACGCGACCGACCCGGCGGTGGTCATCGTCGCCGACGCCGCCGGAGTCATCCGGTCGTGGAACCCTGAGGCGGCGGCCATGTTCGGCTGGACCACCGAGGAGGCGGTCGGGCGGCCGTTGACGATCCTGATGCCGTCCCGTTTCCGCGACCAGCACACCGCCGCGCTGTCCCGGGTGTGCTCCGCCGGCCGCTCCGACCTGGCCGGGCGCGTCATCCCGGTGGCGGGCCTGCACCGCGACGGCACGGAGTTCGCGATGACCCTCACCGTCAACGCCTGGCACAGCGCCGACGGCATCACCTACACAGGAGTCATCCGACCGGCAGGAGGTCGCAGTGTCCGGGCTGAGTGACATCATCGTCCAGCTCGCCATCGCCATCGTCCCGCTTGGCGTGGCCTATCTGGCGTTCCGCTCCGCGACCGACGCCAACAAGAAGACGCAGCAGACCGCGCTGCAGCAGGCCGAGCGCCAGGCCGAGTTAGAGCGTTCCAAGGTCGACGCCGAAGCGTTCACCCGCGCCAAGACGATCTACGAAGCCGCGCTCACCCAGATGGAGCAGCAGGTGGCCCGGGTGCAGAGCCAGGCCGAGCAGTTCAGCACCGACCTGATCGCCGAACAGACCACTGCCACCGCGATGGGCGGCCAGATCCGCCAGCTCCAGGCGCAGATCCGCGCCCTCGAGCGCACCGTGGCCGCGTTGCGGGCCCAGCTCATCTCGGCGGGGCTCTCCCCGGTGCCCGCCTCCGACCCCACCGGCCCCTTCTCGATCAGGCGCTCGCCGCGCACCCGGTTCTCGGAGTGACGCGCGGCGCACGCGCTCCGGTCCCGGCCAGGGGAGTTGCGGCTCCCGTAGGGGGAGGCGCGAAGGTGGGGGCATGCACGGCGACACGCTCCACTCGATCGGTGATCTGGCCCGGCGGACCGGGCTGACGGTCAAGGCCATCAGGTTCTACTCCGACAGCGGGATCGTGCCGCCGACCGACCGTGGCCCGGCCGGTCACCGCCTCTACGACAGCGACGCCGTCGCCCGCCTGGACCTCGTACGAACGCTGCGCGACCTGGGAGTGGGCCTGCCCGCGATCCGCAGGATCCTGGACCGGGAGATCTCACTCGCCGAGGTGGCCGCCGCGCACGCCGACGCCCTGGCGGTGCAGATCCGCACCCTGCGCCAGCGGCGCGCGGTGCTGACGGCGGTGGCCAGACGCGGCGCAGACCCTGAGGAGGCGCATCTCATGCACCAACTGGCGAGGCTTTCGGAGGACGAACGCCGGCGGCTGATCGGCGAGTTCCTCGACGCCGTCTTCGGCGGTCTGGACGACGGCGCCGGATTCGCCGGGATCAGCCGCTCGATGACTCCCGAGCTGCCCGACCACCCCGAGCCCGAGCAGATCGAGGCGTGGGTGGAGCTGGCCGAGCTCTCGCAGGACCCGGACTTCCGTGCCAGTGTCCGGCACCTCGCCGAGCACCATGCGGCCGAGCGGGCCCAGGGCGACACCCGGATCCCGCGCCGTGACTCCGTCGCGATGGTCCGTGACCACGTCGGCCCGGCCCTCGCGGCGGGCATCGACCCCGTCTCACGCCGGGCCGATCCGGTCGTCGCGGCGGTCACCGCCGACCACGCGCGTGTCTTCGGCTGCTCCGACGACGCCGCCCTGCTGGCTCACCTGGAGAGGGCGAACGACCCGCGCAGAGAGGTGTATCTGCGGCTGCTGGCGGTGGTCAACGGCTGGCCGGCTCCGGAAAGCCTGACGCCGGCGTTGGACTGGTTCATCCGGGCGTTGCGGGCCCGAGGGTAGGTGGGGGACCACCGTCGATGGGGCGCCGGACCGGTGGACAGACGCCCGGATGATCTGTCAGTATTTTTCGTATGATCATCGGAAAGGACGACGCCACCCTCATATGGTGAGCGTTCTCGTGCAGCGGGAAGCTGCCGAAATTCGCGAAGAATGGCTGGTCCGGGCGTTGTCGACGCTGCCCGCCGACCGTCCGGCCGCAGAGGCCGCCATCTCCGAGCTCTATCTCCTGATCGGGCTCGCTCCGCCACGTTTTCACTGGGTCTCGTCACCGGTCATGGCCCTGGCGACCATGCCTCCGGGTGTGCGCCCGCGGCCCTCCGAGAGCATCGAGCGGGTGTCCGAGTGGCCGGTGCCGGCCAAGCTCGCGTTCCTGATGAGGACGCTGTGCCACGAACTCGACGTCCAGGTCAAGTGGGTCCAGCAGCCGCTGGATCAGCTGATCCGGGCGCAGGTTCGCCGCTCGCTCTCACGATCCATTGACAGCTCGCTCACCATGCCGCTCCGGGCGGCGCACAACGCGCCGTACCAGATGGGCACCTGGTACGGAGTGCAGTGCGCCTCCTGGATAGCCCACTACGACGCCCTGCGCCGGGCGGCCGGCGTGGCCTTCACCCCCGAGCAGAGCCGGCGGCTCGATCTCTGGGCGGCGGTGACCGGGATATGCGGCTGGTGGTGGCCCCGCGAAGACGTGTGCGTCATCTCCGAGCGGCCCGTCGCCCTGCGCACGGAGGTGTGGGGCGACGACGGTGAGGTGCGCCCGCACTGCTCGGACGGTCCCGCGGTGCGTTATTCGGACGGGTGGGACGTCCACGTCTGGCACGGGACCCGAGTGCCGGCCTGGGTGATCACGGATCCCGGTGTCGAGCGGATCGCGCGGGAGGCCAACGTCGAGATCAGGCGGTGCGCGATCGAGCGCATCGGCTGGGCGGCCTACATCGATCGGGCCGGGCTCCGGCTGGTCGCCACCGCCCCCGACCCCGGCAACCCCGGCTCCGAACTACGGCTCTTCGACATGCGCGCGGAGACGAGGGTGCTCCTGACCGTCAACGGATCCGTCGAACGCGACGGGCACCGCCGGAAGTACGGGCTGACCGTGCCGGGTTTCCTCGACGATCCCGTCGAGGCCGCCGGCTGGACCTACGGGCTGTCCGCCGCGCAGTACTCCCTTCTCCTACGCCGAACCTGAGGTGAATTCCATGACAGTGACTCTCGCTTCGCTCTCCCAGCAGACCGGACTCGCCGTGCTCGACCACCTCGAACGGTCGGTGCGCATCCCCGTCGTCGACGGGCTCCAGGCCCAGGGCGACCTCATCGTCATCCCTTACGCCGTCGTCGCGTCGTCGGTGACGTTCTGGCCGGACCGCGGCTGGACGGACGTGCCCGCGGAAGGGGTCGAGCTGCTCCGCGGAGCGGCCGGGGGCAACCCGCACACGCTCGTCGCCGACCCCGGCACCTGCCGGTGGACGACTCGCGTGCTGGACTCCGAATGGCTGGCGATCGGGGTCTTCGAGACCTCGGCCCCGGCCTATCTGCTGCATCCCGAGCACGGTGCCACGGGTTGCGCGCCGGGGACGTACGTCGTCCGGCGGCAGCGCGAGCGCGACGGGCAGCGGGCGCGCGTCGTCGCGGACTGATTCAGTCACCCGCTGGTTCGCGACAGCGTGCCGCGATCACACCAGCGGGCTCGTCGCTGATTCCTAGTTGTACTTGTACAGTCTGGTGGTCACTTGGTGGTCGTCGTCGAACACCGAGGCACGGTACATGCTGATGGCGAGGTCACCGTGTTCGGCCTTCCCGCAGGTGTTGACCCCGGCCAGCTGGTGGATCTCGTAGCGGGCCGTCGGGTCGCCGCCGACGAAGTATTCGGCCCGCGCCTGGTGCTCGTCGGCGCCCGTGTCACACGCGAAGACGAACGTGTTCTTCTCGGCGAAGCAGGTGCTGGCGGCGCCTCTTGTCGACACGCAGATCGCGGACCTGGCCCGGGCGCCGGCCGGGGTGACACGTGTTTCTCTTTTCACCGGATATTTGGTGACGTCGCGGACTGTCTTCCATCGGCCGACCTTGACCCGTCTGTCGCCTTTGTACAGTGCCGCTCTGAATGTGATGGTTTTGCCGATTTCGCGGCTTCCGCGAATCTCGCCTTCGCGGGCGAGATTGTGAATGACGTACTTCGTGCCCAGGTAGCCGTTCAGGTAGTACTCGACCGCGGGATGGAGCCGGTCGTTCCTCGTGTCCTCGATCGAGACCCCCGGCCGGCTGCTCTCGTCGTCTCCCACGCAGGCCGCCGCGCCCTTGACCCGTACGCATTCGGGCTCGTCGGCGCGGGTCTCGCCGGTCTCGGCGGGCGTCGCGACCGTGGCGGGCGCCGCCGCGGGCGCCTCGCCCTCGGGACGGGCCGCACCACTCGCCGCGGCTCCCTCGACGCCGAAGGCCAGGGCGGCGAGTACGGCCACTACCAAGGATCTGCCTAATGTCACTTTGGCCTCACCAGGATCAGGAGTCACGTAGTTGCGTGAGTGTGACGCACAGAGCCCTTTATACGGTTCCGAATGCGGACCAATGGACCTTTCCGGGCGCCTTTCCTCTGTGTCGGTGATGCGCGGTTTAAGCACCCGTCAACCTCCGGTAAACCTAGAAGGTCGAACGAAAAGGGGGCCCGAGTGGCGAAGGCGCTTGACCTGCTCCGCTCCGACCCGCGGACCGCGGGCTGGCTGGCCGGCGTGGAGGCCGGCGACTCCCCGGAGGTCGAGATCGTCCTGCCGGATGCCGGCACCCTGCTCGACCTGGCCGTGCCGCACGAGGACGTCAACGAGCTCGTCGCGCTGGCCGGCGAGCTGCGGGCCGACCCGGAGCTGTGGTGGCTGCTGCGACGCTGCGTCCACCGGCTGACGGCCGCCATCGGGACGATCGGCGACGCCTTCGACCTGCCCTGCCTGCCCGAGGGGCTGGGCCCCATCGGCCGCTACTTCCCCGCCTACGTGTTCGCCGCCACGCTCCCCTACGTCCGGGCCTACCACCGCGAGAGGGGAGTGCCGGCCGACGTGTCGCGGCACACCCTGGCCGACCTCGGCCGCAACCTGGCCCTGCACCGCAGGCGGCACGGCACCGGCGGCGTGCTGCAGCCCTTCTGGATCAAGCTGCACTTCCGGGGCGAGCTCTACCAGCTGGGCCGCCTGCAGTTCCAGCGCGGGACGCTCGGCCGGCGCACCGGGCAGGCGGTCGCCGCGGCCCTGCCGCTAGGCCCCGGAGACCCCGCCCTGCACCTGCACATTCCCGACTTCTACGGCCCGCTGACCCGGGCGGCCTGCGACAACTCGCTGGCCCGCGCCCGCGAGTTCTTCCCACGCCACTTCCCCGAGGAGAAGTACACCGTCGCCACCTGCGACTCCTGGTTGCTCGATCCACAGCTGCGCGACCACCTGCCGGAGACCTCGAACATCGTCGGGTTCCAGCGCCGCTTCCGCCTCGGTCATCGGCCCGAGCACCCCCACGACAGCGGGCCGATCGAGTTCGTCTTCGGCGATCCCGACCTGAAGCCGGAGGTGTTGTCCCCGCGCACCACGCTGGAGCGCGCGATCGTCGATCACCTGCGGGACGGCGGCCACTGGTACGGCGGCAACGGGTGGTTCCCGCTCTGAACCGTCCCGCTCTGAACCGTCCCGCTTAACACGGTGTGCGAATCCGCTCGAAGCGGGATCATGTGGGCATGCTGTCCATCTTCGCCGCGGTCCTGGCCGCCCTCGCCCTCCTGCTGAACGGCGTCATGGCGGGCATCTTCTACGCGTTCTCCAACTCCGTCATGCCGGGCCTGAACGCCGTGGACCCCGCGCAGGCGGTCACCGTCATGCGCAGCATCAACCGGAAGATCCTCAACCCGGGATTCCTGCCGGTCTTCACGCTCTCGCCGCTCGCCTCCGCGGGCGCCGGCCTGCTCCTGCTGCTCGACGGCCAGACCGCCGCCGCGACCTGGTTCTTCGCGGCGGGCGTGGTCTACGCGCTGGGCGCGTTCCTGCCGACGGCCGCGCTCAACGTGCCGATGAACAACGCCCTGGACGCCGACCGGCTGGACTGGGCGGCGTACTCGCCGCGCTGGACCCGCTGGAACACGGTCCGCGCCGCCGCGAGCGTCGCCGCCCTGCTGCTGATCGGCGCGGGGCTGTACGTGTGGCGATGATCGGTACGGTCGCGCCGATCACATGTTGATCATGTGGCCGGACAGGCCGTGGATCGCCTCCTTGACCGCCTCGCCGAGGGTCGGGTGGGCGTGCACGTTGCGGGCGACCTCGTGGACGGTGAGGTCCCACTGCTGGGCCAGCGTCAGCTCGGGCAGCAGCTCGGTCACCTCGGGGCCGATCAGGTGGGCGCCGAGCAGCTCGCCGTACTTGTCATCGCTGATGATCTTGACGAAGCCGGTGGTGTCGCCCAGGCCGTGAGCCTTGCCGTTCGCCGTGAACGGGAACTTGGCCACCTTCACGTCGTAGCCCAGGTCGCGGGCCTGCGCCTCGGTGTAGCCGAAGCTGGCCACCTGCGGCTGGCAGTAGGTGGCCCGCGGGATCATCACGTAGTCGAGCTCCATCGTCTCGGCGTCGCCGATGGTCTCGGCCGCGATGATGCCCATCGCCTCGGCCGCGTGGGCCAGCATGAGCTTGGCGGTGACGTCGCCGATGGCGAAGATGTGCGGCACGTTGGTCCGGCAGCGGCCGTCGATCGCGATCGCGCCCCGGTCGGTCAGGGCCACGCCGGTCTTCTCCAGCCCGTAGCCGTCGACCCTCGGCGCGAAGCCGATCGCCTGCAGCACCTTGTCGGCCTCGAGCACCTGCTGCTGCCCGTCGCGGCTGACGGTCACCTTGACGGAGGAGCCGGTGTCGGTGATGTCCTCCACGCGGGTCGAGGTCAGCACCTCGATGCCGAGCCGCTTGTAGCGCTTGGCCAGCTCGGCCGACACCTCCTCGTCCTCGAGCGGCACCAGCCGGTCGAGGAACTCCACGATCGTCACCTTGACGCCGTAGTTGCGCAGCACGTACGCGAACTCCACGCCGATCGCGCCGGCGCCCGCGATGATGATGCTGCCCGGCAGCTGCTCGGAGAGGATCTGCTCCTCGTACGTCACCACCCGCTCCGACAGGCTGGTGCCCGGGATCAACCTGGTGGTGGCGCCGGTGGCGATGATGCAGTGGTCGAAGGTGACGGTCTCGCCGTTGACCTGGATCGTGTTGGCGTCCAGGAACGTGCCACGGCCGTCGTACTCGGTGATGGCGTTCTTCTTCATCAGGTAGTGGACGCCCTTGACCCGGCCGTCGGCCACCTTGCGGCTGCGCGTGTAGGCGGCGCCGTAGTCGAAGGTCACCTCGCCGCTGATGCCGAACGTCTTGGCCTCGTTGTGGAAGATGTGGGCCAGCTCGGCGTTGCGCAGCAGCGCCTTGGACGGGATGCATCCCACGTTCAGGCAGACGCCACCCCAGTATTTCTCCTCGATGACCGCTGCGCGCAGCCCGAGCTGGGCGGCGCGGACCGCGGCCGTGTATCCTCCTGGACCCGCGCCGAGAACGACGACGTCATAGTGAGAGCTCATGAGTCGGACCATACCGCCCGCCCGGCTCTACCCCTGACCGCCGCCCTCGCCCTGATGTCCTGCCCCCTGTCGTGCTCCGGCCGATGATCTGGCGAGCAGCTTCCGGACGTGGTCGCACAGCACGCGGGCCTCGTTGTGCTCGGTGTCCTTGGCCGCGTAGAGCAGCGTCACCGGGCCGCGCCTGGCGGCGTCCAGCAGCGGCCGCAGGGCGTCGGGATGCTGGTCGAGCTGGGCCCGGTAGCGCGAGGCGAACTCCTGGTAACGCTCGGGGCGGTGACCGAACCACTGGCGCAGCTCGGTCGCGGGCGCGAGGTCCTTCAGCCAGCCGTCCAGGTGCAGGTCGGCCTTGCGGACGCCGCGCGGCCAGAGCCGGTCGACGAGGAACACCGTCCCCTCGGCGGGTTCATGGTCGTAGACGCGTTGGATTCTGACAGGTCCCATACAGGTCGCGTACCCGGGCGGGCCGCGATCATCGCGCGCGACGCCGGGTTGGTAGCCTGACCTCTTGATGTATCGCCTCGTATTCACGCAGGTCTTGCGACGTTTCGACGCCGAGGCCGTGCACCACCTGACCGTCCGGGCCCTCGCGGTCCTCTCGACGCTGCCGCTGGTCAAGCGCCTGCTGCACCGACGCCTCGCGCCGCGTGACCCGGCCCTCCGGATCAGCGCGTTCGGCGTGCACTTCCCCGGGCCACTGGGGCTGGCCGCCGGCTTCGACAAGGACGCGGCCTGCGCCGAGGGCATCGCGGCACTCGGCTTCGGCCACGTCGAGGTCGGCACCATCACCGCCCACGGCCAGCCCGGCAACCCCCGGCCACGGCTGTTCCGGCTGGTGCGGGAGCGGGCCGTCATCAACCGGATGGGCTTCAACAACGAGGGGGCCGTCGCCGCCGCCCGCCGCCTGCGCCGCCCGCGCGGCCTGCCGGTCGTGGTGGGGGTCAACATCGGCAAGACCAAGGTCGTGCCGGAGGCGGAGGCCGTGGCCGACTACGTGGAGAGCGCCAAGGAGCTGGCGCCGCTGGCCGACTACCTCGTGGTCAACGTCAGCTCGCCCAACACGCCCGGGCTGCGAGACCTGCAGGCCGTGGAGCTGCTCCGGCCGCTGCTGCGCGCGGTCAAGGAGGTCGCCGACGGCACCGCCCACCGCACCCCGCTGCTGGTGAAGATCGCCCCCGACCTGACCGACGACGACGTGGACGCGGTGGCCGACCTGGCGCTGGAGCTGGGCCTCGACGGCATCATCGCGACCAACACCACCATCAGGCACGGCGGCGAGACCGGCGGCCTGTCGGGGCGGCCGCTCAAGGAGCGCTCCCTGGAGGTGCTGCGCCGGCTGCGGGCCCGCGTGGGCGACCGGCTCACCCTCGTCTCCGTGGGCGGCGTGGAGGACGTCGACGACGTGTGGGAGCGGCTGCTCGCCGGCGCCACGCTCGTGCAGGGCTACACCGGCTGGATCTACGGCGGTCCGCTGTGGGCCTCGCGCATCCACCGGCAGCTGTCACGCCGCGTACGCCGCCACGGCCTGACCTCCATCACCGACATCATCGGCCGCACCGCCTGAGACCGCACCGCTTGAGACCTGAGACCGCGCCACCTGAAACCGGTGGCGCGGTACGGCGGCGTGGCGCGGGTCCTAGGGTTGGACGGTGAACTTCCCACTCGCTGACGGCGTCGTCCTGCGTCCGGTCGCGGCCGACGACGCGGAGGCCCTCGCCGAGGCGTACACCCGTAACCGTGAGCACCTGCGCCACTGGGACCCTGACCGTCCCGACGAGTTCTTCACCCCGGAGGGTCAGGCCGCCCGGGTGAAGGACCAGCTGGAGCAGCGCAGCACCGGACGCCTGGTGCCGTACGTGCTCGCCGACGGCGACACCGTCGTCGGCTGCCTCAACCTGAACGACATCGTGCTCGGCCCCTTCCGCAACGCCCATCTGGGCTACTGGGTCGACGCCCGCTACAACGGCCGCGGCCTCGCGACCGCCGCCACGCTGGTGGCCTGCCGGGTGGCCGACGAGCGCCTGCGCCTGCACCGGATCCAGGCGGGCACCCTGCTGGACAACGCGGCCTCCCAGCGAGTGCTGGTCAAGGCGGGGTTCGAGCCCATCGGCGTCGCCCCGCGCTACCTGCACATCGACGGTGCGTGGCAGGACCACCGGCTCTTTCAGCGCATCCTCAACGAGCGCCCACCCGGGAGCTAGCCGACAGGGAGGCCGGCTCGGGCTCTGGGCAGCGTGACGGTCACGCTAAGGCCGCCCTCCGGGCGAGGCGTGGCGACGGCCGTACCTCCATGTGCCCGGGCGATCGCCCGGACGATCGAGAGTCCCAGCCCGGCGCCGGAAGCAGACCCGACGCGAGCGCGTTCGAGCCTGCTGAAGGGCTCGAAGAGCCGGGCGACCTGCGAGGCCGCCACCGCCGGCCCGGTGTTCTCGACGGTGAGAGCGACCTGATCGCCCAGCGTGGCGGTGCGGACCTCGATCAGCCCGCGCTCGTCGTTGTACTTGGTCGCGTTGTCCACCAGATTGGCGATCATCCGCTCCAGCAGGACCGGGTCGCCGACCGTGGGAGCGGACTCCAGATCGGGACGGTCGGCCAGGTCGCGCAGATCCACCGGCTCCCGCGTGGTCAGCTCCCGCTCGCTCTGGGTCAGCAGGAGCAGCCCCTCGATCAGGCGTTCCTGCCTGCCGTTCGCGGCGAGCAGCTCGTCACGGACGGGGCGGAGCGGCCGGGGGAGGGCGTCGTCGCTGAGGGAGACCTGGAGGAGCGCCCTGCTGATCGCCAGGGGTGTCCTGAGCTCGTGCGAGACGTTGGCCACGAACCGCCGCTGGCCGTCGAAAGCCCGGTCGAGCCGTTCCAGCATGGAGTCGAAGGTGTCGGCCAGCTCCTTGATCTCGTCGTGCGGCCCGCCGAGCGAGATCCTGCGGTGCAGCGTCTCTCCCGACAGTTTCCTGGCGGTCTCGGTGACGGTCAGCAGCGGAGTCATCGCCCGCCGGGCGATGAACCAGCCGGCCGCCAGACCGGCGAGCCCCACGATGGCGGTCGCCAGCAGGGACCAGCTCAGCAGCCAGCTCATCACCTGCTCCCGATAGCGCCCGATCTGGTCGTTGACCGACGACACCATGATCGCTCTGCCGGATCCCGGGGGCGGGGTCGGCGGCTCGGTCCCGGCCGGCCGTACGAAGGCTCCCTCGGCGAGGACCTGCTGGTTGAGGATCTGGTTGACCGCGACGTAGTTGATCGCCACCAGGATGCCGGTGGCGAGGAAGAAGAGACTCCCGTAGATGAGGGTCAGCCGCCAGCGGACCGGCATCCGCCGGCCGGTCAGATGCGGTAACCCGCGCCGGGCACGGTCTCGATCAGCGGCGGCTGGCCCAGCTTCTTTCGCAGGGTCATCACCGTCATCCGCACCGAGTTGGTGAAGTAGTTGATGTTCTCGTCCCATGCCTTCTCCAGCAGTCCCTCGGCGCTCACCACGGTGCCCTCTGCCCGCATGAGGACCTCCAGCACGGCGAACTCCTTGGGGCTGAGCGCCACGTATCGCGCATCCCTGAAGACCTGGCGGCGGCCGGGATCCAGGCTCAGTCCGGCGCGTACCAGCACGGGCGGCACCGCCTGAGGTGTACGGCGGGCGAGCGCCCGCAGGCGGGCCACGAGTTCGGGGAAGTCGAAGGGTTTGGTCAGGTAGTCGTCGGCGCCGAGCCCCAGCCCCTCGACCTTGGAGCGCAGATCGCTCGCCGCCGTCAGCATGATGATCCGGGCCGGGATCCGCTCCGCGGCCAGCGCCCGGCAGACCTCGTCACCGTGCAGGGACGGGAGATCCCGGTCCAGGACGATCACGTCGTAATCGTTGGTCATGGCCCGCTCGACGGCGGCGGAGCCGTCATGGACGACGTCCACCGCCATCGCCTCCTTCCGGAGACCGGTCGCCACGACGTCGGCGAGGACGCGCTCGTCCTCCGCAATGAGCACCCGCATGCGGGAAATGATCCACGATGGGCCGTAAGAGGTGGGTCAAAGCCCCTGCGGGTCCGTCAGGTGGTCGCGAGCGCCAGCGTCGGTGGCAACCTGGCTGCTCGCATGGCCGGATAGATCCCCGCTACGACCCCCACCAGGAGCGTCGCCGCCAGGCCGCCGCCGATGGCCCATGGGGGCACCACGGCCGGCATGTTCCGTACGGCGGCGAAGCCGATCGTGACCACGGCCCCGCACACCGCGCCTACCGCTCCGCCCAGGCCGGACAGCAGCAGCGACTCGGTCAGGAACTGGGTGCGCACGTGGCCGCGCCTGGCCCCCAGCGCGCGCCGCAGGCCGATCTCCCGCCGCCGCTCAAGAACCGAGATGACCATCGTGTTGGCCACGCCGACCCCGCCGACCAGCAGGGCGACCGCCCCCACCCCCAGCAGGAGGCCGGTGAAGGCGCCCGCGGCCGCCGCCCGCGCGGCCAGGGCGTCGGACGGCCGGCTGACCTTGACCTCCTCCGGATGCTCCGGGTTCGCCGTTCTGGCCAGCACGTCGCGGACGGCGATGACGTGGTCGTTGTCCGCCCGCGTGTAGATGGTGGTCGGATATCCGTCGAAGGCCAGGTAGCGCTCCGCCGCGGAGAAGCCGACCAGCACCGATCTGTCGATCTCGCCGGCCAGGGTCGACCTGTCGAGCACGCCGATCACGGTCCACCACTGGCTGCCGATCCACACCTGCTCGCCGGCGCCGACGCCGAGCCGTTCGGCGGCCAGCGCCCCGAGGACGACGGCCCGCTGCCGCTCGTTCGCCGCGTTGAGCCAGACGCCGTGGCGCACCGAGGTCTTGAGCGTCTGGAGCAGATCGGCCGTCGCAGCCTGCACCAGGAGCCCGCCCGTGTTGGTGGCCGGGACGCGGTCGGTGCGGTAGGCCGACACGCTGATCAACCCGGTGGAGGCCACGGACTCCACCGGCCCGATGCCCTTGATCATCCTGGTCGAGGTCTTCGGCAGGTGGGCGCCGTCGCCGAACATGGTGTCGCCGGGCGTGACCCGCAGCAGGTTGGTGCCGAGCTGGTCCAACTGGTCGAGCAGGTCCGCCTTGCTGCTGGAGGAGATGCCCACGACGGCCACCATGGTGGCGATGCCGATCGCGATGCCCAGCGCCGACAGCAGCGCCCGGGCGGGGCGGGAGCGCAGTCCTTCCGCGCCGACCCGGATGACGTCCGATGCCGCGAGTCTCATTCGATCCGCCCGTCCCGTAGCCGGATCTGTCTGGGAGCCGCGGCGGCCACCTCGGTGTCGTGGGTGATGATCGCGACGGTGGTGCCCGACCCGTTCAGCTCGCGAAGGATCGACAGCACCTCGGCTCCCGAGACGCTGTCCAGATTTCCGGTGGGCTCGTCGGCGAGCAGCAGCACGGGCTCGCCCACGACCGCTCTGGCCACGGCGACCCGCTGCTTCTCGCCACCGGACAACTGGTTCGGCCGGTGATCCAGCCGGTGACCGAGCCCCACCCGCCGCAGCGCCTCAGCCGCCCGCTCGGTGCGCTCGCTCCGCCGTACTCCCGCGTACAGCAGGCCGTCGGCCACGTTGTCCAGCGCGCTCAGGCCGTCGGACAGGTGAAAGGACTGGAAGACGAAGCCGATGTGCCGGGCGCGCAGCTCCGACAGGCCGTCGTCGTCGAGTTCGGCGACCTCGTGGCCCGCGATGCGCACGGTCCCGGCCGACGGCCGGTCCAGGGTGCCGATGAGGTGCAGCATCGTGGACTTGCCGGAGCCGGAGGGGCCGACGATTGCCACCAGCTCTCCCGCCTCCACCTTCAGATCCACGCCGCACAGCGCGCGAACCCCGCCAGGGTAGGTCTTCTCGGCGCCGATCAGCTCAATCACCGGGCACCTCGACCTTCATCCCGGGCTGCAGCCGGTCGCCGGTGATCTCCACTCGTCCGGAGGTGAACATGCCGGTCCGCACCTTGGCGATGCGCCTGCCCGCGCTCTCGACGACGCGGACGCCGTACCCTCCCTCGCGCAGCGCGAGGAGCGCCTCGACCGGGACGGACAGGACGCCGGGACGCACCTCGCTCCGCATGGACACGGACACCGGCGCCTGGTCGAACCCCTTGAGCTCGTCGTCCAGGCTCACGTCGACGTCGATGGTCGGCTCACCGCCCGGCCGCTCCGGCTGCCGGGCGACGCTGCCGATCGACGTGACACGCCCGGTGGCCTTGTCGCCTGTCGGGCTCTCCAGGTCGACCTTCGCCTCCAGTCTGGCCAGGTGCTGGCTGGTGGCCGCCAGATCGATGTGGACGATCAGCTTCGTGCCGGTCGCCGTGACGGCCGACCGGCCGGCCGGCTCGCCTTTCGCGCCGGTCACCTCGGCGATGCGGATGGGACCCGTTGTTACGATCACCTGGGACCCGTCCACGCGGCCGGTCTTGCCCAGGCCGTTCTTGCCCTGCCAGGCCTTGACCGCCTTCGCCGTCTCCCCGGTGAAGGTGTTGTCGATCTTCCCCGGATCGTGACCGAGGGCCTTGAGGTTGGTTTCGAGCTGCTTGACGTCCTTGCCTGTGGTTCCTTGCGCCATCTGCCGATAAATGGGCGTCTCGCCGTACATGAGCAGTACGGGCTTGCCGGCGACCTCGTAGATCCAGCCGCCCCGGCGGATCACCGCGCCCTCCGGCCTGGTCCCTGTGATCACGCCACGCGCCTGGTTGGGCAGGGCGCGGCGCTCGGCGTAGCGGAGGGTCCCCGGGACGGTTTTGTGGTCCACGAGGTCGGATCGGGTGATGTCGGCTGTCCCGGCGGGCGCGGCGGTCGAGGCGGACACGGGCGCGGCGTCGTCGCGGGTGGCGGCCAGCGCCACGACCGCGCACCCCGCCACGACCGCACCCAGGAGGGCTAGGCGACGCTTCACTGGTCACCGGGTTTGGGAAGCAGCGGCTGGCAGGCCTTGTCGGCGTTCTTCATCACCGGCGACTCGGGGGAGACTCCCGCCTCCGCGGGCACGCCCATCCGGGCGTTGCCGCCGTCGAATTTCGGGTCCGGCATATTGACGCCGTGTTCCCGCATGCATTTCGCGTAGGCGATGAATTTCGCCTGATCCGCGGCGGGGACTTCAGCGGCGCCTTTTCCGGTCATGACCGGGGCGTACTGCTTGCATGTCTCCTGAGCCTCTTTCAGCGCCCCCTCGCCGCCCGAGGGCATCTTTATTTTGATCTTTCCGTCGGTGCCGGGATCGTCCATTTCGACGCCGTGCTCCCGCATGCACTGGGCGTACTTCACCGCGTCCCCCTGCGCTTTCGCGGGGCTCGCGGACGCCGTGCCGCCACCGGCCGACGCAACCCCGGTGGACGACGGCTGCGCGCCGCAGGCCGCCGCGCACACCAGGGGAACAGCGGCAAACAATAACCTGAATTTCGCCATGCCGGCTTTCTAGCGGAACCCGGTTAAGCATGCGATAAGCGAATATGTTTATGTGATGTTTATGCGCTGCGGAAACGGGATCATCCGCCGACGTAAATGGCACGTCCGGCTAAACGCTGGGGCGGGTCGACTCCGCGTCGTGGGTCATCTGGTCGAGGCGCTCCATGAGCTCGGTCATCGTGTACGAGCTGGGCCGGTGTGGCCTGCGCCGCTGCCACGGCCGGGGCCCGTCGAGAGGGCGATACCGCACGCCGAGGGCGTCGAGCCGGCCCAGGTGCGCCTTCAGCCGTTCCGTGAAGCCCTCGCCCGCCGAGCCGCGCCAGGCCACCTCGGCCAGCGCGCACGCCCGGGGCCAGGCGCGATAGTCGAGCGTGCCGGCGTCGGGGATGTACTCGCTCCACAACTGCGCCTGGACCCCGACGACGTGCGAGCGCTCGTCGTCCGTCCAGTGGTCCGGAGCGGGGGCGAAGGCGGCCACGTCGGCCACCGTGATCACGTCGCCGAGGGCCCTGGGCTCGTCCTCGGAGGTCGACTCCGCGTAGTCGAAGTAGAGCGGGAACACCGGCGTCGCCACCACGTCGTGGCCGGCCGAGGCGGCACGCCGGCCGACCTCCATGCCGCGCCACGGCATGACCAGGGTGTCCTGGCGCAGCCCGCCGCTGACGAACGCCTCGTCCCAGACGACCGCGCGCGAGCCCCGCTCGGCCAGCAGGTCGGCGAGCCGCCGCAGGAACCACGACTGCAGCGCGGGCATGGAGCCCAGCCCCAGCGAGTCGCGGTAGGCGGTGATCTCGGACGAGGCCGCCCACTGGTCGAGCACCACCTCGTCGCCGCCGATGTGCACGTAGGGGGTCTCGCCGAGGGCGCCGACCAGCTCGTCGAAGATCGTGGCCAGGAACTCGACCGTGGGCGGCAGCGGCGAGAGGATCGCGGGGGAGATGCCCCAGTGGTCGAGCACCTCGTGGCGCTCGCCGGTGGCTCCCAGCGCGGGGTAGGCGGCCAGGATGGCCGAGGCGTGACCCGGCACGTCGATCTCGGGCACGATCACGACCCCGCGAGCCCGCGCGTACGCGGCCAGCTCGGTCAGGTCGTCGAGCGAGTAGAAGCCGCCGTGCGGCAGGTCGTCGTAGGTCCGCGGGTCGCCGCGCAGGCTGGTCACGGTGCGCGGCCGGTGCGAGGAGACCTCGGTCAGCAGCGGATAGGCCCTGCTCTCCACCCGCCACCCCTGGTCGTCGGCCAGATGCAGGTGCAGCCGGTTGAGCTTGTGCACGGCCATCAGGTCGATCAGCCGCAGAACCTCCCGTTTGGCGAAGAAGTGCCGGGCCACGTCGAGGTGCAGCCCCCGCCAGGCGAACCGGGGGGAGTCCTCGATGCGCACCCCGGGCACAGTCCAGGAGCCGTCCGCCGAGAACCGGTAGGACGCGTCGGGCAGCAGCTGGTGCAGCGACTGCCCGGCGTAGAACGCCCCGGCCCGCCCACCGGCGGTTATATCCACCCCGCGCGACCCCACGACCAGCTTGTACGCCTCGGCCCCGAGCGCCGGGTCGTGCCGCAGGTCGACCGCCCCGGAGTCGCCGGGCAGCAGGTCGAGCCCGGGAAGCGCCACACGTACGGCGTCGGCCAGCTCGACCGGCCCCGACACGGTGGCGCCTCGGGCGTGCTCGTAGGAGGCGGACAGGGACCGGAGCAGGCGTGGCTCGGGGATCACGAGGTGAAGTATCGCTGCAGGCCGTTCGCCAACGCCAGAGCGATCCGCTCCCGGAACTTCGCATCGCCGAACTTCGCCGCCTCGGCGGGGTTCTTCATGTTGCCGGTCTCGATGAAGACCTTCGGCACCGCCGACAGGTTGAGCCCGCCGAGGTCGTTGCGGAAGTCGAGCGCCTTGCTGCCGATGTAGGTCGAGTAGGGCAGACCGGTGCCCTTGCGGTAGGCGTCACGGATGTCGATGCCCAGCCTGCGGGAGTCGGCCACGACCGGGTCGACCGGCCCGTTGATCTTCTTGGGCATGATCACGTGGAACCCGCGGTTGCCCGGGGCGCTCCCGTCGGCGTGGATGGAGATGACGGCGTTGGCCTTGGCCTTGTTGCCGATCGCGGCCCGCTCGGTGATGCACGGCCCCACGCTGTTGTTGCCGGACCTGGTCAGCTTGACCTTGGCGCCCCGGTTCTTGAGGATCTTGGCCGTCCGGTTGGCGACGTCCCAGGTGAAGGCGGCCTCGGTGTAGCCGCCGGTGGTCTGGGTGCCGGTGGTGTCGCAGGCCTTCCACTGGGTCAACACGTTGACCTTGCGGTTGACGGCCGCGGGATCGCGGTAGTTGCCCCCGTTGTGACCGGGATCGAGGACGATCACCTTGCCGTCGAGCGGGTTGGCCACGGCGGCCGCCGCCGGCGCGGGCGCTGCGGTGACCGGGGCCGGCGCGTCGGCCTGACCTGCCGCGGAGCCGCCGGTGGCGGCGGCGCCGCACGCGGAGGCGATCAGGCCGCAGGCGGCGAGGACGCTGGCTGGAAGTGGACGCATACGTCCCAACTTACGCCAGGGCCGGTTCTCACCAGACGTGTTCGCCGACCTCCTGCCGCTGGAGCAGCGCGGCCAGCTCCCGCGCGTCCTCGGCGTCGAGGCCGAGCACGACGCGGGGGCGGCCCCACGGGTGGTCGAGGGAGTGGGCGACGTAGCTGGCCACGGACTCGGCGTCGGCGCCGAGTCCCCTGCCCGCCCGCCAGTAACCCCAGGCCCGCTCGAGCTCGGCCGCCGCTCGTTGGGCGCAGGACACCAGTTCTGGATCACGCATGACCGTTCCCCCGGATCAGATCGTGACCGAACCATATTCGGCCACACTTTGCATGACCCTGGCGAGTAAACCGCCGTACGTGGAGGACGCCAGGCGGGTTGACCGAGCCTTTGGCTGTTCTTAGACGGGTCCCGTGCTGCGCCGTACGATCAGCTCGGGTGTCACCTGACGTAGCCGCGCGACCTTGGCGGGATCTCCGATCCGGTCGCTGAGCAGGGCCGCCGCCGACCGGCCCATGGTGCGGCGCGGCTGGTCGACGGACGTGAGCGAGATGTGGTGCGACGCCGACAGGTGGGTGTTGTCGTAGCCGACCACCGACAGGTCGTCGGGCACCCGCAGGCCAAGGTCACCGGCGGCCGACAGCACGCCGAGCGCCAGCATGTCGTTGGCGGCGAAGATCGCCGAGGGGCGTGGGTCCCGGGTCAGCAGGGCGTGCGCCGCCTCCCTGCCGCCCTCCTCGGACGAGGCCGCGGCCTCGACCATGATGTACGGGGCGAGGGCGTGCCGGCGCATCGCCACGAGGTAGCCCTCACAACGTGAGGGGCGCGGGCCCTCGATGTGCGCGATGCGCTTGTGGCCCAGCTCGACCAGGTGGTCGATGGCCAGGCGGGCGCCCAGTTGGTCGTCGTCGACGACGATGTCGACGCCTTCGAGCTCGATGTCACGTTCCCCTACGACGACCGTCGGCGTGTAGGAGGTCGCCTCGATCAGCGTCTCGCTGGTCGGGGCGATGCCTAACAGCACCAGCCCGTCGACCCTGAGCTCCAGGAAGGCCTCCACGGCCTCGTCCTCGAACGCGGGGTCCCACTGGCTGTTGCCGATCAGCATGCGCAGCCCGTCGCCGTGCAGACTCTCCTGCAGGCCGTCGAGGAACTCGGCGTAGAACGGGTTGTGCAGGTCGGCGACGAGCGCGCCGACGAGGTGGGTGCGGCCCTCGACGAGACTGCGCGCGACCGCGTTGGGCCGGTAGCCGAGCTCGCGGGCCGCCTGGAGCACGGCCTGCCGCCGATGCTCGCTCACATGCGGGGAGCCGCGTAACACGAGCGAGACCAGCGATTTCGAGACGCCGGCACGCTCGGCGACGTTGCGGATGGTGGGTCTTGGACGAGGCAGCGCGTCTACCTCTCGTAGCTCGGCGATAGTTGAAGACTTGACCGGTGGTCCTGACATGTGTCTCCCCCGCGATGCGAAGTTGGGCACCTGTCTCACCAAACGATCGAGTCAGCCGCAGGGTACGGCCTGAGGTAAGGGAAGGCTGATATTGACCGGTTCGCCACACGTCCGCTATTGGGGAAGGCGTCGGATAGTGTGCAAGGGTGACACCCGGTAAGTCGGCCGAGACCGCACGACCCGCGCGGCGCAGGCTGAGCGTCGACCGCCGCCGCGAGGAGCTCATGGCCGCGGCGCTGGAGCTCTTCAGCAAGCGCGACGCGGAGGACGTCTCGATCGACGACGTAGCCTCGGCCGCGGGCGCCTCACGGGCGCTGGTCTACCACTACTTCGGCGGCAAGCAGGAGCTCTACGTGGCGGCGCTGAGGAGCGCGGCCGAGCAGTTGGAGTCGCGGCTGCGCCCGCAGGGGGGCGGCCGCCCGCTCGACGAGCTGTCCGCGGGGCTCACCCGCTACTTCGACTTCGTCGAGGAGCACGCGGCCGGCTTCGCCGCGCTGCTGCGCGGCGGGCCCGCCAACCGCGCGGGGGAGGTCGGCGAGATCGTCGACGGAGTCCGGCAGCGCCTCTTCCGGCTCATCCAGAGGCAGATGCGGGTCGAGCAGCCGAGCCCGGTGCTCCGCACCACGCTGCGATCGTGGATCGCCTCGGTCGAGACCGCGGGTCTCGACTGGCTCGAACATCGCGACATCGAACGCCCGACGCTCGAGAAGATGCTCGTCGACCACATGGTGTCACTGCTCAGCGTGGCCGCCGGCTACGACCCCGACGTCAACCGGCTGCTGATCCTCCTGACGCGGGAGCAGTTGACGTAGCGGCCAGGAGAACGTAGCGGCCAGGAGAAATGGCGCCGGGCGGGCGGCGCCAACTCCCGTTTGCGACGCTTCGTCGTCACAGAGGTGGACCAGGCCGTCCAGCCAGGCCCACCGTTCAACCCCCCTGAGGTTCGTGACGACCTCGGCATTACTCCGAGCGCTGCTGCGGAATCCCCGCCAGCAGTGCCCGAACCTCGGTCTCGCGGTAACGCCGGTGACCTCCGAGGGTACGAATCGACGTCAACTTGCCCGCCTTGGCCCACCGCGTAACGGTCTTGGGGTCGACCCTGAACATGGTCGCGACCTCGGCGGGCGTGAGCAGTGGCTCGGCCTCGGGTGTACGAGCTGACATTTGTGCGGCCTCTCCTCCGTGTGGACCGGCTTAGCGATCCTGTGACTGCTTGTGCGCGGGTCACGGATGTCCCCCTATGTGCCAGAGCGTGCGGCTTTTCTGGCTCATATGCGGCATCACCCGAAGTGACCATACAGCCACGCTGAGCGATTGGCGAGCCCTTCTTTGACCCAACTGCCCGCCCCCGTGGCGATGTCACGCTCGGTGATTCTAGCGACACGGTTCGTGGTATCGCAGTGAAAACGGCAAACTACTCAGTTCGCAGAAGTGAGTGGTCGGGAGTCATGACCGACTCATGCAGGTCAGAGGGTTGTTATGGGGCTCAGTTGGCAGATTCCAGAAGTTGCATTGACTTCCAACGCAGGATGACCCTCTGATACATGGCGAAGGCAAGTTCTTCTTGACCCGTGTCCAGACCTGTGAGGGCCGCCGAGAGCTCGGCCACCGACTGGTCGGCCTGGAGCGCGTCGTCGTCCATGAGGTGCACGAGGCCGCCGTAGTCGAGCTCGACCAGCGAGTGCGGGTGGAACTCCTCCAGCCAGCGGGCGACGTCCTCCACGTCGAAGTTGGCCGACACGTCGTCGCCGAGGTGCCTGCGCAGCACCTGCAGCGCCCGCGCCGACCGCCTGCGGGCCTGGGCCATGGAGGTGACGTAGATGAGGTTGCGTCCCGTCGCCGTCGTCACGTCCTGTCCCGGTGTCGAGGAGCCGAGCACCAGCCAGCGCTCGTTTCCATCAAACGGCACGAACCACGAGGGCGGCACGTGCCACGCCGTGGTGCGGATGTGGGTGCGGAGCGCCGACGAGCCGCCCGTGCGCTTGTAGCGGTCGAAGTCGTCGGCGGTCTGGTCGGCGATGGCCTTGGGGACGAGACGTTCCATCAGCTTCACGGAAGTGCTGCCGCGCAGCCGTGAGAACGCCAGCCACGAACGCAACCGGGTCTGCCAAGGGCAGACGTAGAGGCGGTCCTCCACGCGCCGCAGGTAGGCGTTGGGGCTCTCCTGCGCGGGCACCGGCTGCGGGGGCGTGCCGAGCAGGCGCAGCACGGCCTCGCCGTGCTCGGCGTTGAGCGCGTTGGCGCGGCGGGGGCGGTCACGCGACTCGGCGTAGTCGGCCCACACCTTCCGCTCAGTCTCGGCAAAGGCGCTCAACGGCTCGTAGACACGGAGGTACGCGGCATAGGGCAGCACGGAGGCATCGTGTCATGAAGACCACCGGTCCGCACCGTGGTGGCCATTACGCTGGGAGGCGATCTCCGCCGCGAAGAGGCGGCGGACCGGACCAGGAGTCACTACAGTGACCGACGTCTTCAGTCCGTCCCACAAGGACACGCACGAGCAGGTCGTCTTCTGCGCCGACGCGCACAGCGGCCTGCGAGCCATCATCGCCATCCACAACACCGCGCTCGGCCCCGCCCTCGGCGGCACCAGGTTCTACCCGTACGCGAGCGAGCAGGCGGCACTCACCGACGTGCTCAACCTCGCCAGAGGGATGGCCTACAAGAACGCGCTGGCCGGGCTCGACCTCGGCGGCGGCAAGGCCGTCATCATCGGCGACCCGGCCCGAGACAAGAGCGAGGCGCTGCTGCGCGCCTACGGCAGGTTCGTCGAGTCGCTCGGCGGGCGCTACATCACCGCCTGCGACGTCGGCACCTTCAGCGAGGACATGGACATCGTCGCCCGCGAGTCACGCTTCGTCACCGGCCGCACGACGGCCCATGGCGGCGCCGGCGACTCCTCCATCCTGACCGCCTACGGCGTCTTCCAGGGCATGCGGGCCTCGGCCGAGCAGGTCTACGGCACGCCGTCGCTGCTCGGCCGCCGGGTCGGCGTCGAGGGCGTCGGCAAGGTCGGCCACCGGCTGGTCGAGCTGCTCCGCGAGGACGGCGCCGACGTGGTGATCTGCGACGTCAGCGAGCAGGCCGTCGAGCGGGTGCGCCGGCTGCGTCCCGAGGTGGACGTGGTGGCCGACGCCGAGGCGCTCACCTCGGCCGACCTCGACATCTTCGCGCCCTGCGCGCTGGGCGGAGCGCTCGACGACGACACGGTCGGCCGGCTGCGCGCGAAGATCGTCTGCGGCGCGGCCAACAACCAGCTGGCCCACCCCGGCGTCGAGAAGCAGCTGGCCGAGCGCGGCATCCTCTACGCGCCCGACTACGTGGTCAACTCCGGCGGCGTGATCCAGGTCGCCGACGAGATCGAGGGCTTCAGCATGGAACGGGCCAGGGCCAAGGCGGAGCGGATCTACGACACCACGCTGAAGATCTTCGCTATCGCGGCCGAGGAGGACGTCCCCCCGGCGGTCGCAGCGGATAGGCTGGCTGAGCGCAGAATGTCGGAAGTCGGGCGCGTTAGGGGCATTTGGCTGGGCCGCTGACGCCCCGCGCCCATACGGCGTACCGAGCTGGGCACAAAACAGGTACGGTAATAGGCGAACGATAGGCTGACGCCCATAGTCAGGCGGCGTCAGTGTGTGGTGCGTTAGCGACGAGGGGTCGGGGACGACCCCACACGAGGGGGTCGAGCCAATGGGGCGCGGCCGAGCAAAGGCCAAGCAGGTCAAGGTTGCTCGCCAGCTGAAGTACAACAGCGGTGGCACGGACCTTGACCGTCTTCGCGATGAACTCGGGGTCGGAGACCCCGACCGCAATGACGACACCGACGACCTCAACGACGAGCTGGCGGATCGCTATGCCGATTACGCCGACGACTACGGCACCGGAAACGACGATCGTCCTTCCGGCAACCGGTCTTCTAGTTGACGCATCCGCGCACCCGGCGTGAGATCACGCCGGGTGCGCGTGCGCGTGTCGCCGGTTCGGCCAGTTGTTTCTCACGGCGCATCCTGGAGGCCCGAAGTCGCCCACGCGGCTTCGGGCCTCCAGGCTGACCGCCGACTGCTGCTGACCGACGACCCGACCCGCGCCGCCCGCGCGGCGGGCCGTCGAGGTGGCTTCAGCGGGCCCGGCGGTATCTGGCCTGCCCGGTGCCCAGAGTGATCTCACCGAGCACCCACGCGTCCACGTAGCGCTCCTGGAGCACCCTGAGGGCCTCGTCCACCGCCTCGGCGGCGACGATGGCGGCCATCCCCACGCCGAGGTTGAACGTGCGGTCCATGTCGGCCTGGGCGATGCGGCCGTGCCCGGCCAGCACCGAGAAGATCGCCGGAGGGGTCCACGACGCCCGGTCCAGCACCGCGTCGAGGTGATCGGGCAGCGAGCGTGACAGGTTGCCCTCGATGCCGCCGCCGGTGATGTGCGCGTAGGCGTGCACGTCGACCTCGCGGGCCAGGGCCAGGCAGTCGAGGGAGTAGATGCGCGTGGGCTCCAGCAGCTCCTCGCCCAGCGGGCGGTCGAGCTCCGGCAGGTCGGCGTCGAGCGACAGCGACGCCTCGCGCAGCACGTGGCGCACCAGGGAGTAGCCGTTGGAGTGCACCCCCGACGAGGCCAGGGCCAGCACCACGTCGCCCTCGCGCACCCGGGACGGCCCGAGCATGGCCGAGGCCTCCACGACGCCCGTGCCGGCGCCGGCCAGGTCGTACTCGTCGGGCCCCATGGCGCCCGGGTGCTCGGCCGTCTCGCCGCCCACCAGAGCCGCGCCGGCCAGGCGGCAGCCCTCGGCGACGCCGCCGACGATCTCGGCGATGCGCTCGGGCACCACCTTGCCGCAGGCGATGTAGTCGGTCATGAACAGCGGCTCGGCTCCGCAGACCACCAGGTCGTCGAGGACCATGCCGACGAGGTCGATGCCGATCGTGTCGTGCCGGCCGTACTGCTGGGCGAGCATGACCTTGGTGCCCACGCCGTCGGTGGAGGTCGCCAGCAACGGCCGCTGGTAGCGCAGCAGCGCCGAGGCGTCGAACAGGCCGGCGAACCCGCTGGCGTCGTCGACCACCTCGGGGCGGCGGGAGCGCGCCACCTTGTCGCGCATCAGTGTGACGGCCCGCTCGCCGGCCTCGATGTCGACCCCGGCTGCCTCGTAGCTCGTCACGCCTTGCTCTCCAACACGAACTTGCCGACGTTGTCCTGGTCGATCGGGATCGGATACGAACCGTCGAAGCACGCCCGGCAGAGGCGTCCGGCGGGGATCGTGGTCGCCTTGGTCAGGCCCTCGAGGGAGATGTAGCCGAGGGAGTCGGCGCCGAGGGAGGCCCGGATCTCGTCGACGGTCAGCGAGCCCGCGATGAGCTCGGCCCTGGTCGCGAAGTCGATGCCGTAGAAGCACGGCCACGCGACGGGCGGCGAGGAGATGCGTACGTGCACCTCGCGCGCCCCGGCCTCGCGCAGCATCCTGACGATCGCGCGCTGGGTGTTGCCGCGCACGATCGAGTCGTCGACCACGACCAGCCGCTTGCCCTCGACGACCTCGCGCAGCGGGTTGAGCTTGAGCCGGATGCCGAGCTGGCGGATGGTCTGCGACGGCTCGATGAACGTGCGGCCGACGTAGGAGTTCTTCACCAGGCCCTGGCCGTAGGGGATGCCGCTCTCCTCGGCGTAGCCAACGGCGGCGGGGGTGCCGGACTCGGGGGTGGGGATGACCAGGTCGGCCTCGACGGGGTGCTCGCGGGCCAGCACCCGGCCGACCTCGACCCGGGTGACCTGGACGCCGCGCCCGGCGATCGTGGTGTCGGGACGGGCGAGGTAGACGTACTCGAACAGGCAGCCCTTGGGCTCGGCCAGGGCGAACCGGCGCGACCGGACGCCGCGCTCGTCGATGGTGAGCAGCTCGCCCGGCTCGATCTCGCGGGTGAACGTGGCGCCCACGATGTCGAGGGCGGCCGTCTCGGAGGCGACCACCCAGCCGCGCTCCAGCCGGCCGAGGACCAGCGGGCGGATGCCCTGCGGATCGCGGGCGGCGTAGAGCGTCTTCTCGTCCATGAACACCAGGGAGTAGGCGCCCTTGACCTGCGGCAGCAGCTCGGCCGCGGAGTCCTCGATGGACCGGCTGCGGTCCTGGGCCAGCAGGGTGGTGAGCACCTCGGTGTCGGTGGTCGCCCGGGTCGCCCCCGGAGCCAGCCGCTGGGCCAGCTCGGGGGTGTTGATCAGGTTGCCGTTGTGGGCGAGCGCGAGGCCGCCCACATCGGTGGAGCTCAGCGTGGGCTGCGCGTTCTCCCACACGCTGGAGCCCGTGGTGGAGTAGCGGCAGTGACCGATCGCCAGGTGACCGCGGAGCGTGCCCAGCACCGACTCGTCGAAGACCTGGGCGACGAGGCCCATGTCCTTGTAGACGAGGATGCGGCTGCCCTCGCTGACCGCGATGCCCGCGGACTCCTGGCCGCGGTGCTGCAACGCGTACAGCCCGTAGTAGGTGAGTTTGGAAACTTCCTCGCCTGGAGCCCATACGCCGAAGACCCCGCAGGCGTCTTGGGGTGCGCGGTCTTGGGGGTCCAGGTCATGGCCGAGCCGGCCGTCGCCCTTCAGCACATGCTTCAGTCTAGGTCGGACTCTTCCCTGCTCGCACACCCGGGGCGGATCAGAGAGCGTGAGCCGATCTTCCGGCGTTCGATCCGTCGCGGACGATCTCCCCGGTGAGGTTGCGGTTGGCGGCCGAGCCGAGGAACAGGATGAGCGCCGCGACGTCGTCGGCCGTCGACAGGCGGCGGCTCGGCGTGCGGGCGGCGACCGCCTCCAGGACCTGGGGTGGGAGGGGGCGATCATTCTCGGTGATGGTGAGGCCGGCGGCGGCCACGTTCACCAGGATGCCGTCGCGGCCGGCCTCCCAGGCCAGCGCGCGGGCCATGCCGTGCAGCGCCATCTTCGCGGTGCCGTAGGGGCCGGGGCCGGGCACGCCCTCCTCGCCCACGCCCGAGGAGACGAACACGATCCGGCCGAATCCCGCGCGCCGCATCGCCGGGAGTACGGCCCGCACGAGCAGGGCGTTGGCCACCACGTTGGCGTGCAGGCCGGCCGACCACTCGGCGGCGGGCACGTCCTCGAACGCGACGCCGCCGGGCGGGATCGTGCCCCAGCGGACGGCGTTGAGGATCAGCGCGTCGACCGGCCCGGCCGAGGCGGCGGCGGGCGCGATGGTCGCGTGGTCATCCAGGTTCAGGTGTACGGCCGAGCCCGAGCCGCCCGCCTGCTCGATCCGCTTGACGACCTCGGCGGCCCGGTCGGCGCCGGAGGTGTAGGTGATGGTGACCTTGGCGCCCGTCCTGGCGTAGGCGACGGCGGTGGCCGCTCCGATGCCGGACGACCCGCCGGTGATGAGCACGCGCATGCTGACTCCCCTTGGTGATTAGCTGACTAATTAGCCAGCTAATCCTATTCGCGTGAGAGTCGCAAGCCGATTGCGCCGGAAGGGCTCAGCGGGGCATGGTTCGCACCAGGCGGGCCAGCAACTCGCGCTCGTCGGGGGAGAAGCCGGCCTGCAGCTCCTCGTCGGTCCTGAGCCAGATCTCCTCCACCGGACCCCGCAGCGCGCTGCCGGTCTCGGTCAGGTGGACGCGGATCAGCCGGGACCGGTCGGAATCAGGGCTCCGGCGTACGAAACCGGCGCGCTCCAGGCGCTGGAGCGTCTTGGTGACGGTCGGCGGCTCGACGCCCAGGCGGGTGATGAGCTCGGCCTGGGTCAGGCCGTCCTCGCGCCACAGCTGGTTGAGCAGCAACTCCTGGCCGACGTGCAGGCCCAGCGGGAGCAGCGCCGCCGCCATCTGGTTGCGGTGCGACTTCACGACCTTGATCAGCGCGTAGGTCAGAGTCTCGTCCAGCATGCCCCCATCTTGCCTGCTGCCTGCCGCTTTGGCGCATGGTGACGGAAGGTTGGAGCGATCCTGACCGTGTCGGGCGGTTTCGACGGCGCTCTACGCGCAAGGGTGAAGTATCCGGTATGTAGACACCTCGGGAGACGCAGACGTGAAGACACCTGAGGATCCGAACCACCCTCGCCCGTCCGGGGACGAGCCCGGGCGAGGACCCGGCCCGGACGAGCCGCCGTTCACCTCCAGGTGGGACGAGGACCTGCCCGACGACTATCTGGGCTCCGGCGCGCCCGGGGCGCGCAGCGAGTCCGAGGA
Organism: Nonomuraea sp. CX421; assembly: GCF_059358955.1. Classification (NCBI taxonomy): domain Bacteria; kingdom Bacillati; phylum Actinomycetota; class Actinomycetes; order Streptosporangiales; family Streptosporangiaceae; genus Nonomuraea; species Nonomuraea sp. CX421. Next base: position 41,388 of record NZ_JCADBK010000001.1, on the reverse strand, counting down.
GCCCGGTGAGCCGGGCGAGCCCATCGAACCCCTGCCGCCGGTGGTGCCGCACCCCGACGAGCCGCCGCGGGAGGGCGAGCCGACGCCGAGGCGGCTGCATCCGCCCGCCAGGGAGCCCGGCGAGGAGCCGCCCGTCCCCCCGAGCCCCGACCTGCCCACCTCGCCCGAGGTGCCGGAGCCGACCGAGGTGCCCGAGGGCGGTGGGGCCGACGCCGAGCGCACGGTCGCCTTCGGCACGCCTGGCCGGCCCCGCCCCGAGGCACAGCCGTACCAGGGGCCCGGCGGCACGCCGACCTATCCGGGCTGGGAGGGCGCTCAGGGACACGAGGAGGGGCCGCCGCCCACGTCGGCGCCCTCCAGGTACGAGCCGTCGCCCGGTGTGCCCGGCCGGCCCGGTGAGACGGCCGGGTACGGCACAGCAGAGCCCGCGGTGCCGGGCACCACGCCCTCCAGCCCGTACGGTGGCCCGCCCGGTGGCGGGCCGCCCGGTTACGCCCAGCCGGGCGGCGGCTACGCGCCGGGCCCCTACGGCTACCAGCCGAGCGGGCCGGGCAGCGGCCTGGCCACGGCGTCGCTGGTGCTCGGCGTGGCCAGCCCGTTTCTCGTCTTCGTCTGTTTCACCGGCCTGCTCACCGCCATTCTGTCGATCGTGTTCGGGACCGTGGCGCTCACGAAGGGGGTCGGCAAGGGCCGGGCGATCACCGGCATCGTGCTGAGCGTGCTGGCGCTGATCCTCTTCACCGTCGTGGCCGTCTGGTTCTACAGCGTGGTGCAGGAGTGCGCGCAACTGCCCGGCGAGCTCGCCGACCAGTGCTTCCGGAACAAGTTTCCGTGGATGACGCCGCCGAGCTAGAGCGGCAGGTGCTCGGACAGGTCGGCGCGGGCGCCGCTCGCCGAGACGGCCCCGTTGGCCATGGCGTCGGCCCAGCTGAGGCGGCCCATGGCGAGCTCGATCCAGGTGCGGCCGTCCATCTCGACCACGTTGGGGGGAGTGCCGCGCGTGTGGCGGGGACCCGCGATGGCCTGCACGGCGGCGTAGGGCGGCACCCGCACCTCGACGGTGCGGCCGGGAGCGGCCGCCACGAGCCGGTCGAGCAGGTGGCGCACGGCATGCCGGGCGGCGTCGCGTTCGGGCGTGCGGCCCCGGTCGTAGGCGGCGAGCACGGCCGCGACGAGCGCGCCGGGCAGCGCGGCGGCGGGCCCGTCGTAGGGCGGCTCGTCGAGCGCGACCAGCTGGGCGTCGAGGGCGGCCCGCAGCTTCTCGGGGTCGGGTCTGCGTGGTGGCACCCCGCCATTGTCCTCCCGGCCGGGCGTGCCCTCCGCATCTCCGCGAATGCGTCGATGCCTAGATAATCCAGAACGGAACCAATCGGTAGACTGGCGGCATGATCGCCTTGGCACCCACTCGCGCGGAGCCCGACCTGTCGTTCCTGCTGGACCACGCCGGTCATGTCCTGCGCACCCGGATAGCGGCGGCGCTCGCCGAGATCGGCCTGACCGCGCGGATGCACTGCGTCCTGGTCCACGCGCTGGAGGAGGAGCGCACCCAGATCCAGCTCGCCGAGCTCGGCGACATGGACAAGACCACCATGGTGGTCACGGTCGACGCCCTGGAGAAGGCCGGGCTGGCCGAGCGCCGCCCGTCCAGCACCGACCGCAGGGCGCGGATCGTCGCGGTCACCGAGAAGGGCGGGCAGGTCGCGAGACGGAGCCAGGAGGTCGTCGACGGCGTCCACCGGGAGGCTCTGGCCGCGCTGCCGGCGGACGAGGCCGAGGTGCTCGTACGAGCGATGAACCGCCTGGTCACGGGCCATCTGGCCACTCCGGTCGAGGCGCCGCCGGGAGCCCGCCGGGCACGGCAGCGCACAAAGTAGGTCCGCAAGGGATCGTCTATAACAAAACTATCTGTTACGGTCTCTTCTGTTCCTCTCGGATACAGGAGACGGCTTTGTCGCATACCGAAATTTCCTCCCGGCGCCCCCGCACCGCCTCGCGGTGGACCGCGCTCGGCGTGCTGTCCACCGCATCGCTGATGACGATCCTCGACGGGAGCATCGTGACCGTCGCGCTGCCCGCCATGCAGAGAGACCTGGGCTTCTCGCCGGCCGGCCTGAGCTGGACCGTCAACGCCTATCTGATCGCCTTCGGCGGGCTGCTGCTCCTCGCCGGGCGGCTCGGCGACCTCCTCGGCCGCAAGATCATGTTCCTGGCCGGCAACGCGGTCTTCACCGCCGCGTCGCTGCTCGCCGGCCTGTCCACCGGCCCCGGCCTGCTGATCGCCGCCCGGTTCGCGCAAGGTGTCGGCAGCGCCATGGCCGCCGCCGTCGTGCTCGGCATCCTGGTGACCCTGTTCGCCGAGCCCGGTGAGCGGGCCAAGGCGATCGGCGTCTTCAGCTTCACCGGGGCCGCCGGCGCCTCAATCGGTCAGGTCCTGGGCGGTGTCCTCACCGACGCGTTCAGCTGGAACTGGATCTTCTTCATCAACCTGCCGATCGGCCTGGCGACGATCGCGCTGGCGATCCGGGTGCTGCCGGACGAGCGCGGGGCCGGGCTCGCCGCCGGGGCGGACGTCGTCGGCGCCGTCCTGGTCACCAGCGGTCTGATGCTGGGCATCTACACCGTGGTCAAGATCGAGGAGTACGGCTGGCTCGCGGCGCACACCCTCGGCCTGGGCGCGGTGTCACTCGCCCTGCTGGCCGGATTCGTCGCCCGCCAGATGACCGCCCGAACCCCGCTGATGCCGCTGCGGATCCTCCGCTCGCGCAACGTGTCAGGCGCCAACCTGGTCCAGATGCTGACGGTGTCGGCCATGTTCGCCTTCCAGATCATCGTCGCGATCTTCATGCAGAAGGTGCTCGGTTACGGCGCGCTCGGCGCCGGCCTGGCCATGCTGCCCGCGGCGGTCGCCATCGGCGGCGTGTCCCTGTTCGTCTCGGCCCGGCTCAACACCCGCTTCGGCGAGCGAGCCGTCCTGCTGGCCGGACTGTTGCTCCTGCTCGGTGCGATGAGCTGGCTCAGCCGGGTCCCGGTGAACGCCGACTACGTCACCGACCTGCTGCCGGTGATGGTGCTCATCGCGGGCGGCGGTCTGGTGCTCCCGGCGCTGGCCGCGCTCGGCATGTCCGGCGCCAGGGCCGACGACGCGGGCCTGGCCTCCGGGCTGTTCAACACGACCCAGCAGATCGGGATGGCCGTGGGCGTGGCGGTGCTGTCCACGCTGGCCGCCTCGCGCACCTCGGACCTGCTGTCCGCCGGCACCGCCGAGGCCGCCGCGCTGACCGGCGGTTATCGCCTGGCGTTCGGTTGCGCCACGGCGCTGCTCGCGGCCGCCTTCGTCGTCGCCCTCGTGGTGCTGAGGCAGCCTCGGCCGGAACGCCAGGACTGATCGGGAATTCGCGTCGGAGGAGGAGACGTGATGTCGGCCGGATCGGTTCCCTCTTCGGCGGAAATAGTCAGAAATGACTGGAGTTATCCGAGTACCTATCGGACTGATAACGAAGATGTAAAGATACGCCCGTGCTGACACATGTCGACGACAGGTTCGAGAGTGCGGATGCCGAGGCCGAGCACCGCACCGCGTCCCTCCACCGGGAGTTCGGCGGTCCCCTCCGGCGGCATGTGCGCGGCCTGACCGGAAACGACCTCCGGTGGACCGAGGACGTCGTACGGGAGGCGATCGGCAAGGCCGGGCGCGACCCGGCGAGGCGGCACTGGGAGCCGGGGCTGTTGTGGGCCTGGCTCGTCACCGAGGCCCGCCGCCTGGTGAGAGACGGGCGCCGGCGCGACGGGGTCCATTCTCACGAGACGGCTGCGGATGGCGCAGACCGCGCGTCATCCGCCATCGTCGTTTTAGCCGCTCTTCGTGATCTTTCGGAAGAACACCGTGAAGTCATTGAGCAGACGTACCTACGGGACCGTACGATAAGTGAGGCGGCGGAGATTCTGGGGATCCCGCCGGGCACGGTGAAGTCCAGGCTCTACTACGGGATCAAGGCTCTCCGTGCGCTGCTGGCGGACAAGGGGGTAGCCGGGTAATGCACGAAGAGGTGGCCGCCTACGTTCTCGGCGTCCTCGACGAAGACGAACACGAGGCGTTCGAGCGCCACCTCGACACGTGCGCGTCGTGCCAGGCCGAGCTCAAGGAGCTGGCCCAGACTCCCGACCTGCTCGACGAGCTGAAGTTCCTCCCCGCCGCCTCGGAGGACGACCCACCGATGCCCATGCCGCGCTGACGCGCGCGGCGCCCCGCCGGGAGAGCGTTCATCGCACCGGGGGTCGCCGTTCACCCGGGGTTTCGCCGGTGACCGTAACGTCCCAGCCGGACTATCGCGCACCCTTAATTGGAGTTCCTGTGGCGAACCGGCTTCTTCCGTTGCTCTCACACAAATCCGGCCGATCGGCGATGACCTGCCAGTTCCGCTGCGGCAACGCCTGCGCGCACGCGGACGGCAACGACAGCGGCAACGCCTACTTCGGCGACGTCGTCGAGCAGGCATTGTCCCGGCGGGGCGTCATCCGAGCCGGCGCCCTGGGCGCCCTCGTGGCCGGGACCGGGGCCGCCCTCGCCACCCCCGCCTTCGCCACCCCCGGGCACGGCACCCCGACCCCGAGGGGGGCCGGTGCCCAGGGCGGGCCGCTCCGCTTCACGCCGGTGCCGCCGAACCGGGAGGACGCGCTGCGGGTGCCGGCCGGCTACACCTCGTCCGTGGTGGCGCGGTGGGGCGACCCCGTGCTGCCGGACGCGCCGGCGTTCGACTACGAGCACCAGACCGCCGAGGCCCAGGCCAGGCAGTTCGGCTACAACTGCGACTTCGTGACGCTGTTCCCGATGGGTCGCGACCGCGGCCTGATGTGGGTCAACCACGAATACACCAACGAGGCGATGATGTTCCGCGGCTACACCGGTGGAGCGGCGGCGACCGAGGAGCAGATCAGGATCGCGATGGCCGCCCACGGCGGCTCGGTGGTCGAGGTCGAGCGGGTGCGCGGCACCGGCCAGTGGAAGCTGGTGACCAGCGGCCGCAGGCGCTACAACCGGCGCGTCACCGTGGGCACCGCGATGCGGTTCAGCGGCCCCGCGGCGGGCAGCGAGTTGCTCAGGACGGCCGCCGACCCCGCCGGCACCACCCCGGTCGGCATGCTGAACAACTGCGCGGGCGGCACCACCCCGTGGAACACCGTGCTGACCGCCGAGGAGAACTTCGACCAGTACTTCGTCAACGCCGACCAGGTGCCCGAGGCGCAGCGGCCGTACACCGCCCGCTACACGCTGCCGTCCGGCGTCTCGTCGAGCAGCCGCCGCTTCGACCGGGTGGAGGAGCGCTTCGACCTGGCCAAGCACCCGAACGAGGCCAACCGGTTCGGATGGATCGTGGAGATCGACCCGTTCGACCCCGGCTCGACGCCGGTCAAGCGCACCGCGCTCGGCCGCTTCAAGCACGAGGCCGCCACCACCACGCTGGCCCGCGACGGCCGCCTCGTCGTCTACATGGGCGACGACTCCCGCTTCGAGTACATCTACAAGTTCGTGTCCAAGAACCGCTACCGGCACGGCCACGACCGCCACAACCGCGGGCTGCTCGACGAGGGCACGTTGTACGTGGCGAGATTCACCGGCGACAGCCCCGCGGCCGAGTTCGACGGCACCGGCAAGCCGCCCTCCGACGGCGCGTTCGACGGCTCGGGCGAATGGATCCCGCTGGTCAGCGGCGACACCTCCCATGTGGCGGGCATGACCGCCGCCGAGGTGCTGGTCTACACGCGTACGGCGGCCGACAAGGTGGGCGCGACCAAGATGGACCGCCCGGAGGACGTCGAGCGCAACCCGGTCACCGGCGCCGTCTACGTCGCGCTGACCAACAACTCCAACCGCACCCCGGCTCAGGCGGACGAGGCCAACCCGCGCGCCTCGAACAAGCACGGCCACGTCCTGGAGATCGTCGAGCGGCGCGACGACGCGGCCGAGAGGACGTTCGCCTGGTCGCTGCCGCTGGTCTGCGGCGACCCCGGCGACGCCGCGACCTACTTCGCCGGCTACGACAAGGCCAAGGTCTCGCCGATCTCGTGCCCGGACAACGTCGCCTTCGACGGCGACGGCAACCTGTGGATCTCCACCGACGGCAACGCGCTCGGCACCAACGACGGCCTGTTCGTGATGCCCGTACGCGGCAGGGAACGCGGCCACCTCCGTCAGTTCCTCACGGTGCCGATCGGGGCCGAGACCTGCGGCCCGCTGATCAGCGAGGACCAGCGCAGCGTCTTCGTCGCGGTGCAGCACCCGGGCGAGGTGGACGGCTCTACCCCGGACAATCCCGGCAGCCGGTGGCCCGACGGCGGCCAGCCGCTGCCGTCGGTCGCGGTCGTGTGGCACGCCCAGGGCAAGCGGATCGGGAGTTGACCTCAAGTAAAGTTCAGGTCTTAGTCTCCATGCCATGAGCATGGAGATGACCGCGTGGCACCAGTTGTATTCGATGAACGACCAGCGGGAGCGTCGTCCTGTCTCCAGGGCGACGCTCCGCCGCGTCTGGGGATTCGCCTACCCGCATCGCCGGAAGGTGGCCTTGTTCCTGCTGCTCAGCGTGGTGATGGCGGCCCTGGCGATCGCCCCTCCGGTTCTGGCGGGGCGGGTGATCGACGCGATCGGCCGCGGTGAGGCGGCCGGCGTGGTGGTCGGCCTCGCCGCCCTGATCGCGGGCCTGGCGATCCTGGAGGCGGGGCTCGGGCTGCTGACCCGCTGGCTGTCGGCCGGCCTCGGCGAAGGACTGATCGTCGACCTGCGCACCGCGGTCTTCGACCACGTACAGCGGATGCCGATCGCGTTCTTCACCAGGACCCGCACCGGAGCCCTGGTCAGCCGGCTGAACAACGACGTGATCGGCGCCCAGCGCGCCTTCACCGACACGCTGTCCAGCGTGGCCGGCAACCTCGTGACCCTCCTTCTCGCGGTCACCGTGATGATCGGCATCTCCTGGCAGATCACGCTGCTGGCGCTGGTGCTGCTGCCGGTGTTCGTGCTGCCCGCCCGCCGGATGGGCGTCCGGATCGCCCGGCTGCGCCGCGAGGCGGCCGACCACAACGCGGCCATGGGCACCCAGATGACCGAGCGGTTCTCCGCGCCCGGCGCGACCCTGGTCAAGCTGTTCGGCCGGCCTTCGTACGAGTCGTCCGAGTTCGCCCGCCGGGCCGGCCGGGTGCGCGACATCGGCGTCCGCACGGCCATGACGCAGTCGGTCTTCGTCACCGCCCTGACGCTGGTCTCCGCGCTCGCCCTGGCGCTCGTCTACGGGCTCGGCGGCTTCTACGCGCTGCGCCAGCAGCTCGAACCGGGCTCGGTGGTGGCGATGGCGCTGCTGCTGACCCGCCTCTACTCGCCGCTGACCGCGCTCGCCAGCGCCCGCGTGGACGTGATGAGCGCGTTGGTCAGCTTCGAGCGGGTCTTCGAGGTGCTCGACCTCAAGCCGCTCATCCAGGACCGGCCCGACGCGGTCGAGGTGCCCGACGGGCCCGTCTCCGTCGAGTTCGACGACGTGCGCTTCGCCTACCCCTCGGCCGACAAGGTCTCGCTCGCCTCGCTGGAGGAGGTGGCCGTGCTCGACAGCCGCGGCGGTGCCGAGGTGCTGCACGGCGTGTCGTTCCGGGCCGAGCCGGGGCAGATGGTCGCCCTGGTGGGCTCCTCCGGCGCGGGCAAGTCCACGATCGCGCAGCTCCTGCCCCGCCTGTACGACGTCGACTCCGGCGCCGTCCGGCTCGGCGGGGTGGACGTGCGTGACCTGACCGCCGACTCGATCCGGGCGACCCTGGGCATGGTCACGCAGGACGGTCACCTCTTCCACGAGTCGATCCGGGCCAACCTGCTGTTCGCCCGGCCCGAGGCGAGCGAGGACGACCTCTGGGACGCGTTGCGCAGGGCCAGGCTCGGCACGCTGATCGAGTCGCTGCCCGACGGGCTCGACACCGTGGTGGGCGAGCGAGGCTACCGGCTGTCCGGCGGCGAGCGCCAGCGGCTCACGATCGCCCGGCTGCTGCTGGCCCGGCCCCGGGTGGTCATCCTGGACGAGGCCACGGCCGCGCTCGACTCCACCTCCGAGGCGGCCGTGCAGGCGGCGCTGGCCGAGGCGCTGGAGGGGCGCACCGCCGTGGTGATCGCGCACCGGCTGTCCACCGTACGGGCCGCCGACGTCATCCTGGTGATCGAGGACGGCCGGGTGGCGGAGCGCGGCACGCACGCCGAGCTGCTCGCCCTCGGTGGCCGCTACGAGGAGCTCTACCGCACTCAGTTCGCCGATCCCACGGTGGTGGGCGCGGCCTGAGCGGGCGCCACGGGCCCGCGCCGGGCGCGCAGCGTGTAGAGGCTCACCGGGATGCCGGCCAGCACGACCACCGCGGCGATCACGAGGGTGAACTGGTAGGCGTCGAGGAAGGCGGCCAGCGGGGGCTGGTCGCTCGCGCCCTGCCGGGAGGTGAGCAGCGCGCCGAGCACGGTGATGCCGAGCAGTCCGAACACCTCACGCGAGACGTTCAGCACGCCGGAGGCCACTCCCGCCCGGCCCTCGGGCATCCCGGACAGCATCGCCGCGGTCAACGGCACCAGCAGGCCGCCGCCCAGGCCGTACATCAGGAACCAGGGCAGCACGTCGCCGTAGGTGCCGTCGGCGCCGATGCCGGAGATCATGAAGATGGCGACGGCCATCAGCGCCATCCCGAGCGCCACGGTCCTGGCGATGCCGAGCAGCGCGGTGATCCGCTGCGACAGGATCGCGACCACGGCCATGACCAGGGCCATCGGCACGAACGCGCCGCCGGCCTCGGTGGGGGAGAAGCCGAGCACGTTCTGCAGCCAGAGGGCGCTGAAGAAGTAGATGCCGAACACGCCGAACGACCAGATGCCGTTGGTGATCGTGCCACCGGTGAAGACGCGTGACCTGAAGAGGGTCAGGTCGATCATCGGCTCGGCGGCCCGGGTCTCGACGAGCACGAAGGCCAGGGCGGCGGCCAGGCTGATCGCGAAGGCGGCCAGGATCTCGGGCGAGGTCCAGCCGGCGACCCCGCCCTCGATGAGCGCGTACGTCAGGGCGAACAGGGCCACGGTCGAGGTGGCCAGGCCGGGCAGGTCGAGGCCGCGCCGGATCCGGGTGTGGACGGGCCGGATCGCCCACAGCGCCAGCCCGAGGGTCACGGCGCCGACCGGCACGTTGATCAGATAGATCCAGCCCCAGTGCAGGTTCTCGCTGATGAAGCCGCCGGTCGCGGGTCCCAGGGCCATGGACAGGGCGCCGGTCGCGCCCCAGAGGCCGACGGCCCTGCCGCGTTCGGCCGGGTCGGGGAAGAGCTGGGTGATCAGCGCGAGCGCCGTCGGGGTGAGCAGGGCCGCGCCGACGCCCTGCACCGCGCGGGCAGCGATCAGCGCCGGGCCGCTGGTCGCCAGCCCGGCGGCCAGTGAGGCGGCGGTGAAGATCAGCAGGCCGGTGACGAACACCCGCCTGGTGCCGAGCACGTCGGCCAGCCTGCCCCCGGCCAGCATCAACCCGGCGAACACCAGGATGTAGGCGCTCACGATCCACTCCAGCCCGGAGATCGTCAGCCCGAGCTCCCGCTGGATCGTCGGCAGGGCGACGTTGCCCACGTTGTTGTCGAGATACGTCATGAAGGTTCCGAGCGCCACCGCGCCCAGCGCCCACCATCTCCGGTCCACAATTCCTCCTATACGCCGTACTTGTACGCCGTATAGTGGAACGTGTACGCCGTATAGTTGTCAACCGTGATGGGAAAACTGACGGCCCAGGCGATCGTCGAGCGGGCTCTGCGGGTCGGCGACACCGAAGGGCTCGACGCGGTGACCATCAGGCGGCTGGCCGCCGATCTGGGGGTGACGCCGATGGCCCTCTACTGGCATTTCAAGAACAAGGAGCAGCTGCTCGTCGGCATGGCCGACCACCTGATCGCCGGTTTCGTGCCGGAGCCCGCCGACGACCGGCCGTGGCAGCGCCGGCTCCGCGACCTGGCCGAGGGGCTGATCAGGACCCTCCGCGCCCACCCGTGCGCCAAGGGCGTGCTGGAGCAGGTCGGCCAGACCGAGGTGCCCAACTTCCTGGCGGTCTGGGACCACGCGCTCGGGCTGGCCCGTACGGCGGGGTTCAACAGGGAGGAGAGCTGCCTGATCTCCAAGTACCTGCTGCAGGGCGCCATCTCCATCGCCGACGCGCCCGTGCACTTCGACCGGTCGCGCACCCCGGAGGAGGTCGCCGAGATCCACCGGGTCAAGCGGCTGGCCCTGGAGTCCCTGCCCGCCGACAGATATCCGCACCTCGTGGAGATGGCCGGGCCCATGTCCGGCGGCGGTGACACCGGTCTCTACGACACCTTCGGCGTCGACCTGCTGCTCAGCGGCATCGAGGCGCTCGCCGCCCGCCGCTAGCGACTCCCGTCGGCCCGGTAGGCGCGCAGCCAGAAGTCCACGCCGTCGTCCACGATCCGGCCGATCTCGGCCTCGGTCAGGATGCGCAGGCCGTACCTGGACTGGTTGATCGCCTCGTTGAGGATCAGCGTGATGAGCTGGCGGGCCGCCAGGGCGGAGTCGGGCACGTCGAGGGCGCCGCAGGCGGTCTGACGCCGGATCTCCGCCGCGACGAAGCTCTCGAAGGCGGGCCTGGGCTGGGTCCATTCGCGCATCAGCTCGGGATGGCGGAGCTGCTCGATGGTGACCAGGCGGCGGAAGGCGGCCACGTCGCCACTCAGGTTCAGCTCCGTCATCAGTCTGAAGGCGGCGCGGAGGTCCTGCTCGACGTCGCCCGTCTCGGTGAACCGCGCCGCGAACAGCGTCTCGGAGTCGGTCATCACGCTCTGCTGGACCGCCCTGACGACGGCGGCGAAGAGCTGCTCCTTGCCCTCGAAGTGGTTGTAGATCGTCTGCTTCGACGCCTCCGCCTCGGCGGCGATCATCTCGATGCTCGTGTCGGTGTAGCCGTGGCGGAGGAAGACCCGCCGGGCGGCGTCGACGATCAGCTGCCGCTTCGCCGGGCGGCCGCGCCGGCGGGCGGCCGGTTGACTTTCTGGACTCACGAGTCCAACAATACAGAAGACTTAGTTGGAACGATGAGTCCAAAAAATCGGAGGAGTCTCCATGGACGTCGTGATCGTCGGCGGTGGCCCCAGCGGGCTGCTGATGGGATGCGAGCTGGCCCTGGCGGGAGTGCGGGCCGTGGTGCTGGAGCGGCTGCCGGAGCGCTCCTCGACGCCCAAGGCCAATGGCCTGGTCGGCCGCGTGGTGCAGGCGCTGGACTACCGGGGCCTGTACGAGCGGTTCGGCGGCGTCGCCAGCCCACCGGTGCCCGTGCCGTCATTCCAGTTCGGGGCGCTGCCGCTGGACCTGGCCGGCTGGGCGGAGAACGCCCTCTACACGCTGCCCGTCACCCAGTGGCGGATGGAGGAGTCGCTGGAGGAGCGCGCCCGCGAGCTGGGCGTGGAGATCCGGCGCGGACACGAGGTGACGGCGATCGAGCAGGACGACGACGCCGTGACGATCGAGGCGCTCGGGCCGGACGGCGGCTACCGGCTGAGCGCCGCCTTCCTGGTCGGCGCCGACGGCGGGCACAGCACGGTGCGCAAGCAGAGCGGCATCGGCTTTCCGGGATTCACCGACGACGGCTTCGTGGCGCGCTCGGGGCAGGTCGTCATCCATCCGCCCGTGGCGGTTCCGGGCACCGGCGATCTGGAGGTGCCGGGAAAGGTCGGGCGGCTCCGGTCGGCGAGCTTCACGCGGACCGAGACCGGGGTCTTCGCCTTCGGGATGTTCCAGCCGGGGATCTACCGGGTCGGCGTCCAGGAGTGGGGCCGGCCCCGGGATAGCGCTCGAACGGACAGCTCGATCGAGGACCTGCGCGCCGCCGTCCGCAGGGTGCTCGGCGCGGACGTGCCGATGAGCGAGCCGCCGGCCGATCGGGCGCCGTCGCTGGCGACCGTCACGCGGGGCGTCAACTCCCGGCTGGCCGATCGTTACCGGCAGGGGCGGGTGTTCCTGGTCGGTGACGCCGCGCACGTCCAGTCGGGCGTAGGAGGGCCGGGGCTGAACCTGGGTTTGCAGGACGTGCTCAACCTGGGCTGGAAGCTCGCGGCGGCGGTCAAGGGCTGGGCGCCCGACGGGTTGCTCGACAGCTACCAGAACGAGCGGCGTCCGGCGGGGGAGCGGGTGATCATGCACAGCAGGGCGCAGACCGCCCTGCTGTCGCCGGGGCCGAACATCACCGCGCTGCGCGAGGTGCTCGGTGAGCTGATGGACGACAGGGCCAACGCGCGGCGGCTGTCCGATCTGCTGTCGGGGGCGGATCTCCGCTACGACATGGGGGTGGCAGGTCCCGGGCACCCGCTCGTCGGCGGATGGATGCCGGATCTGGTGCTGGGCACCGAGGCAGGGCGGGTCAGGGTGGCCGAGCTCCTGCGGACGGGCAGGCCGGTCCTGCTGGATCTGGCGGGCCGGACCGACCTGGTGGCGGCGGCGGAGGACTGGGCCGGCCGAGTGGACGTGATCGCCGCGACCGGCGCGGCCGGTCCCGCGCAGGCGGTGCTGATCAGGCCCGACGGGTACGTCGCCTGGGCGGCACAGGCCGGCGGCGGCGCGGACGAGCTGCGCGAGGCGCTGCGCACCTGGTTCGGCGCCCCTGTCCCGGCAGGGGTCGTGGGGCGCTAACCGCGGCGGGCGCGGGCCAGGGCGGCCATGAGCGCGCCGGTGAGGGCGACGCCGAACAACACCCCGTACGTCCGCCGGAAGCCGTCCATCAGCAGGTCCACGGCCACCGGGGACAGCTCCGACAGGGTGGCCGCGTAGACCTGCGCCCCCAGTTCGGGCCCCACCGATCCGGCCAGCACGCTGAGTGAGAGCCCGACGCTGAGCACGATGCCCACGTTCATGATCATCAGCCGGAACCCGTTCACCACGCCCAGGCTCCCGGCCGGCAGCGCCGCCATGACCTGCGTGGTGTTGCCGGTGAGGAACGTGCCGCTGCCGCAGCCCGCCACGAAGAGCCCGATGCCGATGATCCAGTACGGCGTCGCGGGATCGGTCGTCAGCATCAGCGTGCCGAGCCCCGCGGCGCTCATCAGCGAGCCCCCGATCGCCAGCGCGTACGGCGAGACCCGGCGGCCGACCGAGCCCGCGACGGGCGAGGCCAGGGCCATGCCGACCGGCACCGGCAACACGCTCAGCCCGGCCGCGAAGGCGTCCACGCCACGCGCCGCCTGGAAGTACAGGGCCACCACCAGGATCAGTGAGGCCCGGGCGATGGCGTTGCAGAACGACGCCAGGTTCGCGCAGGCCAGCATCCGCCCGCCGAACAGCCGCGGGTCGAGCACCGGATGCGAGGCCCGGCGTTCGACCAGCAAGATGAGCGGCGCCAGCACCACGAACACCGCGACGCCGACCGGCACGATCGGGCTGGACAGGCCGCGCGAGCCCGCCTCCGACAGCGCCAGCAGCACCGCCGACAGCGCGGCGAAGACCAGCGCGTTGCCCAGCGCGTCGACCGGTTGCTTCGGGCCCCTGGGCATCCTGCGCAGGGTGATCGCGCCCCAGGTGAGCGCGATCAGCCCGGCGGGCACGTTCACCCAGAAGATCCACTGCCAGCCCGCGGTCTCCGCGATCAGGCCGCCGAGCGTGGGGCCGGTGAGCTGCGCGACCGACATGGTGCCGATGTAGACCCCCATGCCCTGGCTGAGCCGCTCGGGCGGGAACGCGTCGGTGATGATCACTGTGCCGTTGGCCAGGATCATCGCCGCCCCTACCGCCTGGAGCATCCGCATCGCGACCAGGAACCACACGTTCGGCGACAGCCCGGCGAGCAGCGAGGCCACGGTGAACAGCGCGAAGCCCAGCAGGTAGACCTCCCGCCGGCCCAGCAGATCGGCGATCCGGCCGAAGAACACCAGGCTCGCGGTGTTGACCAGCAGGAACGACAGCAGGATCCAGTTCGACTGGAACGGGTCGGCCGAGAAGTGCCGCACGACCGTGGGCAGGGCGACGTTCAGCGTGCTGCCCGCGACCCCGATGAGGATGAGCCCGAGGCTGGTGACCGAGCAGACCTTCCAGGCGTAGCGCATCCGGGCGGCGTGATCGGGGGGGACCTCGAGCATGCCCTCCACTATGACGTACAACGTACGCCCGTTTTGGTCGGGGTCAGCGGGCCCGCTTGCGCAGCCCTTCGAGATCGTGGATCACCACGCGCCGCCTGCCGGTCTCGATCAGCCCGCGGTCGCGGAGCGTGCGCAGCGCCTTGCTCACCGCCTCGCGCGAGGCGCCGGTCCATCCGGCCAGCTCGTCCTGGGAGAGCGGCAGCGCCACGCGCACGCCGCTGGCGGTCTGCTCGCCGTAGCGCTCGGCCAGCTCCAGCAGCCGCGTCGCCACCCTGCCGGTCGTGTCGAACGCGCCGTACTCGATCCGCTTGCGGTCCGCGTCGCGCAGCCGTCCCGTCACGAGCCGGATGAGGAGTACGGCGATGTGCCCGTGAGTCTGCAGGAAGGCCGGGAAGTCGCGCACCACGAAGCCCGCGATCGGCTCCAGCGCGGTGACCGTGGCCGAACGCGGTGAGCCGTCGATGGCCGACATTTCGCCCAGCAGCCCGCCGGGCCCGCGTACCGCGAGCACCACCTCGGTGCCGCTGCTGGTGTGGGAGGACACCTTGACCCGGCCCTCGGTCAGCACGAGCACCCAGTCGGAGGTGTCGCCCTCGGTCATCACGGTCGCCCCACGCTCCCAGCGCCGAGGCCGCCCGACGGCGCGGAACGCCTCGATCTCCTCGGGGGTCAGCAGGGAGAGGAACTCGCCGGGCTCTGGATTCATGCGCTGATTATGGCCGCGGAATCCCTGACCTTCTATGACAACGCCGCCAGAACATACGCGGCCACCCGTTCTTCCTTGCCCTTGAGGCTCAGCTTGCCCAGCGGGCTCACCTTGGCGCCGCGGCCCAGCTGCTTGAGCGTGGTCTCGCCGATCACCACCGTGCCCGGCTCGGCCAGCCCCTGCAACCTGGCGGCCACGTTCACGCAGTCGCCCATGGCGTTGAAACCGCGCAGCTCGGGGCTGCCGATGTTGCCCACGAGAGCCGGCCCGGTGTTGACCCCCACCCGGAACGTCGGCCACTCGACGTCGTCCACGCGGCTCCAGGCGACCTCCTCCGCCACCTCGGCGGCCGCCTGCTGCATGGCCAGCGCCGCCCGGCAGGCCGCCCTGGCGTGGTCGTCCTGCGCGGCCGGCGCGTTGAACAGGGCCAGCAGCGCGTCACCGACGAACTGCACGATCGTGCCGCCGTTGTCGAGGATGCACGGCACGGCGGCCGTGTGGTAGCGGTTGAGCATCTCCACGATCTCGCCCGGCGTGACCTGCTCGGAGAACGTGGTGAACCCCTTCAGGTCGGCGAAGAGCGCGGTCAGCTCCTTCAGCTGGCCGCCCAGCGCCGCCTGGGCCGGGTCGGCCAGCAGGGCGTTGGCCACGTCGGGCGACATGTACTGCCGGAAGAGCGTGTCGAGCTCCTGGTAGAGGCGGGCGTTCTCGAGCGAGAGCGACAGCTGCCCGGCCAGGGTCGCGGCCAGCGCCTCGTCCTGAGCGGTGCGCCCGACCGGCACCTCCAGCGCGCCCGCCAGCCGCCCCTTGACGGTCAGCGGGAACGCCAGCAGGTTGTCGCGCCTGATCGGCTGGTCGCCGGTGAAGTCGTACTCGCGGGAGCCGATGTGGGTCCTGCCCTCGGCGATCAGGCCGATCCGCACGTCTCCGTACGCCTGCCGCACGTGCTCCAGGACGTCCGCGAGCAGCTGGGTCTCGGGCAGGCCGACGCGGGTCCGGGCGCTCACCGCGACGAGGGCCGACAGCCGCTCCGACAGCTCGCGCTCGTTGGCCAGCGCCTCACCGGCCCGGTCGAGGACCGCGACCTGGCCCTCGTTCAGCCGGAACTTCCCCGACAGCCGGGTGGCGGCCAGCGGCTCGCCCCGGCGGACGTGCTCGACCAGCTCCTCCAGCGCCTTGTCGTACTGCTGCTGGATGCGCGCCAGCGTGGCCGCCAGCGTCACCGAGTCGAACAGTCCCGCGCTGGAGCCCTCGCGCCTGAACTGCAGGTAGGCGCTGTAGGCCACGAACACGAAGGCGAACGTCAGCAGGATGTGCCACTCCCACCAGGACAGATGCCAGTTGAGCTGCGACATCCCGGCGACCATCGACTCGGCGAGCAGGGCGTAGGCGGTGATCAGGCTGATCAGCATGGCCGACGGCCGGCGCCGGTGCAGCCTGAACATCATCACGCTGGCGGCGGCGTACAGGACGAGGCCGGGGATCGCGCCCCAGGACAGCCAGAGGACCGGCGCGGTCAGCGGCGGCCGGCTGAGCGGGGTCAGCCCGTCGATCAGCGAGGCCAGCCCCCAAAGGATCATGAAGCCGAACAGCACGCCGCGCACGAGATGCTGGTGGGCGAGCACGGTCCGCGCCTGGCGCTCACCCAGCGGCAGGGCCGAGGCGAACGCGAACCCGGCCGCGATGGTGAGCCCGACCTGCTGGCCGAGGTCGAACCCCAGCGAGCCGGTGGGCAGGATGACCTGCGGCGTGGCCAGGCCGTGCAGGAAGAAGAAGCCCGCGCTGGCCAGGAACACCATCGACACCAGGAACAACCGGGCGTCCTGCCGCCTGCGGGACGCCTCGCTGATCAGCGTGCCGAGCACCACGTTGACGCCGGCCACCGTGATGATCATCCAGAAGTGGCTGGGGTTGTGCTGCCAGCGGATGTTCAGCTGCGGCTGGGCCAGCAGCAGCCAGAGCCCCGCTAACGGCAGGATCAGGTGGATGGCCCAGACAACCCCTCGCACCGGCTGCGTCGCGGGTGGGAGGTAGGGACTGTCGGTCGCCAAGGTCGTCCTCCATCGGATGGTGCCCCCCCGGACAGTCCCGATTATCCATGCCGTACGGGCCTGCCAGTGCGTCCTTTTACGGGTAGTCGATCATTTTGACCAGTCAAGAAGCGTCAGGAGCGAAAGTAACGCTTTGCAATGTAATAAACACGTTATGTAGTTTCTGTACTCCCCTGGAACGTTTGAAACGTGAACCTCATGCTCAACCTGAGCAACACCTGTGTCCGGAAGGAAACTGATCATGAAGGTTCGCGGGGGGCGCACGCTCACTCTCGCCGCCGTTGGCGCACTGGCGGCATCACTTCTCACCGTCGGTGGCGCCGCCACGGCCTCGGCGACGAGCCAGGCGTCCGCGGCGGGCGAGGTGCACGCCTGCGTGCACAAGAAGAGCCGGTACGCGCGCATCGTCAACCCGACCACCAAGTGCCGGACGACCGAGATCCGGGTACTGATCGGCGGGGGATCGTCCACCACCACGGTCGTCGAGGGCAGCAAGGGCGACACCGGCCCGCAGGGCCCCAAGGGCGACACGGGCGCTCAGGGCCCGCAGGGCCGCCAGGGCATCCCGGGCAAGCAGGGCGCCCAGGGCCCCAAGGGTGAGACCGGCCCCGCCGGTCCCCAGGGCCCCAAGGGCGAGACCGGCCCTGCGGGTCCGCAGGGCCCGAAGGGCGCCGACGGCAAGGACGGCAAGCCCGGCCTCCCCGGTAAGGACGGCAAGCCCGGCCTGCCCGGCAAGGACGGTAAGGACGGCCGGAACGGCCAGGACGGCAAGCAGGGCCCGCAGGGCCCCAAGGGCGAGCCGGGCAAGGACGGCAAGGACGGCAAGGGCACGACCTACACGAGCTACACGAAGACCGCTCAGTTCTCCAAGAACGGTGGCACCGCCTCCTGCGACGCGGGTGACATCGCGACCGGCGGCGGATTCTCCGTCTCCAACGGCGGTCAGGTCATCGCCAGCATGCCCTCCGGCTCGTCCGCCTGGACGGTCAACATGCAGGGACAGGGCCACACGAGTGGCACGGTGTACGTCGTCTGCCTGAAGGCCGCCTGACACACCGCCTGACACCGCGAGGGGCCGGTACGGAGTTTCGTACCGGCCCCTCGCGCTCAGCCGAACAGCGCGGGCAGCGCGGCGGAGTGCCGGTCGCGCAGCTCCGAGACGGGCACCTCCAGCACACCCTCCACGACCAGCGAGGTGCCGCCGGTGACGCCGAGCCCGTGACAGGGCACCTCGTGGTCGCCGCACAGCGCGGCGAACTCCTCGAACCGCTCCGGCGCGACCGCGACCAGCGCCCGCGCGGCCGACTCGCTGAACAGCTCGACGAACGGGTCCTCGCCCAGCGTCACGGTGGCGCCGACGCCCCGCGCCAGGCACGACTCGGCCAGCGCGATCGCCAGACCGCCGTCGGACAGGTCATGAGAGCCTTCGAGCAGCCCCCGCCGGGCCGCCTCGACGAGCACGGTGGCCAGAGCCTGCTCGGCCTCCAGGTCGGCCACGGGCGGCAGGCCACCAAGGTGACCGTGGGCGACGTGCGCCCACTCCGAGCCGCCGAGCTCCTCAAGCGTCTCGCCGAGCAGCGCGACGCGCAGCCCCTCGGCGACGAAGCCGGTGCGGACCCGCTTGGCCACGTCGTCGATCACGCCGAGCACGCCCACGACCGGGGTCGGGTGGATGGCGGTCGTGCCGGTCTGGTTGTAGAAGGAGACGTTGCCGCCGGTGACCGGCACGCCCAGGATCTTGCAGGCGTCGGCCAGGCCGCGCACCGCCTCGGCGAACTGCCACATCACCTCGGGGTCCTCGGGCGAGCCGAAGTTGAGGCAGTTGGTGACGGCCAGCGGCTTGGCGCCGGTCACGGCGACGTTGCGGTAGGCCTCGGCCAGCGCCAGCTGCGCACCCGCGTAGGGGTCGAGCCTGGCGTAGCGGCCGTTGCCGTCGGTGGCCAGCGCGATGCCCCTGGTCGTCGGCTCCGCCCCGTCGATGGCCTCGGAGATGCGCAGCATCCCGGCGTCCGCCGGCTGCGCCAGCACGGTGTTGGAACGGACGTAGCGGTCGTACTGGGAGGTCACCCAATCCTTGGACGCCAGGTTGGGCGAGCCGAGCAGTTGGAGCAGCGTGGCCCGCAGGTCGGTGGGCCGGTCGAGCCGGTCGGGGGAGTCGGTGTTGAGGGCGGCCTGCCCGGCGGGTTCGTGGAAGGGCCGCTCGTAGACCGGTCCCTCGTCGGCCGCGGTGCCCGGCGGGATGTCGACGATCGTCTCGCCGTCCCAGGTCATCACCAGCCGGCCGGTGTCGGTGACCTCGCCGATGACGGTGGCCGGGACGTCCCACTTCTCGCAGATCGCCATGAACGCGGGAACGTCGGCGGGCCGGACGACGGCCATCATCCGCTCCTGCGACTCGCTCATCAGGATCTCCTCGGGCCTGAGCGAGGGATCGCGGAGCGGGACCAGGTTGAGG
This sequence comes from Nonomuraea sp. CX421, assembly GCF_059358955.1. Lineage (NCBI taxonomy): Bacteria > Bacillati > Actinomycetota > Actinomycetes > Streptosporangiales > Streptosporangiaceae > Nonomuraea > Nonomuraea sp. CX421. The sequence continues at coordinate 22,055 of NZ_JCADBK010000001.1, read as the reverse complement.
TCGACGCGCATGCCGCCGGTGCCCTTGGCGGCCAGCTCGGTGGTGGCGCACGAGACGCCCGCCGCGCCGAGGTCCTGGATGCCGACGACCACGTCGGCGGCGTAGAGCTCCAGGCAGCACTCGATCAGCAGCTTCTCCATGAACGGGTCGCCGACCTGCACGGCGGGCCGCTTGGCGTGCGACTCGTCCTCGAAGGTCGCGCTCGCCAGGACGCTCGCGCCGCCGATGCCGTCGGGGCCGGTCGAGGCGCCGAACAGCACGACCTGGTTGCCGGGGCCGGGCGCGGTGGCCAGCTTGATCTGGTCCTTGCGCAGCAGGCCCACGCAGAGCGCGTTGACCAGCGGGTTGCCGATGTAGCAGGGGTCGAAGACGACCTCGCCGCCGATGTTGGGCAGGCCCAGGCAGTTGCCGTAGTGGCTGATGCCCTCGACCACGCCGGGCAGCACCCGCCGGGTGTCGACGGCGTCGGCGCCGCCGAACCTCAGGGAGTCCATGACCGCGATCGGGCGGGCGCCCATCGACATGATGTCGCGCACGATGCCGCCGACGCCGGTGGCCGCGCCCTGGTGCGGCTCCACGTAGGACGGGTGGTTGTGCGATTCGATCTTGAAGGTGGCGGCCCAGCCGTCGCCGATGTCGACGACTCCGGCGTTCTCGCCCATGCCGACGAGCAGCGCCTCAGACTTGGGCGCCTTGGTGGCGAACTGCTTGAGATGCACCTTCGACGACTTGTACGAGCAGTGCTCGGACCACATGACGCTGTAGATGGCCAGCTCGGAGCCGGTGGGACGGCGGCCCAGGATCTCCTTGACCCGGTCGTACTCGTCCTGCTTCATGCCCAGCTCGGCGAACGGCATCTGCTCGTCGGGCGTCTCGGCGGCCCGCTGGACGCTGTCGGCCGCGATGCTGTGTCGCTCGCTCACGTGTTCACCAGCTTCTTGAGGATGGAGGTGAAGAAGCCGAGGCCATCGGTGCTCGGGGCGCCGACCAGCTCCTCGACCGCGTGCTCCGGGTGCGGCATGAGGCCGACCACGTTGCCCGCCTCGTTGCTGATGCCGGCGATGTCGTTGAGCGAGCCGTTGGGGTTGCCGCCGAGGTAGCGCACGACGACCTGGCCGCCGGCCTCGAGTGCGGCGAGCGTGTCGGCGGAGGCCACGTAGCGGCCCTCGCCGTGCTTGATCGGCAGCACGATCTCCTGACCGGGCGCGAACGCGCCGGTCCACGGGGTGTCGGCCTGCTCGACGCGGAGCCGCTGGTCACGGCATACGTAGTGGAGCGAGGCGTTGCGGGTCAGCGCGCCCGGCAGCAGGTGCGCCTCGCACAGGATCTGGAACCCGTTGCAGGTGCCGAGCACGGGCAGCCCCGCGCGGGCGGCCGGGATGAGCTCGTCCATCAGCGGCGCGAACCGGGAGATGGCACCGCAGCGAAGGTAGTCGCCGTAGGAGAAGCCGCCCGGCAGGAACACCGCGTCGACCCCCTTCAGGTCGTGGTCGGCGTGCCACAGCGGAACCGCCTCCGCGCCGACGAGATGCACGGCTCTGGCGGCGTCCTGGTCGTCGAGAGTTCCTGGAAACGTGACTACGCCCACACGGGCAGCGCTCATGACAGTCGTCCCCTTCGAGGATTGCGCACGCACGCGCCGCCGTCGCTTCGGGGTGGACGGGGCGGTGCTCCCAGGTTATCGGGTACGGAGGGTTGTTCCTCGCCAGGTGGGCCAGGTCACCCGGGCCGGCGGGCCGCTTGGAGCGGAAGGCGGCCGGCGGGGGTCTTTCAGACGGCGGCGAGCTGACGGGGGCGGGCGGTGGCCTCGTCGTCCCAGGAGAGCAGCTTGCGCAGGTGGACCGTGGTGCCGTTGCCGGGCGTGACGCCGAAGGAGATCTCGTCCACGACGGATCGCATGATCAGCAGGCCGCGGCCGTTCTCGGTGTCGGGAGGCGGGAAGTGCGGCGGCATTGACGGCAGGCCGCGCCCGCTGTCGGCCACGCGCACGTCGCAGCGGCCGTAGCCGATCGACGCCGTCACCTCGTAGCGATTGGCGGGACCTCCGTGCCGCACCGCGTTGGAGCACGCCTCGGAGACCGCGAGCAGCATGTCGGCGATGCAGGTCTCGCTCACGTTGAGCGAACGCAGCGCATCGCCCAGCACTCGCCTGACCATCGGGATGCCTATCGCATCCCGCGGCAGTGCCAACGAGAACTCAATGTCCACCGGACTCCTCCGGGCTCCGGAATGTCACCTGGAGTAGGTTTCCCCGTGAAATCGGGGCTAACCGCAAAATCACGTTGTTGTTATTTAGTGTTGGCACGCCCGTGGCATTGTGGCACGCCAAAATCTGGCTTTAAGCCATCAGGGGGAAATCCGGTGTCAAATGTGCTGTTCTACCCCTCAACCCGGACGCTGTAGTCCTCGATCACCGTGTTGGCCAGGAGAGTCTCGGCCATCTTTCGGACGTCCGCAATGGCCGCCTCGTCGGCGGGGCCGTCGAGCTCGATCTCGAACCGCTTGCCCTGGCGCACCTCCGCGACGCCGGAGAAGCCCAGCCGGGGCAGCGCTCGGGCGATCGCCTGACCCTGCGGATCGAGAATCTCGGGCTTCAGCATGACGTCTACGATGACGCGCGCCACTGCGTTCCTCCTGGCTATGGCAGTGATGGGAAAGCCCAGCCTACCGGCGCGTGTGGCCACCGGCACAACGGGAACGGGGAGGGCATGGGGCTTGCGCGAAGGGCTGTGACGTCTGCCACCATGTCCCCAAAGCGTACGAACCACCACCAGTTGGTCAGACGCTCAGCAGGCCGGCCCAGGTGGCGACCCCACCGAGACAGGCCCCGAACGCACAGGAGTGGCACGTGACAGCCGACGCCTCTCGTGGTGCTCAAGCACCCCCAGAGCTCGTCCAACTGCTCACCCCGGAGGGAGAGCGGGTCGAGCATCCCGACTACGACATCGACCTGACGCCGGAAGAGGTCAGGTCCCTCTACCGCGACCTGGCACTCGTCAGGCGCGTCGACCTCGAGGCCGTGGCCCTGCAGCGGCAGGGCGAGCTCGGCATCTGGGCCTCGCTGCTCGGTCAGGAGGCCGCCCAGATCGGCTCCGGCCGCGCGCTGACCGACGCCGACATGGCCTTCCCCACCTACCGCGAGCACGGCGTGGCCTGGTGCCGCGACGTCGACCCGCTCAAGCTCCTCGGCCTGTTCCGCGGCGTCAACCACGGCGGCTGGGACCCCAAGGAGCACAACTTCCACCTCTACACGATCGTCATCGGCAGCCAGACCCTGCACGCGGTCGGCTACGCCATGGGCATCCAGCGTGACGACGCGACCGCGGCCACCATCGCCTACTTCGGCGACGGCGCCACCTCCCAGGGCGACGTCAACGAGGCGTTCATCTGGGCCAGCGTGTTCAACGCGCCGATCGTGTTCTTCTGCCAGAACAACCAGTGGGCCATCTCCGAGCCCCTGGAGCGGCAGACCCGCATCCCCCTCTACCGCAGGGCCTCCGGCTTCGGCTTCCCCGGCGTCCGGGTCGACGGCAACGACGTGTTCGCCTGCCTCGCCGTCACCCGGCAGGCGCTCAAGAACGCCCGCGAGGGCCAGGGCCCCACGCTCGTCGAGGCCTACACCTACCGGATGGGCGCCCACACCACCACCGACGACCCGACGCGCTACCGGGTGGCCAGCGAGCTGGAGGCCTGGAAGCTCAAGGACCCGATCGAGCGGGTCAAGGCCTACCTGTTCAAGAACGAGCACGCCGACCAGGCGTTCTTCGACTCCATCGACGCCGAGGCCGACCAGCTCGGCGCCGACCTGCGCAGGCGCTGCCTCGCCATGCCCGATCCCCGGCCGCTCGACATCTTCGACCACGTCTACTCCGAGCCGCACCCGCTGATCGACGAGGAACGTGCCCAGTTCGCCGCCTACCTGGAGGGCTTCGAGTCATGAGCGACCGGAGTGAGTTCAGTGAGCACAGCACTTTGGTCGTGACGTCGGCGAAGGAGGGCTCATGACCGTGATGAGCCTGTCCAAGGCGCTCAACGAGGGCATGCGCAAGGCCATGGAGGACGACCCCAAGGTCCTCATCATGGGCGAGGACGTCGGCAAGCTGGGCGGCGTCTTCCGGGTCACCGACGGCCTGCAGAAGGACTTCGGCGAAGACCGCGTCATCGACACCCCGCTGGCCGAGTCGGGCATCATCGGCACCGCGATCGGGCTGGCGCTGCGCGGCTACCGGCCGGTGTGCGAGATCCAGTTCGACGGCTTCGTCTTCCCCGCGGCCGACCAGATCATCACCCAGCTGGCCAAGATGCCGATGCGCTCGCTGGGCGCGATCAAGCTGCCGGTGGTCGTACGCATCCCGTGCGGCGGCGGCATCGGCGCGGTCGAGCACCACAGCGAGTCGCCCGAGGCCTACTTCACCCACACCGCCGGGCTGCGCGTCGTGGCCTGCTCCAACCCGGCCGACGCCTACTCGATGATCCAGCAGGCCATCCGCAGCGACGACCCGGTCGTCTTCTTCGAGCCCAAGCGCCGCTACTGGGAGAAGGCCGACATCGACACGTCGACCGGCGACTGGTGGACCCCGTTCGACAAGGGCCGGGTGGTCCGGCCCGGCACCGACGCCACGCTGATCGCCTACGGGCCCATGGTCAAGACCTGCCTGGAGGCCGCGACGGCCGCCGAGGACGACGGGCGCTCGCTGGAAGTCATCGACCTGCGCTCGCTCAACCCGCTCGACCAGCCGCTGGTGATGGAGTCCGCGAGCCGTACGGGCCGGGTCGTGGTCGTCCACGAGGCGCCGGTCAACAACGGGTTCGGGGCCGAGCTGGCGGCCCGGATCACCGAGCGGTGCTTCTACCGCCTGGAGGCTCCGGTGCTGCGGGTCGGCGGCTTCTCCACGCCGTACCCCCCGTCGAAGCTCGAGGAGCACTACCTGCCCGACCTGGACAGGGTGCTCGACGCCGTCGACCGTGCCTTCGGCTACTGAGAGGGGGACCTGGTCTCATGCGACGTGACTTCAAGCTCCCCGACGTGGGCGAAGGGCTGACCGAGGCGGAGATCGTCCGCTGGCATGTCAAGCAGGGCGAAGCGGTCAAGGTCAACCAGATCGTGGTCGAGATCGAGACGGCCAAGTCCATCGTCGAGCTGCCCATCCCGTGGGACGGGCTGGTGGCCGAGTTGCTGGCCGACGAGGGCCAGACGGTCGACGTGGGCGTGGCCATCATCTCCGTCGAGACGGAGGAGGCGCCCGGCGGCACCGGCGAGGGCGGCCGGCCCGAGACGGGCCGGACCGAGGGGCGGGCAGGCCGGGGCGAGGCCCAGACCGGCCAGACCGAGGGACAGGCCGGCCGGCTCGAGGCCCTGGCCGACGACATGGTGCCGCATCCGCCCCTGGAGGGCGCGGTGGAGCCGGGCACCCACGGCGGCCCGGCGCCCAAGGAGCAGCGCCAGGCGGTCCTGGTCGGCTACGGCGTCAAGACCGGCGCCACCCGACGCCGCCCCCGCAGACCGGCCGCCCAGGCGCCCCCGGTCGCCAGCCCGGCCCGGGCCGAGGTGGCGAGCCCGGCGAAGCCCGTGGCCGCGAACGGCGCGACGGGTCCGGCCGCCGGTCGTGGCGCCGTGCTGGCCAAGCCGCCGGTACGCAAACTGGCCAAGGACCTGGGCGTCGACCTCGCCACCATCGCGGGCACCGGCCCCGAGGGCTCCATCACCCGAGACGACGTCCACGCCGCGAGCCGGCCGGTGGCCGCGGCGGCGCCCGCCAGGCAGGGTGAGGAACGCATCCCCGTCAAGGGCGTGCGCAGGATGACCGCGCAGGCCATGGTGGCCAGTGCCTTCACCGCTCCGCACGTCACCGAGTTCCTCCAGGTGGACGTCACCGAGACCATGGACGCGGTCCGTCGGCTGCGCGCGCTGCCCGACTTCGCCGAGGTCAAGGTCTCACCGCTGCTCCTGGTGGCCAAGGCGGTGCTGACGGCGGCCGGCCGCCACCCGATGATCAACTCCTCCTGGGACGAGGAGGCCCAGGAGATCGTGGTCAAGCACTACGTGCATCTCGGCATCGCGGCCGCGACCCCGCGCGGGCTCGTGGTGCCCAACGTCAAGAACGCCCACGAGCTGTCGCTCCCCGAGCTGGCCAGGCGGCTGGGCGAGCTGGCCGAGACGGCCAGGGCGGGCCGCACCCAGCCCGCCGAGATGGCCGGGGGCACGATCACGATCACCAACGTGGGCGTGTTCGGCGTCGACGCCGGCACTCCCCTCCTCAACCCGGGCGAGGCGGCCATCCTCGCCTTCGGCCAGGTCCGGGACATGCCGTGGGTGGTCGACGGCGAGCTGGCGGTCCGCAAGGTCACGACGCTGGCGCTCTCGTTCGACCACCGGATCGTCGACGGCGAGCTGGGCTCGATGTTCCTGCGCGACGTGGGCGCGATGCTGGAGGATCCGCTGCGGATGCTGGCCTGGAGCTGATCGGGCCGCCTGACCGCGACCGGATCCGCCCGAGGTGACGGCCCGGACGCGGGCGCCCTGGCGCGCTCGCGTCCGGCCTGGCCCGTGACAGCGTCCGGCCTGGCCGTGACAGCGTCCGGCCCGCGCGGGTGGCCCTGGTGGGCCCGTGGCGACGACCTGGCTGGGCGGCTTCCTGGGGCGCGGCGATAGGGTGAGCGCATGATCCGCCACGTCGTGCTCTTCACCTGGTCCGAGGACGCCACCGACGAGCAGAAGGCCAGGGTCGCGGCCGAGCTGCGCGAGCTGCCCGGCCTCATCCCGCAGATCCGCGCCTACACGTTCGGCGGCGACCTCGGCGTCAACCAGGGCAACCACGAGTTCGCGGTCGTCGCCGACTTCGACACCGTCGACGACTACCTGGTCTACCGCGACCACCCCCGCCACCTGGCGGTCGTCACCGACCACATCAGGCCCATCCTGGCGGCCCGGGCCGCCGTGCAGATCGAGGCGTAGGTCAGATCTCCGGCGGCCGGTTCTCGCGGTGCATCAGCCGGTCCTCGGAGGTGTGCCCGCGCCGCGGGGCGAGCACGAGGCTCAGCACGATGCCCGCTCCGCCGACGATCATGAAGATCAAACCGATCACGTCCATGTGGACGCTGTCTCCGAACACGTCGGGCTCGATGGCGAATCTCAGGATGGCGCCGAGCGTGAGGAAGAAGATACTGACCCCGACACCCATGACGACCTCCGAAGGCAAACGGCGAGTATGCCCACGGTCATACCCGGCTATGGGTGATCACACGCTCAGGTGAGGCAGGAGAGTGGCCGCCCGCCGTACACCTCGGCCGGAGACGCGCAACGCCCGCTCCGGAGCCGGAGCGGGCGTCGGCGATCCTCCGGGAGGGAGGGTCAGAAGGCTTCCTCCGGCAGCTCCATGAGGTCCAGGCCGGTGGCGGCGGCCACGCGGCGCTCGGCGGCCAGGCGCGGCAGCACGGTCGTCGCGAAGAACGAGGCGGCGGCCACCTTGCCCTGGTAGAAGGCGTCCTCGCCGTCGACCAGCTTGGCCAGGGCCACCTCGGCCTGGCGCAGCAGCAGCCAGCCGATCACCAGGTCGCCCAGTGCCAGCAGGAAGCGGGTGGTGTTGAGGCCGACCTTGTAGACCTCCTTCGGCGCCTCCAGCGAGCCGATCGCCCACCCGGCCATCGTGTCGCCCATGGCCTTGACGTCGGCGACGGCCTCGGCGAGCAGCTTGCGCTCCTCCTTGAGCCGGCCGTTGCCCGCCTCGGAGGAGGCGAACGCGTCGATCTCGGTCAGCAGCGACCCGAGCGCGGCGCCCTGGTTCCTCAGGATCTTGCGGAAGAACAGGTCGAGACCCTGGATGGCGGTGGTGCCCTCGTAGAGCGAGTCGATCTTGGCGTCGCGGATGTACTGCTCGATCGGGTATTCCTGCAGGTAACCCGAGCCGCCGAGGGTCTGCAGTGACCGGGCCAGCAGTTCGTACGACCGCTCCGAGCCGACGCCCTTGACCAGCGGCAGCAGCAGGTCGTTCATGGCCTGCGCGTGCTGGTCGCCGGGGTTGAGCTGGATGGTGTCCTGGAAGGTGGCCGTGTAGAGGACGAGGGCCCGCATGCCCTCGGCGTACGACTTCTGCAGCATGAGCTCGCGGCGCACGTCGGGGTGGCGGGTGATGGGCACCCGCGGCGCGGTCTTGTCGGACATCTGGGTCAGGTCGGCGCCCTGCAGGCGGGCCTTGGCGTACTCCAGGGCGTTGAGGTAGCCGGTGGAGAGCGTGGCGATGGCCTTGGTGCCGACCATCATCCGGGCGTGCTCGATGACCATGAACATCTGCTTGATGCCCTCGTGCACCTCGCCGACCAGCCAGCCGATCGCCGGGTGCTTGTCGCCGAAGGTCAGCTCGCAGGTCGTGGAGACCTTGAGGCCCATCTTCTTCTCGACGTTGGTGACGTAGACGCCGTTGCGCTCGCCCAGCTCGCCGTTCTCCAGGTTCACGTGGAACTTGGGCACCAGGAACATCGACAGGCCCTTGGTGCCGGGGCCGTGTCCTTCGGGGCGGGCCAGCACGAGGTGGAAGATGTTCTCGGTCAGGTCGTGCTCGGCGCTGGTGATGAAGCGCTTGACGCCCTCGATGTGCCAGGTGCCGTCGGGCTGCTGGATCGCCTTGGCCCGGCCGGCGCCGACGTCGGAACCGGCGTCGGGCTCGGTGAGCACCATGGTGGCGCCCCAGTTGCGCTCGATGGCCAGCTCGGCGAAGCGCTTCTGGTCGTCGGTGCCGACCTTCCACAGGGTATAGGCGAAGCTGGGACCGGCCGCGTACATGTACAGGGCGGGGTTGGCGCCCAGGGTCATCTCGGCGGTGGCCCAGGCCAGACTCCGGGGGATGCCGGGGCCGCCCAGGTCGGTCGGCAGGTCCAGGTGGGCCCAGCCGCCGTCGACGAGCGCCTTGTACGACTTCTTGAAGCCGGCCGGCATCGTGACGCTGCTGGTCTCCGGGTCGAAGACGGGCGGGTGGCGGTCGCCTTCCTCGAACGAGTCGGCGAACACGCCCGAAGCCAGTCGGCTGACCTCGTTCAGAAGGCTACGGGCGACATCTTCGTCCACATCCGCGTACGGCCCGGTGCCGAGGATCTCGCCGCGCCCGAACACCTCGAAGAGGTTGAACTCCAGGTCACGCAGGTTGCTCTTGAAGTGGCCCATGGCTGCTGATCTCCTTGAACCGGGGGCGTTATCTACTGGCTAGTAACCTTACTAGCAATGCTACCCGCGAGTAACCAGCGATATGCGTGGCATGCTCGTCTTCATGGATGCCGAAGAACTCGCCACGCGCTGGCGAGAGCGGCTGGAATCCTGGGCCATTCCAGAGGAGATCATGGCCAAGGCCCCGGTCGATCCCTGGGGCCACTCGCCCGGCCGCTTCGCCACGCGCACCGACTGGGCGCTCGCCGCCCCGGATGACGGGCCCACGATGGCCCGGCTCACCGAAGCGCTGCCACCGGGCGGCACGCTGCTCGACGTGGGCGTGGGCACCGGCGCCGCCTCGCTCCCGCTGCACGAGCGCCTCGGCGAGCTCTACGCCGTCGACACCTCGCCCGCGATGCTGGCCGAGCTCGCCACCCGGGCCGACAAGCTGGGCGTCGCCCTGACGGCGGTCGAGGGCCGCTGGCCCGACGTGTCCGACCAGGTGCCCATGGTCGACGCGACGATCGCGGCGCACGTCGTCTACAACGTGCCCGACCTGGCCGCCTTCCTGCGCGCGCTCGACGACCGCACCCGGGGCCGGGTGGTGATCGAGCTCCCGCAGCGCCATCCGATGAGCTGGATGGCGCCGCTCTGGCAGCACTTCCACGGCATCGAGCGCCCGGTCAGGCCCATCGCCGAAGACTGCGTGGCGCTGGCGGCGGCGCTCGGCTACGCCGTGCAGGTCGAGGAGCGGGAGGCGCCGCTCGAACGCTTCTCCTCCCTCGAGGAGCTCGCGGCCAGCGCCTGCCAGCGCATCTGCCTCGACCCGTCGCTCGCGACGGAGGTGGCGGAGACCGCGCTCTCCCTCGGCATGTGGCCCGTCCCGAAAGACCGCTGGGTCACCCTCTGGTGGGAATGAGCGGGCCTGCTCCGCCGTTGCCTCAATAGAGCCCTGCTCCCGGACGAGACGCGCCGTACCCGGAAAGCCAAGACGACGCACGACCTGTCGTCTCGCTCGCCGGAGGTTTCACTCATGGCTTGGATCCTGCTTGTCGTCGCCGGTCTCTTCGAGGTCGTCATGGCCCTGTCGCTCAAGCTGAGCGACGGGTTCTCCCACGTGTGGTGGTCGGTCTCGTTCTTCGTCACGGCCGTGCTGAGTTTCGGTCTGCTCTCGTACGCGCTCAAATCCCTCGACGTCGGCACCGCGTACGCGGTGTGGACCGGCATCGGCGCGGTGGGCACGGCGGTGGTCGGCATGCTGGCCATGGGGGACAACGCGTCGTTCGTGCGGATCGCCTCGATCGCGCTCATCGTCGTGGGAATCGTCGGCCTCAACCTGGCCGGCGCGCACTGACCCGCGCGATCCGGTAAGGGAAGTCTCAGGGTCCGTCCCCGATGCGAACCGGGGGACCCAAAAGGCACCCTGAGGATATGAACGAACTCAGTCGAAGCGACGAAGTCTCACTGTCCGGAGCCGCGCTGCGCGGCGCTCCCTGGAGGACCGCGGCCATCGGCGGTGGCGCGATCACCGCGGCCAGCTGGGGCATGGGCGTGCTGCTGCCCGGCCCCGCCGACCTGGTCTGGGCGCTGGGTCTCGGCATCAGCCTGTTCGCGCTGATCGCCACCATCGGCGCGGTGTCCAAGCCGAACGAGGGCGACCGGGTGACCCGGCAGGCCCGCCGCTGGTCGCTGCGGCATCCGTGGAAGTTCGCGCTGCTCCCCGCCGGGATCACCGCGGTGCTGGACTACCCGGTGCAGCTGGTGCTCGACGGCGAGGGAGTCTTCGGCTCGGCCTTCCAGTCGCTCTGGCACGGCCTGCTGGTGTACATCATCGCCGGCATCCTCACCCTCACCATGCGGGGACGCGCGGGGAGCGAGTGACGCCGTCAGGCGCGCTCGGCCTCGCGCTTGAGCCCCTGCAGGGTCCGGTTCATGTTCGCGGTGTTGTGGCTCGCCCGGTCGGGCACGTTGGTGGCCCAGCCGCCGACGATGTTCATGAACCTGCCCCGGGTGTCCCAGGTCTTCTGCTCGACCCGGCAGCCCGTCTCGGTCGGGGTGATGTCGAAGCGCCAGATGGCGACGTCGAGCACCCCCGCCGCGCGCACGTGATAGGCGAAGGTGCGGCCCGGCTCCGCGGCGGTGACCGTGCAGCTGGTGGACCAGCGCCGGTTCCCGTTGCGGTTGCCGCCGACGAACCTGGCTCCCGGCCTGGCCTCCTTGACAGGGCCGATCCACCGCGCGCGCAGGCACTCGGCGTTCCAGCTGCCGATCTCGGACAGATCGGTGACCAGGGCGTAGACCCGCTCGGGAGAAGCGTTGATCTCGATGCTCGCGGACGCGCTCGGCTCGCTCATGCGGTCAGCATCGCCGACAGAACCTTATTCGGACAACCCCCGCTCCGCCTGGCTCCGGCAGACGCAGAACTCGTTGCCCTCGGGGTCCCGCATGGTCACCCAGCCGGTGCCGTCGGCCTCGCGACGGTCCCACAGCACCGTCGCGCCGAGACCCAGGAGTCGCTCGACCTCCTGGTCGCGGGTGCGGCCCTCGGTGCCGTTGACGTCGAGGTGGATGCGGTTCTTCCCGGTCTTGCCGTCGGGGACCCGGATGAACAGCAGGAACGGCTCGCGCTCGGTGCGGAGCATGACCTCGTCGTCGCCCGGCTCGTCGTCGTCGCCGAGCGGCAGCCCGGTCGCCTCGCTCCACCAGGAAGCCAGCTCGTACGGCTCCGCGCAGTCGATGGTCACGGCATGGATCTCGATCATCCCGCCACCCAAGTGCCCCCCACGGCCCCCGTCAAACGAATTACGCCATGATGGACGCCATGTCGCGAACCTCCTCAAACCCGCTCTTCCGTACGGCCACGGCCGAGGATGTGCCCGCGATCGTCGCGATGCTGGCGGACGACCCGCTCGGCGCGCGACGCGAGGGCGACCCGGGCGACGAGCGTTACCTGAGCGCCTTCGCCCGCATCGACGCCGACCCCCACGACGAGCTGATCGTGGCCGAGCGTGACGGCGAGGTGGTGGGCACCATGCAGCTCACCTACCTGGCCGGCCTGTCGCGGCTCGGCGCCGAGCGCTGCCAGATCGAGGCGGTCAGGGTCGCCGCCTCCAGCAGGGGAGAGGGTCTCGGCCGCCGGATGATCCAGTGGGGCATCGACCGGGCCCGGGCACGCGGCTGCGCGATGGTGCAGCTCACCTCCGACAAGTCGCGCACCGGCGCGCACCGGTTCTACGACTCGCTCGGCTTCGCCGCCTCCCACGAGGGTTACAAGCTGTCGCTGAGCTGAGCGACCATCCACCTGCACCACTCGGCGCGGTGCCGTTCGTAGCCGAGGCCGCAGCGTAGCGTCGCGTAGTTGCCGAATTTGGGATCGCCCGGCCTGGGCGGCTCGCCGAACAGCTCCTCCTCGCGCTCGTACTCGGCCAGCCGCGCCTCGTGAAGCGCGAGCTGGTCGGCGAACAGCCGCTTGAGCAGCGGCGGGTCGGCCAGCCACGACGCGTACGTCTTCAGCACCAGCTCGTCGCGCTCGGGCCGCTCGCGCGGCGGCGTGGTCACCCATTCCCGCAGCGCCCCCGAGCCCTCGGGCGTCAGACGGTAGACCTTCTTGTCCTGCGGGCCCGGCCCGTGCCGGGTCTCGTAGACGACCAGCCCACCGGCCAGCAGCTTCTGCAGCTCGGGGTGGATCTGACTGTGACCGGCCGTCCAGAAGTAGGAGACGGGCCGTCGCATGGCCGCGGCGATGTCGTAGCCGGTGCGTTCGCCGCGGGCCAGCACGGCGAGTATCGCGAATCCCAGCGTCGAGGTCGTCGTCCTCGAAGTCCTTGAGGTCATGGTGCCTCCAAGGGTATTCTGCGGTCGCGCTATGTCAGTTTAGACATAGTAGGAGAGGGGCGTCATGCGAAAGACCATCGGCCTGCTCGGACTCGTAGTGGTGTTGACCGCCTGTGGGGGCGCGGTCAACACCACTACCGGCACCACCGCGGACGGCCCGGCCCCGTCACCCACGCGGACACCCAGCCCGACCCCGACCCCGTCACCTGTGATCACCGGTCCCAACGTGAGCGGCTGCTTCAGCGAGGACGACGGCGAGATCTTCACCCACGGCGACGACCTGCCCGGTGTGATCACGGGCAAGGGCGAGGTCGGCGTGGTGATCACCTACGAGCGCCTCGGCAACGTCTGCAACTGGCGCCCGCTCTCCGACCGCCTGGTCCAGGCCGGCTACCGCGTCCTGCTCTACGCCCGCGACAGCAGCGTCACACCGGAGGACATGGCCGTCAGAATGGGCAAGCGGCTGGCCGGGAAGAAGGGCGTCGAGCGGCTGTTCTTCGTCGGCGGCTCCATCGGCGGCACCGCCTCGGCCCCCGCCGCGACACGGACGGGTGACAAGGCGGCGGGCATCGTCGCCCTGTCAGGCGCGATCGAGGCCGAGGACGCGGCCGAGGTCACCGTGCCGCTGCTTCAGATCGGCACCGAGCACGACGGCTACGGCGGCGCTGAGGACCTCCAGGCGGCCCACGACGCCGCCACCAAGGCCCCCGCCAACGAGATGCACGTCATCAAGGGGGAGCGCATTCACGCCACGGACCTGTTCCGCAGCTCCTACGGCCCCGAGGTGCTCGACCGGATCGTCACCTTCATGGACCGGCACAAGGGCTGACCTCGACCAGGTTGTCGTGGTAGACGGCGCCCCGGCCCAGGTCGGCGTCACGTTCCTCGACGACCGCGTTCGCGTTCGCGCCGCCGGGGCTGTGCTTCGGCCAGCGCCCCTTGGGCGAGGCCACCACGCCCCGCGCCACCCGGTCGCTCACCTCGACGTCGGCCAGGAACTCGCCGCGGTCGTTGTGCACCCGCGCCCGCTGCCCGCTCACCAGCCCGCGCTCGGCCGCGTCGGCCGGGTTGACCAGCACGACCGGCTCCTTGGCCCGGCGCCGCAGCTCCGGATTGTTGCCGAACACCGTGTTGAGGAACGTGTGCGCCGCGGGCGTGATCAGAGTCAGCCCGTACGGCGAGCCGCCGGCCGTACGGACCGACAGGGGCGGCACGTACGCCTCGCCCGCGGGCGGGAAGCGCAACCGGCCCGACGGCGTCGGGAAGCCGTCGGCGAACGGAAGGAACGGCTTGGGATGGTTCAGCCGTACCCAGCCCTCCTTGCGCAGCCGGTCCAGCGTGATGCCCTCCAGCGACGGGTGGTCGCCGGCCAGTAGTTGCCCCGCCAGCTCCAGGTCCGAGTCGTACAACGAGGGCTCGGTCAGACCCATGTGCCTGGCCAGCCGCCGGAACGTCTCCGTCGTCGACAGGCACTCGCCCGGCGGCTCCACGGCGGGCTCGTTCCACTGCAGGTACAGGTGGCCGTACCCGGCGTGCAGGTCGAGGTGCTCGGTCTGCATGGTCGCCGGCAGCACGATGTCGGCGTAGTCGACCGTGTCGGTGGGAAACTGCTCCATCACCACGGTGAACAGGTCGTCGCGCCGGAGCTCACGCCTGATCGCGTTGGTGTCGGAGGTCGAGCCGACCGGGTTGGCCCCGTACACCCACAGGCACTTCACCGAGCCGAGCTCGGAGGCCAGCCGGGTCATGGTCAGCGTGCGCACCGGCGCGGCCAGCAGGTCCTCCCGGGTGTCGACACCGAGACGCAGGTGCCCGCTGGTGGAGTAGGAGACGCCGCCGCCCGGGTGCCGCCAGTCGCCGGTGACGCCCGGGATCGCGGCGATGGTGCGCATCGCGGTGCCGCCGCCCGCGTGACGCTGGATGCCCATCGTGGCGCGGATCGCCGTGGGCCGGGTGCGCGCGAGCCGTATCCCCAGGCTGTGGATGTCCTCGGCCGGGATGCCGGTGATCTCCGCCACTTTCGCGACCGGATGGCTCAGGATCTCCTCGCGGAAGGCCGCCCAGCCCTCCGTGTGCTCGGCCAGGAACTCCTCGTCCTGCGCGCCCTCCGCGAGCACCACGTTGAGCAGCCCGAGCGCCAGCGCCGCGTCCGTGCCCGGCCTGATCGCCAGGTGCTGGTCGGCCTGGTCGGCGGTCCTCGTGCGGATCGGGTCGATCGCCACCACGTGGGCACCGTCCGCCCGCGCGTCCTGGACGAACTTCCACAGGTGGTGGCCGCTGGTCAGCGTGTTGGTGCCCCAGAGCAGGATCAGCCTGGACAGCGCGAAGTCCTCGGGGTCCATCCCGCCGGGCGTGCCGTTGGTCAGGGTCAGCCCGGTGTTGCCGGCGGTGGAGCAGATGTTCAGCCAGTGCCTGGAGGCGCCCAGCACGTTCCAGAACCGGCGCCCGGCCGCCCCCTCGCAGCCCTGGACGAAGCCGAGCGACCCGGTGCCCTGGTAGGGCCAGATCGCCTCGCCGCCGTGCTCCTGGATGATGCCGCGCAGCCGTACCGAGATCTCCTCCAGCGCCTCGTCCCAGCTGATCCGCTCGAAGCGCCCCGACCCCTTCGGTCCCGTACGGCGCAGCGGGTGCAGGATGCGGTCGTCCGCCCTGGTGTGCTCCAGATAGCGGTTGACCTTCACGCAGAGGGAGCCCCGCGTGTAGGGGTGGTCCGGGTTGCCGCGCATCTTCACCGCCCGGCCCTCGTCGACGGTCACGATCCACGAGCAGCCATCGGGGCAGTCCAGCGGACAAGCTCCCCAAACCCTCAGTTCACCCGACATAGCGCAGAGCTTACTTCCCACTCCGGAACCGCCCGGGGGAGCCGTGTTACGGATGGGACACCTGGGGCGTGTACTCTGCCTCGCGCGCCTCGTCTACCGCCTGACGTGCGATGACGAAGCGTGCGAGAGCCGGACGCATCGAAACCTCGGGGCTGGGCACGTCACTGCCGACCGAGTCGTTGTTCGGTGCAGACGGAGGTGACGATCAGGGACACTAACGGCTAAAGATCGTACGGTCGGGCCGGGAAGGTGCAGAATCGCTGTCGGTGGCCGAAATCAGCGAACGCGCGAAGGCGGAGGACCTCTCGAAGGAGGATCCAGCCGTGGCTGAGGCACGTCCAGACCCCGAGGTCTACGTGGTGGAGCCGCTGCTGCCGCAACGCCTCCGGCGCCCCTCCGACCTGCTGCGCTTCCTCGCCACGCTGCTCGTGCTCGGCGCGGTCGTCCTGCTCGCTTTGATCGCCAAGCAGACCCTCAACGGCCTTGAGGCCGACGTCACCGAGGGCACCACTCTCGTCCCCGACCTGCTCAGCCGCGTGGCCACGTTCCTCGGCGGCGCGGCCGTGCTGACCGTGCCCGTGGCGTTCGCCGTCGAACGCGTCTTCCACCGCGACGGGCTGCGCGTCGCGGAAGGCCTGATCGCCGCGATCATCGGCATGGTCGGGTCCTTCCTGTTCGGCCAGTGGCTCCTCGCGGGCAACGCCGAGGACCTGAGCCAGCTGCTCACCGGCGGCCGCTCGATCGAGCCGCTCAACACGCTGCTCACCTCCGTGATCGCCTACACCACCGCCGTGCGCATCTCCCGCCGCCCCACCTGGCGCGCGCTCACCTGGACCGTGATCGCGCTCTACATCTTCGCGCTGTTCTCCGGCAGGCAGATCACACTGCCGGGCGCCGTCGTCACCGTCCTGGTCGGCATGGCGATGGGCTACGCCACCCTCTACGGCGTCGGCAGCCCCAACACCCGGCCGGCCGGCAACGCCGTGGTCGCCGCCCTCCGCAAGCTCTCCTTCGCCCCGGTCTCGGCTCGCCGGATCGACGACGACCACCAGGGCAGCCGCCGCTACCACATGGGGCTCCGGGACGGCAGCAGCCTCGACGTCACCGTGCTCGACCGCGACCGTCAGGTGGCCGGCCTGCCGTACCGGCTGTGGCGGCGGATCCGGCTCAACTCCGAGACCAGGCGCCGGGCGATCAGGTCGCTCCGCGCCGAGCTGGAGCGCGAGGCGCTGATGGCGTACGCCACGCAGGCGGCGGGCGCCAGCACGCCGCGGCTCCTCGGCACCAGCGAGATCGGCACCGAGGCCGCCCTGCTCGCCTACGAGCACCTCGACACGCGCACGCTCGACGAGGTGCCCGACGACGAGATCGACGACGGCGTCGTCGCGCAGATCTGGGAGCAGGTTGCGCTGCTGCAGATCCAGCGGCTGGCACACCGGCGGCTCACCGGCGACGGCATCCACCTCGACGGGGCGGGCCGCATCGTGCTGACCGACGCCCGCAGCGGCGAGATCGCCGCCGGCGACCTGCTGTTGCGGCTCGACGTCGCGCAGCTGCTGACCTACCTCGCGCTGCGCGTCGGGCCCGAGCGCTCGGTCCGCGCCGCCGCCGCCGTCATGGGCCCCGACGCGCTGGGTCACGCGATGCCGCTGCTCCAGCGCATCGCGCTGACCCGCGAGACCCGCTCGGCCCTGTCCAAGGACAAGGGCCTGCTGGCCGCCATCCGCGAGCAGATCGTCGCGCTCAAGCCCCAGAGCACGGTCGAGGAGGTACGCCTCGAACGCTTCAGGCCGCGCACCCTGGTGACCATCATCGCCAGCACGCTGGCCGCCTACTTCCTGCTCTCCCAGCTCAGCCAGGTCAACCTGGGCCAGGTGATCTCCACGGCCAACTGGGGCTGGTCGGGCCTGGCGCTCGTCGCCTCGTTCATCAGCTTCGTGGCGGCCGCGTTGATGCTGCGCGGGTTCGTGCCCGAGCCGCTGCCGCTGTGGCGCACCGTGCTCGTGCAGTTCGCGGCCTCGTTCGTGAAGCTCGTGGCGCCGGCCGCGGTCGGCGGCGTCGCCATCAACACCCGCTACCTGCAGAAGCGCGGCATCTCCCCGGCGCTCGCGGTGGCCAGCGTGGGCGCCTCGCAGCTGATCATGATGGTCTTCCACATCGCGCTGCTGCTGCTGTTCGCCTACATCACCGGCTCCAACACCGCCACCTCGTTCAGCCCGTCGCGTGAGCTCGTCCTCGCCCTGCTGGCGCTGGCCGTGCTGGTCGTCGTGCTGCTGGGGGTGCCGCGGCTGCGCCGGATCATCACCGAGCGGATGCGGCGGCTGTTCTCCAACGTGCTGCCCCGGCTCCTCGACGTGCTCCAGTCGCCACGCAAGCTGATCGAGGGCTCCGCCGGGACACTGATGATCACCCTGGCGTTCGTGGTCTGCCTCGACGCCTGCGTCGCGGCCTTCGGTGGCGAGCTCGACTTCACCGCCGTCGCCGTCGTCTATCTCACGGCCAACGCCATCGGCTCGGCCGCGCCCACGCCTGGCGGCCTGGGCGCCGTCGAAGCCTCGCTCATCGTCGGACTGACCGTGGCCGGCCTGCCCAGGGAGCTGGCCACCTCGGCCGTCCTGTTGTTCCGGCTGCTCACGTTCTGGCTGCCGGTGCTGCCCGGCTGGGCCTCCTTCACCTACCTCCAGCGGCACGAGGCCTTGTGACGGTCACGAGACCGGTCGGGTGATCTTGTCGATCGCCTCCAGCTCGTCCTCGGTGAAGGCGGGGCCATCCAGGCAGGCGACGTTGTCCTCCAACTGCCGCACACTGCTCGCGCCGATCAGGACGCTGGTCACCCGAGGGTCCCGCAGGGTCCACAGCAGCGCCATCTGCGCCAGCGTCTGCCCCCTGCTCCTGGCGATCTCGTCGAGGTCGCGGGCCAGCTCGCGGTCGATCTGGTCGGCGCTCAGAAACCTGCTGGTCGCGGCCCGGGAGTCGGCGGGCACCCCGTCCAGGTAGCGGTCGGTCAGCAACCCCTGCGCGAGCGGCGAGTAGACGACGCAGCCCATGCCCGCCTCCTCCAGCACGTCGAGCAGCCCGCCCTCGATCCACCGGTTGATCATCGAGTAGGACGGCTGGTGGACGAGCAGAGGCGTGCCCAGCTCACGCATGATCCGGGCCGCCTGCGCGGTCTGCTCGGCCGAGTAGTTGGAGATGCCCGCGTACAACGCCTTGCCCGAGCGCACCGCCCGGTCCAGCGCGCCCATCGTCTCCTCCAGCGGCGTGTCGGGATCGGGACGGTGGCTGTAGAAGACGTCGACGTACTCCAGCCCCATCCGCGCCAGCGACTGGTCGAGGCTGGCCAGCACGTACTTGCGCGACCCCCATTCCCCGTAGGGCCCGGGCCACATGTCGTACCCGGCCTTGCTGGAGATGACCAGCTCGTCCCGGTACGCGGCGAAATCCTGCCGAAGCACCCGCCCGAAGTTGGATTCCGCCGACCCGTACGGCACGCCGTAGTTGTTGGCCAGGTCGAAGTGCGTGATGCCCAGATCGAACGCCCGGCGCAGGATCGCGCGCGAGGTGGAGAGCGGGCGGTCGTCGCCGAAGTTGTGCCACAGTCCCAGCGACACGGCCGGCAGCCTGAGCCCGCTCCTCCCACTGCGGTTGTACGGCTGGCGCTCGTAGCGGCCCTCGTCGGCCTGATAGGTCACGAGGTGCCTCTCTCGATGATCCAGGCGAGGGCGAAAGCCTCCTCGCGCCAGGCGTCGTACCGCCCGCTGCGCCCGCCGTGGCCCGCCCCCATCTCGGTCTTGAGCAGGAACGGCCCTCCCTGCGCCGTCGCCCGCAACCTGGCGATCCACTTCGCGGGCTCGTGGTAGAGCACCCGGGTGTCGTTCAGGCTGGTGATCGCCAGAATCGGCGGGTACGACCGGCCGTCCACGTTCTCGTACGGCGTGTAGCTCTTCATGTAGGCGTACACATCGGCGTTGTGCAGCGGGTCGCCCCACTCGTCCCACTCGATCACGGTCAGCGGCAGCGACGGGTCGAGGATCGTGTTGAGCGCGTCGACGAACGGCACCTCGGCCACCACGCCCGCGAACTCCTCCGGCGCCAGGTTGGCGACCGCGCCCATCAGCAGGCCGCCCGCCGAGCCGCCTCTCGCGATCACCCGATCGCTCCAGCCCGCCTGCTTGAGGTGCCTGGCCGCGGCCACGAAGTCGGTGAACGTGTTGCGCTTCCTGGTCAGCTTGCCGTCCTCGTACCAACGCCTGCCCATCTCGCCACCACCCCGGACGTGGGCCACGGCGAAGATGAAGCCGCGGTCGAGCAGCGACAGCCTCGGCACGGAGAACCCCGGGTCGATGGAGGTCTCGTAGCTGCCGTAGCCGTACAGGACGGTGGGGGCGGGGGCGCTGGTGTCCTTGCGCTTGACGATGGAGATCGGGACCCGCGTGCCGTCGCCGGCCGTGGCCCAGTCGCGGAACTGTTCGTAGTCGTCGGGGGTGTAGCCGCCGAGCACCGGCCGCTGCTTGAGCAGGATCAGCTCGCGGGTGGCGAGTTCGTAGTCGTAGACACTGGGCGGCGTGATCATGCTGGTGTAGGCCAGCCGGAGCCTGCGGGTGCTGAACTCGGGGTTGCCCGCCGGGCTGACGTCGTAGAGCGGCTCGGGGAACTCGATCTCGTACGCGGCCCCGGCGTAGGCGGCCTCCACCCGGTCGCGCCAGCCGTTGTGCGGGGCTTCGTCACCGTACGGGAGCACTCGGATGCCGGTCAGCCCGTCGCGGCGGAAGTGAATCACGGCGTGGTCGGAGAACGCCTCGATGTCGAGCAGCCGGGTGCCCTCGCTGTGCGCGATCAGCGGCGTCCAGTCGCCGGGAGCGTCGAGCGGGGCGGTGGCCAGCTCGAAGTTCTCGGCGTGCTCGTTGTGGAGCACGTAGAAGAAGTCTCCGGCGTGCTCGACGCTGTATTCGACGCCGACCGTCCGCGGCCGGACGATCCGGAACTCACCCGTGGGGTCGTTGGCGTCGAGGACGCGGGCCTCACTTGTGATCTTGCTGCCGGCGCCGAGGACGAGGTAGCGCTCGCTCCGGGTGAGCCCGATGCCGATCCAGTAGCGCTCGTCGGGCTCCTCGTAGACCAGGACGTCCTCAGGCGTGCCGAGGGTGTGCCGGTAGACCTGGAAGGGGCGCCAGGCGTCGTCGACGCGGGTGTAGAAGAACGTCGAACCGTCGGCCGACCAGCAGCCGCCGTAGAAGACGTCCTCGATCTGGTCGTCCAGCAGTTCGCCGGTCTCCAGGTTCTTGAACCTCAACGTGAAGCGCTCGGCGCCCTTGTAGTCGGTGGAGTAGGCCAGCATCGTGCCGCCGGGGGCGATGGTGCTGGTGCCGATGGAGAAGAAGGGGCTGTCGCCGGCCAGCTCGTTGCCGTCGAGCACGACCTCCTCCTGGTCGAGGCGCTCGCCGGGCTTGACCTCGGGCGGCGTGTCGCCGTCGGCGGGGACCCGGCAGGAGACGGCGTACTGCTTGCCCTCCTCGGTGCGCGTGTAGTACCACCACGCGCCCTTGCGGCTCGGCACCGAGAGGTCGGTCTCCTGGGTGCGGCCCTTGATCTCCTGGAACACCTGCTCCTGCAGGTCGGCCAGGTGAGCGGTCTCCTCCTTGAGGAACGCGTTCTCCGCTTCGAGATAGGCGATCGTGTCGGGATCGTTCTTGTCTGCGAGCCACGCGTACTCGTCGACCACGGTGTCGCCATGGTGCGTGCGCTCAGTCGGAACCGTCTTCGCCAGTGGCGGTGTTTTGCTGCTCACGTGGGGAGTCTATGGTCGCCTGTGATCGTTCTGTGGCCATGAACGGTGGTGAATGCGTCTCGGGCGGTCGGGGGCGCTGCTAATCTTGGGGAGTCGACGCGGTGCGGCAACCAACCTCCTTCACTTAGGTGACATCGGCATGGTTGCGCAGCATTGGTCGGTAATCTCTCAGACCCACCCTGCTTGAAGATCGGTTCGCGGATCGCTCTGAAGGCTGGTAAGTTAGAGGGGTTGCCCTGGGAACGGGGTGGTGTTCGATTTCTGCTGGTCAGACTGGTTCGGGTCAATTTGACACGGGTCTGGGGGGCTGGGAGGATTTGAACACAACGGAACGAAATGTGAAGCGAAAGTGAACGCCTCTGAGCGGGCCTGAATGGTTTCGGGTTTGTGAGGGTGTACGCGTCCGTTTCTTGAGAACTCAACAGTGTGTTAAAAGCCAGTGCATGATGCACAACCCCGTCATTTATGTGAC